>JAIOPV010000025.1 GCA_021413735.1 Planctomycetota bacterium
CGACAATCGCTCCTTCTCGTCGTCCGCGACGAGCTTCGCGATCTTCGCCTGAATCTCCGGAATGTTCGTGGTGGTGTACGACGGGTTGTTGTAGATATACGGTCGCCAGCCGAACCAACCGCCGCCGATGCCAGCCGAGTAGCCACCACCCGTCGTGTAGTAGTATTCCTGGCTCTCCAGCGCCTTCTTGTCGATCGGCACTCCGCGAAGGCTCTGTGCCACCGCTCGCAGTCGTCGCGCTGTCTGATACGCCGCATCCGCTGCGATTGGGTCCACGTTCCGCCGGCTCAGTTGGTCGATCTGGTCAGCGGCCTTGTCGTGCCAGGTTGCCATCTTGTTGTAGTCCGGGCTTTTCTGCATCTCTTTCGTTGTCGCGACAATCGTATCAATCGCCATCAGATAACGCCGCGTCATGTCGGTGCTGATTTCATTGCCCTTGACCTTCGGATCGGGTTCGCCCGTCAGTTGCGGGAACGCAAACAGCGACAGAATCCGCTTCAAATCGGGAGTCGAGAGCGGCCCGGAAAGCGTCATCGTTGTTTGGGTGAACTTCGCTTCCCAGTTCCCGAAGCCGGAGATCGCGATGCCTTGCCCTTCGAGCAGTTCGCGGAACAGATCGGGCAGCGTCCGGCGGAAATCGGTGGGATCGCCAATGAACTCGACCGTGATGCTGCCCGTGATCTGATCGTTGATCTTGGCGGAAAACGTCATTCCTTTCGTTCCGGACATGAACGACGACAGCAGATCGATATCCGCTGTTTTGACCTTCGCCACGGAAGGACTTGCCCTGAGTGAGATCTTCAACAACGTCTTATCCAGCACGTCTTCGAGATCGACCGCGATGGTGACAGTGCTTCCTGTCGCCTTGTTGACTGCATTGGCAAGATACGGCGAGACTTGGCCAGTCTTGTTCGCTTTGACTGCCCGCAAATAGCGAGCGGTGTACTGTCGATCGGCAGGGTAAACCGCGACGAACTGCGCACCCGGCAGCGTGGTGAAGTACACATTCCGAGGCGACAGCACGGCGAGCCGTGAGGCGATTTCATCGACAGTGCCACCTTCTTGTTTGGCCAATTCCGCCATCTCGGGGACGTTGTGCGAAACCTTCACCAACCCAACCTGGAAGTCGCGGACCAGTGTATTCAGGTTGATCTCAGCTCCGATAACCACCGTTTCGGCATCCGGCGGGATGAAGCCCAGTGCGTTCGAGTTATCGGTCTTGGTCTTCTCGACCCACTTCTCGGCCTTCGCGAGAGTGCTTGAGAAGGCGCTCTTCACGTCGATCAGAACGAGTGTGTTTGTGTTCGGGGACGTGTGTTTCAGGAGGTCGTCGTATGGGCCGGCGGCCCAAACGGGACTCGCGAAGGCGAACACGAGCAGGCCAGCGGCCAGCGCGATGCGTGGCATTGGGTTACCTCGAAGGGCGGGTCGGATACACTTCCGTTTTCGCGCTACGGATGTCCGAAGTCAAGCGTTAGTCGGCTCTTTCGAGAGTCCCAACCTCTTGGTTGAGGTGGGGGTTTTCGGCCTACAACAGCCTTGTTCACGATTCATCAGGAGAAATCGTCATGGCGGTTCTGGAAGAGTTCAAGAAGTTTATCCTGCGGGGGAACGTCGTCGATCTGGCGGTTGGCGTGGTGATTGGCGCTGCGTTCACGAAGGTTGTCGATTCAATTGTGGCCGAGTTGTTCATGCCCGTGGTCGGGGTGATTACCGGCGGCGTCAACGTTTCGGGGATGCGTTGGCACCTCTACGGCAACGCATCGCTTGGCTGGGGAGCGTTCCTGCAGGCGGTGATAAACTTCATCGTCATCGGTTTCTGTATGTTCCTCGTGGTGAAGGGAATCAACACGTTGCACAAGTACGTGCTGAAGGATGAAAAAGCCGCCCCACCTCCGGAACCGACACCGACGGAGAAACTGCTGACCGAGATTCGCGACCTGCTGAAAGAACGAATGAGCCCCCAGAACCAGAACCAAGGAACCAGCCTGTGATCCCTTCGCTCATCATCGGTTGCGGCTACCTTGGTCGTCGCGTCGCGGCTCGCTGGCTTGCTGCCGGGCGGCCGGTCGCAGCTCTCACACGCAGGAACAGCGACACGCTCACGGCACTCGGGATCACGCCAGTCATCGGCGATGTCCTCGACCCCGTCAGCCTCCAGAATCTGCCCGCAGCATCGACCGTGCTGTACGCCGTTGGCATGGATCGTTCCGCGGGGAAATGCATGCGTTCGGTCTACGTGGAAGGATTGGGGCACGTGCTGGATGCGTTGCCGAAGTGCGAGCGATTCATTTACGTTTCAAGCACGGGCGTCTACGGCCAGACCGATGGCGAACTCGTCGATGAAAGCAGCGCCACGGAACCGCTCGAAGAGTCAGGCCGGGTGGTTCTCGAAGCCGAGAGGTTGTTGCGATCACGCCGCCCAGATGCGATCATCCTGCGGTTCGCGGGCATCTATGGCCCGAATCGCCTGCTTCGCAAACAGCCGATCCTGAACGGCGAACCGCTCGTGGGCGACGCCGACCGCTGGTTGAATCTCATTCACGTCGATGACGGAGCCGATGCGGTTCTCGCTGCCGAAGCGGCCGGAAACCTAACCCCCCAACCCCCTTCCCTAAGAAGGAAGGGGGAGCAAGATTTAGCCCCTCTCCCCTTGGGGGAGGGGTTGGGGAGGGGTCTTGCTTCGCTATCAACTTTCAACATCGCTGACGACGAAGCCCCGACACGGCGAGCGTTCTACACGCTGCTCGCGGAGTTGCTTGCTGCAGTGCCCGCGAAGTTCGATCAGCGACCGGAACCGGGTACCGCGAACCGACGCATCTCGAACCGCACAGCACGCGGCCTGCTCAGGTGGAGTCCTCGGTATCCGAGCTATCGTGAAGGGTTGCCCGATGCGGTCCGTAGATCGGACGGCGTGGCGTAGCCCCAGGGATTTCTTCATCTCGGTTGGCTTCGTGCGCGAACTTGTCGTGAGCGCTATCGGCCCAGACCGCCGCAAGCCACATCCAACCAACGATCCCAAGCCCCATACCCAGCGCGTATGCAAAGGCGCCACCCCATGAACGGGAGGGCATATCGTGCAGCACTTCAAGGCCGATCGCGGGCGTTAAGGCAAGCGAGATCGCGGGAGTCAATCCCGCGACGAACCCCATGGGAATCAGCAATACTTCGCCATCCCCTCCTCGCATTCCGAATGAGGCCCCCGCACAACAGCATCCCAAGACGAACCAGTAGCCGCCGCCGAGGAACAACGCGTAAGGCACCGCATGACCAATCGCAATCCGCGAACTGCGAGCCGACGCGGAACACCAGATGCCGAGCCACGCGAACGCATTCAGATACGCCCCCAACGCTACGGCAGTGGGAATGAGTGCAAGCGGATTGATCGAGAATGTCACAACGCCAATGGTCCACACCACACCGAGCAGAATCATCGCGTCCCGCTGACCCCAAACGCAACCGGCCCACTTCCCGTGCAAGATTTCCCTCACGCTCAGCGATGTGCCGATCAAGCTCACCCAGGTATCGCGGTCGCGTTCCCCCGCAACCGATGACGCGCCGCGAACGGTCGCCCGCAGCATCATCAGGAGGCCGAACACGCACGTCACCGCACACACCCAGACTTTTGTGTCTTCCTGAAACCGTGTCCATGAACCGCGGGCATAGCGGGAGTAATATGACGAATCGTAGAACAGCAACTCGCCGATATATCCGAGGAACGGCAGGAAGATCGCGGCCAGGATGCCGATCGTGAACAGTCGGTGGAAGAGGCCCGCGCTGCTGCCGGGTTCGACATGCATTTCTCGCCATGCAATCGGCTGATCGCTCACTCGCGGATGATGGCGGGCCTTGCTGCGTTTACCCAGTACCCACGCGAGCATCCGTGCAGGTCTTCCCTTTGGTGCAGTCGCGGCCGCACCTTCTCGCCGAACAGCCGCACGGATCCGCAACGCTGCGAACGCAATTCCCACAACCGCCACCACCGCATGAAACACGACGTACCACACCGCTACCGACGGGATCTCTCCGACAATCCCTCGGTCCAGCTTATCCGCGACATAGAACGGATTCCCCACCGAGAATGCCTCGGCCAAGGCACGCAACTCCGGATCGGAGGATCGGCTGAATCCACTCAACGCCGAGACCGAAAGGTACACGTAGGCCGCAGGCACAGCGTACGCGAGCAGCAAGGCGTCGCGTGTGCGTGCCATCAGCACCGACGCGGCCATGCTCACCGCCGTGAGCGACACAACGCTGATGCTGGTCATGCTGACGCTGACGAGCAACAACAGCGGTTCGATGCCCCCGAAGAATTGCAGAAACGACACGATCGGCAACCCGGCGATGACAAGCGTGAGCAACGCCCCGATACGCGCCGCGAGTTTGCCGAAGACGATTTCACGCCCGGTGAGATCGGTGACGAGCAGAAAATGGAGCGTCTTGCGTTCCTTCTCGTCGGTGATAGCACCGGCGGTGAACGCGGGCGTGAGCGTGGCGATGATGAGGAACTGCGTGGCCGAGTAAACCCAGAAGAAGTTCTCCGCGAATCGGGTGAGAACGCTCGGATGCACGACGCCTCTGTTTGTGCTGAGGTCGCGGTGCCAGTCGGAGTAGAACAGCCCCAAAACGGCGAAGACGATGAGCAGGAACGCCCAGCGAATGAGGAACGTGGAGAGTCGCCGACCGACACGGGTGGCGTCGAGCGTGAAGACTGGCCCGAACACGCGATCCGCGATACCCGAGACCCACGCGGCCAGCCGATCTCCCATGCGATCTCCCGCGAAGTGTGTCGCAATTTGATTCCGGACCACATCCCCACCCCACGTCCGGAACCAACCATTTCAGACCCGGAATCACCATTTCAGGTCCGGAACCATCCACTCTCGTCCGGAAGAAACTCTATCAGAATGACGCTGTTCGCCGCATCACATGCCGCCCAAATCGCTTGCGAATTTTCGCTGCGATGCGAGCCCCACGGAACCAACGAGCATTCCTCCGGATTCAAGCGGCACACCTCCCAGCAGATTCCGAAACGAAGAGGACTTGAACGCGGGATGATGGTTGTTAGAATCGCCTTTGTTGCGGGATTGGTATACCGGTCGTGCCCAGCCTTCCCAAGGCTGTGAAAGGGGTTCGACTCCCCTATCCCGCTCTCGAATTACGGCAGAATCAACACTTCCGAAGGCGAGCCTTATTCGGCTCAGTTCGTTGCTACAGATCGTCGTAACGGATCAGCAACTCTTCCCCCATCGCGATATCCCTGAGCGCGAAATAGTTGTAGTTGGCGTCGTGGGCGACGTTCGGCGTTTCGGAATCGTTCAGATACCAGCCAACGCTCATGCGGTTGAGATCCTTCGGCACGAAGCATTCGGTTTCGTACCGCGTGACGTAGTGTTCCTTCACATCTTCGGGCACATCCCACGCCGCGAACTCTTCCCACGACAGCCGCCGAACATCATCGTCGCCGAACAGCTCGCGGAGCATCGTCCCTTGCGGAATGTTTGTCGTCGCAAACACGCCGACGCCCGCCTCGGGAATCGTCGAAGGCTTCAGCCGGAAATGGAGCATGAGTCGTTCGTGTTGGTGGAAATGAGGTCTGTCGCACCGTTGCGAAACGCGATCAACTCAGCCAGGATGCTCACAGCGATCTCAGGCACGGAACGCGAACCGATCGGCAGCCCAACCGGCGCCCGCACTCGTGCCAGCGATTCCTCTGAGATGCCCTTCGCCAGCAGATCGTCGTAGATGAGCCGCACTTTCCGTTTGCTGCCGATCATGCCGACGTATGCCGCCGGTGTCGGAGCAAGATGGAACAACGCCTCTTCGTCGTGGTTGTGGCCGCGAGTGACGATCAAACAGTACGTCGTCGGCGTGATCTCGGGCACCACATCTGCGAGCGTCTTGCCGAACACACCAGAGAGTCGGCGAGTCGCTTTCGGGAATCGCTCCTCGCTCACGACAGATTCGCGATCGTCGAGTACCCATACCTCGAAGTCGCAATCGGTCGCCAGTGCCGCGACAGCCTGCCCAACGTGTCCGCCGCCGACGATCAGCAGCCGCACTCGCGGATAATCTGGCAGCACCGCCAACCCGCCTCGCACTCCTGGCTGCGGTCGCGTCAGGCCAGCCGGAGCCAGTGCCGAATTCAACGCCGCGACATTCACTGGCGGCTCCGGCCGCGATGCCGTGAGGGTGCCATCAGTTGCGAAGAGATGCCGCGAGCCGGGCAGTTCACCAGCCGAATTGTTCGCAAGCGCGACCACTTCCGTGAAGCCTGTGCCAGATTCCGCGGCTTCACGCAATCGCCTGAAGTAGTCGCCATCGGTGGGTTCGACAGGATCAGCGAGCACGGTCATGCGACCGCCGCAGATGAGGCCATCATCCCAGCCGTAATCGTTGTCGAGAAGGAACGTGTGAAGTGAAGCGTGCCCGACGCCTTCAGCCAAGCCCGCGAGCGCACGCCGTCGCACTTCGGCCTCGACGCATCCGCCGCCGAGCGTGCCGGTCTGCGTGCCGTCGGGGAAGACGAGCATCGCAGCACCGGCTTTTTGCGGCGTCGAGCCACGTGTTTCGACGACCGTGCAGACCGCACATCGTAGACCGCTGGCCAGCACTCGTTCCAGCGTCGCCCACAATGTCCGCTCGGCCATAAGTGATCCCAGTCGTGTGAGTGAGCGTCGAGGCGTCAGCCCGACGGTGTTTGGGATTATCACCGAGCGTTCCAAAACAGGCTGACGCCTCGACGCTCGCCTCAATCACAGCGTCATTTTCTCGACCGACACCGCACAGCCTTGCTGAATGCGCTGACACGTCGCGGGCACATCCAGCCGCACCCACTCCTCTTTGCCTGTCTGTTCCAGGCGAGCCGCACGCACGGCCTGCTTGATCGCGAAGTACGCCGACACGCCCAGCGACAGCGTCGGCTCCGCTGCCGACTTCGACGCCGCCACCGCCAGCAAGCCGGCCTTCTCCTGTGCCGCCCGCGACACCGGATCGGTGTCTGCGAGTGCGACCCGCATGTCCAGCGGAATCGACTTCGAGCACGGCGGCTTGTACGACCAGATGTTATCCGTGATGAGCTTGCCGCCGTCGTCGTAGATGATCTCTTCGGTCGTCATGAAACCAAGCCCCTGCACGTAGCCGCCCTCGATTTGGCCGATGTCAATGGCCGGGTTCGGCGACTGTCCCGCGTCATAGAGCAGGTCGGCCCGCAGCACCGTGTGCTCGCCGGTCAGCACGTCGATTTCCACTTCCGACACGGAGAAGCCATACGCGAAGTACGCGAAGAACTTGCCGCGTGGGAAGTTCTCGACCGGTTGCTCGTAGTGCGGTGCCTTGAACATCTCCGCCGAGATCAGCGGCACTCGCTTCAGCCACGCCTGCAACACCATCTTCGGCCAGCAGTCCCGCCATTCCTTGCGCCAGTCGATGCCGGCCGCCTTCAACTCCGAGTCGTATGCCTCGCAGAACGCATCGAGCCGACCCTTGAGAACGCGACACGCCGCAGCGACAGCGCCGCCGTTGAGGTCGAAGCCGGTCGAAGCTGCGGTCGGTGCTGCGTTGTTGATCGTGTCGGTGTTGTTGCCCGTCACGCGGACGAACTCCAGCCCGATGCCCAGCTCCTTCGCCGCAACCTGAGCGATCTTCGTGTGAAGCCCCTGACCCATCTCGACGCCGCCGTGAACGATCGTCACTGAGCCGTCGTCCTTGTTGATCTGCACCACCGCACTCGACGTGTTCAACGCCGCGAGTTGCTTGAAGCCGATGCCGTACTTCAGCGAGGTCATCGAGATGCCGCGTTTCCGCCAGCGGTTGTTCTTGTTGAACTCCTCGACCTCCTTGCTGCGTTCCTCGAACTGCGACGCGGCGTAGTGGCGATCCCAGCGTTCCCGCAAGTCGCAGAACCACAGCGGTTGCCCGAAGTGCGTGCTGGCCGCGTTCTCGAAGCCCGCCGACGGGTACATATTCTTGCGGCGAATCTCCTCGGCTCGCACCTTCTTCCCGAGGCGTTGGCTCAACTCGAACGCGACCCGTTCGATCGCCTCTTCCTGAATCATGTGCGGTTGAACTTGCCCGAACGTGCGGAACGCGGTGTTGCTCGCCTTGTGCGTTTTGTAGACCGTGCCGCCAGCCTGGAACGTCGGCACGCCGTAGCAGCCGTCGGACATCATCACGCTGCCCTTCAGCACCGCGAACGAGATGTCGATGGTGTTGCCGCCGTCGGAACAGTAGTCGAGCTTCATGCCCTTCACGGTGCCGTCGTCGGCGTAAGCGACGTGATACTCGCCGCGATACGGGTGCCGTTTGCCGACATAGTGCATGTCCATTTCGCGGTCGAAGGCCACGCGAACGGGCTTGCGAAGTCGGCGAGCCGCAATGGCCGCAATCGCCGCGGGGAACACCGCCCGGTTCTGCTTGCCGCCGAAGCCGCCGCCGATTTGCTCCAACAGAATCGTGATCTGATTTGCCTTCACGCCGAGCACGCGAGCAATCTGCCCCTGGTCGCCGTTGGGGTTCTGCGTCGAGCTGTAGATCGCCATCTGATCGTACATGCCGGGCACGGCCATCGCGCACATCGGCTCCATGTAGAAGTGAGCCTGTGCGCCGGTTTGCAGCCCGCCGGAGAACACCGTCGTTCCGGGAAGTGGCGTCGTCGGATTCTCGATCCATCCGATGTCGCTGCCTTCGCGGGTCACGACGACATGGCGACCGTCCGCAGCCGGGTGCATGCTCGACACCGCCGGCATGATCGACTTCTTCGCGATGGCGTCTTCGAGCGTGACGATCGCTGGCAGGTCTTCGTACACGACACACTCAGCACCGACATATTCCGCGGCTTCCTCGGCGGTGCGGCGATCGTTCGCGACAGCCAGCGCGATCGGCGCACCGATGCAAGTTGCGACGCCATCGAAGAGGATCGGGTCGTCGCCGCCGAGACCGATCAACTTCGCACCCGGAATGTCGTCGGCCGTCACCAGAGCCACGAAGCCGGGGAACTTGCTGCTGAGTTCCGCTTCCAAGTCGGCGAGCGGCTTGCTGAACTTGAACTTCGCGTGTGCGTGTGTGCTCGGAACCACGACGCCCTGGAATCCGTTCGGCGGAACCGGCTCGTCGATTGGATAGCGGATCTCGCCCGCCGCCTGGCTGAAGCCCGCACGCTTCGCAATGGGTCGCGTCAGTGGCGTGACGCCTGCATCGGTCGAGAACTGGTGTTCGCCGCGTGAGACGGGGCGTTCGGGGTGAACCGTGGCACTGCGATTCTTCGCATCGACGGAGCCGGGGTTGAGGCGATCGGCGACGTGTACGAAGTACTTGTAGAAGAACCCGCGGGCCAACTGACCGCGATACGCACCGGTGAAGTTCTCGGCGTCGGTTTCCTGCGAGAACGCCGACACTTCCTTGTCGAGCGCTGCGAGCGTGGACTTCAGCGTGTCAGCGTTCCACGGCTTGCCAAGCAGTGCTTTCTCGGTCTGCGGGAGTCGGCCGTTGCAGTTGGTCAGGCCGCCGTAAACGATCACGGCTTCCTCGACCTTACCACTCGCATCGAGTCGGCAGCGGAAGCCGGCGTTCACGATCGGGTGCGACATCTGCGGACGACGCGCGACGCGGTGCGTCTGCACGAACTCGCCCTTCTTCGTGAACGGGATGTGCAGTTCCACCCACAGCGAGTCGGCTGGCAATTCTTGCGTCGCGGGGATGTCGTTCAGCTCGAACTTCTTGCTGCCACCGGGGTAGGTCGATGACGCAATCGTGACCGTCGTTCCCAGGGCCGTCAGCACCGTGAACAGGTCCGACGGGAACGGGTGATGGCCGCGTGTGTGGCTCTTCGTGATGAACAGGTTGCCGCCGACACTGCCCGCCGACCGCACTTGCAGACCCGCGAGGAAGGTCGCGTGCCTGACCAGTTCGTTCAAGCCTGCCGACTGCTCGGCGGAAAGCTTGGCAATCTGCTTCTCCGCGAACTCGATCATGTTCTGAATCGAGACGGCCGTTCCCACGAGCAGCCCATCGCTCGCGGCCTTTAAGCCGTTCAGCTCGGGGATGTGGGCGATGTCGATGATGCAGCGTGCGACTTCGTCCGGGTAGATACCGCTGGCGGTGTTGCCGACGATCGGCTTTACTTGATCGCGGCCGAACGTCTCGCTGGCACTGCCCTTCAACTTGACAGCTTCGGCGAGCGTGCTGGGTCGAAACCAGTGCGTGCCGCGTGCCTCGAAGTGCAGGCGTTCCGTTTCCGCTTTCGGCACTTCCACCGGCTTCGCTTCCGACCGCACCTTCAATGGGAAGAACGGATCGACCTCGCACGGCTTGCTGATGCCGGCGCTGCCGTTGGTCGCGAACGTGCCGCAGCCGTCGAGGATGGGTCGATAGCCCGTGCAGCGACACAGATTCCCGCCGAAGATGTTCTCGACTTCTTGCTTCGTCGGCGTCGGGTGATCCCGCAGATACGAGTGCATCGTCATCACGAAGCCCGGCGTGCAGAAGCCGCACTGCGTGCCGTTGTGCAACGCGATCTTGTGCTGAACGGGGTCGAGTCCGTCGATGGGACTGCCGATGCCCTCGGTGGTCGAAACGTGATCGCCGGCCACTGCCGCGAGCGGTCGCAGGCACGAGTTCACGGCCCGGTGTTCGACGCCTTCCGGCGTGCGTCGCGAGATCATCACGGTGCAGGCACCGCAGCCGCCCTGCCCACAGCCGACCTTCGTGCCTGTGAGTCCGCTGTCACGGAGATAATCGACCAGCAGCACCGTCGGGTCCGGGTTGGGAATGCGAACTTCGCGGCCGTTCAACCAGAAACGAAGCTCGCTCGAAGAGCCGCGAACGTGATCCTGCAGTGCCATGGGAAGTTCAACGGCCATGATTGGGCGTACTCGTGGGTGGGGAATCTTGAGTTCCCACCCAAGATACCAGCTTTGCGGGAAGCACGCACCCCTGGACGTTCCGGGAAAATGGTTAAACTCATCGCACATTCGAACCGATCATACAGTTTGCCCGAACCTCACAATCGGTAACTTCGTTCGTGGGGATACAGTGACTCTCCAATTGCGTATCCTGCTCGCTTGCGTCGCCTGGAGCGTCTGCTGTGGGGCACTTTTTGCACAAGTCCCCGAGGCCGATGGCGAGTTGCGACAATCGCCTCCCGCTGCTCCCGCCGCTGAACCCACCCCACCGGGCGGCGCACCCACTGACACGCCAGGCGCGGCGATTAGCGGTAACCCGGCGGCCGTGAACTTCCTGACGGGCACCGGCAAGCTCGGCGAGTTCCTCGGCTTCGACAAGGAATCGGGCATCCGGCTCGGTGGCTTGTGGATCGGCGATGCGAGCGGTGTGCTCGCGGGCGGTCTGAAGCCCGGAGACTGGGGCTTGAACAGCCTCGCGGTGGTTGATCTGTCGTTCGACACCGAAAAGCTCGGTGCCTGGAAGGGCGGCTCGGTCGGGATCGACTTCCTTCAGTTCAACGGGCAGCCGACCAACGGCCTCTCGGGTGGCTTGCAGGGCTTCGACTCGATTCAGGGACGCCCACCGCTGAACCGCTCGGAACTGTATCAGTTGTGGTATCGCCAGGAGATCGGCGACAAGTTCATCATTCGCGCCGGCAAGATGGCCCCGACCTACGACTTCAACAACGTCAGCCAGCCGGTGCCAGTCACCGACGACTCGGCACGAATCCCGTCTGTCACGGGTGTGGGCTTCACGCCGATCTTCGTGAACCCAACGCTGCTCGGATTTCTGCCAGGCTACTACAACTCGGCGACCGGCATCACGATGAGCTTCACGCCGACGAAGCAGTGGTACATCAACTATGGTGTCTACGATGGCTCGCTGGCCACTGGCGACCAGACCGGCTTGATGGGACCGCAGTTCAACGGGCACTACTTCAACATCGCGGAAACGGGGTACGCTTACCGACTCGGCGAGCAGAAGAAACCTGGCATCGTGGCGGTCGGCGTCTGGCACCAAAGCGGGCCACTCAAAGCCGTGGACACGAGCACGGTACACGGTGCCGATGGCGTGTACATCTTCGGCTCGCAGCGATTGTGGTTCCGCAATCCAGGCGTCGATAACAGCGGCATCAGCGGCTACTACCAACTCGGTGCGAACAACACGAACGTTTCGCCATTCCGGCAGTATGTTGGTGGCGGTCTGACCGCGTTCGGGTTGATTCCCGGACGCAAGAACGACTCGTTTGGCTACGGCTTGGCGTGGTCGTTCCTGAATACGGACCCAAATGCGGGAGCGTTCTCCAGTCTTCCCGGCAAGGCGCTCCGATCGAACGAAATGATGATGCAGTGGTACTATCAGGCAGCGATTCGACCGGGGGCGTACTTCCAGCCCGCGATCACGTACATTCCGAACCCCGGCATTCGGCCGAACACGCCTGGAGCGCTGGCAGTGACGTTGCGCCTCACGATGTTGTTCTGATGTGATTGGTTTCAGTCTTCGCCGCTTGCGGCGTAGCGCTCAGCGTGAGCGTTTCGCCGCTTGCGGCGAAACTCATCGTGTGAGCAGGTAAGAGATCCCCGTGAGAACGGCCAGTAGTGCCGCGATGATGCCAACGCCCGCGAGAGTCTTCTTGCCGTCGTTGGGGCCGTTCGCATGGATCCACCACCCGAACACCTTCGTCAAGAATGGCATAATCAGGTACTGAAGCATCGAGACACTCAACGCGTTGCCGAGCAACATGCTGAGAGCCATAGCCCACGGTTTTGTGACATATTCCCCCACTGTCAGCGTGAGAAAGATCACCGTCGGGTACAGCCCGAGCAGCACGGTCAGCACCATCTTCCAACCCGGCGGCGGAGCAGCGTTCGGCTTGGTGAACCACGCGCCGAACCCACTCGACAATTCCTCCACCCGGAACGTCCCGATCTCCTTGTTCACCTTCGCGATCCATTCGGTCCGCACAGGCGAATCGAGCCAGCCCTTGAGAGAGGGGGCATCCGTGAAGTGAACGACCACCACCCACTCGGTGCCCATCGCCTCGGCTGGCGGGTAGACTTCCGTGGCCTGATAGCCAGGGAACGCTTCCGCGGCGCGGGTGAGGTCTTCCTGAAGAGCGATGAACCGCTCCGAGGCCGACTGCGGCACCTGGTGGACAATCACCGACGTGGCACGAGAGATTCGGATGGGCATACACGAAGCTCCACGACAGTGGGTGGTTCTAGCTGACGCAGCAACAGACTGGGATGTCTGATTGTGTTGTGCTGGGCGTAATGAACCTCGGCAATCGGAATCTGCCAAATTGACTTCACACGTCTGCAACCGCGCCGCGTAACCCATCAAAGCTCAAGTTGGTGCGTTTCTTCGAGAAGTGCGTCGGACAGGGTGCGGAGTTGCGTCACGAGATCTGAGATGTCTACGGCCAGCACGGCGCGAGTGTCCTCCGTTTTGGCTCTGCTATACCCATCGCGAGCCTGCGACAACTTCTGAATCACGACCCACATCCGCGTGACAGGAGACGGATTCGCGACTCCCATGGGCTTCGTCGTTGTGTCGTGGCTCATCCCCATCCCCCGCACTTGGTTCCGTGAGAACTCGTTTGTGAGATGGGATTTTGGCGTATGACTCGACCGGCTTCCAGTCCACGGAACCGCTTGCCGAGCGTCGGAGATGACCGTCGCCTACTCGGATCGGTTGCTTTGCTGCGACCCGACTCAACCGTGGACCTTTCTCAACCGGAACAGGCGGAATAGTCGCCCTAATTTGTGGAAGAGCGGCCGCACATTATTTGCCTTCAAGTTTGAAGTCGAACTGATTTGGGCCAGCTTCCGTTACCGTCGCTTTCAGGGTGCTGTTGTTATTGTACTTGACCGGAATCACGTCCACGGTGAGGGGTTCGCCACCTGGCCCCTTCTTGTTCTTCACGTCCACATACTGCCGAATCTCGACACGGCGTTCCCCAGGAAGCGACTGGAGCGAGTACGAACCGTTCGCGATCGTGGCCTGTGCGGGTGGTTTGCCGTCCGGAGCCGTGAAGGTAATCGTGCCAGACTCCAGAGGCCTGCCGTTCATCTGAACAGTTCCGGTCACGGCCACAGGAACAGGTTCCTTCGAACCGCAACCAATGGTCAGGCTCAGTCCGAAAGCTAGAATCGCGAAAGTGGCTCGCTTCGCAAACATCGTGTCCGTTATCCGGTGAGTATGGATGGAAAGAAAACCACGGGGATAAACCCCGTGGCTCGCCAGTTTTCGATCACCTCACGGCCCGTTCACGACTTGCCCATCGTCGCGGATGGAGAGTGCGGCGAGAACATTGAGCGGCGTGGACGTTTGGAGGAAGCGAACCGAGCCGTCGGCAAAGACCGCGCTCACACCGCCTGTGTGCGGCGAACGAAGTGGTCCGTTGCTGCCGTAATTCGAGCACACGCCTGTCGCGCCACAGTCGCCCGACCAGCCGTTGATCTGGTTGATCGCGTAGCGGATCGTGGTCAGGTTAAAGGTTCGCACGTCGCCGCCGTTGTACCAGTTTGGTGGCGTGTTGGTGCTCATTGACCCACCTTGCCCCGCACCCATCGGCCAGCCGTGGGTCGAACGCCAATCAACGGGCGTGGTGGTTTTGTTTAGCCACTCGGACCACTCGCTGATGCACATCGTGTTGCTCGTGCCGTCTGTAATTTGCGTGAGCGTCACGGCGCTCCACGGGAAGAGAACACCGCCGCCGGAAATAGTCGAGCCACCGCAACAACCCGCCGTGCTCGCTCCGTTCGAGATTCGCGAGTCGGCGTAGCCCGGAATTAGGCCGTTCACCGCACCGGAAATTCCCACGTAACAGGCTTGCTGAATCCCGCCAGTTGTGAGCGATGCACTCGTGCCGCCAAGGTCGGGCAGCGAACTGGAAGGACACTTATAGGTCTTGATGATGAGGTTCTGAACGAGGGTGCTGTTGGCGGCGTTCGCGTAGCCCCCACCGTTGGTGTACACCCATTTGTCATGCAGCGGGCCTTGCTCGATGAACGGCAGGATGTACACGAAGAACGAGCTGCCACGCGAGTCGCCCACGAGACTGCAATCGAGCCCCGGTGGAAACTTCGTGCGAGCGTCGTGGAAGTTGTGGAGCGCCAGACCCATCTGCTTCAGGTTGTTCTGGCACTGCATCCGAGACGCTGCTTCACGGACCTTCTGGACCGCTGGCAGCAACAACCCGATGAGGATTGCGATAATCGCGATCACGACCAGCAGTTCGATGAGCGTAAAACCACGGACATTTCTGGATGAAGCTGTCTTCATCGTGATCCTCACGGAATCAAGTCTGGGATTGCAACCAATCACGAGAAAAACGTGAACCGTGACCCCAAGGTCGCGACTCGTCTGGCAGTTTGAACCAGGAGAAAGCTCACATAATTTATAGAATCCGGCACGGCCGTCATTCCTTCAGAGGGCATGGCGGCGGGAGCATAACCTTGGGCTGGCGTTTGTCGCAATGGCGTTCTCGTGGGTTCTCAGTATTTCGCCTTCAACAGGGACATGCCGAATAACCGATAAATGATGAGCCGTTGCCCAAGTGAGAACACGCGAACCATTCACCGGGGATCGCTATGCGGTTGTCCGGAGAACTGACCCGCTCACTGATTCAGCCGGCTGCATCGCTGCGAAGCCTGGAACGGTTGTGGTTTCCTGCTGCCGTTGGCGTTTATCTGCTGCTCATCGCCGGGCTGCGTTCGCTCGTGGCGAAAAGCCTCATGTTCGATGAATCCGAGCAACTCGCGCTCTCGCAAGTGCTGTCGCTCGGATACGGGGCACAGCCGCCGCTCGTCGTGTGGATCGTCTGGGTCGCGGGAACTGTGTTCGGGCCTTCGACCGCGACGATTCTGGGTGTGCGTTACGCAATTCTCGGTTTCATGTACATCGGGTTATACGCTTGCGGTCGAGCGCTGACGGCGACCCACGAACGCGCGGCACTCGCTGCGGCAAGCGCTCTACTCGTGCCCGCGGTGTGCTGGGATTTCGTGCTCGACAAGACGAACACGCCGATGGCCTGCGCGATGGCCGCGTTCACGGTTGCGGCGTTGATCCGTGCTGTGCGAAACGGCGAACTCCGATGGGCTGTTGTTGTCGGAACGCTCATTGGCCTCGGCACACTGAGCAAGTACACGTTCATTCCGTTCGCTGCGGGGTTGGTGCTGGCATCGCTGACGGTGCCCGTATATCGCCAGTGGATGTTGTCGCGGCGTGGCGTGATTGCGCTCGCGGTGACCGTTGCGATCGTGTTGCCGCACGCCGCGTGGGTGCTGGCGAGCCGTGCTGAACTGTCCGAAAGCATGACGCTTTCGCTCACCACGGATCGCCCCGATCGCACGTTCGGAATGATGCTCAGCACAGCGGGCGACGTGTTGGCGTCGTCGTGTGCGGTCACGCTCGTCGTGTTTGCGGTGTTCGCGCCACACGTCTTTCGGCGGAACGCGAATACGTCATCGGAAACGCGGCTCCTCGGTCGGGCGTTGCTGCTGGGGGCGCTCACAGCGGTCGTGGTTGTCCTGCTTGCGGGTGGAAACCGCTTCAAAGCGCACTGGTTCACGCCGCTGGCGGTCCTGTTGCCGACGTTCCTCATCGCACGAATCGACTTCACCCGCATCGCCCGGCAGCGAGTGATCGGCCTGTGGGCAACGATCGGCGTTGTTGTGCTGGGAATGGTTGCCGGTGCGGGAATGATCGGCACAACGGATTGGCTGCGGCAAGGTCGGTCACTCCGGGCACGGGATCAACTCGCCGTCGATGTCGCTCGCGCATTGGACGTCCACCCTGAAAGCATCGTGTGCGATTCGCCGCAAGTCGCGGGCAATCTTCGCCTCGCGTGCCCCGGAGCAAGCGTCGCCGTGCTTCGCACGCCGATGTCATCGCGTCCCGCTGTGCATGGGTCTGCCATTCTTGTCTGGGATGCCTCGAAGAACGACACCATCCTCGACAAAACTGCGATGCTGCTCCTTCGTGATTACGGTCTCAGCCCTGACCCCACTTCGATCGCACGCTTTGCGGGCGAACTGCAAACGAGCACGAACCCTGGCGGCCGGCGGCTCGGAATCATGCGGCTCGTTCCCATCGAATCCACATCAGCAGCGCTTCGCTAGAATGCCCTTCGGCCGCCGTGCGTGCCCGAGGATTCCGTGATGCGTCTCATCGACCTGTCGCAGCCCGTGTTCCACAACAGCCCGAACTGCCCCGCACATCCACCCGTGCAGGTCGAGATTCTCAAAGACCATCCCGATTCAGGCTGGCGTGTCGAAGTGCTCACCATCGCGAGCCACACTGGAAGCCACGTTGACGCTCCGCTTCATAAGATCGCAGGCGGCGCGAATCTCGACGACATCCCCCTGGAATCATGGTGCGGGCCGGCGTTCATCGCAGACTTCCGGGGCATCGCCGAAAGCACACTCATCACCGCCGAGATGCTGCGGTCGAAGCTGCCCGCCGAACTCACCGACTCGATTGTTCTGCTCTGCACCGGTTGGGGCCAGAAGCGAGCGAAGACCGACGAATGGCTTCGACAGTCGCCGTGCCTGAGCGAAGACGGCGCCACGTTTCTCGTTCACAAGCGAATCCGTGGCGTCGGCATCGACCACTATTCCATCGGCGGTTGCACCAACCCGACCAACGAAATCGTTCACACCATCTTGCTCGGCGCGGGCGTGTGGGTGGTCGAAGAACTGCATTTCCCTGAGGAAGCGTTCGCGTTGCCTCAACCGGTGCGATACATGGGCTTGCCCGTGAACTTCCGTGGCTTCAGCGGTGCGTTCTGTCGTCCGGTGTTGATCGCGGACTGAACACTCCGGAAGAAAACGGTTTCCAGCGGAACCTTGCTCGGCGATGATACGTCGAATCGGTGCCGTGGTCTTGGCATCTACTTTCCCGGAGAACTCCCCATGCGTTCCGTTGCAGTTGTTGCGTTGTTCATCGCGTTACCGCTCATGGCGAACGCCCAGGACAAGGGTACCGTCGTTGATGTCGGCGGTTTCAAAGCGACCACGCCCGCCGACTGGAAGAAAGAGAAACCCTCGAATCTGCTGCGTTCCTTCCAATTTCGGCTTCCTGAAGTGAAGGATTTGCCAGGCTCCGAGGTGATCGTGTCGCCGGAAAGCCCGTCTGCGGAGAAGAGTTTCCCCCGCTGGAAGACGCAGTTCGTTCCGCCGGAAGGCAAGACTCTCGAAGACGTCGCCAAGACGAGCAAGTGGGACGTGAAGGGCGCGACGGTTTCCGTTCTCGACGTGAGCGGCACCTGGAAGTACAAGGAACGTCCCCAGGATCCGACCTCGAAAGAAATGCTGCTCGACAACTATCGCGTTGTGTGGGTGATCGTCGCGGAGAAAGACGGATCGGCGACGTACATTCGCATGAGCGGCCCGCAAACCTCGGTCGATGCTCAGTTCAAGGGATTCGAGGCGTGGGTGAAGGCTTTGAAGTAGTGAGTGTGTCGCCCCACGATCGCCATTGTCGTTTGTCTTCGCCCTGAAGGGGCGGTGCAACTTAGCCCAGGGCAAGACGGCAAAGCCGTCGCAGCCCTGGGAACAGCACAAATCCAATGATCCACCCTGAAAGGGTGGGACAAGAACCGAGGCTCATCGCAGGACCGCAAACGTGTGTCGCACCCTTTCAGGGTGCATGCGTTTTCGTGGTTAGTCCCGGGGCGGCGACAGCTTCGCAGTCTTGCCCCGGGCTATGTTGTCCTGCCCCTTCGGGGCAAATACTCACACGGTTCCAAACTGCCGATCCCCGGCGTCGCCGAGACCGGGGACAATGTAGCCCACCTCATTCAGACGCAAATCGAGAGCTGCCAGGAATAACGGCACATCCGGGTGCGCTGCCTGAAGCGCCGCGACCCCTTCCGGTGCCCCAAGGATTCCCACGAAGGCCACCTTTGGCGTACCCGCTTTCTTCACGATGTCGATGGCTGCAATCGCACTGCCGCCGGTCGCGAGCATCGGATCGAGTACGATTCCCAGGTCCATGTTCGGCTGCGCCGGCAACTTGTTGTAGTACGTCACCGGCTTCAGCGTCACATGATCGCGGTACAGCCCGAGATGCCACACGGCTGCTTCGGGTAATGCTTCGAGCATCGCGTCGGCCATGCCAAGACCCGCCCGCAACACCGGCACCAGACCGATTTTCTCGGCCACCTTCAGGCACGTCATTGTGGTCAGCGGCGTCGTAACCTCGACAGGTCGCAGGGACACCTCGCGAGTGGCCTCGAAGAACAGAGCCCGGGCAATCGCAGCGACCAAAGCGCGAAACTCCGGCGGCTTCGTCGCGATGTCACGCAGACGTGCGAGCTTGTCTTGAATCAGCGGATGCGTGGAAACGTGAACCGGTGCGGGCATCGTGTACCCCTACGGAATGCAGGCCTCCGGACGAATTCGGAACGAGCCACGGGGGTAGTTTATGACTGCCGAGCCGTTCGGGTCAGCGACTCGATAATCAGAGAAGAGATTGAACCACAGAGGCACAGAGGCACAGAGAAAACAAGAGAGAAGAGTTGTCTTCAAACATTGCTTTCTCGGTCTTCTCTGTGTCTCTGTGCCTCTGTGGTTAGAACTGTCTTTGCTTTGATCTCGCGAATCACGGCACGTTCCCAGACCGAACCGCACCCGCCTCGGCCGCACGTCGCCACATCGCCGCGAGTTGAGGCTTCCCCAAGCTCTCGCACACATCGGCCAGTTTCAACCGCACTCCGGGATCCCACGGGCGAGCGTCGGCCTCGCGGTTCAGCGTCGTCAGTGTCCCCAACGATTCCTTCGTCGTCTCGTGCTGCTTACGAATTCGTTCCGCATCTGCGGGTCGTTTCAGCCGCTCGTATGCCATCGCCAGATGATGCAGCGAGATCAAGTCGGTCGCGTCTGCCTTCACCGCACGTTCGAGCATCGCAGCCGCGTGTTCCCACTCGCCAGCCTCGGCATACAGCTTTCCGCGAAGTCGCAGCAACGGAAGCGATTCGGGATGTGTCTTGATCGCGGCATCCAGACGAGTGACCGCGTCTGCCGTGCGACCCAGCGACCACTCAGCTTCCGCGCGAGCGGCTGTGCCTCGTGGCGATTCACCACCGGCAACCTGTCCAAGAGTTTCCAGTGCCGCAGCGGGTTGACCGAGCTTCACCAACTGCTCGGCGAGTTCTTCGCGAACTTCGCTTGCTGCCGTCGGGTTGAGCGATCGCGCGAGTGCAGCGCGATAGTTTTCGATTGCTTCGGGTCGCGCTTCAAGGTCCGTGTGAATGTAGCCCATCATGCGGTGTGGTCGCGCATCCATCGGGTCGAGTCTCGCGACTTCCCCGAGGTGGTGCAGACACTTCAGCAGTGCCCCCTGATCGTAATAGACAGCAGCAAGACCACGGTGACCGTCGATGTTGTCGGGCTGTTCGGAAAGCACGAACTGAAAGGCTCGTTCGGCTTCGGGGAGATTTTGGAGTTGGAGCAAACACCGCCCTGCGAGCGCAGCCGCTTCGCGTCGCAGTTCGCCCTTGTCTTCGACTTTGTTCAGGTGAAACAGAGCGTTTTTGGGATCGCCTTGCTGAAGTTGAATGTCGGCCTTCAGGATGCGTGCGTGATCGGGATACTTCGCCGAGAGCGATTCCGCGATCTTCGCAGCAGTTGCGTTGTCACCCGCGGCGAGAGCGGCCCGACCAGTTCGCAACTGCTCCGCGGGCGGCGGTGGACGCCACCACACAAAGTACGCCGTGGCCAGCCCGGCCACAGCGACCAGAATGACACCGAATCGGATCGCACGTCGGCGAGTCACTTCTTTGCTGCACCCAATGGAATGTCGAAATCCGGTTTTCATCACTGTCGGCGCCGTTCACTTGGCCGGGTTCACTTGGCCGGGGCTCCGCTCTGCAGTTCCAACTTCATGAAGACGCCATCGTCCGGAATCTTCCAGCGAAGTGGCGTCGTCTGCGGAGCGCTGTACAAGATCGGCAACATGCCCTTCGTCGGCGGTCGTTTCTTGAAGTCTTCCACTTTTTTCAGATATGCGAGGTAAGCCGGGTCATCCTCACGGGTCACTTCGTGATCTGGCAAAGGGATCGCGTTCATGGAGTTCACCAACACCACTCGATATTCCCCAGGCATCACGCCGTCGCCGGGAACGTTGGTGTAAACGCGGAACACACCGTCGGCTCCCGTCTTCCCGTGTGCGGGTTTGTAATCTCCGAGCGGAGCAAGAAGCACTGAGGTTCCTTCCGCCACGGGCATGCCATCAACAGTGATTCGCCCCTCAATCGGGACGAGCCCTCCTCTGTTGCAGCCGACGGACAACAGGATCACGCAGCCGAGAAAACTCAAAGCGAGTACGCGAAGCGACCGCAACATCGAACTGATCTCCAATGCGAATGGATGAGCGACTGGGTCCGGGAACACCGGCAAGAATGCCGGTGCCGCCAAAACTGGACATCACCAACAGTTCATGAAGGGATCAATACTGGGTGCCGTCGATGACGTGGCCGTCACTCTTGCAGCCGAGCAACTGATACGTGTCCATGTTGATGTTCTGGTTCAAGAACCGAACCGCCCCGTCGCCAAACACGAAGTTCGCTCCGTTGGTGTGGAGCGACTTGAACCCAATCGAATACGACCAGTTCCCCATCACCGCGTCGCCGGACGGCCCATTGCAGGGGTTGATCGGACCATCAGGCGTGCGGGTGTTGATCGGAATGATGGTGATAGCAAGCTGTGACAGGTCACCGCCACCACCGGCCCAGCCAGTGGCTTGCCGCATGTACCGATGCTCGCCAGAAATCGTTTCCCCGGCCAAGATGGTGTTGCTCAAGCCATCCGTCACGTCAGAAAACTTAATCTTGACTCCATATCGACTCCCGAACATCCCTCGAACGTTCTTCGGCTGCGTTCCACCGTAAATATCACCCGACGCCGTGTAACCGAGGTCGGGCCGGTTGGAGTACAGGGGCGTCCAGGGATCCGCACAGCCGGTGTAACTTCGCCCTTGTTGCGGCCCAACGCTGCCCGCGTAGTTAGAGTACCCAACGCCACCCGTGAAGAACGGTGGCGAGTAACCGTCGCTTGGGCACAGCAGATTCTTTGGCTGCGTGGTCCGGATAGCCCCGCTCATGGAACTGACATCGGGCACGTCGAGGCTTCCGACAGTCGCGAACGCGGCACCCTGCTCGAAGTACGGAGCGAGGTAGAACAGCCAGCTTCCCTTGTCGCCAGTGTAAGGGCTGCCCAGAATGAGGCCGCCCGCGGGGAGCGTACTCCCATTGACGTCGTGATAGGCATGGCAGGCAATGCCGAGTTGTTTCAGGTTATTGGTACATTTCGCGCGAGCAGCGGCTTCGCGAACCTTCTGCACTGCCGGGAGGAGGAGACCAATCAGCACTGCGATGATAGCGATGACGACCAGCAATTCGATCAGCGTGAATCCAGTCGTTCTGCGGGTGAGACGCGAACGGGGCATGAAAGAACACCTTCCAGAGAATGGAGGGGCGACGATCACTGACGACGAGTTAGTTGAGGCGGGACTGCGTTTCTCGAAAATCGCTACGGGGGCGGGTTCAGCTCAAACACAAATGTAGCATCTCTGATTAACTACACGATCCGCATTTTCATGTCAACAAGCCACTTCTCGACTAACGAAGCTCTCATGACTCGTTCCGTTCGCGGATTCGCTCGATAGCCCAGTTAGCGGCTTCGCGAATCACCTCCTCGGGGTCCGTCAGCGCCTGCTCCAGCGCCGGCAACGCTCGCGTATCTCCCGTGTTGCCGAGCACGATCGCGGCGTTGCGGAGAAGCCCCGCCCGACGGTTCCGCCACAGCGACGTCTGCTTGAACCGCAGTCGGAAGGCATCCGCATCGAGGCCGAGCAGCGTCACCGGGTCAAGCCATTCCATTTCCGGATCGTGCGGGAACGCCACCGGACCAGGCGACGGCTTCCGGTTCCACGGGCACACATCCTGGCACACATCGCAGCCGTACAACCAGCTCCCGATTTGCGGTCTCAGTTCGAGCGGAATCGGCGAGCGAAGTTCGATCGTGAGGTAGCTGATGCACTTCGTCGCGTCGAGAACGAATGGTTGCGGAAATGCGTTGGTGGGGCACGCATCGAGGCACGCCGTGCAGGTGCCGCAATGGGAAGTGGCGAACGGGCTGTCGGGCTTCAGTTCGATGTCGGTCAGCAACGCCGCGAGGAAGAAGAAGCTCCCTCGACGCGGGTTTATCAGCATCGTGTTCTTGCCGACCCAGCCAAGCCCCGCTCGGCGTGCAAAGTCGCGTTCGAGCAGCGGAGCGGTGTCGGCGACAGCTTTGGTCTGACAACCGGGAACCTCCGCTTCGAGCCAGTCCGCGAGCGAGTTGAGCCGATCCCACACGAACCAGTGATAGTCCGAACCCTGGGCGTAGCTGGCGATCTGGCCCAGAGATACCCCGTCGCTGACGCTCTGGCCTCGCCCGGAGTATTCCAGGCCCAACATCACCACGCTTCGCACGGATTCCAGCGCACCGGAGGGGTGTCGGCGTTTCTCGGCGTGCTTCTCAAGGTAGCTCATCTCGCCAGCGTAGCCGCGTGCGAGCCAGTCCTGAAAGCGTGCGAATCCGTCGGCCTCGGTTGCGGGCGCAACGCCGGAAAGCGAAAAGCCTCGTTTGGAGGCTTCTGCCTTCAGACGAGGCTCTAGGTTCTGTGGTTGGTGTTGCGTGTTTGGAGTTTCGGGCTTGATGTCGAACCCGTTCATTGCCTTATCGCCACCGAGCAGGAACCACGAAACATTCCGAACCGTCGAAAATGGTTTCACTCTGTGGATCGCGGGCGGCGTGCCGGCGGCTCACAGAGTAAAGACTTTAGGACGGCTTTCGTTGTGAAGCAATCCATAGTAGTTGTCGGGCGAGTCCGTGCAGCATCCGCACTTCCGCCGGGCTGGGCAATGACCGACCAATCAGTTGCCGCATCGCGTGCATGAGCGTGTCCTGTCGCGAGCCGAACAAGAAACCCACCGCCTGCAACCCTTCACGCAGATGCTCGAACATCCGCTCCTGATCCGCGTGCGATGACACGGTCGGTCCGGGTGCCGACGAATTTCGCTGTTCGTTCACCCGAGCCGACCACGCTTGCCGGAGTTCGTAACAGCACACTGCCACGGCCTGCGCCAGATTCAACGACGAGAACTCCGCATCCACCGGAATGTGAATCATCCCGTGACAGCGACCGATCTCCTCGTTCGATAAGCCGTGCGGTTCCGGGCCAAATACCAGCGCCACCGGGCCACGGTCGATAGCACCAAGCAAGTGCGGCATCATCTCGGTTGGCGTGCCGATCATGCCGCGTCGCACGACGCCAGCCGTGAGCGCCGACGTCGCCAGCGTGAACACGCAATCCGAGAGGGCATCGCCAAGTTCCGGCACAACGCGAGCCGAATCAAGCACCGGCAATCCGTGCGTGGCAAGCCGACGAGCCTCGGTATCGGTGACCTTTGCGTAAGGCGCGACCAGCACGAGATCGGTCAGCCCGAAGTTTCGCATGACGCGAGCCGTCGAGCCGAGATTCCCAGCGTAATGCGGACGCACGAGAACGACACGACAGCGAGTGAGAATGGTGTCCGACATCCCGCCATCTTAGCAAACCGATCTTTCGCCTCTCACAGGGTTCTTACTTGTTCGGGGCTGCTGGGCGTGGTATTCACAGAGTGCTTCTCCATTTCTCCACACCACGAGCCTTTCCTGGCGAGACGTTTGTGTCAACCCGCAGACAACCTTATTTTGGAGTGATTCTGACCTTGCTGCTGTGCGTTACCGGCTGCGGGGGGAACATCGCGGTCGAGGGCAACGTCACTTTCAAGGGTGAACCCGTCAAGGAAGGTGCAATTTCGTTTGAAGCACCCGACGGTTCTTCTCCGACCTTTGGGGGACGCATCGAGAACGGCAGTTACAAGATTCTCGACCTGCCAGCACAAGTGGAAGGGCAACGTGTTGTGCGAATCACTGCGAGCCGCAAGACCGGCCGTTTGCTCCCCGCTGGCTCACCGTTTCCACCCGGCACCATGACCGAAGAGGTTGAACCCGTGCCGGCCCGTTACAACCAAAAAAGCACTACGATCGTTGAACTCCGGAAAGGGGTTCTGAATCGATTCGATTTTACGTTGGAGTCCGATTCCCCCGCGAAGCCCTAATTCGGAGATTCGCATGTCCCGCTTCGTTCCGATCCGCCGAGGGTTCACGCTCATCGAACTTTTGGTAGTCATCGCCATCATCGCCGTCCTGATTGGACTGCTCCTCCCCGCTGTCCAGAAAGTTCGGGAGGCCGCCTCTCGCATGAAATGCAGCAATAACCTCAAGCAACTCGGGATCGGATTGCACGGCTATCACGTCGTGTATGAGCGATTCCCACCCGGATACAACTACAACGGCACCACAGACATCTCCGAAGCCACCTGGCTGTTCTTCCTGCTTCCTTATGTCGAGCAACAGGCCCTGTACGACAAGGCCAACCTGAGCCTTTGCTTCGGGCAGCAACCGAACGCCAACGGCGTCATTTCCGCGAATATGTTGCCGGTGTATTCGTGCCCGTCCGACGTTCCCGGCAACCTTGCGCTGCTCTACTACGGCAAAGGGAACTACGCGGCGAACGGCGGCATCGGGCCGATGACCTCGAACTTCACTTCGCCGCTCGGGTCGATCACGACGCCTGGTGTGTTCCTCGCCAACGGGCGGTTGGGTATCAAAGACATCACCGATGGCACCAGCAACACGACGGCAGCGTCCGAGGTTCTGAAAGCTCCAGGCGACGACTTCCGCGGCGTGATGTACTACCCCGAAGGCCCGATCTACCAGCACAATCGGACCCCCAACACGTCCACGCCCGACGATTTCCGAACATCGAGCTGCGTCTCAACGGTGAAGGCGCCCTGCGTGGGCACTTACACCGCGTACAATAATCGAGCCGTGATTATGTCTGCTCGTAGCAATCACACGGGCGGCGTCAACGTCGCGCTCTGCGATGGAAGCCTTCGCTTCGTGACGAACGGAATCAGCCAAACAACGTGGCAGGCAGCAGGCACAATTGGCCTGGGTGAGCCAATGGGTTCGGACTGGTAGGGTTGCGAGACGCGCCACCCCTAAGCGCGGTACAGTCGCACCCAGTTCCCCATCCCGATTCTGTTTCCGGACTTGTGTACGGCCCCATGCGGTTTACAATTACTCGTAGCTCCGCGAGAACACGATCTCGCATCCTCAACCTCATCAACACGCGGGGTTGCCGAAATGGCTGCTCACCTGACTCTTGAAGAAGCCGCTGAGGTTCTCGGGATCTCCGCGGACGATTTCAAGAAGCGACTCAAGACCGACCCGCTTTTCAAATCCCTCGACCGGGGCAAGATCCGCGACGGAACATCGTTCCGATTCAAGGAACCCGCCGTCGCCGAACTCGCCCGTGAACTCGGAGCCGGTAGCGACCCTGGCAAGAACCGCGCCCTGGGTTCGCCGGCGACCCCGTCGAAGGGAACGCCGAAGGTGAAGCATGAGGAACCGCTGAAGCTCAGCAACGACGACGAAGACGACGTGTTCTCGCTCTCCAGCGACGATTCCAAATCGTCTGGCCCGAAGACCAGCAAGTTCAAGCGGTCGGACCTGCCGCCCGTTCAAACGGAAGAGATCGCGATCGACTTCAGCGGTCCTGCGAGCGGCATCCACAAAGACGGCAGTTCCACGAAACTATCGGCCCCGCGATCCTCGACGAAGCTCAGCACGGAGACGTCGGGCAAGAATCTCGCGAAGAAGCCGCCGAAGCCACCTTCCGACGATAGCGAATTTGAACTGAGCCTCGACGGCGGCGACGACGCCTTTGAACTCAAATTGGGACCAGACGCGGGCGACGACGAAGACGACGCAATCGACCTCGGCGAGTTGCCGAAAGACGTGCCTGGGGGCAGTCGTGTCGGTCGCGGTGGCGAGAGCGGCATTCTCTCCCGCAAGCCAAACGACACTGGCCGTTCACTCGAACGCAGCAAGTCGAAGGACAAAGACCCCAAGAGCGGGAAGAACCCCAAGAGCGGTTCGCTTCCGCCTCTCCCGACTGCGACAGGCGGTGATGGGAGCGAGGCCGACGTCGATTTTGAACTCACGCTCGACGCCGGTGCTGGCGTCTCCTCAAGCCGTCTGGGAACTGGGTCGTCGAAGAGCAAGAAGAAACTCGTCACCGATTCGGACAGCGAGTTTGAACTCACGCTCGACGATTCCAGCACAGGCAGTCACGACCACGCAGTGCTCGATGACAGCGAGTCCGAGGGCAGCAAGGGCGACATCTTCGAGACCGATTTTGAGATTCCCCCGATGGATCCCTCGGGTTCCGAGGCTGTCGTCATGGACAGCACGGATACCGACATCGAAGAAGTCAGCGACGAAAGTGGCGAGACCGACGAGACAGAACCGAGTTCGAGCGAGGTGGTTCTGCTGGAAGATGAGGACGAGGGCCCCAAACCGCGGGGCCGGTCGTCCAAGAAACTCCTCGACGAAGACGCGGATACGGGTGATGTCGATCTCGCGGATATGGATCTCGAAGTCGATGAGGAATCGGCAGCCGGGGCGTTGCGTGGTGTGCGTGATACCGGCGCCGACGAGGAAGAAGAGGAAGAAGAGCTCGCGGCGGCTGGTGCAGGCGTCTATCGGCCGGTCCCGTGGGGTATCGTCCCGTTGCTGTTCCTGCTTCCCGCATTCACGCTGACGTTGATCGGCGGGCTGATGGGCTTCGAGTTGTTGCAGACAATGTGGGGGTACCAACAGCCACGTAAACCCGGTGCGCCGTTGGTTCGGTCGGTCGCCCAACAGTTCGATATGGAACTGAAGGATCAGTGACCGTTTGCTCGTGGTATCCAACTTCGCCGCTTGCAGCGTTGCTCCTCAGTGCGACGCCGCAAGCGGCGAAACTCATTTCAATTGCGGGCCGAGTGCTTCGAGAAGTGACTGGATGAGTTTCTCGCTCTTCTCGGCACCATCCTTCACGTAGGTTACCCGAATCTTGAAGAAGTGATCCTTGTAGCCGGTGATGTAGGCTTCGCTGAATCGTGCCTCGGCTTCTTTGGGGCGTGCGATCTCGAACTTTCGTCGCAGTGCCGTTGGGGCATTCTTTCCTTCGCCGAGCCGAATG
The DNA here is from genome assembly GCA_021413735.1 of Planctomycetota bacterium. GTDB lineage: Bacteria > Planctomycetota > Planctomycetia > Gemmatales > Gemmataceae > Gemmata. The sequence goes on from JAIOPV010000025.1 coordinate 28,066, forward strand.
GTCTCTTCTTTGCCCACCTCCTTCACGGAAGTGTACTGCCCGCGTTTCTTCAACTCTTCGATATCCGCAACCACCTGCTTCATCTCATCGCGAACGATATCCGATTTGGCTCCCGTGGGGATCGCGGCCAGCCCCTTGTCGTACACGTACACGCTGATGGTCAGCCCTGGAGTTGTGTAGGCAACCGAGTAGCCGAGGGCGGCTTCCGGATAGACGTGCGCTTTCTCGAAGGTAAGCCCTTTTACCTCGGGCCACGCGATTTTCGGACCGGGCAGTTTCGGCTCGTCGGCTGCGATTGTTGGCAGCGCGATCGCGACCAGCACGATCATGGGGCGGATCATTTTGTGAACCTCGGGAAGTGAAGAAATCAGAAAAGAGAATACCACTTCGCGAAGTTCGCGTCACTCGTCATCCAACCTTCACACTCGGTCGGGCTGGACGGTTTGTTCCTCTGCGATACGATATAGTATTGGTCCGTCTGCCGCTGAATCCAATCGTCGGCTGGCGCGTCTAACTCATACCGCCGCCCCACAGTGGGAGCGGCGGTGTGGTTCGTGTCACCCCCCTGGAAGGAGCCGGTGCTACCCCGGTCCGAAGACGATGACGCTCGACAAAGTACGCAACATCGGGATCATGGCGCACGTTGATGCTGGCAAAACCACCACAACGGAGCGGATTCTGTACTACAGCGGAACCAAGCACAAAGTCGGCGACGTCGACGACGGAGACACCACGACCGACTTCGACCCACTCGAACGTCAGAAGGGTATCACGATCAACTCGGCGGCCGTGTCGGTCGACTGGAAGGATCGCGAAGATCACGACATCGCCATCAACATCATCGACACACCTGGGCACGTCGACTTCACGGCCGAAGTCGAACGATCGCTGCGTGTCCTTGATGGTGCGGTCGGCGTGTTCTGCGCCAAGGGTGGCGTTGAAGTGCAGTCGGGCACGGTTTGGCGGCAGGCAGCCAAGTACAAGGTTCCCCGCATCGCCTACGTGAACAAGCTCGACCGCATGGGCGCGGACTTCTGGGGCTGCGTCGAACAGATGAAGACCAAGCTGGGGGCAACCCCGGTCGTGGTCACGCTTCCTGCTGGTCAGGACTCGGCGCTTGAGGGCATCATCGACCTGATTACGATGAAGCTCATCACGCGTGACACGACCGACAAGACGAACCGCAAGTTCTTCGTCACCGACGTGCCGGAGAAGTACCTCGCGGAAGCGAAGACACGCCGTGAGCAAATGCTCGACGGCGTCTCGGCTGCGTCCGACGAGATCACGGAACTCATCCTTGACGGCAAGGAAGTGTCGGACACTCTGATTCGCAAGGCGCTCCGCAAGGGGACGCTGGAGAACATCTTCACGCCGGTGCATTGCGGTAGCAGCAAGCACTTCCACGGTGTCCAGCAACTGCTCGACCTCGTGGTGGATTGCATGCCGAGTCCGCTCGACCGCCCCCCGGTGGACGGCATCAACCCGAAGACCAAGGATGCGGTCAAGCGCAAGCCGGACGTAACCGAGCCGATGAGTGCGCTGGCGTTCAAGACGGTTGCCGAGGTCAACGGCGACCTCGTGTACATCCGCGTTTATTCCGGCGAGATGAAGCCGGGCGAAACGTACACGAACACGACCAACGGCAAGAAGGAACGCATCGCGCGGTTCTACCGCATGATGGGTGACAAGCGGATCTCGCTCGAAAAGGCAGGTCCGGGCGACATCGTCGCGGCAATGGGTTTGTCGGAAACGTACACGGGTAACACCTTGTCCGACCCCGATCAGCCGGTCGCGCTTGAAGCGATTCAGTTCCCGAAGCCGGTCGTTGCTCAGGCGCTCACGTTCAGCAAGACGCTGGACAGCGGCAAGGTTGGCGAGGCGCTCAACCGTCTGGTGCGAGACGACCCCACGTTGAAGACGCACACGGACGACGAAACGAAGGACACCATCCTTTCGGGGATGGGCGAGTTGCACCTGGAAATCAGCGTCGAGAAACTGAAGCGCGCCGTTGGCGTGTCGCAGGACGACGTGAAGTCGATCACCCTGGGCAAGCCGCGAGTCGCGTATCGTCAGTGCCTCGCTCGGCCGGTGGACTTCGAGTACAAGTTCTCGAAGCAAACCGGCGGTCGCGGTAAGTTCGCCGTGATCTCGGTGAAGTACACCCCACTGACCCCTGAGCAGATCGCGGAGAAGGTTGCCGAGATCGAGGAACTGAACGATCCGAAGATCAAGCCGGACCCGAACAGCGTGTATTTCGTGAACGCGATTACGCAGGGGACGATCTCGAAAGAGTACATCCCAAGCGTTGAGGAAGGTCTCCGGGAGGAAGCGAAGAAGGGGTACAAATACCCGTTCCCATTCGTGGACCTGGAGTTCACCCTCCACTTCGGAAAGATGCACGACGTGGACTCATCGCAGGATGCGTTCTACTTGTGCGCTCGTGAAGCGTTCCGAACCGCACAGGAAAAGGCGGGCATCGAGTTGCGTGAGCCGATCATGAAGATCGTGGTGGTTTCGCCGAAGGACTACCAGGGTCAGATTTCCGGCAACATCAGCAGCAAGCGTGGGCTGATCGAGGAAACGAGCGAGGACAAGGGCATCGCTCAAGTTGTGGCGAAGGTGCCGTTGGCGAACCTGTTCGGGTATACCAATGACCTTCGCAGTGCGACGAAGGGCCAGGCAAGTTTCTCGATGGAGTTCAGCCATTATGCTCAGGTTCCGGTCGAACTGGCCGACCTGCCGAAGCCAGACGCGAAGAAGTGACAGGCGAGCGGCGGGTGTGAACCCGCTGGTCAGCTAAACGATAACCAACGAACCGGAGGCTTTCGAGCCCCCGGTTTTTTCGTGCAGCCTGACAAGGTTGCGACGCGATGCGCAGACGAGTACAGTTCAAGCTACAACCTCTTCGCTGGTGACGGCGTTGGTTCATGGAGTTGTTTCGCATGTCGTTTTCAGATCGTCTCGCCGAAGCTGTTCGCCGCAAGGGGCCGCTCTGCGTCGGCATCGACCCACGCTGGGAATCGCTGCCGAAATCCATCCGCGAAGCTCCGTTGCCGCACCCGACGACCGCTCGCTTGCAGGCCGTCGCGGAACACACCGCCACATTCTGCGTGAAGGTTCTCGAACTCGTCGCGCCGTTTGCCGGCGTCGTGAAACCGCAGTCCGCGTTCTTCGAGCTGCTCGGGAAGTGGGGGATGCACGCTCAGGAAGCCGTGCTGAATCGCGCGAAGGAGATGGGCTTCGTCACCATCCTCGACGCCAAACGCGGCGACATCGCCAGCACCGCCACCGCTTACGCCGATGCCGCGTTCGAAGGTTGCAAGATCGACGGCGAAACCTTCCCGGTGTGGGGCGCTGACTCGCTCACGATCAACCCGTATCTCGGGCGTGATGCCGTGGAGCCGTTCCTCGTCGCGGCGAAGGCGGCCGAACGTGGCGTTTTCGTTCTCGTGCGGACCAGTAACGCGGGCTCAGGGCTGTTCCAGGATTTGAACTGCGACGGCAAGCCACTGTATCGACACGTCGCGGCAGCGGTCGCCGAGTGGAACAAGCCGACTATCGGAGCTTGCGGACTGGGCGATGTCGGTGCGGTCGTTGGCGCAACGCATCCGCGAGAACTGGCGGAACTGCGGGCCGAGTTGCCGAACGTGTGGTTCCTCGTGCCCGGCTACGGCGCTCAAGGCGGAACCGCGGCTGATGTTCGAGCCGGCTTCAGGTCGGATGGACTTGGAGCGGTGGTCAACAGTTCGCGTGGCGTGACGTTCCCGTTTCACCCGGACGATCCCGATTGGGAAGCGAAGACTCGAAGCGAATGTGTTTATCGCGGATGATGATGACTTCGACGATTGTGCCCGGAACCAACTCGGAGGGTGAAGCGGTGTACCACGGCGCCCCAGCCGGAGCGCGGTGTTCATCCAACTCGGCCTGGGTGTATTGCGCTGCGGGCCCTCCGCCGGGTGCCTTCGGTGCAAGGTGCCGGTTGCGGACCAGCGTTTCCGGCACGAACTCCAGTTCGTAATCGTGGTGCACTTCCTTCGTGACGCCCTTGGGCCGATTCATGCCGGAGGCGTAAGGGTTCCGGAAGTTGCGGTGATTCCCGCTCAGGTTCCGGCGACCGTTGTTCCTCCCGTTGTTCTTGGCAGCTTGGGTCTCGTACCACGTGATGCGCAGGACGAGCTTGCTCGCGTCGGCTCGCACAATCTCGCCGACCGTATCCGTCACGTAGGTGTAATTCGACCAGTCAACGGGTTTCGTGTCCCCGAGACTCTTTGGTGCTGGTTCGTCGGCAGCGCACAGCAGCGGCACCAGTGCCAGGGTATACCCCAAGGCGACTGTTGAAATGACCCGCGCAACCCTTGGCGACATTGTCAATCTCTCCCGCAATGGCCTGGCATGACTCAGGCCACTCTTTTGAACGCTTCCGGACAAGAAAAGTTCCGGAAATTGGACACGATGAGCAAAAATCGAACACTATTCGACACGCCAAAACACCGAGTTGAATTATTACCCAATATGAAACCGCATAACTTAATACGGTGCCGCTACTTCAGACCGATGTCGAAGTCCGTCGGTTTCATCTCCATCGTTCGCCCTGCGATCGCAATCGGCTCGCCGAAACGACCCTTCGCACCGCCACGCACCCCAGATTCATGCCAAAACACAATTCGGAACTGCCCGTCGGGAGCATTCTTGATCTCGAAGTTGCCGTCGGTGTCGGTCACCGCGAAGTACGGATGGTCGAAGATTCGGACGTAGCCGGTCATCCATCCGTGAATCGTGCACTTGTACTGAATGGCTCCCGACTCCGCGACGAGCGGCTTTTCCATCTTCCAGTCCCCGCGGACGGGAATCGCCACGTTGTAATCGCCGTTGTTCGCGCTGTTCCAGAAGAAGTTGTGCGGCACCGGCGCGGGGTTCTTCACCACAATCGTGTCGCCGGGGCGAGCGACTGTCACACGGTTCACGAACATGCAGCACGGTTGGTCGATCACGACCTCGGCTGGCTTCCGTTTCGCATCATCCGGGTGAATCTGCGACGCGGCGAATTCTTTCTCGTCCGTCTTGAGCGGGCGGAGAAACACGACCACATTCCGGATGCCGCGATTCTTCGGGTTCACCAGCACCGACTCATCAAGGATGACGCCCTTTCCAAGACAGTGCGGTTTATCCTGGTTGATGTCGAGCGCCACTCGCTTCGGAAACGGCTTATCCTCGGGGAACACGACGCGACCCTTGATGGTGGTCCAGGTTTGTTTCGGATCATCGCCACGGGCGAAATCACCCAAAAGCGCGCAGCAGAACACACACGACAGAAGTCGCATCGGAAGAACCTCGGGAATGGGAAAAGGGAATGTTTCGCCGCTTGCGGCGTTGCACAATCGCTCAATTAGTCGTTCCAGCCACCACTCGCGTGCACGACGGAGCCCAGATTCATCGTGCCGTCGCCAGAGATCGTGATGCGTTCACCGAACTTGCCCGCAGCACCATTGCGATAACCGCTCTTCTCGTGCCAGATCATCAAGCGCCAGGTGCCAGCCGGTGCGTTCGGGATCGTGAAGTTGCCGTTAGCGTCCGTTACCGCGAAGTACGGATGATCGAACGCCCAGACGTAACCATTCACCCACGGGTGGATGCTGTCTCGCACGACGTCGCAGATACGCAGCGGCGGAAGCGGCTCCGTCGTGTACGATTGCCCCCGCGGCAAGAGCACGTTGAAGTCGCCGCTCTTGCCCACCGGGTTGGCGTTCACATCGACTCGATCAGATTTCACACTGAATGCAATTGGCGTCTCGTTTCCGTAGATCACGCGATCCCCGGCACGGGCCGCAACCACTCGCGGCGTGAAACCACCCGGACTCGCGAACACGTGATGATCTTGCGGCTTCACGACGGCGAGTTTCGGGTGAACTCGGTCCGTGGGGAACGCGGGTTTCCTGTCGTCGCAATCGGGGCGAAGCCAGACCATGGCATTCGCGATGCCCCGCGTTCGAGGGTCGATCAGGACATCTCCAACGATTGGCTGCCCGAAGAAATCGGCGTCCTTGACCGCGCCTCGCGGCACGAGTTGCAGAGGCGGAATGTCGCGTTCCTGTGGGAACACCACACGGCCTGAGATCGTAACCCACGGCGTGCGTTCGACCGCTCGCGGTGCGGGGCTGATATCGCGGTGAACTTGAGTTGTCGGCCCGTCGGGGGGTGCGGACTTGTCGCCACCCGCGAACGCCAAAACCAGCCCGGTTATCGCCGCGAGTGCCATCGTTGCGAATGCGAGTTTCATTCCGGCCACTCCGCAGGTTACCTCGGCCGCAAACGTCTTCGCGAGCGTCGAAGGTTCGACGGTCATCCCGAGCAAGTGCGATGGCACCGTTGCCCGCACCGATGGCGCGAACACGCCCGCGAACAGCCCGCCGGCCAGCGTTGCGCCTCGTCGCGTGAGTCGCCCACGCAGCAGTTCTTTGCCGTGATCGAGACGTCGCCGAAGCGTGCTGAGACTCCACCCGAGATGCTTCGCGGCTTCATCCTGCGTGCGTTCTTCGAGGAAGCACGCGATGAGCGGAGCGCGATAGTCTTCGGGCAGGCGAGCGAGTTCTTCGTCGAGAACTTGAAGTAAGTCGTCGAAGTTGGACTCACCGTTGACCGGCGACCTGACGGTTGCCCTTCGCCGAAGCTGGCGTTCCTCGTGCCGACGTGCCGCCAACCCCACGCGACGAGCGATGCCGAACAACCATCCGCCGACCGACGCCGACGCAGCCATGCCAGCGGGGTTTCTCGCCAGCACGAGGAACACAGCCTGAAATGCGTCTTCCGCGAGGTGTTCGTCCCGCACGGCACGCTTGCAGACGCCGTACACCATGCGAGCGTGCCGACCGACGAGTGCCGCGAACGCCGTTTCGTCTCGCTCGTCGACGAACCGGTCGAGCAATGCGCGATCATCTTCATTGGTGAACGGTGCGGTCAGTCGGATTGGTAGGCGGATACGCGGCATCGGCGAAACTCCTCTACCCGTATCATGTCCGCCCGGCGCCAGAAGTGTTCAACATTTTTGGCGAGCCGGGAGCGTCTGGAAAGTCGGTGGAAAGAGGTTGGCGGGTTTGATTGTGGTCCGCTCGCTCCGCGAGCGGTTGGCGAACCAAGGACTTCTCCGTTCTCCCAACTGCTTGCGAACCGCTCGCGGAGCGAGCGGACCACAATCTTTCACCGACAATAATGACGCTCCCAGCTCGCCAGAGTCAATTCACCACGTTCGCAGCGAGAAGTACCAAAATGATCGCCGCCAGCAGCAACCGGTACACAACGAACACCGTCATCGTGTGGAACTGCAAGAAGCGCATCAGGAACGCAATCGACAGATACCCCACCACCGCCGACACCACCGTTCCCACGATCAACGCCGTCACGTCGTCGCCGGACGCGAACAGGCTCGCCGCCTCGTCCGGCTTCGGATTGTGAAGTTTCTTGTACTCGTCGAACAGTTCCTTCAGCCCTGCTCCCAGAATCACCGGCAGCGACAACAAGAATGAGAACCTCGCAGCGGTCGGCCGTGCGAGACCAGCGAACAGCCCGCCAGTGATCGTCGTGCCCGACCGCGACCCGCCGGGCATCAACGCACATGCCTGCCAAAATCCCACCCACAACGCTTCCCGCCAGGTGAGGTCGGCTTCGCGCTTCGCTTGCAATCCGAGGCGCGTTCGACGTGCCGACCACCATTCCGAAGCCAGCATCAGCAGTGCGAAAACAATCGACACAATCGCGATCGACGGCACGTTGAAGAACATCTCCTTCAAATGCTTCTTCAGAGTGAACGCAACTGCAACCGCTGGCACCGTGCCAAGCACAATGAGCCAACCCAGCCGCGAATCTGGTGTGCTGCCGATTCGCAATGCGCGAATGTCGGCCCACAAGCCCGCGAGCATCTGGGCGATGTCGGAGCGAAAGTACACGAACACCGCGAGGAGCGTGCCGAGTTGAATGACGATGGTGAACGCATCTTCGGGGTGTTCGTGGCCGAGCAACTTTCTCGCGATGAGCAGATGGGCCGTGCTGCTGATCGGCAGAAACTCCGTCAGCCCTTGCACGACACCAAGGAGAACTGCTTCCCAGATCGACATGCTGCCTCCGTGCGGCGAATCGGTATGATGATTGGTGAAATCGTCACACGCCGGATGATCCCATGCGAACTCGCTTTCTCGTTTTAGTTCTCGTTGTCGGTGCCGTCGCGTTATCGCCGGGTCGAGCCGCCGCACACGATCTTCGGTTGGTCGTGAGGATGCCGGAAGAAACGCCGGATGTGTTGGTCACGGAAGCGGCTTTCGACGATGAAACGCCAGCCGATGAGGCGAAGGTTACGATCACCGATGAGAGTGGAGCGGTGATCGCGGAAGCGAAGACAGACGAACGCGGCGTGTGCAAGTTCGCACGACCCGGACCGGGAACGTATTTCGCCACGATCATCGCATACGGCCATCGCGACAGACAGAAGTTCGAGGTGACAGCGATTGCGGGGCCAACGGTGGAATATCGCGGCTTGCGACCCGATCAAACTCTCGGATTGGTCGCGGGTGTCGGCGGCTTACTGCTCGTTTCGGCTGGCTACTGGTGGGTCCGCCGTCGCAAATGCAGTTGATCACATCACGAGCCGTCGCTTCAAGGCTCGGGCGGCGTTACATTCGGCACATGTTCCCCGGATTACCAGACTCCGACCGCTCGCACGGAAGAGATGTTCACCCAACACTTCCTGTAACACCGCGTCGATCTTCTCGCTCTGGAACTCAATCATCCGGTGACACTGCTCGCAGACCATGTGATCGTGAGCAGGGTAGCCGTAATCGTGGTCGTACACCGTGCCTGTTGGCAACTCAATGCGGCGCAACAACCCGGCATCCACCAGTTTCAACAGCGTGCGGTACACGGTTGCTCGGCTAACTTGTCGGCCGGCTGTCTTCAGTTCCTCGATGAGTTGCTCGGCCTCGAAGTGCGAGTGCTTCGCGAAGACGTGTTCGACCAGCTTCTGCTGTTGATTGGTGAATCGCTGCGGGGTGGGCCTGCTCGCAAGGTATTCCCGGAACTTGCTCTCCGGGGTCTGCGAGACCGAAACGGAGGTCAGGGACACGGCGAACCCCTCCAAGGTAATGCTTCACGACACAAGCCAATTATAGCGGGCGACCCCCTCAAACGTTTAGCCGCGACACAAAGAGAAGCGAATTGCTCGCTCCCCTTCAAGTCGCGGCTGAGGCTATTCGCCGCTTGTGGCGGAGCAGGAGTCACTGCTATGCCACAAGCAGCGAATACACGTCACATGCGTTCTTCGAGCCGTCGGAGGAGCGCTTCCTCCGCGGCGAGCCACTTCTCTTCGGTGTCGTAAGTGCCGGCCGCGATCTCCCGACGAACTCGCGCCACGAGTTCGTGACGAATGCCGTCGGGACCAGGTTTTTCATTCGCGCCGACGAGTGCCGGCGCCGCGGTTGGCGTCTGGACTCGATCAACCCAATGCGGAGTCGCTGCGGTCGGTGTGATCCGTCCGCGATGCCAGTGCCAGCGACCGGGGGTTGCATCTCGCATGGGGTTACGTCTCCGTGCCCGGTCACGCCGGGGGCACTGTCGGCAGCTTTGGTGTACGGTTCCCCCGGATGTTCCGGAAGGCCGACCACACTTGGCTTGGCTGATCTCGTCTCTTCTGATCTTCGCGTCCGCCACACAACGGTTCACCCGTTCAGTGGACTGCAATTCATTCTACGCATGTCTATCGTCGGTGAAGCGCGGTGGGTTGTAAGAAATCGGAGCAGCGTAAGTATCCCATTTCCCCAACCTCGTCGCCGGGCAACCGTTACTCGGATCGTTCACATCGAACCGGCCACGCAACCGCTTTCTCATGTTTCGTGTTTCGTGTTTCGTGTTTCGTGTTCAGTCTTGCGACAGCGAGTGAGCGACCTCAGAATCCGCAACCATCTTTCCCAAACACGAAACACTCAACACGAAACACTCAACACGAACTCCCCCGCATCCGCAGTTGGTTCGCGGCCATGTGAGCTTCTCGCGTTGGGGTTGGGTGTCGGTAGCCACTCAGCGTCGCTCGAACGACCGCAACCGCCGACGCGATATCCAACTTGTGCCCAGGTGACACAAAGACCGGATTTGCCCCCGTTGCCGACCGCAAAACCACCCCAACTTCACTACCCCCAACTGTCAGCGGAGCGATGTCGCCGGCCTGGGTGCCGGGCTCATCGTAATCTCCGGTCAACCAACTTTTCGCACACCCGAGGCACGGCAAGTCGAGCCACAACCCCAAGTGGCAAGCGAGGCCGAAGCGTCTTGGGTGAGCGATCCCCTGTCCATCGAGCATAACCGCGTCGGGGGGGTGGCGCAACTCGCCAAAGGCGCGAAGCAGTGCGGGGATTTCACGGAATGACAGCAGACCCGGAATATACGGGAATGTCACTTCTTGAGTTACGGTGTGAGTTTCGACCACTGTCCGATCAGACGTTCTAACGCACACCACGGCCGCATACAGGATTGGCTCTGTGAGGTGGTAGGCAATGTCGCAGCCCGCGACGATGTCGAAGTTGCCGAGCGCCGGCGACACATCGACGCGACTTGCGAGCGAATTCTGCAACTCGACGGCTTCGGGTTCGGTTGTTGGCCAATCATGCAGATGCGGAATGTTCATGGTTCACAATCAAGAGAGAAATCGCCGCACGATCATAGACCGATGAAAAACACGATCGATGCAAAAGACCGAGACACAGCGATGAAACCCTTGCAATGTGTCCTTTGAAAAATGACTCTCTTGGTTTCAGTCCGGATCGTCCCTTTCATCGGTCTTTGATCGTGCGGCGATTTTGCCTTGGTTTTGCTCCTCAGGCGCTTGCTCGGTCGCTTGGCGGTTCAGCGGCCGCTCCCCCATCTGACAGTTCAAACTCGGCCAAAGGTTCATCCGCGAGCCTCGCCGCGATGCGCACGTTGAAGCTACTTCCGCGTCCCAACTCACTGTTCAGCGTCACATCACCACGCAGAAGTTTCGCCAGTTCTCGCACGATACTCAGGCCCAATCCGGTGCCGCCTTGTTCACGTGTCATTGGGTTCGCTGCCTGCCGGAACTTCTCGAAGATCAGGTCTTGTTCGTCCGAACTGATGCCGACTCCCGTATCCGTAACGGTGAAAACGAGTTCGTTGCCGTCAGACGACGCCTTGAGCGTCACACGCCCACCCTCCGGCGTGAATTTCACAGCATTCGACAGCAAATTCGTGAGGATTTGGTGCAGCTTTCCCGAGTCTTGCCGACCCGACGGACACCCCGGATCGGCGATCACCTTCAAGTCGATGTTCTTCTTCTCGGCGAGCGGGCGAAACATCGCGGCGGCGTGTTCGGCTGCCGACGCGGGGTTCACCGTGTCGAGATGAAGCCGCATCTTGCCGGCTTCGAGCTTCGCGAGATCGAGAATGTCATTGATGAGCGCGAGCAACCGCTGCCCGCCTGTCATGATGTTCGCGGAATAACGATGTTGCTTCTCGGTCAGGTTGTCGGCTGTCAGCAGGATTTCCGAGAAACCGATGACTTGATGGAGCGGCGTTCGCAGTTCATGGCTCATGGTCGAAAGGAACTCGCTCTTGAGGCGGTTGCTCTCGAAAAGCGCCATGTTCACGCGGGCGAGTTCATCGACCTTGCGGTCGAGGTCGGCGATGAGCTTCTTGTTGCGGTCTTGAATGTTCGTGAGATTGCGAAGCATCCGGTTAAAGGCATGCGAGAGGTCCTCGAACTCGTCGCCAGTCTGGATCTCGCTGCGGATGTTCAACTCGCCAGCCGCGATCGCTTCGGACACTTCCTTGAGGTGCTTCACCGGCTTCACGATCACATATCGGATGATGAGGTAGCTTCCCGCGATGATGAGCAGCGATGTGCCGATCGCGAACGAGATGAGTAACGCCCGGTTCGTGTGGAAGCCTTCCTCGATGGATTGTGTCGAGAGGCGGATTCGCACGACGGCCATGAGGTCGTCTTGCTTCAGGTTGGGGAGTGCGAGCTTATCGCCGACCTTCGCGGGGTCGCGGTGACAGTTCACGCACGACTGCCCGGCACGAATCGCCCCATAGTAATAGAAGGCGTTCTCCTTCGGGGCTTGCCGTGAGGCTTCGTCTTTGCCGTCGTTCTGGATGCGATGCATGACGGTGAGGTCGTCGCTGGTCGGCAGATATTCGGGGTCTTTCGTGTCGGGTTTGATGAGGCGTGTGCTGTAGCCCTTGAGGGTCGCGGGCCAGTGGGCTTCGGTGAGTTTCTGGAAGTCGTCGATGGCCTGCAACTGCTCGCCGCGAATGTGGAGCCTGGCGACGATCGGCGACAGCAGCGCTCTGCCGGTCGTTTCGAGTTGCTCGTAGGCGAGTTCTTCGGTTTGCCGAGCGTACACCCAGAAGCTGCCGGTGATGAGCAGCACCACGCCGGCTCCGAGGAGCAAGCGGCACTTCCGCTCCAGGCTGGTTTCACCGAGCAGGCGTTTGAACGCGCGATACGACATAAGGATTCACCGCGGAGGACGCAGAGAACACAGAGAAAGACAGGAGGGTCAAACCGTTCAAGACCTTGTGGCCTTCGTGGTTTTCCTCTGCGTTCTCTGCGTTCTCTGCGGTGAACTCTTCTGACAATTCGGGCAATAATGCGAGGAACGCCCCGCGAGTCGTTCACACTTGATGGCGGTGCCGCACGTTGGGCACGCTTCATCGGTGCGACCGTACACCGCGAACTCATTCTGGAAGCCGCCGCGAAGTCCGGAGCCGCCGACGTAATCGCGAATCGTCGAACCGCGTGACTTGATGGCTTTCGTGATGACCGCTTCGATGGCTTCACGCAACCGATCCGTTTCCGCCGGTTTTAGCGACTTCCCTTTGCGTCCGGGATGTAGTCTCGCCCGGAATAGCGCTTCGTCGGCGTAGATGTTCCCGACCCCTGCGACAATCGTCTGATCGAGGAGAATCGCCTTCAGATTACGAGTGGTTCCCGTGACGGTCGTGTGAAACGCAGCTGCATCCATGCCGAACGGCTCGGGACCGAGTTCGGCGTCCATCTCCGTTTCGAGTGCCGCCCGACTCGCGAACCACTCCGCAGCGCCGAAGCGCCGTGGATCGCGTAACCGCAACTCGGTGCTGTTGTCGAGTGCGAAGACGAGGTGAACGTGATCTTGCTCGGGGGTCGCAGCGCTCACGACGGTGAACTGTCCGCTCATGCCGAGATGGACACGCAGGAGTGGAGCGATTCCTTTCGGGTCGCGGCTCACCAAATCGACGAGTATCCACTTCCCGCGACGCCGCACGCCAGCGATTTTCGCTCCGGTGGCGTTCGCGTTCCATTCCGGCTTCCACGGCCGACGCAGTTTCTTCTTGCTGTGCCGCACGCTGACAATCGACCGCCCCGTAAGCAGCGGTCGCAGATCGCGCACGACGGTTTCGACTTCCGGCAACTCGGGCATGTCTTCTCCAACAGCGACAGTGTGGGAATTCTACCAATCGCTTCAACCCGATCCCATCCGAACCGTGTGCTAGGTTTGGAACATCGCAGAACGAGGAACGATCATGCGAAAAGGACGGATCAGATCCGGAATGGCGCTGTTGCTCATCACGGGCGTTCTCGCCGTGGTTTATTGGGATACCGTCATCGACCTGTCGGCCCGCCCACGAGCTGCTGCCCGCATCCAAATCGGCATGTCGCTTCAGGAGGTGGAAGCGATCATGGGGAGCAAGGGTGAATCGCCCTCCTTCGACATCATTGGTGCGTCCAAGCGTTGGCGATGGGAAGATGCATACACGGCAATCGATGTTCACTTCAATACGCGGTCGCCGAAGGAGTCGCAACCGCTCCTTTCGTATGTCGTAATTGCCGTGGTACAGCAAGAGAAACAGCCACCAGAGTTGGGCCGTCTCTGGCTTCAGCGCTCAGGGTTCTATCTCCTCGCTCTTGTGGGCGTCGGGTTTCTTGTTCGCGGATTGCTCACTCCAAAGCCTGTCGATGCCTTGAACTCGCCACCCACTTCTGACACAAAAGACAGTGCCGATTCACCTACCGATTAGCCACGAGTTCACGATATGCCGACCGCAACCGCTCCCGTCTCCGCAGTTCCCGACGCCCGCGGCCGCTTCGGTCCCTACGGCGGTCGCTTCGTTCCCGAAACGCTGATGTTCGCGCTCGAACAGCTCGACAAGGCCTATCGCGAAGCCAAACTCGACCCCGCGTTCCAGACCGAGTTCCACCGATTGCTCAACGAGTACGTCGGCCGGCCATCACGTCTGTACTTCGCGGAACGGCTCACCAAGGAAGCTGGCGGCGCTCGCATCTTCCTGAAGCGAGAAGACCTCAATCACACCGGCGCGCACAAGATCAACAATGCCCTCGGGCAAGCGATGCTCACGAAGCGCATGGGCAAGAAGCGTGTCATCGCCGAGACCGGTGCGGGTATGCACGGCGTCGCGACCGCCACGGCTGCGGCGCTGTTCGGCATGTCGTGCCGCGTGTACATGGGCAGCGAAGACATTCGCCGGCAGGAGTTGAACGTCTTCCGGATGCGGGCGATGGGCACCGAAGTCTTCCCCGTGAACAGCGGCAGCAAGACGCTGAAGGACGCCACGAACGAGGCGATGCGAGAGTGGATGAGCAGCGTCGAGGACACGCACTACATCATCGGCAGCGTCGTCGGGCCGCATCCATTCCCGGAGATGGTGCGCGATTTCCAGAGCGTCATCGGCATCGAAACGAAGCAGCAGTGCCTAACCCAGACCGGGAAGTTACCTGACGTGGTCGTGGCATGTGTGGGTGGTGGCAGCAACGCAGCCGGTGCGTTCTATGCGTTCGTCGATGATGCGGACGTCGAGTTGGTTGGCGTCGAGGCGGGTGGTCGAAATGCGAAGCCAGGGCAGCACGCAGCGACTCTGAACAACGGCGCACCGGGCGTGCTGCACGGCAGTTTCAGCTACGTTTTGCAGGACGACGACGGGCAAACGGCCGACGTGCATTCGATCTCGGCGGGCCTGGATTACCCAGGCGTCGGGCCTGAGCATTCCTACTGGCACGACGCCAAGCGAGTGCGATATTGCTCCGTCACCGATCAGGAAGCGCTCGACGCCTTCCATTTGTGCGGTCGGTTGGAGGGAATCTTGCCGGCGCTGGAAACGTCGCACGCTGTTGTCGAGGCGATGAAGATTGCCGCGAAGCGTTCCAAGGATGAAGTGGTGGTGGTGTGCTTCAGTGGTCGTGGTGACAAGGACTGCGCCGAAGTGGCGCGATTAACGGCGAAACAGTAAGAACGTATTGCCACTGATATTGGAGACAGCAGTACCCCCTCACCCACGACTCGAAGACTCGTCGCGACCTCTCCCCCCAAAATCGGGGGAGAGGTGGGGGCGCAGCGGCCTCTCTTGTACTCAAACCAACCAATCGCTTTGAAAAGAAACCGTAGCGCTTCTAACGATATCGTTCAAGACACCAACTCTTCTCAGCAATTCCCGTTGTTCGCTCACTGACCGCGTTTCACCACGAGAACCTCACTGCTGCGAAAGGCTTCCGCGACCACACCCGTCGAGTGACAACGCACTGTCACTGCTCCCGCCGTCGGCGTATCCCAGATCGACGCGCCTGGATACGCTTTCGCAAGATGCTCGGTTGGCCCCGGTCGCTGGCTCGAAATCACAAACTTCGGTTTCGCCCACGTTGCCACCAGCGACGGAAGCGGAACGTGTGCCGACTTCGCCCCGTGGTGCGGGGCCAACATCACATCCACCGGCGACACCGGACGTTCCTGAACCTTCGTCTGCCCAAGCCCTTCGAGGTCGCCGGTGAGCAACACCGTGTGCGAGCCACTTCGCACAAGCAGCACCATGCTCCGCGTGTTCTCGTTGCCTGCGAGACGTTCGGCTGGTGGATGCAGCACGTCGAGTGTCACGCGGCCAGCCTCGAAGCGATCCCCGGCCACTGCGATTCGCGTGGCAACTTTGTGACGCTCGAACGCCGCGAGGGCCGCCTCGACGCCCGGCGAGGATTTATCGGTGAACGTTGGCGTCAGCGTGACACGACCGACCGGGAAGCGTTTCAGCAACTCCGGCGCTCCGTTGAAGTGGTCGAGGTCAGCGTGCGAGATGAACACTTCGTCGATGCGAGTGATGCCGCGAGACCACAGATACGGAGCGATCACACGGCGAACGGCATCGGGGCCAGTGGTTGTGCCGGCGTCGTAGAGCAGCACGCGACCGTCAGGCGTTTCGATGAGCACACAACAACCGTGCCCGATACTCAAGAAGGTGAATCGGCACTCGTCAGATGTTCGCGGCTGACCGCTGATCGCAAGCCCCGCGAACACCAACGCGACAAGCGATAGCAGGCAACGTCGCGACCACGGAGCAGGCAGCAACACCGCACCCGCAACGCCGAGATAGAAGGCAATGAGCCACCACGCAGACGGTGCCGGAGCGTAGATCCAGGCGCCGGGAATCTGCTCCACCGCGTGAACGAGCAGTTCGCACCCCGCCAGGCTCCATTCGACGAGTTTCGCAAATGGCCAAACGATCCACACACCCAACGGCGACACGAGCAGCAGGATGAAACCAGCCACGAGTGCGACCGACGTGAGCAGCACCAACGGCGGCCCGAGCAGAATGCCGACGGGCGAAACGAGATTCTGCCACGCGAGGATGAGCGGTGCGTTCGCGATGCCGAGGATGCTGCTGATGGCAAACGCGACCCACACGATTCGCAGCACGGCTCGCAACAGTTTCTCGGTTGCAGTGCGGCTCTCTTCGATGAGTTGTTCCACGGGCGTGAGCGGTCGCGGTGCGAGCCAGCGACCCGCACCCCAAACCAAAACAATTGTATGGTTGGAACGGAAAGATAGGTGACTGCCACGAAAACTGTCCCGAACTCCAAGCGGATTCAAGGTATCATGGGGCAAAAAGGCGGTTCAGAGGACAAGCGATGACGGAAGCCGAATGGCTCAAGGCAAAATCCCCGACTCCAATGCTGGGGTACTTGGAAGGCAAGGCGAGCGAGAGGAAGTTACGGCTCTTTGCCGTGGCGTGCTGTCGTCGTCATTGGCACTTTCCACTGGAGGAGATGGCCCCTCCCGATTCCACTTGGATTGCAGACATCCGGGCCGCTGTAGACGTTGGGGAAAAACTTGCGGATGGAGAGGCACATGCCTCTGAGGTAGAGCAGGCACGGGATCAGAGCGGTTGTGGTATTGAGGTCTTGTATGCTTTCATTGGGTGTGTCAAGGAAGGGGAGAGCCTGCGTGCTGTCTCGACGAACCTTCTCGACGCTGCCGGTGAACTTTCAAGCAACCGACAAAGTGAGGCGAAGGCTCAATGTGGTCTGCTCCGATGCGTCTTCGGGGATTCCTTCAAGAGAATTCGTCGTCAACGCAAGTGGCTCACGCCAACCGTCACCCAACTTGCCGAACACATTTACCAAGAGCGTGCCTTCGACCAGATGCCGATCCTTGCCGACGCACTTCAAGACGCTGAATGCGACAACGCCGACATCCTGAACCACTGCCGACAACCGAGTGAACACGTTCGAGGATGTTGGGTGGTCGATCTCATCTTGGGCAAATCGTAACCCTCACAGAACGAATGGTGACAGCACGCTTTCACCCTTGATTTTCAAGGGCTAGAGCGATGTTGACCTTGGCCGCAGCACCCCACAACAAGACAACGATTTGGACAGAAGGGAAAGACAGGTGGCTGTGAACAGGATTACGTTTTTTGCGGTGGCACGAACTTCATCTCGACACCGCCAATTCCGTTTGCCGTGAGAACCTCTGAGATGACGGAACACAACCAGTCGTAATCCTCCGAATCTTTGGGCCATGCGGGATCATCGGCGGCGACGAGGACAGCATCGGGCGACATCTCGACAACACCGGCAACATCCACCAAGAACGAACCGAATACGGCTTCGACTTCCTCAGCAGAACGATACCCAGTGAGTCTGAGAAGCGGTCTAGCGGTCGTCATCTCTGCCCCACCCTTTCGCAACATGGTTGTTTGACGCTCAACCTAACCGCAACGGAACGGGCGGGCAAGCGACGTGTTAAAGCAGACAGGTGACAGCACGCATTCCCCCTTGAAAATCAAGGGCGGGAGTGTTGTTGCCCTTAACCATGTCACCCCACAACATGACGAACACTGACAGAAACGACAACTGACAGCCCGCCGTGAACGGATCGGTCGGGTTCAGAATCAGCACCACGAGCCACGCCAGCGCGAAGATATTCGCGGCCATCACGGGGCGTCTGAGCACAATCGCCAGGCACAAACAGCACACCATAACCGCTGCACGCACTGCGGAAGGCCGTGCCCCGGTGAGCAGCGTGTACCCGATCATCACGACAATCACGAACCACGCTCCACGTCGCCGACGCACGCTGAACAACTTCAGAATCACCCACACGAACGCCGCGAGCACCACGAGATGCTGGCCCGAAATCGCCAGCACATGCACGACCCCCGTGCGGACATATGCGTCCCAACCGTCGCGGTCGAGGGCAGCGGTGTCGCCCAGCAGCAACGCCGCCGCCAGTCCCGA
>JAIOPV010000074.1 GCA_021413735.1 Planctomycetota bacterium
CACCCCGAGTCGTCTCCCTATCCTCGCTTCTGTGCGAAGATTCGGGACTGTCGGACTCCTTCAGTGGCCGAGTTCGAGCGAGATGATCTCCGGCGACTTATCAAAGAAGCAGCAATTCGGCAGGGCATGGCCGACCCTGAAGGTCTTTCACGGCTGGCGGTGAAACGCTCCGGGAGATACCTCGTGACGGTGGTCGATCTGCGAGGCGAGCCGCCAACCGCTGACGGCATGGAATGGCTGATGCGACGCTACGATCTTGATTGAACCCGCCCGTTACTCCGGTTTCGGGTCGGCTTGCTCAACGCGGTACTGCCGCCCGCCGTAGTGGACGCTCGCCCCCTTCTCAGCCGACCTGGCCGCTCGCCGCCAGCGATCCGCCTCGACGGTGCGACCGAGGACGAATCCCGCAACAAAGGTCATCGCCGCGAACGCCAGAGCAGCGAGAAACGGGGCAGTGGCGTCCATCGGCAGTCCTTGACTGGGGGTGGGCGGATTGTTTCAAAGGATGGTAGCGAAAATGCTGTGAGAGAAACACCCGTTGACTGACCGCAACACAATCCTGGCGACCGTTTTTGAAAACCCCACTGACGACACGGCTCGTCTGGTTCTCGCCGATCTGCTCCGCGAGTCCGACGTACCCGAAGAGCAGGCGCTCGGGCGATTCCTTTGGGGTGGTATCACGGCTGCCGCATATCGCGACGATGACTTGATCGACGATCGACTTTTCTACACCGCCCAGGCGGAATTTGCTGCCGTTGCCTCTGCCGGTTTTCCCGCTCAGTGGCTGGCTTCCCTTGGAATCGGTCCGTCTCCGCTCACGAAACGCGACTGGAGTTGGGACAACACCCGCGATCGCGTAACGGTCCGCATCGGCGACGCGCTTGGCACCTTCACGCGAGGTATGCTCGCCGAACTCTCGCTCACTCTCGGCGAGTGGTACGCGGTCGCCCCGAAAAGTCTGGCATCGTGGCCGCTCGAACAAGTGGCAATCAGAGACGTTCCCGGTCTGGTGTTCACGTTCGAGAAGAACGCGGACGATTGGTTGCTTGCCGCACAGCTCAAGGTTCCCGGTCGACGAGTTTCGCTTCTGGGTTCGGTTATTCCGTCCGGCGTGTCTTCGTCTGCAATGCTTGTGGATGGCCCGGCGGATTGGCGAATTGAAGCGAGACTCCCCAGCCGTGCCTTGCTCGTTGCCGACAGTGCCTCCACGTCAGCCAGCCTGGTTGCAGACCTCCGAGAAGTCGCTGGCGACCGCTGGCCATCTCCACCTCGCAAGCGACGATAACCTGATGGGCAAGTTCATCGACCTCACTGGACAGCAATTCGGCTCCTGGAAAGTGCTTCGCCGCGACGACTCGAATCCCGAACCGATGGCGTACTGGATTTGTCGTTGCGAGTGCGGGCGAACGAAATCCGTGAGCGGCAAGAACCTACGGAGTGGGAAGAGTCAGAAGTGTGTGCGGTGCGCCGACAAGACGAGAAGTGGTCCAGTCCGCTACCAAGCCGGTGACCGCATCGGAAACTGGACGATTCTGCGACGAGACAAGTACGCGACTGGCTATCTCTGTCGATGCGACTGCGGGTTTGAAGCCGTGCGTCAGATCGGGAACCTTGGAGGCGGCAAAACCAGCGAATGCAAAGCGTGTTGGATCGCGAAACACCGCGTCCCCGTCCGCAAGAAGAAGCAGCCGCGAACGGACCGAACCATCTGGTCAGCCGAACAACTCTCACTGCTCGGCACTGACACGGATCAAGCCACCGCGGCGAAGGTTGGTCGAACAGAACAAGCTGTGCAATTGAAGCGGAGACGAAGGAAAATTCCTCCGTTCCGCCCGTAGGTTGTGTTGAACCACTCTCAGGGATTTCAACGCTCCCGAACAAACGCTTCACCAAGGACCGACACCAACGCATCGGGGAGTGACTGCCCGCCACGCATCCGCTCAAATGCGACGTCATACGGAACATTGGTGTAAGAGGTTGGATTTACCAACGCTTGAAACCTCCGGACCTCGGCTGGTAGGGCATCCACGAGGTACTCGGGGAAATTGGCGTTACACGACTCGGTCACAACCAAATCGAATACCTCGCCCCCGGCACATGCTTGTTGCAGGCACTGAGTGTACACGCCCTTCTGGGTGCCAATGCCATTCCAGACCTCAAGCAGGAAGTCTGGTCCCAGAAAGGAGCCGCCGGGAACCCCCGCGCTTGCTGGGCCGCTCTTCAATACTTCCACAGCTCGATCAACTTCCTCAGCCGTCTTCGCGTCGAGCAGCACGCTCAGGAGTGAAGTCAAAGTGAGCGACTGATTACCGTGGGACTTTGTGACTAGGATAATTGGCGACGTGCCCGCCGTTTGACGCGAGACGGTTCGGAGGGCTTCTGTAAAGACTTCCGGACGGGAAAGGGGATGAAGTTTGAAAGCCATCCTGTCTGCATGTGGAACTGTGAATGGAATACGCTGCAGTTCTTGGTTTCCACGGTGACCCACCTGCGCATGGCCACTCAAGGCGGACTGGTTGGTGAATACGAAAAGGTCCGCATGAGCAAAAGGATGATTCCCGTCCGCAAGCCCACGGCGAATCGCGATCAGATCCCCCTCGACGGCAATGGGAAACTCTCTGGTATCTTCTTCGATCCGATCGGCGAGTTTAGCGTGTGTCGGAGAGCAGCCCTGCCGGAGACATCCAAGAAGATGTCGGTACTGATCGGTCATCCGCATCTCGTTGGCGTAATAGACGAACGTTGGACGTGCCGACATGGACGGTCCCCTAAGTGATGATAAGATCGGGACAGTCTAACATCACTGGAGGCAACGCACATATCTGATTCCGCACAAATCATCTCGAACGACACCGGCGAAATGACGGAGTTATGTCTCAACCGCTTCGGTCTTCAGCCCGACCCAGCCCCCTTCCTTCGCCTGCCCGACGACGTACACCGTAGCCTTCGTCTTCGCGGTGATCTTCACGACCTTCGGGTTCGTCAGGTTTGCCTTGATGGTGGCGAGGAGAACCTGATACTGCTGGGCAATCGCTTTCTCCTCGTCGCCGTACCAATCGAGGTTCTCGGTTAGCGGCTTGAAGAACTCGTCAACCGATTGCTCGGTGACAGTGCCGGTTCGGTGCTTGCCGAGCTTCTTGACGGCATCAGCTGTCACCTCACCCGTAGCAGACGACCAACTTACGACTTCCCAGGGAGCATCACTTTCGCTCTGGTAGGTCAGCCCAGTGCTCGCCTGTTCCAGTGCCGTTTCGGTGGCTGTCATCGGTCAATCCTCTACCGTTGATTTCCCAACGGGCGGAATGTGTGTATCGTCAACCTTCGCCACTTCGGCCAGTTATGCCCAATGCTCTGATCGTTGGGCATTACGATCGCGATGGTACGTGTCGTCGATCCGATCTTCTCAATGTCCGACGCAGTCCCCGTGCCGTTCCCGATTACGAGAATCACCTTCCAGCACTTCGCGGGAACCGTGACCTTGTCGCCACCGATCGTTTCGCGTTTACCCATCGAGCCTTCACCGCCAATGCCCTGAACTCCTGCCACGATGTAGAGCGTGTTTCCATGCTTCGCAAGACCGCGTGAATACTCTTCGAGATCAGCCCAACCACGCTGATTCAGGTGCGGCGACTGCGGCACGATGTTCGACATGACGAAAGTTGCGTTGGCCATCTCCTGCGTCGCGGTTCGGTCACTTCGAGGGCAGAGGTGGCCGCGGTCGAACCCGCTGTTGGTGTAGTCGCGTGGCACGATCCGCTTGAACGCCGAGGGAAGTGAGGTGTCGGGGTAGAATTCAACGCGATCACCCGGACCGAAGTTCGACTTCTGAAGGCACCAACTCACCCAGTTCGGAGTTCCCCGTGTGCGGTTGTACGACAGCGCGAAGTATGCCTTCCGAATCAGGTAGTTGTCGGGGTCTTTCGTATCGGCAACCGCCCGGCTGGGGTTCCCCATGAGCAGGTGAATGCTCGAATCAGCCTCGGAAGGCGCGGGTTGGTTGTCACCGGTCTTGGGTGCAGGCTCACCCGGCGCTCGCGGTGGTGGTGCCTGCTCAGTCGATGGCGGAACCTCGGGCGGGTGTTCCTTCTTCTTCGTCTGGACGATCAGCCAGGAAACGAACGCGATAGCGAGCGTCAGTATTGTTGCCAGTATCGAACGGGTCTGCTTGTCCACCGAACGGCCTCCTGCGCGAGTTGTGGGAGAGGTGATGTTCCACGGTTCAATTGCTCCGTGACACCGCAGTTCACGTCTTACCCAATACTTGATCTACCACCCAGCACCCTCGAACGTGAACCTGCTTCTCGTCGCGGCAGTGGTCGAGGATGTCGGCGTTGTCGCAGCCAGCGTCTTGAAGTGCGTCGGCGAGGATCGGCATCGCGGAGAAGTCGCGTGATTCGTACATCTGCTGTGCTATGGCGATTGCTGTGGATGTTCGCCATTCCTTCTGGAATTTCACTTTGCGGAGCGGGTTGCCAAAAATCTCACGGACACGATCGACAAACGGTTCATCGCCTATTCCGGGTCGGATCGAAGCAACTAACACCGTGCGAGCGGCCTCGATTTGCCAGCCGTTGATGTCCTCGGTGTTCCAAAGGTCCAAATAGGCTTGGTTGGCAGCGTTCCCCGCACGAGACAACTCTTCATCGTTCGCTTGCCCCTCGACAAACCGCTCGGCGACTTCCACAACGTGACGACTTCTCTCGTCTACCAACAACGGCCAAAGCAAGCGTGCCCAGGCGACAGCGAGCAACCGGCCTTTTCGGGCTTTCTTACCGCGTACCTCGTCCAGCAATAGCACCGGCTCTTCGCACTTGAACCATTCCGCTTC
>JAIOPV010000026.1 GCA_021413735.1 Planctomycetota bacterium
CGGGCACATCGACTTGAATTTCAACCGTTGAAGTGGTGGCCATGAGTCCATCCCTGGCAAAAATCGGCTCGCTGCCAACTGCCACTACTTTAGGCTCCAACGGCCAAATCGCCTGGTTCCGCACCTAAAAACGGAAGAACCACCTTGATCTCTGTGTCTTCGACATGATTCTCTTCGTTTTTGTCTGGATCTTGTCTTCATCTGTCTTTGATCGTGCGGCGATTTCTGTCTTGATGGTGGATGTAGACGAACACATCAGTCGGGTCGCCCCTCTATACTGAAACACATCCAGAGGGGAACGAAATGCCGCGGGTGGTTCTGGCAATGAGTGGCGGGGTGGACAGCTCCGCGTCGGCCGTGTTGCTCAAGCGACAAGGCTACGACGTCGTCGGTCTGTTCATGCGAACGGGGGTTCACGACCACACTGATGCTCGCCCCGAAAACAAGAAAGGCTGCTGTTCCGCCATCGACGCGGGCGACGCTCGCCGAGTCGCGGATCGCCTCGACATTCCGTTCTACGCACTCGATTTCGAGGCCGAGTTCAGCAAGATCATCGACTACTTCGCCGACGAATACGCACGCGGCCGCACTCCAAATCCGTGCGTCGTGTGCAACACCTGGCTGAAGTTCGGCCAACTCTGGACGTTCGCGAAGCAACTCGGAGCGGAGTTCATCGCCACGGGGCACTACGCCCGCATTCTTCCTGGCCTGAACGGTCCGGAACTGCACAAGGGCGTCGATCCCGAGAAGGATCAGAGCTACGTTCTGCACGGGATCAAGCGGGAAGTGCTGCCGCATTTGCTGTTCCCGGTCGGCGGGCACACGAAGGCTGAGATTCGCGCCATCGCTCGGGAAGCTGGTTTGCTCGGCGTCGCAGAGAAGCCCGATAGTGTGGAAATCTGCTTCGTGCCAAGCGGCAACCACACCGACGTCGTGCGGTCGCGGCGACCGGAAGCAATGGCCAGCGGCACCATCGTCGAGAAGGATGGGAGCATCCTCGGCGAACACGACGGCATCGACCGCTTCACGATCGGTCAGCGGAAAGGGTTGGGCGTTGCGGCTGGTCGGAAGCGGTTCGTGCTGGAGATTCTTCCGGAGTCGAACACGGTGGTTGTCGGCGATGCGGAGGACTTGCTCGCGACCGGGTTAGCAGCATCACGGATGAACTGGTTGCTGGATGCGCCGACCGACCCGCTGCGTTGCTCGGCGAAGATTCGGTATCGCCATGCGGGTGTTTCCGCGACGGTGGTGGCAACACCTGAAGGCGGCGCGGATGTTCGCTTCGACGAACCCCAATCAGCGGTGACGCCCGGGCAAGCCGTCACGTTCTACGATGGTGGTCGCGTTCTTGGTGGTGGTTGGATCGAAGCGGCCGTCCGTGAAATCTGAGAAATTACTGAGCCGCAGTGTCTACCTCCACGAATCCTTCACAATTCGATCAAGACAATAAAAATCGGCGACGGGAACACCCGTCGCCGCGATTTTGAGTTTCGCATTTCCCAACGCTCGGCACCGGACTTCTCAACGTCGGTGCTGCTGCGGCTCTTTTCGTCCGTGTTCAAACCCCATCTGAACGTATCCGCGAACTTTGTGCCAATCGGTCATCTCGCCATTGAGCACCCAGCCCGCTCGCAACTCAGACTCAATTTCGTCGAAAGTCCAGAGATTGAACTCTCCTTGGGAGCGCTTCCCGTGCCGAAATGCCCGTCGCAAGATTTCCGCAAATGATGATTCCGGGGTCGCAACTCGTTCATTCTGCAAAGCCAGTACCTCGGTGCTGTCGTCCAAAGGACGCTCCATACCCATCTCCGCAATCAATGAAGGCGACTTGATACCGAATGATTCGCAACGTCTGTGCCAGGTTTTTCCTGACGGCATCTCATTAGCAAAGTTTAATCTTGCGGTGTCTGGAAGTTCGCTTCTCTGCAAAACAGTCTTGAACCAATTAGAGGGTATATCATGCGAATGTTCAGTTTCGTCTTTCTGATCGCGCTTGTTGCGATCCTTGGCCTGCTTGCCTTCGAGAATAACCGGCTAACGACCGTTACTGCGTGGAACTGGAACTGGGAGGTTCCAATTCCCGTTATCGTGGCAACGGTCTATGTGCTCGGGATGTTGACGGGGGGAATGCTGCTCTCAGCAGTGCGTCGTTCGTGGTATCGAACCGTAGAGATGAACCGAGTGGGCTGACTTGAGCGTTCAACCACGAAACGGACAACCCCTGATTTCACAGGGGAGTGAACGGTTTCGGATTGCTGAGGGATTTTGAGAAAGAGCCGCCTGTGAGATTTGAACTCACGACCCCCGCTTTACGAAAGCGGTGCACTACCACTGTGCTAAGGCGGCACAAACCATTCTTGGGCACCCGACATCATTGGGTGATGGTTGAGGTGATGGCACCCCAACCAAAGTGACACGCATTCGTAATGAATGGTTCACTGGCCCGATGAGCATCTTACTGCCTTCGTGAACTCAAGCAAGCCCTCTGCATACTTCCCGTTTTCCACTTTCGCGAAGTCGACCAGTTTCTGGCCAATCCTCTTCGCGGACCACACGGTGCGGCGAGACAATTCCAGCGGTTGTCGAAACCAATTCACACCATCAATCGCCTTCAAATCCAGTGTGTCGACGACGCTGTCAACCGAATCAACGGAGTGCAAAGGATGCCGGCCCGAAAAATGCGAACCCATGGAAATGAGTCTGTTGCGAGGGTTGTGCTGTTTGAACTTTAGCCAGCGACAAGTTGCACAACATCACGAGTTTGGCTGCGGGGCTCACAACCCCAAATCTCTCCCGTGAGGCTCAGGTTTGGATTTTCCCGATTCAGAGCCTTTCATTCGTTATTCTCCGAACGAGGTCACCCAATGTCTCCCTGCCTCACTCGCTCACGCCGGAGGCGTGGTTTCACTCTGATCGAATTACTCGTCGTAATCGCGATCATCGCCATTCTGATTGGCCTGTTGTTGCCGGCTGTCCAGAAGGTCCGTGAGGCGGCTTCTCGGATGAAGTGCCAGAACAATCTCAAGCAAATCGGCATCGCCCTACACACCTACCACGACGTGAATCAGTATTTCCCCGCTGGATGTCCGACCGACATTCCACCGTGGGGCACCGGCAACGCGAACTGGGGTAGTTCTTGGCTGGTCTTTATCATGCCGGGAATCGAGCAGAACGTGATCTACGGCAAGTGGCAGTTCAGTGGTTCTTCGGGCGTATTCAACGCCAACAACAATGCCCTCATTAGCAAGATCGTGATCCCGACGTACAAGTGCCCATCCAATCCCGGCTTGCCCATGTTTGCGGTGAACGCCAACAGCGGCAACACCATGCAATCGGACTACATTGGCATCGCCGGTGCCGACAACGGATTCGGTGGAATCAGTGAGACGCGGGTGAGCGCCGGCAATCACGGACACGTGAGTGGTGGTGGCGTGCTCTATCCCTGGAGTCAGGTGAAGATCGGCGACATTACCGATGGAACCACCAACACGATGATGGTCAGCGAAGTGAGCGACTGGCTCTACAACGCGTCTGGAGCAAAGGTTGACTACCGATCGGCGAACTCGTGGGGCTTCGCCATCGGCACACAAAGCACCAAAGGCCCGGTTCAGGGTTGGTTGGTCGGTGGCGACAACCGTGCATTCCAGACCACGACGCTGCGGTATGGCATCAACTGGACGAAGGGACCGACGAACAACTCCGGTGGTTGGACCGGCGCCACCGGCACTGGTGCGGACAGCGACGGTGGCGGTAACTCCCCGCTGCGCTCGGCTCACACTGGTGGTGTGAACATTGTCATGGGCGATGGCTCGGTTCGATTCATCTCGAATGCCACCGACGCACCGACGCTGGCCCGACTCGCGACGCGAGACGACGGCCTCACGATGAATCTGCAGTAATCGGTTTCACAAGTTCCAATCTTCCATCTGGAATTCGTCCCACGCCCACGGTGGGACGAATTCCGTTTCCATCACCATCAGGAGACTCTTCCATGACTCGGCGTTGGGTCATAACAATGTGTGGTGTGCTGACCGCAATGATCGCTCTCACCGCCTGCGGGTGTGGCTCGTCCTCGGTGACGCCTGCCAATGTGAATGAGGTTGAGAAGAAGAAAGCCGACGACGACATGGAGAAGACCAAAAAGCACACCAAGTGAGGCGAGGGCGCCTTTGGCATTTCCGCTTGCGGTGTTGCACACTTGCAACGCCGCAGCATTGGCACCTCGCTGTGAAAACCGGTTGCGTCACGTCTCGTTCCGCCGTAGCATCGACATTCCCACGCCTCTCATCATCTGCCTTTCTGGGACACATCATGACACGCCGCCTGCCCAAGCGTGGTGCGTTCACGCTCATTGAGTTGCTGGTTGTCATTGCCATCATCGCGATTCTGATTGGTCTGCTGTTGCCAGCCGTGCAAAAGGTGCGAGAAGCAGCGGCACGGATGAAATGCCAGAACAACCTGAAACAACTCGGAATCGCTCTGCACGCCTTCCAGGGAGCAGAGGGCACGTTCCCCGCTGGTTCGTGGGCCGACAATCCGAACGCTCGTGCCAGTTACGGACCAAACTGCACGAGTTGGGCCGTCAAACTGTTCCCGTATTTGGAAATGGGCAACGCGATGCAAGCGATGCCGGTGATGGCTGTGTTTCGCGGAAAAGACCCCGCGACGGGCCGCTACTTCTACGACATCGGCCGCACGATCTGGGAATCGCGATTCCCCATGTCGCAGTGCCCATCCGACCAGCCCAGCACCTACTTCACTGCGGGCGAAGGCTGGCTCGCACCCGTCAGTCGAACGAACTACGTCGCGTGCCAGGGTAGCGATCAGTCGATCGTCGAGAAGGGTGCGCCGTTCATAGACCCATATGGAGCGGGCTGCGAGTTGAACGTTGCCAATAACCCTGGCACCAAGAAGGCACTCTTCAACTGGAATGTGCGCCGCAAGATCAGCGACGTGACCGACGGCACCTCGAACACGTCTGCATTCTCCGAAGTCATCCAGACGTTCGCGGGCAGCAACGACCTGCGCGGCATGTGGATGGGTGATCTGTCCGCTGCGTACACTCACCTGCGTGGTCCGAATTCAGCGGTGCCCGATCGCCTACTGGGCGGCGGATATTGCAACTCGACCAAGCCGCAGACGCCTTGCGATGGTTCCTCGCCCTGCTGGTCAACGCTGATTATCAGTGCCCGCAGCTATCACACCGTCGGCGTGAATGTCTGCCTGGCCGACGGCAGCGTTCGTTTCGTGAACAACGGTATCGACGGCACCGTGTGGCAGAACGTCGCCAGCATCGACGGCGGTGAAGTTCTGGCCGGCAACTGGTAAGGGTGCAGCCATGCGACAACGACTTGGACTTGCGTTGCTCCTCGCGACGCTGGCGGGATGCAGCAGCGGCCCAACGCCGATGCGTGTCTGGGGCAACGTCACTTTCGACGGCAAACCGTTGCCCGAGGGGACGATTGCGTTCGTGCCGATTGCTCCGCACACGGGACCGTCAACCGGTGGCGCAATCACCAACGGCCGTTACGATGTGCCGGCGAACGTCGGGCCACTTTCAGGCGGGCAGTATCGGGTCGAGATCACGGCAACGCGACCCTCAGGCAAACAAGTTCCGAACACGATCGGCTTCGGTGGCGGGATGATCGGGGTGCCAGAGATGTACATTCCGACGGCTTACAACGTGGCGTCGAAACTTCAGGCCACCATCTCTCGGAACGCAAACGAGAATCAGTTCGATTTCGCGTTGCTCGCGTCACCGTGAATCTGGCCTTTTGCTGGCACTCGGATTGGCCACCAACTTGCGTTGAAGCACATTTCGACGTAGCATCGCCGTAGCCCAACCTCTCATCTTTCGACCCTTTCTGGGGCATATCATGAAACGCTGCCCACCCAGGCGTGGTGCGTTCACGCTCATTGAGTTGCTGGTTGTCATTGCCATCATCGCGATTCTGATTGGCCTGCTGTTGCCAGCCGTGCAGAAAGTGCGCGAAGCTGCGGCTCGCCTCAGATGCCAGAACAATCTCAAACAGTTCGGCGTCGCCCTGCACAACTACGAAAGCAGCAACGCCACGTTCCCGCAGGGTAGTTCGTCTGCCACGACACCGGTCTCCGGGAGCTTCTACAACATCAACGCCCAGAACTGGCGAGTCCGGCTGTTCCCGTACATGGAGCAGGGCGCGTTGCACGGGAAACTCGATCTCGGCGGAACCGCGTCGCTCTCCGGCTACTCTGGCACGCCTCCGTCCGCAACCAACGCCATTCTGTTGAAACTGGTGATAAGCACTTACCGCTGTCCGTCGAACCCAGACGATCCGACCGGCAGCCCGCCCAGCATGGACAACCAACTCGGCACGCAGTTGATCGACTACGTCGGCATCGCAGGGGCGTACCCCGACCCGATTGGCCGAGCGACCAGCGTGTACCAGTCGGGTTACGGCTACATCGGCAACAACGGTTGCCTGCCGGCAAACGAGTCGGTTGGCTTCAAGTCGATCACCGACGGCACATCGAATACGATGATTATTGCCGAGCAATCGGGGAAGGTCGGCACGGTGAACATCAGCAGCAACTACGGCGGCGGCTGGATCGGGGCACAGTTCAACCAACCCATTTCGCAGATCACAACGCCTGGCCAGTTGAACTTCGCTACCGGCATCACGACCGTGCGATTCCAGATCAACGCCCGCTCGACGGTTTCCAACGCCAGCGCTCTCCCGTACCACACCAACACCGTGCTGAACTCGCTTCACACGGGTGGGATCAACGTTGTGTTCGCCGACGGCAGCGTTCGGTTTCTGACCGATTCGACCCCGATGGCCACCCTCCAGAACTTGTCGGTCAAAGACGACGGGCAGGTCTTCACCCTGAACTGATTCGCGGAGGCTGCCTTGGCGAACATCAGGCTTTTGGCGTTGGGTTCACTCGGCCTTTCCATTTTGCTGGGGGCCGGCTGTTCCCCGGTTCGCGAGGGGACGGTGGAAGGGCGTGTAACCGTGCAGGGGAAGCCAGCGGTCGGCGAGCATGTGACCTTCTTCGCTGCGGAAACTGGCGAAGGAGCGAGCGCCGAAGTCGGCGCTGATGGCACCTTCCGCCTTTCAACTCCGCTGAGGGTTGGCACGTTCGTCGTCACGGTTGTGACTCCGTCGCCTCCGCCGATGGCAGGTCCACCGCCCAAGAAATCGAACATGGGCATCCCCGACAAATATCGTCGCGAGGAGACGAGCGACCTGCGGGCCACCGTCGTGGGCGGCAAGAACACGTTCGAGTTCGAATTGAAGCCCTGAACCCACCGTATTCGCCGCTTGCGGCGTAACGCCTGGCGTGAACGCTACGCCGCAAGCGGCAAAAACCAATCGGGAAATCGTATGCGGGCGGTGGACATCATCCGGCTCAAACGCGACGGCGGCGAACTCTCCCCGGCCGCCATCGACTCGTTCGTTCGCGGAGCAACCAACGGCGACGGCTGGGCACCATATCAGCTTTCGGCGTTGCTCATGGCGGTGTTCCTCAAGGGAATGTCGCCCAGCGAAACCGCACATCTCACGCGAGCAATGGCCGACTCTGGCAAAGTGCTCGATCTCTCCGACATCCCAGGTCCGAAGGTCGATAAGCACAGCACGGGCGGCGTCGGCGACAAAACATCGCTGATCCTTGGTCCGCTTGCTGCGGCGTGCGGAGTCATCGTTCCCATGATGTCGGGTCGCGGCCTTGGTCACAGTGGCGGCACGCTCGACAAGCTCGAAGCGATTCCCGGCTTCCGCGTCGGCCTGAATGAGAGTGAGTTTCGCTCGGCGTTGCGGAACGTCGGCCTTGGCATGATCGGGCAGACTTCCGACGTGGCCCCGGCCGACAAGACGCTCTACGCGATGCGCGACGTGACCGGCACCGTGGAGTGCATTCCGCTTATCACGGCGTCGATTCTCAGCAAAAAGATCGCCGAGGGGATTAACGGCCTCGTCATGGATGTGAAGTGCGGACACGGCGCATTCATGAAGACGCGAGCCGATGCCAAAGTGCTTGCAGAGTCGTTGGTGCGGGTTGGCACCGCGAACGGGCTGAAGACGATTGCCGTGCTGACCGCGATGGATGTTCCACTTGGGCGATACGTCGGGAACACGCTTGAAGTGATCGAATCGATCGAGACGTTGCGGGGGCAGGGGCCGCCCGATCTCACGGAATTGTCGGTGTTGCTCGCGGCTCGCATGGTGAAACTGGCAGGCTTGGCTGCTGACGACTCGACCGCGATTCAGAAAGTGCGGAAGGCTCTCGACAGCGGGGCGGGCTACGAAGTGTTCCTCCGTTGCGTCGAGGAACAGGGCGGCGACCCGCTGGCGCTGGAGGACTACACCAGACTGCCGACCGCACCGCGAACGATGTATGTGGTCGCACCGCGAACCGGGTTCGTGTCCGAGATGACCGCAGGCGCGATTGGGGTTTCGTCGATGATCCTGGGCGGTGGCCGGGAGCGTGCCGAGGACGGCATTGACCATGCTGTCGGCATCGTTTGTCGAGCGAAGCCCGGCGAGCGCGTTCTTGCAGGGCAGACGATCTACGAGGTGTACTACCGCTCGACCGCGAAGCTGATGTCGGCGCTGCCGTTGCTTGAGGAGTCGTTCACGCTCGCGGATGAACCGCCACCCGCACAACCGCTTCTCTTGGAGGAAATCGCGTGACCACCGACCCGCTCATCGCAGCCGCAATCGAGGCACGCCTGCGGGCGTTCACGCCGTACTCGCACTTCAATGTCGGGGCTGCGCTCGAAACTGAAGATGGAACCATCGTGCCCGGTTGCAATGTCGAGAGTGCCAGCTACGGCCTCACGATGTGTGCGGAGCGAGTTGCGGTGTTCACCGGAGTGACGCGAGGCTTCCATTGCTTCAAGCGAGTCGCCATCGTCGCGGATACGACAACGCTGACTCCACCATGTGGAGCGTGCCGGCAAATTTTGTGGGAGTTCGCCCCGGATGCTGAGGTGGTGTTGGCGAATCTGTCCGGGAAGGTCGAGCGGTTCACGATGCGTGAATTGCTGCCGCGTGGGTTCGACGCGAAACAACTCGCCGAGCCAGGGCCGGGGATATGAAATGTTGGAGTGAGCCACGACCACAAGGGAGTGGCAAACGTCGCTCGCTTCCCTGGACACATTTCCCGAAACTGCTCGAAAAACGACAGCGGCCGGCCATTCCCGAAGGAGAGGCCGGCCGCCGTCGTTGTTGCTTCAGACGCAGATTACTTCGCACCATCGACGATCTTGAGGGCACCATCGCCAGCGTTGGCCCGCTTGTACAGCGGCAGGTGGCGGTAGTAAACCTCAAGCGTCAGGATGCTCATCGCGGTGGTGCCAAGGCGACCACAGCTTCCACCGATGGACCCCGGCCCGGGGCTGAAGCTCCCCTGGTTCGGGCCGTCCTTCTTGTCCTGAAGACTGATGAGCCAGTCACGCATGCCGCCCTTGCGAGTGCCGTCAGCGCCCTTCGGGCCTTCGTTCCAGGTCTTCCATTCATCGCCTTCGTAGAAGTGAACGACCTGCGTGGCGTAATAGTAGAAGTACATGTCCGGCGAAGCGGTGGACTTCACAGGTGCTCGCTTCATGATCCCGGTGACGCCTTCAGCCATGCCAGCGTTGTCCGGACCCCAACCGTCGATGTAGTAACGGCTCAGCAAACCAACCGCGGTCAGCGACGTGCCCGGAGCAGCACCCGTGTTGTCGGCGTAGCCGTACATCGCCTTGCGTGAACCTCCACCCGCCAAGTTCAAGAAGTCGATGGCTTTCTTGATCGTGGCGGCAGGAACAACAACATCCTTGCCCAGTTGAGCGGCCTTGAGAGCCTGGATCTGCCAGCCGACGATCGAGGTGTCACCAGCAGCACCCGCACCGTAACCCCAGCTACCGTTGCCGGCTTGCGCCTTGACAATGTAGTTGATGGCCGCTTGTGCGCCCGCAAGGAGCAGCCCCTTGTCCTTGGTCATGCCATAGGCTTCGCAAAGAGCGAGCGCGCCGATGGCGTGAGCGTACATGTTGCCCGACATACGACCCGCAGTTGCACCGCTGAGCGGGCAGTTGCGGAGCAGGAACTGCAAGCCCGAGTTGACCGTCTTCGTGTACTTCTTGCCCTTCAAATGCGTTTCGCCAGCGGCGAGGAACGGAAGAAGAGCCATGCCCGTTGCGGCGATGCGTTCGTCCTTGCTGCCGACTTCGTATTCCCAACCGCCGTCTTGCTTCTGCATGCGTGCGAGCCACGCCAGACCCATCGCAACGGCCCGTTCGCTCTCTTCGTTACCGCCACCCTCACGGAGCAGACGGCTCTTGGTCGCGCCGCTACGTCCCGGGAACGATGCGAACATCTGCCCGTTGCCGCCGCCCGTGCCACCGATGGCATCGCCGGTGGTGCCGGTCACGCCAGGATTGGAGTTATCGGTGCTG
>JAIOPV010000162.1 GCA_021413735.1 Planctomycetota bacterium
GGTTCCTCGACATCGACGCATTTCCTGACACGACTCCGGTGCAGGTGCAGATCAACACGGTAGCCCCGTCACTCGGTCCCGAAGAAGTCGAGCAGCAGATCACGTTCCCGGTCGAACAAGCCTTGAGCGGGCTGCCGAAGATCTCGCAGATGCGGTCGATCTCAAAGTTCGGCCTGTCGCAGGTCGTGGTGATCTTCGAGGACGGCACCAACATCTACTTCGCCCGGCAACTCATCACGGAGCGGCTGACGACGGTCCAGCTTCCACAGGGCTTGGATCGGCCCAAGATGGGGCCGGTTTCGACCGGCCTGGGCGAGGTGTTCCACTACGTCGTCACCGGCAAGGGCGACGATGTCACGCAACTCCGGACCGTTCACGACTGGATCGTTCGCCCCCAGATGCGTCGAGTGAAGGGCGTGGCTGAAGTCAACTCGTGGGGCGGATTCGAGCGGCAATATCAGGTGCGAATCGACCCGGCGAAGGTGACCAAGTACGGGCTGACGTTTGACATTGTCACAGTCGCGATTCGCGAGAACAACCAGAACGTCGGTGGTGGGGTGATCGACCGGGGAAGCAGCACCCTTCTCGTTCACGGGGTCGGACGGACGACAACTCTGGAGCAGATCAGAAGCATTCAGGTTGCGGTGAAGGATGGGGTGCCGGTGTTGCGAGAACGGCCCATCCGTCGCGGCCGGGCAGCATGACGTCGAGAATCACAAGGTCGTATGTGCCCGTGCTGGCGAGGGCCAGTCCGTCGTCGCCAGTTCCGGCGACATCCACGACGAACCCGTTCTCATCAACCACTCTTCGCAGAGTAACACTTAGGTGATGCCGCCGAGATGACGCAACCGATTCCTCCCAAAATCACCCAAGCACTGACTGAAACGAACGATGCCCGCCGACTTGGATCGGCCACACAATGACCAGCGGTGGATATCTCGCGCTCTCAGTGTTTCCAAGAATTCAAAGAACGGCTTACAGGGCTGATGCCACAACCTCCCGAACACCTTCGTTGCCGTAAGTCCTGGGAAAACCTGACGAGGAGTGCGGTCTGGCGGGCCGTGAGTTGTCAGGATGGGTAGCGGGACAATCCCAGATTTTCGTGAGGATTGTTCCGCTACTCATCCTGACAACTCCCCACGAGCCGGGCCGAAAATGCGGACTTCTGAATGCACACTTACGGCAACGAAGGTGTTCGGGAGGTTGTGGCACTTACCCGCTGACAACTTGATGAAAATCAATCTCGGCACCAATGTTGCTACCGGCGATCCCGAAACAATTTCTAACGGAGGGACTCCATGTTTCGGAACACGCGGCGGCGATCCGGCTTTACACTCGTCGAGATATTGGTCGTCATCGCGATCATCGCGATTTTGGTTGCGCTCCTTCTCCCTGCGATCCTCGCCGCTCGGTCAGCGGCAGCATCAACGCAGTGCCAAAACAACCTCCGACAGCTTGGCTTGGCGGTCATCCAATACCGCGACTCGAACGGTAGTTTCCCACAGTACCGGTCAGAATATCCACCGATCACCAACGCTTACGGGGTGGTCCGGCCCCGCTGGCAGTGGACGTTGGCCTCCTACATCGGCGGCTTTGCACAGAACCCAAACGCCATCGCAGCGGCCGGGAACGCTGATACGACTTACACCCTGGTTCCTCTGGATAACAAGACTCTGGTCTGTCCAGGGATGGATTCCAGCAGTTCCAACGGCTCGGACGCCTTCAGCATCAGAAACGGGTCGTATGGGTACAACTTCGGCTACCTCGGCAATAACCGAACGATGGTTGATTCGGACCCCACGACGCCAACCATTCACTACCCCGTTCTGACGGTGAAGGAACCATCGCGAACAATCTCGTTCGGTGACAGTCGTGGGGGCAACATCCCGCACGGTGGTCACTCCTTTACCCTGGACCCCCCGCACATGGTCGTCCGCAACGACGGTCTGGCAGTGAATTCCCCGTACTGGCAACAGGCTTACTTTGGTGGTGCCTTCTCGTCAGGAGTTGGTCCAGTCGGCGTGAATCCTTATGGACCGGACGAAGGCACGCCCGACATCCAGGTGCCGTTCTCACCGGCACAGGCTCGTCATAACGGGAAGGCAAACGTGGTGTTTCTTGATGGCCACGCCGAAAGCCTCACCCTTGCGGGCCTTGGTTACGCTCTTGACACTGCTGGAATCCCGATCTGCCAAAAGACGGCGACACCTCCCACTGGCTCGAACAACGGCCTGTGGACTGGTCGCGGTCTTGACGAGTTCGCCCCCGGATATTACGTCGAAGCCCCGTGATGACACCTGACAACCACCTATCTGGACCGCTTGAGAGTTGTTCTGGTGCGGCCAGCCCGCACTCCGACGCTCAGCGGCTTCGGCAGTTCTGTCACGCGATTCTGGGCGTCCTCGACGCAACCGGAAGCGACGGGGCGTGTTCGTCGGCGTTGCCAAGCGAACTCGCTCGTGTGATCGGCGGTGGAATTGAGAAGGTTGCTGACGCAGTTCGGCAAGAGGCAGATGCCCTTGCCGTGGCGGTTGCCGATCTCCGGAAGCTACCGTCTCGATTTCTCAACCTGACCACTGCTCTCACAGAACTGGAAGCCGCGCGGGTTCTCGCGGTTCAGGTCGCGGACACTCTTGATACGTTCCGAACCGAAACACCCGCCGCGACTTTACTTCCCCTCAGCGTCAAGAGCGTGGCTGGCGAAAATCGAGAATGCCCAAAGCCGCTTCCTCATCGCGATGAGGAATTTCTCTCTCTTGAATCGACATCCGCCGAACCTGAGTCAGAAGCCCTTCCGGAGCCGTTGCAATTCTTCAATCTGGACGCTGCTGCGGACAAGGACGCAGACGAAACACACGCCTCGCCAACACTTGAAATGCAAGGATCGCCGACGCTCGAATCGCCCATCGACCCCAGCGAATCGAGGCAGGCAGTCCGGGTGTTTCTGGAGGGGGAATGGCACCACAAGCAGCAGGAGTTCGACCAAGCTGAGGAGTTGTACACGGAAGCCATCCAGATCGACCCACAATTTGGATCGGCCTATGCCCGCCGTGGACAAATCCGATTGGCGCATGGTTCCATCGACAAGGCACTGGCGGACTTCAACAAGGCGCTCGACCTCGACAACACGGCGGCTGAAGCACTCTGGTGGAGAGGCGATGCCCACGCGGTAGCTGGTCAACTCGACAAGGCCGTGGAGGATTACACCCGCGTCCTGTCGATTAACCCGGACCTCAACCGCGCTCGGTTCAATTTGGCGATTGCTCTGCGGCAGCAGGGCAACACCAAACAGGCTTTGGTCGAGTTCACTCACGTCATCGAGTCCAGACCCAACGACGCGAAGGCGTACCTCAAACGCGGCGAAATCCACCTGAAGTGCGGTAACCGAGAACTGGCCGAGGCCGACTTTCTCGCCGCCCTTCGTAACGAACCAGCGTGCGAACAAGCCCGGCACCACATCGCCAGCTTGCGTAAAGCCATACCGACGGTGCCGCCAGCTCTGCCACCAGCCGCTGTGATTTCTCCCTCCGAGCCGCCGCCAAAATCCGCGACGACTTTATCCATACCCGTTCCGGTGGCACCCAAGTCATCAACGACGTTATCTTCGACCATGCCGCTGGCATCGAAATCTTCGACCCGCTTGCCCCGTCATACCGGCACCTCCAGCAAAGCAGGTCACCTCTCGGTGAATTGCCCGCACTGTGCAAAAGTGGGCGAAGTGCCTTGGGACCGACTCAGCCGCGTGTTCGTCTGTCAAGGGTGCGGTCGTCGATTCATCGTGCAATCGGACGGGCAGGCAACGGAGGTGGTTGAGGCGAAGGATGGGAAGTGGATCGAAGCGGAAAAGGTGCGAGAGCAACTTCGCCTCCGGCGGAAGCGACGACGAACGCTCATCGCAACCGTCGTGATCGCGATACTCTTCCCAACTCTCACTTTGGCGGGTTGGCGGGCGACCCGACCCGTCGAACAGCAAATCGTGGAACGCGAACTTCCGCGAGAATTGAAAGCACGGGCAGAGTTATTCGCACAGGCGTGGATGAGCAGCGATGTGAGATTGATGAAGCGGATGACTTCTCCGGCGGTGGAAAAAACGCTCTACTCGTGGTACAACCGACACCGTCCACCG
Organism: Planctomycetota bacterium; assembly: GCA_021413735.1. Classification (GTDB taxonomy): domain Bacteria; phylum Planctomycetota; class Planctomycetia; order Gemmatales; family Gemmataceae; genus Gemmata. Next base: position 4,127 of record JAIOPV010000162.1, read on the forward strand.
CCCGCCTTTCGCAATCCGACAAGTGGCGTTCCCCCCGAAGGGGTGGATGGGGTGCAAATCGAAGTGGGCACACGACAGGGCAAGGATGGCCGGACGGTTGTCCGTATCCAGGTGCGGAACCCGAAGTTGGCCCCCGACCAGCCCCCGGCGGAACTCACGTTGGTGTGGGAAGAACGAAGCGATGGCAACTGGTATTTTCTTCCCTAGACTGGCGAAATACTTCCGACAGCGGTGGTCCACGCGCCCGACAACCTCGACGTATCTTCCCGTCTCGCAAAAGCACTCTACGCATGTGGGATGAACCTGAACGTCTCGACGGGGGTCGGCTTCGCCGCGCTGTTCGGCGTGTCGATCATGAACGGTGTGCTGATGGTCCGCGCAATCACTGCTCTGCGCCAGGAAGGGGTGGGATTACGGCAAGCGGCAGGTGTACGGTGACACTCACGGAAAGATACGGAGGTTCTCGATGAGTCGCTGGATCGCAACAATCGCCGTCACAGTCCTGGCCTTTGCCGGCTGCGGTAAGAAATCACCTGACTGTTGAGACGAGCGGCAATGGTGCCAGGACCGCTGAGTTTGAACTTCGACTCGGTGGCGAACCGATAGACGATGAAGGCGGATCAGCTGGATCAGCTTCCTACGGGCATGGCACGCAGATCAGAGAGACAAGCTTCAAGAACCCGTCCTCTTCCTACCACACCCCAGCAGTAGCGGAGCACGGCGTATCACACTCAGTCTACAGGGGTGAACGACCGGTAGAACTCAGCCAGGCTCAAGTCGTTCACTTTCTCCAAGCGCGGCATACGCTTCAAGACCGACAGGTCGCGTCGCGTGCGGATGTCGGCCAGGAGTGCCTGCAAACCCGTCTCGGCGAGTGGCTCCAGCGACTCAATTTGACAGTCCTTACACTCCAATCTCTTTAACCGCGACATCCGTGGGATCGCCGACAGATCACGCACCTTCGATCCCGATATCGCCAATTCCTCCAACCACTCCGTCGGCACGTCGGCTAGCGAATCCACCGCTGTGCGTCGGATGTCGAGGTGAACCAAGGGGCACTCGCGCACGGGGGACAGTTCCCGCAGTTGGGACTGGTCGTGAAGCGTCAGGATCTTCAGTGGCAACCCGGTCAGTGGAGAAAGGTCTGTGAGGGCTCCCCCCTTCGTCGGCACTCCCATTACGCCGAAGAACTTCATCTCAGGCAGTCCGCGAACGGGACGAATGTCGTGAACCACGTTTGACTTCATGGTAAACCGGATCACCAGTTCCGGCTCGATCCACCCAGAGACCTCTTGCGACGTAAGCCCAGGGTTCAGTTCAACCAACTTCGCAGCCACCAGTTTGAATTGTTCCTTCGGCGGGCGGTGAGCTGCTGTCCGACACCATTCCTCATCGGGCGGTCCAGCCGGGAACGGTTGCCGCGGCTCAGCGACCTGTTGAACCGGTTCCGGCGTCACTGGGCCAGGATCAGGGAGAGGTGAAGGCCACAGCTTGATGCACACGACGGCTGCTCCCCCGATCGCGACTAACCCCACAGACCAAAGTGCGGTTCGTCGCAGACCAACGCGGCGAGATAGGGATGCTGAACCGCTCGCGGCCTCGGCTTCCGCCAGCGCCAACTCGCGTTCGACCACGACAGCGGAAGCGGGGCGGTCGGCCGGGTCCAAGGACACGAGACGCTCAACAAGCTTTGCGAGGCGGGCCGGGACATACGGGGCGACCTCTGCCACCCGAAGCGGCTGCGAGAATGAACCGGCCGCGGTGAACGCACGAGTGCCGGTGCAGAGTTCGTACAGCACGCACCCAAGCGCGAACAGGTCGGATCGGGCATCCAGCGCATCGCCTCGGGCCTGCTCGGGGGGCATGTAACCCAGTGTTCCGGCCGCGCCCTCGGGTCGGCCCTCCCCCGCAGCACGCGCCAGCCCGAAGTCGATGAGCTTCACACGCGCGACCGCCGGCAGGTTCTTGTCTGATGTCTCCGCCCAGTCGTCGGGTGCTTCGAGCCACAGATTGGCAGGCTTCACGTCGCGGTGGAGCAAGCCGCGTGCGTGGGCCGCCGCCAGCCCGCCCGCCGCATGACGGCCAATCCGGATGACCTGCTCAATCGGGGGCGACGGGTTCTTGCGGAGCCAGTCCTGAAGCGTCTGACCTCGCAGCAACTCCATCGCCAGGAACGGCACCGTGCGTCCCTCGTCCGTGGTTGTTTCACCGACTTGAAACACGGTCACGACGTGGTCGTGGTGAACGGCGGCCAGTGATCGAGCTTCTCGCGTGAACTGTTCCAGATATCGTGGCTCGCGATCAACTCCGGGCCGCAGCATCTTGATCGCGATGTCTCGCCCGAGGGCTGGATCCTCGGCACGGTACACAACGCCCATGCCCCCCATTCCGAGTTGTTCCTTCACGCGGTACGGCCCAACCTGCTCGGGCAACTCATCCAGTGGCGGTAACGGACGGGTGACACCGCTCAGGCGAGAGGCGAGATCATTTAACTCGGCAGCCGAGGGCGGCGCATCCAGAGGAGCCTCGCGGAGAGCGGCGAGCAGCGGCGGAGCAGCTTGCGACTCCTCAACCACGGCCGCGCAGGTCGGGCAGTCCGGAACGTGCATGGATAAGAAGTCGAGCAGGTCCGGGGGCGCGTGGCCGAGCAACGCCGCCCTGACGGTTTCAGGGGCTGGGCACGCACGTAGCGATGGCGACTCAATCCTCGGCAAGATCGGCAAGCTCCTCGTTCAACCGGGCGAGCACTCGCGCCTTCGCGGTGTACACGGCCCAGATGTTGATACCCTGCTCCGCAGCGACCCGCGACGCCGGATGCTCCTCGACAACGTGCGCCCAGAACGCTCGCCACACATCTGGAGGAAACTCGGCCTCAAGCACGGCGGCGACCCGTCGCATCAGTTCGCGGCGGAAATCTTCGGCAGACACGTCGATGCCAGGGTCGCCCTCCAGACCCTCGAACACTTCTCCCGGAACGGAAACCGGGCGGCGCCGACGAACGTGTTCGCGACACTTGTTCCGCGTGATCGTCCACAGCCAGGCGCGGAAGCTCCCGCCGCGAGTGTGTTCGAAGTCAGCAAGCTTCTGCACGAGGGTCGTGAACACGTCCTGAACCAAGTCGGCCGCGTCGTCGTGACGGAACCCATGCCCGCGAATCCAAGAGTACAGCCCGGCCGAGTACAGACGTACGAACCGATCCCAGGCGTCCGCGTCGCGCGGGCCGCGGAGCCGATTGAGCAGCGTTAAGGAGGTGGTGTGCATGCCCAGAAGCGGCGAAGCCGCTTCTGTCTCCAGCACAAGTACGGGGGTTCGGGCGTGCCGCCAATCATACTCCCCCATCCACATCCGAGCAACATTCACCGCATGGCGTCATTCGATGACGTACCACGCAAACCCGCGGGCCAGAACCGTCACAGGCAGTTTGATCCGGTGACCGCGATCAAGCGGGTACTCTTTCGGTTCGGCGTTGCCAACGCGAACGCGGGCTGACTTATCTAACCCAGTGTAGTAGAGCGGCACGTCGAGCACCTGATCAGCGGCACGGTCGTTCGGGTTGAACACCAGCAGCATTCCCTTTTCTTTGCCGCCCGGGTTGACGTGCAGGTAGTAATCCAGTTGCCGCCCGTCGGCCCGGCGAAGGTGAATGATGTCGCCAGCGATCACCTCGCGGTGCAGGCGGTGCCACTTCACCCACCGATCGACCATCTCCTTGCTCTTGGGGCCGTCGTATAAACCGCCGCCGCGAACCCACAGTTGCGCCCCCGACGCGATCAGGTTGAAGAACTGCGTCTCGTACCGTTCCAGGTTCGCCTCCAGACCGCCGCGAAGCACCTCGGTGTTCAGATTCACCCAGCCCATCCCCGGAGTCTTCGGGAACGTGCCGTCGAAGATGTACTGTCGGTAAAGGACTGTTTGCAGCGTGATATCCAGATTGTCGGACGCCTCGCGGTAGCCCATGCCTGTACACACTTGGCCGTTGAGCACGTACCAGTCCGGAATGGTCACGTACAGCCCCCGCCGTTGGCACTCGTGCAAGATGCCGCACATATATTCCCACTGCCGCCACTGCGAATCGGCCAGGCCGCGATGTCCAGGGTGATCGGTCGCGGCGCATGGGTCGCCGTGATATGGACCGTCGGGGTTGAACGATCCCAACCCGGTGGCGTCGATCAGCCGAAACATCTTATCGCGGTACTCAGCACCCCACTGACTGCACCCGCAGCCACTCTGACCGAACAGGCTCCCCTGTTTGCCGGTCGCGGGGTTGATGCAGTTGTTCGCTGCCCCACGCCCCTGCGACGCCATCATCAGTTCGTAGGCGCCAACGCGAATCCCCTTCACTGTGCCGTGGTCGCAGATATCCTTGAGCCACTTGATGTGCCCCGGTGAAACGTTGTCGTATGCGATGCCGGCCGGGTACTCGATCTGCAACCGCTCGAACCCGAGTTCGGCCATCTGGTCGATGCAGGCTTTCAGAGAGTTGGTGTTGTGCGTCGGACAGTGGACCTCCAACTGGTGTTCACCGACCTGCGGGGCGACAAGCCGATAGAACCGCCGTTGAGCCAGGAATCGTCGCTCGGTCTCGTCGGAATCGTTGAGTATCTCGAAGGTGCGGAAAGCACGGAACGTGCCTCCGTCAGCCACGACGGCAGCAGGGCCACTTGGCGGGCGACTCACCAACAACGCCCTTTGGGGATTTCGCAGGAAGAGATCTTCCGCCGGGTTCAGTGTGGCCATCGAACCCCAGTCCGAGTCGCCTTCCCACTTCGTCGTTCCGCCGCCCAGGTAATAGTTAGCCCACGAACCGCCAGGTCCGCCGGGGACGTGGACGCCCAACGCGCTGCCCTCGCTGGTGAGGTTCCCCGTTGCGAACGAGTAGTCGCTCTCGACGTGCAGCCGTGGCTTCTGATCCTGAGCGACCGCGAGGTATTCGGCGTTGATCTCGTCCACCACGATCTGCCGCCCCGTCTGATTCGTGACCGTGAAAGTTTTCATCACCACGGGCAGCCCGTCGAACAGTTCGTAGTGAACGTCCACCGCAAGCCCCTTGAGCGCTGCAACTGACGCGAGCGGGGCGAAGTGAAACGTGACCCGTTTGCCTCGTGGCGGCCACGGCACTTCTGGCGCGTTGCACTTCGCCCGCCACTCGTAAGGCTTGATCGGCGTGCCCACCGTCATCCCCGTGAAACGCAACGCACCGGGAATGGACTCCATTTCAGGATACCATTCCGGCGACAGGAACGAGTGATCGGCAGCGCCGGTCAGTCCGCCAACGGCGAGCCACTTCCCGTCCACCTTCACTCGAACCTCGGGCTTCACGGCACGCACGAACTCCGCACCAGTGTCGGATCGCTTGAAGCTCACGCACCCCAGGTTATCCGTCACGAGGAAGGTTCGGCTGACGAGGCCGTTCGCGATCATGATCTGGGCATTCTCGCGGCCCTTGCCCGGCAGCACCTGAACCGATGCGGCCGTTGTGGGCGGCTTCACGAGCCAGTCTGTCGTGGTGGGTGCCTCGTCGAACTTGGTGACCGCCACCGCACCGGGAGCCGCGAGCAACCGTTCGACCAGCGCGACCCGCTCAGCCACGGTCGCGGCGTGAGCCTTCTTGGCCTTTGCGGTGTCGAGGAGCATGTCGGCAGCGGGGTCGAACTCACCCGGAGTGAATGTCGAGAGTCTGACCTCAGAAACCCAACCATCAAATGCTTCGCGGCCTGGGGTCGTCGCACCGATGCTGAAGTTTGCGGGGCCTTTGCCGGGGACAGCCGGGCGACCGGGAACACGGACTCCATCGACCCACACCGACATCGCGCCCCGCGATTTCACGACCGCAAGGTGCGTCCACACACCGGCCTTCACGTCGCCAAGTTTGAACCCGCCGACACCGCCGACCAGCAGTTCCCATCGGCCGTCGATCTGCCCGATGACGAATCCACTCCCGCCGTCACCGCACGCGACGACCGTGTGATATCCACCCTTGGCGGTCGCCTGGCGAGCGTTCGCCCATGCCTCCACCACCCAGTTGTCGTCGGGCACAAGTCCCTTCTCAACTCGGTAGCACTGGTCCTTCTCAGCGAATGCAATCGAGCCTGTACATGTTTTGCGGCGGGGTTCAGGCGCGTCAGACAACACCTTTGGCGAGCCATTACGACGCAGCGCCGGTCCACCCTCGACATGGTTCGCCAACTCTTCGGGTGCGGCGGTATCGCGAACGGCTCCCTGCTCGTGCGTCAGGTGATAGTGAGCGATCGGTTTGACGTCGGCACGTGCCGGAGAAGCGAGATACGCGGCCACGATTGCGGCCAGGAACAAGACGGTGCAGCGGGGTGGGTACACGGATTTGACCTCGGGGCAGGAGCGACCAGCGGCACAAGAGAAATGCGCGAGCCGGCCCAATTTGGGTGGGCAAACGCGAGTTCTTCAAACTCACCGATTTTTTTTCTTCCAACTCACCCAAAACGGGCCGGCTCGCGCATTTCTTACTTTATCGCCCGTTCATGGGACGAATCGGAATGCCAACTCATTCGTTCCGCCGTCTCGGTTTCTCTCGCTGCTTCAGGAGATTCGAGTGGTACGATTTTCAATCCGCCGTGGCTTCACACTCATCGAGTTGTTGGTTGTCATCGCCATCATTGCCGTGCTCATCGGCCTACTGCTGCCGGCGGTCCAGAAAGTGCGCGAGGCCGCGGCCCGTTCTCAGTGTCAGAACAACCTCAAGCAAGTGGGGCTGGCGCTGCACGCCCACCACAGCGACCGGGGGCAGTTCCCGGCTGGCGCTGCCAACGACGTGGCACCGTTTGGCACGTCAAGCTCGGCCGGTTGGGGCAGTTCGTGGTGGGTGTACATCCTTCCGTACATCGAACAGGGGGCGATCTACTCGAAGTGGCAGTTCAGCGGTTCGAGCGGCTTCACCAACGCTAACAACCTCGCTGCTGCGGATGGCGTGGTCATCAAAACCATGAAGTGCCCGTCGTCGCCAATCAATCCGAGTAAGTATGCGGCCAACCGAACGGCAACTGGGCAGCGGATCGTTTTGGCCGACTACATGGGCATCGCCGGGTTCTGGAACGGTCAGCCCTCTACGCTCGGCTCGTTCAGCGATTCCAAGACGAACTACTCAAGCTGCTGTACCTCGAACAACGGGTGGTACAGCGCCAACGGCATCCTCTACGGGATGAGTCGCACTCAGATTGGGGACATCTCGGATGGGACCTCGAACACGATGGTCGTGGCCGAGGAGTCGGACTTCCTGCGTTACAGCGACGGGACCGCACCTGCCGACATCCGCAGCGGCGGCCTCTACGGCTGGACGATGGGATCGAGCAACTCGCCAACCGTGTACCCGGCAAGTTCGGACTACCGAGCGTTCAACACCCAGACGGTACGATACGGGATCAACAACAAGCCAGCGATCGTGGGTGCTAACGGCGGTCCAGCAAATGGGATGATGCCCGGAGGCACGGACAGGCAAGAGAACATGCCGATCCGCTCGGCACACCCTGGCGGGGCTGCCGTGTTACTTGCCGACGGGTCGGTGCAGTTTCTGAGTGAAGGCACCGCGTTAAACGTCCTCTTTGGACTCGCGGCGAGGGCCGACGGTCAGGTTGTAAACCTCCCTTGAGTGGGCATAACGATATTCGCAATTGAGGACCCAGCCGTGAAATATGTGTGGTGGATTGCTGCGGTGGGAGCGACCGCGATGTTTGCGGGGTGCGGCCCAACCTACCCGACGGGAACGCACCTGAAGGGATCGCTGACCTACGAAGGAACGCCCGTTGTGTACGGCGTCATTAACTTCGCCCCGGACACGGTGAAGGGCAACAAGGGAGTGTTCGGCGTGGCCGAGTGCCGCGACGGGCAGTTTCAGACGAATCCAGATTACGCCCCAACACTCGGACCGGTGATCGTCAATATCCAAGTGTACGACGGCCCGCCACCCAACAACAAGATGATCGCAAACATCATGGAGTTCCCCGTCGAGATCCCACCAGGGAGCCTGAGTTGGGACTTCAAGCTGAGCGCAAAGGACATCAAGAAAATCAAGCAGTAAACTCGCCGTAACCTACCATGACCACTTACGGTTGAAGTAATTCGGTGAATCAATCCGGCGGCATGAGCGTGGGCCAAACCGAGAGCAGCGCCACAGACTGCCGAGCAAGCCTCAGCTGCTGACAGTTGACCGCTCCTCACCGCATCTGCCTGCGATGTGCGGCATCGAGGTTCTGCAACAGCCCGCGACGGTCGGACAGACGTTCGGCCGGAAGATCGCCGCTGAGCGTGAGTGCCGGCACCGCGAAATCGAGTGGGCGTTCGCGGGTGCCGTCCACGAAAACGGGGTCGTACTCGATCCCAATTCGGGCGGCGAACTGTCCGGGCCGCGTGTATTCCGGAGCACCTTCCTTGTGCGGCAGCGTGATGGTTGACGGCAGGTGCGGGTGCGACGGCCGCTTGAGCGCGATGACCGAGGCCATCGAAGGCCAGTCGGTGGCGTATGGTGTTCGGGCGTTTAGAAGCTCGTGGAACGTGCGATCCGGAGCGCGCCCGGTGAGGTTGTAGTAGTATCCCGCGTGGTGGTCGCCGGTGCCGCGACGGTGATCGTCCAGCGAGAGAACAATCGCGAGGTGGTGGGCCAGCTTCGCCAGATGCGGCAGGTGTTCACAGAGCTGGATGCCTGGGACTGTTGTGCTGACAGGCTTGAATGTGCCGCGGTATTCCTCCGGTGCGTCCGGCTTCATGTCCCAGGTGTCGATGTGCGACGCCCCGCCGCTCAACCAAATCATGATCGCGGATTTCGGCACCTGCCGACGAGCGGATTGCGAAGTGGGTGCTGCGGCCACTCGCCCGGCGAGGTCGATGCCAAAGTAGCTCATCCCACCCGCGACGAGGAACGAACGACGGTCGATTGGATGAGGATTGTGCACGTCGGGCCAGATGAATTGGGAGAGTGACGCCGATAACCTTCGAGAACGAACCGCAAGGTTCATGCCAGGCGAGGAGATGACTTTCCCATACGCACCAATGGCGGTCAAGCACCATCTCCGCCGTGTGTCAGGCCCCAATAGAAATGTCCGCAATATGGCCCCGATAGAAATGTCCTCTCTTCGGGGCTGTCTTTGAACATCATATCACACGCTTGCGCCAGGGGTGATCCGCTGGTGGTTTGAACGGTTGTGAGGTCGGCTGTGTTCGCTTACCGTCGGTTCCCTTCGCGGCACAGCCACCATCACCACTGCGTTGCGTCGCGACGATCTCCTTGTACTCCAGGTAATGCTTCCCGAACCGGATCGCTACCGTCCCATCCAGTCGCTCTTCGATCACCACACGACCACCTCGCTCACCCGGATGCACCGGCGGAAGAAGCTGGTAGAACCGGTTCGCCCATCGCACCACGTAATCGTTCGCCACCACACGCTCGACCTGGATCGACAGGATCGATTCCAACCGATGGCTCGGACCCAAGCGACGATGAGCATCCGTCGGCTTCAAAGCTGGCTTCGCGAAACGCCGATTGTGGTCGGGCACCAGCTTCTCCAACACCGCGTTCGCTTGCTCGCAGGTCTTCGCCTTCGCCAACCGCAGTTCCTTCACCCACCGATCCTGAGCCGTGCCGAACGAACGCTCCACTCGACCCTTTGCCTGCGGACTGTGCGCGCGAATCAACTCGATGTCTAACTCGCTCAAGGCCCGGCCGAACTGGGTTAAGGCATTCGGATCGGCCAAAGGCTGGCCCTTCTCGTGCGGCTCGAAAATGCTGTGCCGATCCGTGTACAGTGCGTGTGGCCGTCCGTACTTCCGCAGCCAGACTCCGAGCAGATCCATGTGCGTTTCGACCGTGCCCGACCGGTAGAACTTCGCCATCACCCGACTCGTCGCATCGTCGATCATGGTGATGAGTACCAGCGTCTCGCCGCGGCCCTCGAGCCAGTCGTGAATCGATGCGTCCATCTGCACCAACTCGCCAAAGCAACTTCGTCGCGGTCGCCGGCTGCGGTGCGGATCGCGCCGACGCTTCTGCTCCCACAGCCCTTCGGCCAAGAGCCATCGCCGCAGCGTCTCAACGCCGACGTGCAATTTCTCCTCGGCGAGTTTCTCGCACGCCAGAGTGGGACCGAAATCTGGATACCGCGACCGATAGGCTTTGAGGACTTGCTGACGAAGAGTGGATTCGTGCTTGTGGTTGGACGGCTTGCCTCGTAGTCCGTGGACGAGTGCGGTATCGCCATCCGTTTCCAGCTTGCGTTGGATGCGTCGAATCTGGCGGACGCTGAGTTTGAGCAATCTCGCAGCTTCGGCTTGTGTCCGTTTGCCGTTGAGAACCACCTGCATCACCTTGAGCATGTCCCGTTCACGCTGACTCATCTCAACACGATCCCGGAGTTGTACCTCGATCATCTCGTGTCCTCCTCGGCCTGAGCGAAGAGGACACTTCTATCGAGTTAACACCGGACATTTCTAATGGGGTTCAACATCAGATTTCGAGGAGGCACGAGGCACGAGGCAGATGACTGGCCCGCGAGAAGACGTGGTTCGCCCGACCGGACCGCACGGCGCGGGACGGACCCAGTAAAATGAAGCCGAAGTCTGCCACAGTGCTGGCATCGATGGCCGTCTCCGACGTGGACTCGCAATGGCATCGCAACAGCAGACCGCTTCCACCGCGCTCGAAGCAGGGGATCGCTTCGAGGTCGAGTTGTCGTCCGACGGCCGAACCTTGACCCTACCCCAGAGCTTTTCGGAACTCGAACAACCGATCGACGAACTCCTCGGTCCCGACGCCCGCATCAGAGCCTTTCGGCTGGCGGATTCGCGCTCCGCGTTGGAGTTTGGCGAACCGTTGGGATCGCTGCCGAGAGGGACCGATTCGCTCTGGCTGGAATACCGTGAACCCGGCCGATTCCAATTGCTTGCCCAGCCGGAGGCTCCCGAGGCAGCGCTGCAACTCCCCGCCGAGCACGGAATCCAGTTCACACTGAACCCGGAAGACGAAGCGTTTCTCCAATCGGCCCCACAGCAGCGAGCCTCGTTGCCGCTGTTCGCGCTGGCACGCGAAGCGGCGCAACTCAGCACCAACGCCGGCTTCGACCGACTGATTTGTCTGCCGCAGGTCCGCGACATGGAACTGCTCGACCACCAGATTCGCACGGCCAAGACGGTGCTTCAGCGGTTCCACGGCAAAGCGATGCTCTGCGACGAGGTCGGTCTGGGGAAGACCATCGAAGCCGGGTTGATCGCTGCCGAGTTGCGGCTGCGCGGCCTCATCCGTTCGATCCTCGTTCTGGTGCCGCCCTCACTGATCGAGCAGTGGCAAGGCGAGATGCGCCGCAAGTTCTCGCTCGAACTGACGAGCCACGACGACCCGGTGTTTCGCGATCGCGGTCCCGCGGCCTGGAACGAATTCGATTACGTCATCGCTTCCATCCACACGGCGAAACGCGATCCGCACCGCACGGCCATCACCGCTCGGCACTGGGATCTGATCATCGTGGATGAGGCACACCACCTCCGCAATCGCAACACGATGGCCTGGCGGCTGGCGAGTGAGTTGCAGAAGCAGTACGCCCTCTTGCTGACGGCAACGCCAGTTCAGAACAACCTCGAAGAACTGTTCAATCTGGTGACCTTGCTGGAACCGGGTCTGTTGCGCACCGCCAAGCAGTTCCAGAAGCGCTTCGTGGACAAGAAGGACAAGCTGACACCGCTGCACCTCGACGAGTTGCACCAACTGCTCGCCGAAGTGATGGTGCGGAACCGGAGGTCGAACGTCGGCCTCCAGTTCACGCGGCGCTGGGCGAGAACAGAACGGATCGCGTCGGCAGCACCCGAACAGCAACTCTACGACGCGGTGGCAACTTTCATCCGGCCGCACCTGCGGAAGGACAGCAAGAGCCCGATTTCCCGCATGGCTTTGCTGTCACTGCAAATGGCGCTCGGTAGTTCCAGTCAGGCCGCGGCAAGCACGCTGGGCAAACTCGCAGACACACCGAAGCTGCCTGCCGCGGACCGGGAAACGCTTCTGGCCCTGGCGGCGCAGGCCAGCAGTCAGAAAGAGAGCGCGAAGGTCAATCGCTTGCTCCAATTGCTCAAAGAGTTCCCGGACAAGCTCGTGTTGTTCACGCAGTTCCGCGCGACGCAGGAGATGTTGCAGAAACGCCTGACCGAAGCCGGTCACACGGTTGCGGTCTTTCACGGCGGTTTGTCGCGACTGGGTAAGGAAGCGAGCATCAACGAGTTTCGCGGAACGGCCCGGCTTCTCATCGCCACGGAGTCTGGCAGCGAGGGCCGGAACTTGCAGTTCGCGCACGCTCTGTGCAACTTCGACTTGCCGTGGAACCCCATGCGAATCGAGCAGCGAGTTGGGCGGTTGAGCCGCATCGGTCAGACGCGGGACATCGAGATTTTCAACTTCGTGACCGAGGGCACCGTCGAGGAAGCGGTGCTGCATCTGCTTCAGGCCAAGCTGAATCTGTTCGAGTTGGTGATCGGCGAGATCGACATGATCCTCGGGAACCTGGAAGAGGAACGCGAGTTCGAGGATGTCGTCGCCGATCTGTGGGCCGAGTCGGACGACATGGGCGATTTCCGCAAGCGAATGGAAGACCTGGGCGATCGTCTGTTGCAGGCCAAGGGCGAGTACCAGAAGCAGCAGGTTCACGACAACAAGATCTTCGGCGATCGGTTTGCACCAGATCAGTAGCCAGGAATCGGGAGTCGGGAGGCAGGAGGCAGGAGGCAGGGCAGGAATTGAGCGGGTTCTCCAGACTCCCGATTCCCGACTCCCGATTCCCGACTCCTGACAAGGGGGCGTTGTTATGGAAAGCACGGTCTCACCACTGGAATCGTTCCTGCGCGAGTACCTCGACAAGACCGGCGGTGTCTGGGATGAAGTTGAACCGCAGGTTTACGACGTGGCGTTGCCAGCCGGGACGGAGTTGCCCACGGGTCGCGGCAGCGACAGCGGAGTCGTGCGGCTCACGTTCGATCCGGAGGCGCTGCCGGAACACCCGTCAGCGCAACTGGCCAGCTTCGGCACCCCGCTCGTCGATCGCTTGCTGAGCGACGCCCTCCAGCGCGGCCGGGCCGGGCAGTTCTGCATCGTTGGGCTGAATCTTCAACCGCACGATCTGTTGACGCGGCTGCGCCGCAGCATTCACGTTGCTCCGGCGACGATTAAGATCGAACGTGTGCGGGCTTTGCATTTCCCGCAGGTGGTGTTCTGGTTCCAGGCCGCGTTCGTCAGCGATCAGAAGGAACAGATCATCTTGCCGGTCGCGGTCGATCTTCACTCCGGTCGCGAAGTGCGGCACGCCGAGGAGTTGCTGAATCCCGCTCGCCTCGCGGAACATCCGTCGCCGCCACTGCCACCGGCCCAAGCGTTGAGCCTGACCTCTGGTTATCGACTGGCCCGAGCGCAGATTTTGCGGAGCGTCACGGCTCTGGCCAACAACCGCGGTCGAGAACTCACCGAGCGCTGCGACATTCAGATTGGACGGCTCGAACGCTACTACGCGGACCTTCGTGCTGAACTGCAGGAGCAGAAACGTCGCGCTCGCAATGCTGACGAAGCCACGGCTCGCCACGCCGAGCGAATGGTTGCCCTCGAACGCGAGCAACAGGTGCGTGCGGCGGAGTTGCGGAAGAAGAGCATCCTGCATGTCGATCTACGCCTGCTGCAACTGATGCGGATCGAGCAACCGAAGCTGTTGGTACAGGTCGCACTGACGGCTGAGAACCACGCCGCAGGGCGGTTGGCGGTGGTGTGGGATCCGTTGATGGAAGCAGTCGAAGCCGTGTCGTGCCCACTCTGCGGGAAGCCGAGTTACGACTTCACGCTGAGCCGGTTTGGTCAGGTTGGTTGCGAGGCCTGCAAACCGACACTGACGAGTGGAAAACCGCCGCGCCGCTGATCGCCAAGCGCCCGGCTGGTCACGGATTGGGAATGATGGCGGTGACCACGCAGAGTTGTCCCAGAACAATCGCCACGAGTGATTGGCAAAATAATAATAATACTAAATAACAATAATAAATGTGTCATAGTATATAGGTGCGACCAGATAGCTATCGCGAACCCTTGGGGTTTCACGACCCCCCAACTCACAAGGAGGCATAGCTCACGAAGCTGAGGGGATTGCTACCGACAATGGCCCATAACCACCGTCGATCCTCCTGTCACAGGAGTATCCGGCACTTGGCCGACGGCAACTCGAGAGCCCAAGAACAACGTCTCCGGTCGCGGAACGGCACTACGACTGGGCAGAGCCGGAAATCATAATGACAATAGAACTAAATATAGAACGTTTTTGTGTCATAATACTTAGGAAGCGCATTAGCGTTTCCACTCCGCTCGAGGTCGGCCACTTCACCTCATCCCAACGAGAGGACCGCATGAGCTCTCATCCAATCAGTGACTTTCGCCCGTTCGGCCCGTGCGTTCTTGACCATTTACTCACCGAGGAGCAATGCGCCTTTGCGATCGCGCTCGGCCGAATCTTGGCCGAGCAGTGGGAGCGACAACAGCAGCGACTCGCAACAGGAGCGATGTCGTTCCTTGGGCAAACCCTTCACCCCGAGGAGGGATCTGGCCAAGAAACATCGTCGGATGGCAATTAAGCCGATTGTCGGCTTGCAATAGAGCCGACAATCGGCTATGCTCGAAATGGAGGGCCGCAACGATGCGTGTCGGGGAACTGGCGGAACGGTTGCAGATCCCTTACCGGGACATTCGGTATGTCCTCGAGCAGGGCGTCTTGCCCGCCGGTGTGGAGGAGAGCCCCGGGCGCGGTGAGCACCGGGATCTGGACGCGGCCCAGTCGTTCTGGCTGGCCATCGTCCTGATGCTCAAGCGGAACGGGGTTCGCGTTCCCGATGCCCAGCGAATCGCCGACCTCGCGCGGCATGGCCTCCGCGGAACCACACAGAATCTGAACTGGGAGTATCCGTTTGACCCGTTCCGGGGTCGGTTCGAGACCACGAATCAGTGGTTTCTCGACATCGGGGATCTGCAGTACATCCGTGTCGTCACCACGGCTAATCCGAGCGTCCAGGGTCTCTATGCCTTCCCTTGGGTGGTCATCGCGACTCGAAAATCGGCCGAGAATGCGACCCCGATCGTGACGCTCCGGCTCGACCTCAGCGGGCTCGCTCGAATGATGATCGGTGACGCCGCGACCGACTGAACTGATTGAGCGACTTCCGACTCACGGAGGGTCGGAATCCTACGGGCCAGATTGGCCCGTTTCCTTCGGCCCTATTAAGCCGAAAAACGGCTTAGGAGACTCTCAAGCATGGACGCTCACTCCCTTCTCACCGCCAAAGACGTGGCGGTCATGTTCGCGGATCCGGCATGGGCGGCGAAGTTCCCGCCCCTGCTCACTGTCGATGAGGCCGCGCAACTGGCACGGGTTCCGAAACAAACTGTGTACTCCTGGTCCAGCCAAGGTTTGCTCCAGGGGTGCAGCCGAAAGGTCGGGAAGCACCTCCGGGTGCTGCGGGACAAATTCATCTTGAAACTCTGTAATGAGGGACTTCATGGCAACTGATGCCGATCCCGCGGACGGAGCAGACGATTCCGGGCGCGTCGGCGAACACGTCAGAATTTTCCGACGGGGTAAGGTCTGGTACGCCAACTTTCAACACGGGGGAAAGCAGCACCGACCCTCGCTCAACACGACAAGCAAGAAAAAAGCCCGACGCTTGGCCCTCCAGATCGATGAAAAGCTCGCGGAAGGGCGATGGAACCCCGCCCCGGAAGCGGCGACAGTGACGCGAGCCGTCGCCGCGTATCTCGACTTCCTTCGTGCCGAGGAGCGGGCTCCGAAACGCTGTCGAAGTACACGAAGGTGTTCGAGAGGGTGGCCGAGTTAGCCGCCGAGCGGAAGGTGAAGACTCTGATGGGGATTGACCTGGCGTTCATCGACGCTTACCGGCGTATGCGAACCGATGAAGGTGCCGCTGCGAAAACGAAGTACACGGAGACCGTGATCGTCCGACAACTGGTGACATTCGCTCTCTCCCGGAACCTGCTTGCGATCGATCCACTTCGGGGTTTGAAATTGAAGAAGCCGAAGCCCACGCCGCAGCCGTGCTGGACTCCCGAGCAGGTGATCGCGATTCTCGCCAACGCTCCCGAGACGGTGCGATCGGCGTTCACGCTCTTGGCGGAGACGGGGATGCGGTTCGGTGAACTCGCCTGGCTGACCTGGGATGATGTTGACGTAGAGGCCAATGTCCTCCGTATCCGACCCAAAGAGGGATGGAAGCCGAAGTCGGGGGATTGCCGCGCGATCCCGATCAGCCCGGTCGCCCAGCAGATCCTCGATGCCTTGCCGCGACGGTGGCGCTGGGTGGTGACGATGCCGCCTTCGGCAACGCACCCGGCGACAGGCCGACAGTGGACAGAACGCCGGCTCTTGAACGGCTTGAAACACGTGCTGACGGGATTGGATTTCCCGGGCAAGTTGCACACCTTCCGCCACGCGTTCATCTCGAACGCCCTTCTGAAAGGAACGGCGGTGGCGGTGGTGCGGGAGTGGGTTGGCCATGTCGATCAGCAGGTGATCGCTCTCTACACCCACGTCCACAACAACGCCTCACAGACGGCGATGCAGCGTCTGTCCGAGGCCAACCAACAACTGCAGAAGGAGGAAAAGTCCTGTGAACGCAAGGAAGCCTGGTGTCCTACTTTCGTTGAACAGCCGGGTAAGCCAACCACTCGGCTAACGACCAGACATGGTCGGTCAATCCAGCGGCCATCGCTGGTGTTCGTTCTTGCCAGCGGCTCGTCGGACTCTCCCGCACTCGGAGAGT
>JAIOPV010000119.1 GCA_021413735.1 Planctomycetota bacterium
ACGTCGTTGCCATCGAGCTGCACGCCGGTCATTCCATAGGCGGCGGCGCGGGCGGCGACGTTCGAGTTGCCGGCGGCGGATTCGAAGGGAACTTCCGTTGCGAAGTGATTGTTTTCGCAGATGAAGAGAACGGGCAGCTTCCAGATGGAGGCCATGTTGAGGCCTTCGTGGAAGGCGCCGTTGTTGGTGGCGCCATCACCGAAGAACGCCACGGCGACCTGGTCCGTTTTTTGTACGGCGAAGCTGTAGCCGGCGCCGGCGGCCTGAAGGATGCACGGACCGACGATGCCGCTGGTGCCCATCATGCCGACTTCGGGCGAAAAGATGTGCATGCTGCCGCCGCGACCCTGCGAACAGCCGTTCGACCGTCCGTAAAGCTCGGCGATCAGCTCCAGCACCGGCATGCCCTTCGCGAGTGCGTGACCGTGTCCGCGGTGCGTGCTGAACACGACATCCTCACGCCGCAGATGCGAACACACGCCGACAGCAATCGCTTCCTGGCCGACGTATGTGTGGCACGCCCCGTGAACGAGGCCGCGCTGGTGCGATCTCGCGAGTTGTTCCTCGGCCCGGCGAATGAGCGTCATCTGTCGAAAAAGTTGCAACATCATCGTGTTTCCGGCATCGCTGGGATCAAATTGTTCGCAGGGGCGTCTGGCCGTTATTGTCATTGGTTTTCAGCCTGAAAGGCTGTGACAACATAGCCCAGGGCAACGCCCTGGGTTCGGATCGCAGAGTCTTTGGCACCCTGAAGGGGTGCGACACTGCTGGCATTGCGTTGTCGCACCCCTTCAGGGTGCGGTTGGTTGCTGGTCTCGCAACCCAGGGCGGCGACAGCTTCGCAGTCTTGCCCTGGGCTATGTTGTCACACCCCTTCGGGGTGAAAACCAATTCCAGTGCCATCGGTTCGAACTCCACTCCCCTGGCTTTTGGGGTCGTTCTTTGTTCGTGGTAACCGTACCATCGACACGAGGACCGACCCGATGATGAACGTCACGGCAACGAACCCCATCGAAACACGGTCGCCGAAACTGAAATCGGAATGCTTCAAGATCACGGTCTGGAACTTCTCGGTTTCTTCCTGACCAAGCACCTTGCTGATTTCTCGCACGAAGTCTTTCTGAGACCTGAACTCGACATCTTTCAATGGCCGCAGTCGCAACACCGTCGTATCAGGCACCTTTTCCGTGTGCAACGCCGCAAACGACTCTTCCTTCAGGTTAAACCGCGTGCATTCGTCCTTGATGACACCCACGATCGGCGAGCCAATCGCGCCTGCAACGTTTCCACACATATTGATCGTTCCAATCGCCACCGCTGCCGCCGACGCGGTCAGTGTCATCGTGGGCAGCACCCAGAACGGCGAGAACCAGAAATTCGCGAAGAACCCTGTCACGCACAGCCACGCGAACACGAGCGCCCACGGTTGCCCAGGCACCATGCTGATCGTCAGGAACAATGCCGCCCCGAGTTGTCCCAGCATGCAGTGGCCCTTACGGTCGCCCGTGCGGTCCGACGACCATCCCGACACGACCACACCAACAACGCCGCAGAGATAGACCAGGCCGGTCCACAGCAAAACAGCGGTATCGTCGGCAGCGCCACCGGTGGAAGAAAGCAATCCCTTCACGACGGTCGCGAGCCAAAACACGAACACATATCCGCCGATGTTCGTGGTGAGCAGTGCCAACGCCAGCACCCAGACGTTCCACATTCCGAAGACTTGTTTCAACGTGACAGGCACCACCGCAGCGGCCACTCGGCGTTCCGTTTCGAGCGTTTCGTTCAGCCAGTCGCGTTCGTCGGGGGTGAGCCATTTCGCGTTACGAGGCCGGTCGGGCAGCAGAAACGGGACCGCGATGCCGAGCAGCACAGCCGGTGCCCCTTCGACGATGAACACCCACTGCCAGCCCTTGAGGTCGAACCAGGTCTGTTCGAGCAACACCCCCGAAACCCTCGCCCCAAGAGCGAGACTCATCGGCACGCCAATCAGCATGGCCGACATCGCTCGTGCGCGGTCTTTGCGTGGGAACCAGTGCGAGAAGTAGACGATCACGCCGGGGAAGAAGCCGGCTTCGGCGAGCCCGAGCATGAACCGTGCGACGTAGAACTGATTCTCGGTCTTCACGAGAGCCATCGCCATTGAGCAGAAGCCCCAGGTGACGAGAATGCGTGCGAACCACTTGCGGGCGCTCCAGCATTCGACCAGCAGAGCGCCTGGGATTTCGAGGAAGATGTAGCCGATGAAGAAGAGTGCGATGCCGACGCCGAAGACCGTTTCGGAGAACTGGAGGTCGCTCTGCATCTTCAGCTTGGCGAAGCCGACGTTGGCACGATCGAGGTAGGCGATGATGTACAGGAGGAACAGCAACGGCAGGATGTGCCATGCGACCTTACGGCGTGCGCTGCGTGCGATTTCGCTGGCGTCGGCGGCACTGGGATCGTGGTCGGGCATCGTCTACCGGCGGAGAGTGAACCGGGACTGGCGAGTGCATAACGTATCACGCAAGGGGCGCAACGGCACGCGAAAAGCCAGCGAGATGTGCGTCGTTGTGTTTGCGAGCCACGGGGGTTATCCCCGTGGTGTGTTGGTCATGAAAAGACCACGGGGATAAACCCCGTGGCTCGCAGTCGGCTCAGTTCACTCCACTGAGTTTCCCAGTGCTGTCGCCGATCGCGTTCACCTTCATGTCCATGCGATCCAGCATCGACACCCACAGATTGTTCAACGGCGTTTCTTTCGGGAAGCGAATGTGACGCCCAGGCTTGATCGTGCCACAACCACCGCCCGCCAGCAGAATCGGCAGGTCGTCGTGATTGTGAGCGTTGCCGTCGCTGTTGCCGCTACCGTAAGCGATCATGCAGTGATCCAACAACGTGCCGTCGCCTTCCTTCACGGCCTTCAGCTTGCCGAGCAGGTACGCCAACTGCGTCGTGTGGAACTTGTTGATGTCGCGAATCTTCGCCTTCTTCTCGGGCTTGTTGTCGTGGTGCGAAAGCTCGTGGTGAGCCTCGTTCACGCCGACCATCGGATACGTCTTGTTGCTGCCCTCATTCGCCAGCACGAACGTGACCACCCGCGTCACGTCCGTCTGAAACGCCAGCGCGATCAGGTCGTATTGCAGTTTGATGTGCTCTTCGTAGTTCGCGGGGATGGCCGTCGGCGCCTTGTAATCGGGCGTCTTCACCGGCGGCATCTTCTCGGCCCGCTCGATGCGGAGTTCCACGTCACGCACCGCTGAAAAGTATTCGTCGAGTTTGCGTTTGTCGTTCGCACCGAGCTTCTGTTCGAGGTCTTTGGAGTCTTCACGCACGAAGTCGAGCACGCTGCGACGGCGTGCGTCCTGCTTGATGCGCTCGCCGTCGGGTTTCGTGGCGAACAGTCGCTCGAACACGATCTTCGGATTCACTTCCTTCGGCAACGGTTGCGTCGCCGACCGCCACGACATCGTTGACGAGTACACGCAACTGTAACCCGAGTCGCAGTTGCCGGCCATCGCGCCGTGCTCGCCGCCAAGCTCCAGCGACGCCAGCCGCGTTTTGTCTGCAAGGCGTGCGGCCGCAACCTGATCGACCGAGATGCCGGCGCGAATGTCGATGCCGTCGGTCTTCTTCGGTTGCGACCCCGTGAGGAACGCCCCGAGAGCGCGAGCGTGGTCGCCGCCACCGTCGCCGTGAGCGCGGGCTTTGTCGGCGGTCAAGCCGGTGAGAACGAGCATGTCATCGCGAACAGCTTTCAGCGGTTCGAGGATCGCAGGAAGCTCGTAGTCTTTGCCTTCGGCTTTCGGCGTCCAGTCGGCCATGTTCTTGCCGTTGGGCACGTAGCAGAAGCACATGCGATTCGGGGCCGGGTTCTTGGCGTCGGCAGCGCCACCCCACGCGGTGAGTGGCCCCATCACTTCGAGCCACGGAAGCGAGACGGCAACGCCCAGACCACGCAACGCGGTGCGGCGAGAAATGCGAGTATTCATGGCAGGCTCCTTGGAGTTCAAAGCAGAAGAATTAGCCGCACGATTGAAACCCGATAAAGACACGATCAAACCGAAAACCAGAGAGGCAGTGTTAAAGACCTTCCGTTCTGTGTCTTTGAAAAATGTCTCTCTTGGTCTTTGTCTGAATCGGGCCTTTTATCAGGTTTTGATCGTGCGGCTAATTCTTTCCTGCTTCTTTGCCGCGACGCATGCGGAATGGGTCGCTCTTCACGATCTCGGTAATCAACGCCGACATCTTGTAATCGTTCTTCGCGAGCGCCGCTGTGATCTGCTCCACGGCCCGGCGATCGTAGAAATCGAGACCGCGACCGAGGCCGTAGATCATCAGTTTTTCGGTGAGGCACTTCGCGAACAGATCCTTCTTGCCGAGCAGAATCTGCTTCAGTTCCGTGGGTCCGGTGAACTTCACGTTGCCTGGCAGCTCGCCCGACGAATCAATCGGTGCCATGCCATCCTTCGTGCGGAAGGCTCCCACCGCGTCGAAGTTCTCCAGTCCGAAGCCGAGGCCGTCCATCTTCGCGTGGCAGTTCGCACACGCCGGGTTCGCCCGGTGAGCCTCCATCTGCTGACGCAGCGTGCCGGCTGTCACCGGCTTGCCGTCTTTCTCCAACTCGGGCACGTTCGCGGGCGGCGGCGGTGGCGGCGTGCCGAGAATCTGTTCCAGCACCCAGCGGCCACGTTTCACCGGACTCGTGCGGCCAGGGTTCGATGTCACTGTCAACACGCTCGATTGCGTCAGCACGCCGCCGCGGTTCGTGCCCTTCAGATCCACGCGGGAGAACTCCTCATTGCGGAACGGCTGACCGCCCGGCTTGCGGGTCTTCGCGTTCTGACCCTGGAAGTTGCCCGCCGTGTCGGTGATGCCGTAGTGCCTCGCAAGCGTCGCGTTCAGATACGTGAAGTCTGCGTCGAGGATGCTCAGGATGCTGCGGTCTTCGCGAATGATCTCCTCGAAGAACAGCTTCGTTTCCTGCGTCATCGCGGCACGGAGTTGCTCATTAAATTGCGGGAACGTCTTCGGATCGGGGCGTGCGTTTCGCAGCGGTTGCAGTTGTAGCCACTGCATCACGAAGTATTCGGTCAGCGCCTTCGCCTTCGGATCGCGAAGCATTCGCTTCACTTGGGCGTCGAGTTGTGCCGTGAGTTGCTTCTTCGCCGCAAGGTCGGTCAACTCTGCGTCGGGCAGGCTCGCCCAGATGAAGTACGACAGCCGCGACGCCAGTTGGAATTCATCAATTGCGTGCGGGTCGGCGCTGTCTGGCCGGTCATCCAGTTCGACGCGGAACAGGAACTTCGGCGAACACAGCACCGCCGTCATGGCGAACTGCATCCCCGCTTCCCACTTCTCGCCCTTCGCAATGACGCTATCCGCCAGTTTCACCAACCGATCGACTTCTTCCTTCGTGGCGGGTCGGCGATAAGCTCGCGAAGCGAACCGTTCCAACACTTCACGTGATTGTTCTGCTTGCGATGTTTTCGGGTTGTACGCCAGCAACTTCCGGTGCGACGCAGGCCGGCTATCGAGCGGCCCCTCCAGCGACATATACCGCACATACAGCGTCGGCAGCGGTTCGCCCTCTTCAGGCTTCACGAGCGCCACTGCGAGCTTATCGAGACCCACACCAGCCGGCACGTCAACTTTGATCGCCTCGCGCATCTTGTCGTCGCGAGCCTTCACTTCCACCGTCTTGAGGATGATGAACGGTCGAAGGCTCTTGACGGCTGCACCTGAAATCTTGTCGGCTTCCTCGTCGGTGGCGACGCCCTTCGCGGTCTTGTCGCAACCCGCGAGAATCGCCACCTTCACCGGTTTTGTGCCGGTCGTTTCGATGTACACGGTTGTTTGAGCGACGTAGACGCCATCGGCCGGCACTTTGAACCGCGTGAAGATCGGACCCGTTTCGACCGGCGTGCCGTCCTTCTTCGCGGTGACCACTCGATAGCCGTTCTTCATCGGCACGTTCGCGGACGCTGGTTCGGTGAACATCGTGCCGACACCGCGAACCGGCGGCTTCGGCGGAATCGGCGTAATCGCCTGAGCCATGATTGACTCGGACGCCGCGAGATAGCGTTCGAGCAGCACCGGCGGCAACGAAAGCACATCACCGATGTTGTCAAAGCCGTAGCCGACGTCATCGGAAGGGAAGTCTTCGGCGGGGTTGAAATCGACGCCAACGAGATCGTGAATCGTGTTGTTGTATTCGTTGCGGTTGAGCCGCCGCATGGTCACGCGGCCGGGGTCGGGCTTGGCGTTGCGGTCGTGCTTCTCGAACACATCGCCGACCAACTTCGTGAACGCCACACGTTCATCGGCGGTCGGTTGTGGCTTCCCTTCGGGCGGCATCTCGCCGGCCTTGAGCACGTCGAGAACCCGCAGCCACGCCTTGCGATCCTTGAGGAGCGACGCATCATCGGTGAACTTGTCGAGCGAGAAATCGGCCTTGGCCTTCGCTCCGGTGTGGCACGCGGCGCAGTGCTTCTTGAGGAACGCGGCCCCTTCGACCTTGAACGTGGGTTCGACCTTGGGTTGTGCAGGGCTTTCGCCGCTTGCGGCGTAGCACATCACAGCGATCACGAGGAGGAAACCAAAAAAGCGAAAACGCATTGGGTGAGACCAAAGGGCGGAGAGGCGGGAACATTCCGGCGGTGGATTCAGATTACCACCGGACACGCCCCGGAGCCAACGCAATTCTGCCTATGCGAAGCGAGCGTCACTTGGTGATCTCGCACTTGGGCAACGCCTTCCGGAGTTCCGCAACTCCCGCGTTTGTCACGTTGGTTCGACTCAGTTCGATTTCGGTGAGGCTTTTCAGAGCGGCGAGTTCCTTCAACCCCACATCTGTCAGCGCTGTATCACTCAGTTTGAGTTCGGTGATGTTTTTCAGAGCGGTGAGTTCCTTCAGGCCCGCATCCGTCACCTTCGTCTTACGCAAGTCGAGCGAACTAAGGTTTTGCAGCACGGCGAGTTCCTTCAGTCCCGCGTCCGTGACCTTCGTTTTGAATAGGTAGAGTGAGGTGAGGTTTTTCAATCCTGCGAGTTCTTTCAATCCCACATCCGTCACCTTGGTGCAGCAGAGATCGAGTGAGGTCAGGTTGTTAAGTCTGGCGAGTTCCTTCAGCCCCCGGTCTGTCACATCCGTGGCTTCAAGGTCGAGCCACTCTAGGTTCCTGAGAGCCGCAATCTCCTTCAGGCCCGCGTCCGTGACGACCGTATTATGCAGATACACTCCCACAACAGGCTTCCCGGGTTGTTTGTCGTCGCGGGTGATTCTGCCCTCCAGTTTCTTGACGAAGGCGACGGCCTTGTCTTCGGCATCGTCGGCACACGCAGGCGAGGTGAACGCGAGCAACAGCAGCGTCGGCAGCAGGCGGCGCATGGGAACTTCCTCGGGAGCGATAGGAAGCCGCATTATCCTACCGCACGTTCTCGTGTCAATCGTCCAGCTTCTTGCATCCTCGGTCGGAAACGTCTGCTACAATCGTGCTGTCGCGAAACTCGCACATCCCCAACGAGAACGCGCATGTCACCGCCATTGACGCCGACCGAAGCAACTACTCCTCCCAATCCGCAGCAGGAGTCGCAGGCACTCCCGCGAGTTCCCCAGGATCTCTCCATTCATTTGGCACGCACCGAAGCCTGGATGCACGACGCCCTCGATAGCGCGAAGATGCTCGGTTGGGAATTCGATATCGCCGCGAACCGCTGGTCAACCACCACCGACGTCCCGAACTTCTTCGGTGCTCCCCGAGGTCCGGATTACACCGAACCGGCCCCGAGCGCCACGGTTATCCACCCGGATGACTTCGAGTACGTGGTCGCCAAGCGACGCGAGGCGATCGAAACCGGCGAGCCGATGCGGTACGAATTCCGCGGTAACTTCCCGGCACCCGACGGCTCGGTTCGTTGGTTCACCACTCGCGGCCGAGCGTTGCGTGATGCCACCGGGAAACCCGTGCGATTGCTTGGAGTCACGGCCGACGTCAGCGAACGCAAGCGAGCGGAACAGGCTCGGGCGGCTCTCGATCAGCAGTTGCTCGACGCTCAGAAATGGGAAAGTCTCGGCGTGCTCGCGGGTGGCGTCGCCCACGACTTCAACAACATCCTTACCATCATCCTGGGTAGTGCCGGGCTGGCTCGGAGAGGATTGCCGCAGGGCAGCACCGCGGCTCCCCATCTCGAACAGATCGAGCAGGCATCTCGGCGAGCCGCTGACCTGTGCCGGCAACTGCTGGCGTACACTGGCCGCGGTCCCGTCTCGGCTTCGAGCGCCGACCCGAACGAACTGATCCGCTCATCAGCGGCGCTATTCGGAGTGCAGGTTTCGGAGTCTGCGAAAGTTCGCTACGATCTCGCCGACAACCTGCCCGCAATTCGGGCCGACCCCGCACAGGCCCGACAAGTCCTCATCAACCTGGCGATGAACGCTGCCGAGGCGGTCGGCGAGAACGAAGGCGAAATCCGCATCACGACCGAAGCTGTCGAGATCGCGGTCGAGTCGAACGTCGGTTATCATCTGCCGCCGGCGCCGGGGAAGTATGTTCGCTTGCTGGTGTCAGATACGGGGCCGGGCATCTCGCCGGAAGTGAAGGCTCAGATGTTCGACCCGTTCTTCACCACGAAGTTCGCAGGCCGCGGACTTGGTCTCTCGGCGGTGCTGGGCATCATGCGACTGCACGGCGGTGCGATCCGTGTAACCTCCGTTCCAGGCAACACAACGGTCGAGGTGCTGTGGCCGGTGAACACGGATATGCCTGCGAGTACGACAGGGTCGAGAGCGATCGCACAACCCCCTTTGAGGGTTGCCCCAAAACCCGGCTCGCACGGGAAGGTTTTGGTGATCGACGACGAAATGTACGTCCGCGAGTTGGCTGCCTCGGCACTGCAAGAACTCGGTTATGAGGTGCTGCTGGCGGGCGACGGATCGACCGCTTTGGGGCTGTTTCAGAAACACCGGAGCGAGGTTCGATTCGCGGTGCTGGACGTGATGATGCCCGGAATGACGGGCGATCAGGTGCTGGAGGCGTTGCGGGTGTTGCAGCGGAATTTGCCTGCGGTGATCATCAGCGGCTTCACGGACCGTCGAACCATCAACACGGGGTCGGGCACGCGAACGGAGTTTCTTCAGAAGCCATTTCACCCGGAAGAACTGATCGCCGTGGTCGAGCGGTTGATGAAGACTCAGAAATGATTTCGCCGCTTGCGGCGTAGCACTTGTGAATGCAACGCCGCAAGCGGCAAAACCAAAACCAATCTCACTCATCAATCCGAGATGTTGGCAAGGTAATCGTCGTAAGCCTTGCGGGTCTTGAACTCATCGTCCATGAGCTTCTTCTGCTTGGCGGTCAGCGTGTCGATTTCTTTTTCCTGATCGGACAGCTTCTTGAGGTAGGTCGCGTACACTTCCGCTTCCTTCGGCGTCTCACGCAGATTCTTGCGGATGCGGTCCTGATCCAGATTCAACCGTTGCAGGTCGGCGTTCACTTGAGCCAGTTCGCGACGAGCGAAGTCCCACGTCTCTTTGACCTTCAACGCTTCGTTCAGCTTCTGCTTCAGTTCCGGGCTGGCTTCAGCCAGGTTGATGAAGTAGCGGATCGTGTTGTCGTTGTTGTTCGTCAGCGTGATGCTGGCGGCAACGTCCTTCTCTTCCTTAACGGTGAAGGTCTTGGTTTCGCCAGTCTTGACCGGCACCGTGAAGCGGTAGACATCGGGTGTGTCTTCGGTTGGCTTGTCGGTGTCAACGAGCTTGAACTGCTGGTTGGTGCGGTTCACATGTTCGATGAGCAGGGTGCGGTCGGTCTGGCTGCGGTTGATGATCTTGTACTTCTTCTCTTCCGTGAACTTGGTCATCGTGGTGATGATGCCACGCACGGCTTTCACGCTCGTGATCTTCTGGCGGCCAGCGCCTGCCGTCGGATCGACTTCGGTGCCAAGGTCGATGGCATAGCTCACGAGGCGTTCTTCGTTGAGGTTGACGTCGAGAACGCGAGTGTCACCCGCGTAAACGCTTCCCTCGAACACCGTGATCGGTCCCTGATTCAAGTGAGCACCACTGGTGTTCTTGAACTTGAGGCCGAGCAGTGGGTGCGACTTCTGAACGTTTTGGTTATAGATGCTGACCTTCTGGCCTTCGATTTCCTTGCCCACGATCGGCAGCATTGCGCTCTTCTGGCGGCCGAGCGTCACGGGATGGTCGATCGTGTACTGGAAGAAGTCGCCCAGGTTGCCGGCCGTTGCCACGTTCCCCGAAACGCCGAGGTTTGGCCGACGACCAAGTTCTTCGGCGATATCCTTGGCGTGCCGAGCGTTCTGATCGTTTCCAGCAAACGCATCGCGGTTGATGCCGGCGGCGGCGGCTTTTTCGGCTGCTGGTGCGCCACCCTTGCCCTCGCCCCGAGCCCGAAGGGTCTGCTGGAGTTGCTTCGCTTGTTCCATTTCGCGGAGTGCGTTCGCGTTGCCGAGCCCTTCGGCCTTCTTGTCTTCGCCGAATCCGCCGCGGTACGTGACAGGTCGGAGTGACGCGAAGAGTTCAGGCTCAACGGTCGGGCGGTTGATGTAGAGTGGGTTGTAGAGGTCCATCTTGAACGAGATGGGCCGGCCGCTGATGAGCGCCATCTTGACGCCGCCCCAGTCCTCATCGGTGGGGTTTTCGACCATCGCCCAGCCTTGCAGATACGGCTTCTCCTTGTCCGCCAACACCATGCGATAGCTGGTCTTCCAGATCGGCGCTTCGATGACGTAGCCAACCTGTACCTTGCGTTGTCCGTCGCCAGCGAAGTGAAGGCTCACGGCCTTCTTCTGCGAATCGTGGGTCAGAGCGAGCGTGTCGAGAGCGCGGCGGAATTCGTTCTCGATGATCGGGTTCGAGAAGCGGAGTTGCTGCACTTCGGAGAGCTTCACGGCTCGCAGACCTTCCGCGCACCACATATTGAGAACGGCCGCGTCAACGGTCGTTGTGCCGGCGGGAACCTTCTGGTTCTCGACGCCGACGATCACGCCCGACAGTTTGCCGGGTTGATTGGCAGCGCCCGGAGTCGTGACGACTTCGATGCGTTCGCCTCGCATCTGCGACACGATGCTTGCGAAGGTTGGTGATCCGTTCAGATTGACGGCATAGCTGGAAAGTGTTCGGCTGATCGGCTCGCGGCTGTCGTAGGAAACGGCAGCGATGCGGCCCTTGCCAAAGTCCTCAAGAATCATGCTCTTGAGCAGGTCGTTGATATCGGTTTCCTGGAAGCTGAGATCGACGCGAGCATCGTCGGTCACCTCGCCGCTGCGGGAGAAGTAGCCGACGCCGCTGTTGAACAGCACGACTCGCGTGATTGGCAGCGTCACCGCTGGCTTCACATCTTGCTTCACGACGGCATCGGGGGCGGCTCCCACGAGCTTATCCGCGCCCACGCCAATGCTCACACCCAGCCCCACAGCGCCCGCCACGGGGGCGAGAAGAAGCCACTTCGATGCCATTGCGAGAGCCCTCTTGAGATGGTGCCGAAGCGCGCCGACCCCAAATAGATCAGCACCGCGACCACAATACAGACGACTCACCGTGCCCCATCGCTTGCGATTCCGCCAGATGTTACATTGCGAAGGGATCACATTACCCGCCAAGCTGTTACCGAGATGGAACTTGCGGAAATCGAAAACCACGAGCAGTGCACGGAATTCGCATTCTGGTTCGAGATTCGCACCCATTCTCGCGAGTGCGTGGCATCCGTATAACCTGCGCATTGGAACCGATGTGGAGGCTAGACATGGAACTCGTTCCCGTGTGCGAGGTGCCGCGATTGCCGCGGCGAGACTATGCCGGCCACAAGGGCACCTACGGCACGGTGCAGGTCGTCGCGGGAAGTGTCGGCATGGCTGGCGCTGCGGTGCTGGTCGGGCGAGCCGCTCTGCGTTCGGGCGCGGGATTGGTGAAGGTCGCGTGTCCGACATCGGTTCAGGCAATCGTTGCGGCGAGCTATCCCTGCTACACCACCTCCGGGATTCGACTGCACACCGATGGTTCCTTCAGCGAAGGGGCGGCGGACGAGGTGATTTCGCTTGGTCACAAAGCTGACGCCGTGGCCATCGGGCCAGGACTCGGACAGGAACCCGGTGTTGCGGATTTCGTGAAGGCAGTCGTGAGTGGCTTGCCGGAAGTTCCAGTGATCCTCGACGCTGATGCCCTGAACGCGATTGCTCCATTCGGAGACGGGTTCCCGCGTCGAGCCGAGCCGTTGATTCTCACGCCGCACCCGGGGGAATTCGCTCGATTGCTCGGCGTGCCCACACGGGAAGTGACTGAGAAGCGGCTGTTGCTGGCGGTCGAGTTCGCTGCAAAGACGGGCGTCGTGCTGCTGCTCAAGGGTGCGAATACGCTCGTGACCGACGGGAAGCGCTTGTACCAGAACACGACCGGAAACGCGGGCATGGCGACCGGCGGCGCTGGCGATGTTCTGACCGGCGTGATCGCGTCGCTGGTGGGTCAGGGGATGAGCGAGTTCGACGCGGCGGCGCTCGGTGCGTGGGTTCACGGACGGGCTGGCGACCTCGCGGCTGCGCAATTGGGGCAGACATCGCTGAACGCAACCGACATTATTGAGCATCTCCCCACAGTGTTCCGGGAGCTGGAAACAGCTTGGTAACCTTCACAGGGATCGCATGTGATTAAACTGATTTGCCCAAAGTGCATGAAACCGGTGCCGGTGCCGGACGACTTCACCGGAACGGAAGTGACGTGCCCCAACTGCATGAAAACATTCGATGCACCGGCACGCTACACCCCCGCAGTAATCGCAGACCCCGCACCAGCGGCACCGCCACCGATTCCCGCGTCGCAGACACCCGCCGCGATTGTTCCGCCGACCCTGCCGTTTGCCCCGGAGCCGCGAATGTCGCCCGAAACCGCATCCGATAAGCCAGTCCCGCCGCCGGGGTTCGTGCCGCCATCGCCACCCGTTGCGCCCCCGCCCCACGGCGCACCGCCGGGACTTGTCCTCGCGGCTTCAACGCCGTCTGCTGCGGTGCCGGAACTGCCGGGCGGCTACACGCACGCTTATGGCATCACGATCTCGCCGAAGGTGATCATTTGGCTGCCGGCCGTGCTGCTGACGATCACGCTGTTCTGCACGTTCTTCCGCTGGACGGGTTCGTATCTGGGCGGGCACCCGGTGTATTCGCAAAGCCTCTGGCAGGCGGTGTTCGCTGGGGTGAGCCGAAACTTTGCACTTGAGAAGAGCATGCAGGTTTCCACGGCGTGGCTGAACAACATCCCCTCGGATTGGTTGTTGTTGGTTCCGTCCTTTTTCCTCCTGATGTTCGCTGCGGGAATTGCGTGGGCGGATCGCGGTTTCCGCGGCGTCGACCCGCAGCGGTTTCCACCGATCACTCGAATCTGGCCATGGCGAAAGGCACTCATTGGTGCGCTTGCGTCGCTGGCGTTCCTGCTCATCAATATCCAGTCACTCAAGGGGTTCGGGATGGAACGTGCCATCCGGGACATGGTGCGGGAGAACAGCGAACTGACGAAAGCCCGAGAGAACGCCGCCGGCAAGCCCGCGGACCTGGATGAGATCCAGTACCGGGAAGAGACGGAGATGCGCAAGTACAACCTGGAACGCACCGGCTGGCAGGATCTGGCGCTGACGTGCAATCTGCTGGCGATCGTGACGGTGTTCCTGTCGATTCCGCTAGAGAAACGCGGGAACAAGCCACCGCCGAAGATTGTGCTGCATTACTGAGTTGGTGTTGAGTGTTTGGTGTTTCGTGTTTAGTCCGGAATTGGACTTGCGATTGGTTTCTCGAGAAGCGGAACTGAACACCAAACACTAAACACGCCATCCGGCCGCTTCCTCGCCATCCAATCGCAGCGTGAGACACTTCGCGCTGCCGCCGGCTTTCAAGAACTCGTCGAGTTCCACTTCGATCGCACGATAGCCCGCTGCCGTCAGACTCGCGGCCAGCTCCGGGCAACGGCTGTTGTGAATCACCGTCTTGCCGACAACCACCGCATTGCAGCCGAAGCGAAACGCCTCTGCTTCTACGACTGGAATGAGCTTCGGAACGTGCGTCGTGAGCACACGCAATCCGTAGGCGTCGAACGCCCCCGGAAAGTAGATCGCTTCGCCAGGCGCGAGCGGACAGAAGCATGTGTCGAGGTGATAGAACCGTTGGTTCACGAGTTCCAACGGCAACACGCGGACGCCGAACTTCGAGCCGACCCAGTTGTGTGCCGACGCATCGGAGCGGGTGCGGTAGCCGGCGAAGAGCGTGTCGCCGCAGAAGAGGGCGTCGCCGGCTCCTTCGTGGTACATATTCTCGGGCAGATGCTCGACGGTGAAGCCGTGTTGTGCGAACCATGCGTCGAAGTGTGGCGACTCGCGTGCCCGCACATCGTGCTTGAATCGACTGCTGAGGAACGTCGAGTGGAACACGAGGCCGGCGTTGGCAGTGAAGACGAGATCGGGCAGTCCGGGTTGTGGCGTCATGGTCTCGACCTGCACGCCGCAACTGACGAGGGTATCGTGGAGGCATTGCCATTGTTTGAACGCGAGCGCCCGGACTGCACCGAGGGAGCGGTTCATCCACGGATTGATTTCGTATTCGATGCCGTAGTGGTCTGGCGGGCACATCAGAATTCGTGGCGGCATGGCATCCTTCCGTGATTGCGGAACCGGAGAGAGTGTGCTGGTATTTTACGGGGTCGCAACAACCAGGGGTAACCGATGCGGATACTCAAACTCCCGAAGTACTTGAAAAGGAAAGCAAAGGCCGGCTTGTTCGTGAATCGCCTTCAGTTTGCATCCGATGGTCAGGGCCTTCTGCTTGAAGTGGGGTTCTTGGAAAATCAATCAGACCTGGATTTCCAAACAACATCGATGGGTCGATTGGATCTCGCGACAAGCCTATGGGAACCGCTTAGTGACGAAGATATCTATGACGAGACGGGACTGGACTACCCCACTCGGGCTGTACGGCAGGATTTCACTTGTATTGCTTCAGTGAGTGATTGGGGACTCGACGAAGCTGGGATGGAGGTTCGCGTAGACGACCCGAAATACTTGGATTGGCAAAGCAATCAATATGTGGATCGGATTATCGAGGCAAACTCGGCCGGTTCAAGCGTGGGTGGACTTGAATTCTCAACAGACGGCCGCTGGCTCTATGGTGTCGAATACTCAGACCGAACTCAACTCACGAGCCTCATTCGCGCGGATGTTCGGGCACTCTTCAAGAAGCCTGTCATCGAAGAGATACGAACGAACCTCCTCACCCAGGAATCTCGCCCACACCGGTACATCCGCCCGGCTCGTTGGAATCGCTTCGCCACGCTACCGAGAGGAGTGATGGTCCGTGTTGTGGCCATCTCGCCAGACTCTCGGATCGTAGCAGTGGGTTCGACAGAGGGCGACACCTACCTCTATCGCGTTCGTGGTGGTGTATCGCTTGGTGCGATTAAACGGAAACGAAAGGACGGTGTCCGCAAAGAGCCGCGAATGAAGAAACCTGAGAGGAATCCCGTTCGGCGAATCGCGTTCAGCCCATCGGGGAAGCAACTTGGTGTCGTCGTCGATGGCATGTTGCGTGTCTGGGATGTCAAGTCTGCCGAGTTGCTCTGGGACGAGGAAGACGCCAAGGCACACGTCACTGATCTGGCGTATCATCCGGATGGAAACACGCTCGCGGTCGTGCGGTCGGATGGCACGGCCTTGTTCGTGGATGCACAGACCGGTGCGGTGCGGAAGCGTTACGCCTGGAAGGTCGGGCAGCTCAACTCCGTGGCGTTCTCGCCGGACGGGTTGACGTGCGCGGCGGGCGGCGAGAAGGGGCAGGTCGTCGTGTGGGATGTCGATAGTTGAAGGAAACAGGCGCGGAATAACTTCCCGGTATTGGCTCTTGGTATTGACCTCCCCCTTGTGGGGGAGGTGGCGAGGCTTTGCGAGCCGGTGGGGGGTAAAGCCTCAACAGTTGCAAAGGCCTCCCCCCACCCGCTCCTCGAAGACTCGGAGCGACCTCCCCCACAAGGGGGGAGGTCAATACCAAGACCGACCCTTTGGGTCTTGATGTTATTTCGGACCCATTCCAAGAGGCTTCCGATGCGACCGTGGCAGCCACACAAGACGCGAATCGGCGCAATGGCGTTCTCGCCCGACGGGCAACTCCTCGCCACCGTCGCCGGACACGCAAAACTCGTCTTCCTCTGGAACGCCGCCACCGGCGAGTCGGTTCGCAAACTCAAAGGACACGAATACGCCGCACGAGGCGTCGCGTTTTCACCTGACGGACAATACATCGCGTCGATGCAAGTCGGGCCGGAACTGAAAGTCTGGGAGGTCGAAACCGGCGAACTCTTCAACCGAAACGGCGTCGGCATGGGCAACTCGAAGACCCTCACCTTCACGCCCGATAGCAAGGCCATCATCGCGGCCGGCGAACGAGAGCTACTTCGCTGGCCCTTCGCGAAGACCTGGACTTGGGAGCAACCGCCGCTTGAGAAACTCCCTGTCACGGGAGCGACGCAACGTGTCGGGTTCTCGCCTGCGGGGAATCTCGTCACGGCATCCGGTGGTTACGTCACTATCCACCCACTCCCCAATTCAGCCGAGAAGACGCAGTTGTTCGTCACGCCGGTCGGGCACGGCTCCGTCATCAACGGTTTCACGTTCACCCGCGACGGCACCAAGATGGGCGTCGCTTACGCAAATCGGACCGCTTGTGTGTGGGATCTCTCGCAACCCGAGGCGAAGGTGCCTGTCTTGTTGAAGGGCCACCTGGGTCACGTTCGCGCGATCGGCTTCACATCCGACGGTCGCACCGCGATCACCGTTTCGCTCGATTGCACGAGTCGATTCTGGGACGCGGCCACCGGAGCAGAACTGCGGATGTTTCAATGGCAGATCGGTAGGATTGTGACGGCAGCGTTCGCACCCGACGGGTTGACATGCGCCGCGGGCAGTGTCGATGGGCGGGTCGTGGTGTGGGACATTGATGCGTGAGGGTGTGGCATGTTGATCTGGCAGGCTTACAAGTCGAAAGTGCGATCGCTGGTGTTCTCGCCAGACGGCTCACGCATCGCCACCCTCGCCGCGAGATCCCGAATCATCTCGCTCTGGAATCCATCCACCGGCGAACTCGTCAGCCAGATGTTTGCGCCGTCCGGCTTTCACGTCGACGGAGCCGCGTTCTTTCCTGATGGTCTGCACATCGCGGGCAACATCGAAAACGAGGGCGCTCGCGTCTGGCACATCCCCAGCGGCAACATCATCGCCACGTTCGCGAACCCCTCGAACCGCTCGGATGCGATTGCTGTCTCACCCGACGGCAATCGCCTGATGCTCGCGGAGTTCACGGGCATCGCGCAATGGAATGACCCAACTCACCGTCGGCCCCCGGATAAGAACTTCCGCGGCAGAGCCGCGGATAAGAAATATCGGATTGACCACAACTATCCCGTTCGCATTGGCTTCTCGCCAGGCGGAAAGTATTTCTGCATCGCCGAGTGGTACATGCACCTATTCGATCCGAACAGCTTGAAAGCGGTGCGTCAGTTTCGCGATCCCGTTCCGAGAGGCGGCACTGGCTCTTTGGGCGCAACGGTGGTCGCGTTCGCGTTCAAGCCCGACGACTCACGGCTCGCGGTGGCGCTCGGGCGTCGTGCGGTCGTGTGGTCACCAGCCGACCTCGAAGCCAACCCAGTGCCGATCGCGGGACACGGACGAACGGTGAAGGCCGTGGGCTTCCTGCCCGACGGCAATCTGCTCACGGCGGGAATGGACGGCACCGTTCGCGTGTGGCACCCTGATACGGGCGTCGAACTGCGGTCGTTCGATTGGGGCGTCGGGAAGGTGCAGTGCGCCGCCGTGTCGCCCGACGGCACCCTCTGCGCTGCTGGCAGCGATGACGGCCGCATCGTCGTGTGGGATGTCGATTCGTGAGTGTTCGTTGCGAGCCACGGGGTTTATCCCCGTGGTCTGTGGAGATGAGAAGACCACGGGGATAAACCCCGTGGCTCGCAAGATTCGAAATCAAAAGTCCGCGTTGAAGCGGATACCGAACGCCGTGAAACTGCCGGGCAGCCGACCCGCCGTGTCGTTCGGGTTGAAGCCTCGCGACATCCAACTGATGTTCGACTGCACCCGAGCATTCGCCGTCCAGTACCAGTTCAACGCCGCCGTGATGCCCTGCGCCGTGCCGCCGTTGATGCCGCCGTGCGTCAGGTCAACGTAATCGTAACGAACGCCCACTTCCCACGCTCCCGTATCGAAACACCAGTGGCCATCGTCGTTCTTGAGCAGCGAGAACCGGCGAGACGGAACCACGCGAGCGTAACCCGGCCGTTCCTTGACATAGCCGCGGTGGTCCGGCGTCAGGAATCGCAGCAATTCGATGTATCCACCCTGAGCGAAGTAAGTGCCGCGTGCCTTGGCTCCGGCTGGCAAAACGCCGTTGATGGGCAGGCCGCCGGTGTAAGCGTTCGTGACCGCGCTGACTGTTCCTTCGGCGGCGTAGGTCCACGGTCCGTTCGCCCCCACGAGTTCGAGGTTGGCGATATTCTGGCCGTCGTAGCTGAAGATCGTGCCGCTATCCACAACGTTCGGAACCTGGAAGCCGCTGCCGATGCGAATATCAGGGCGTGCCCGCAAGCGAACGTTGTTCTGGGCCAGGTTGCGGTAGCTGTAGTCGAAGCCGACGTGCCCCCAGACTTCCTGTTCTTCGTTCCAGAACGGCAGACACGTCACGCGAGCGTCGTAGACGTAGTTGCCGTCGCCGAGCGTTGAGAACTGGCGGTTGTCGAACGAGTTCTGCTCGAAGAAACCGAACAGCGAGTACGCCCGGCCGTTCAGGTAGTTGTTCGCGATCGTGATACCGTTCGAGAAGTTCGTGTTCCCGTTGAACGCATCGAACATCAGTCCGCGTTCCATCCAGATCTGGTAGTTGTCGGATGTGGCCGTCACGAAGTTCAGGCTCTCGCGGTGGCGACCCACGCGGAAGTTCCCGATGATCGGGAGTTTCTGCACGCCGATGTACACCTCGTTGAAGCCGACCGTTTCGGATGGGTCGATGTTCGTGAGGTTCGGCGTCACGAATCCTGTTGGATTCGGGATGCCGAGCGTTCGCTGGCGAAGATCGGTCGAGTTGGCGAACTCGTACTGCGCGAAGAACTCGAACTGATCGTAGGCCAACGCCGACATTCGCAACCGTGCCCGGCGGAAGTCCATGCCATCCTGAAGCGCCTGGCCGGGATCGATCATGCTGTTGAACACGCCGATCGAACGTTTCTCGGCGGGGCTCGCGCTGAACCAACCCATGTCGAACTGAGTGACGCCGCCGACCGACATCTTGAACGCCTTGTCGGGCGTCTCGAAGTTCAGGCCGTTGTTCCACTTCCCGGTGACGCGGTGATCCAGGATATCCTGAGCCTTCTTCTGTGATTCAGCGAGTTTCGCCTTCTCGTCTCGCTCCTTGAGAGCCTGATCGACGATCCGCTTGACTTCTTCGGGCGTCGCGCCTTGCGGTGCAGTTCCAACCTGCGGTGCGACAGCGGGCGTTTCCTGCACCACGGCAGGCAATGCGGGCGGTGTTGTCGGGGCTTCGTTTTGTGCGCTCGCCGTGGAAACGATGTACCCGAGCGCGACCGCGAGAACACAGGACCGCAACGCCAGCCGCAAGTCCATCGAGTCACCCCCCGGATTCCCGACTCCGCCACTTTTGCCAAACTCCGCTGATTCTTGAGCAATCACCGGAACCTGGGTAAACCCTCCCGGTTGTGCAGGTCATTCCGGTATCGACACGGTCTGGCCAAATCTTGAACAGAGAGTTCGGTTTGACGCGAAAAATCGCCGGCTGAGTTGACGAGAAATGCAATCACCTCACCCTGATTTCGGGGTGAGGTTGGCGAGTCTTTGGGCTGGGTGAGGGGAGTTGGATTTGCGTCTTACGCTGTCGCGTTCTTGGCCGCGACCCGCTTCATGCCCGCTGCGAGATCGCGAGCCTTCGCTTTGTTCGACCGTTCCGCCACGTTGCCACTTGGCAACGCTTCCGCATCCGTGGCGGTCTTCGTCGCCAGGTCGGAAGTCACTTCCGTGGCCTTGCGTGCGTGCGCCGTCAACACGGTCACCACGTTCGAGCGAATCTGAACGAAGCCCGCGTCCACGAACCAACGTTCCACGGCCGTTCCGGTCTTCAGGCGAAGTTCACCGGCGCCGAGACGACCAATCAACGGAGCGCGACCGTGCATCACACCGAGTTCGCCGTCAAACATCGGCACAACGATGAAGTCGACGACCGTATCGAGGAACGCCTTCTCGGGCGTGACCACGACGCAGCGCACCTTCCCCTTCATCCTCTCGTCGATGACGTTGGAGGCGAAACTGGGCATCAGGGCGTGTTCCATCGCGGATTGCACGGTCGGCTCGGGGGTAGCCATAGTCTTGCACCAATCGTCGAGATGCTTGGGAGCAAGCGAGCCACGGGGTTTATCGCCGTGGTCTCCGAAAGAGAAGACCACGGGGATAAACCCCGTGGCTCGCAAAGCAATTACGCCTT
Organism: Planctomycetota bacterium; assembly: GCA_021413735.1. Lineage (GTDB taxonomy): Bacteria > Planctomycetota > Planctomycetia > Gemmatales > Gemmataceae > Gemmata. The sequence continues at coordinate 20,521 of JAIOPV010000119.1, forward strand.
CATCTTCTCGGCAGCAGCCCGAGCCTGCTCGATACCGCCGACGTACATGAACGCACCTTCTGGCATCGAGTCGCACTTGCCGTCGCACAGCTCCTCGAAGCTCGTGATCGTGTCTTCCAGCTTCGTGAACTCGCCCGACTTGCCGGTGAACGGTTCGGCCACGAAGAATGGCTGCGACAGGAACCGCTCGATTCGGCGAGCGCGAGCCACAACCTTCTTGTCTTCTTCCGAAAGCTCATCGACGCCGAGGATGGCGATGATGTCTTGCAGGTCGCGATATCGCTGGAGGATTCGCTTCACGCGGTCGGCCACCGCGAAGTGCCGTTCGCCGACGAACTGCGGATCAAGCAATCGGCTGTTCGACGCCAGCGGGTCGATAGCCGGGTAGATGCCCTTTTCCGAGATCGACCGCTCCAGATAGATGAAAGCATCGAGGTGCTGGAACGTGTTAGCTGGTGCGGGGTCGGTGGGGTCGTCGGCCGGAACGTACACAGCTTGCACCGACGTGATGGCCCCGTCGTTGGTCGTCGTGATGCGTTCTTGCAACTCGCCCATTTCCGTGGCGAGCGTCGGCTGGTAACCCACGGCGCTCGGCATACGACCGAGAAGTGCGGACACTTCGGAACCGGCTTGCGAGAAGCGGAAGATGTTATCGACGAACAGCAGCGTTTCTGTCTTGCTGACGTCGCGGAACCACTCGGCCATCGTGAGGGCCGACAGCGCGACGCGAAGACGGGCACCCGGAGGCTCGTTCATCTGACCGAAGACCATCGCGGTCGATTCCAGCACAGATTTGGCGTCAGCCGCGGCGCTGGTCTTGGTTTCCTGCATTTCGAGCCAGAGGTCGTTCCCTTCGCGGGTTCGCTCGCCGACGCCCGCGAACACCGAGTAGCCCTTATACACCTTCGCGATACGGGTGATAAGTTCCTGAAGAATAACCGTCTTGCCAAGACCGGCACCACCGAACAGGCCAGCCTTACCACCACGAACGAGCGGTGTCAGCAAGTCCACGACCTTGATGCCGGTGACCAGCACTTCGGACTTCGGCGACAGCACATCGAACTTCGGCGGTTCGCGGTGAATGCTCCGCGTTTCCGTGTTTCCGACTGGCCCGCGACCGTCGATTGATTCGCCGAGCACGTTGAACACGCGACCAAGCGTTTGCAGACCGACCGGCACCGACACGGGTGCGCCCGTATCCACGGCGGTCATGCCGCGAACGAGACCATCGGTGCTGCCGAGGGCGACGCAGCGAACGCGGCTCCCCCCAAGGTGCTGCTGAACCTCGCCGGTGAGTTTAATTTCGACGCCACTTTCCGGCTTGGCGTTGATCGTGAGGGCGTTGTAAATCTCCGGCAGTTGCCCTTCCTCGAATTCCACGTCGAACGTGGACCCGATGATCTGGACGATCGTGCCGGCTTTCTTTGTGGTCGTCGCGGTTACCATGTGTGCCCTCTCGTGGGGCCGGTTGTGCCGGCCAATCTCGCTCAAGAGGCCGGCTGAGCCGGCCCTACTTTGGAATCAAAAAGCTCAGGTGATGCTCGCAGTGTCGCAACTGCAACCGCAGCGTCTCTTCCTTGTCCATTTTGCCGAAAATCGGCGACACGCGAATCCGGCCCGTGTGGTTCGCGAACAGCTTCGCGGCCTCTTTCAACTTCGCAACCGCTGCTGTCGGATCGCCGCCTGAAACCGCGACAGTCGAGCGAATGGTCGGATTGCCAGCGGGCATCCCTTCGGCGAGCACTTTCCGCTTCATCCCAGGCCCGAACGTATTCCGCAGGAGCCAGAACATCGGCCGCATCACGAACGGAACCGGGAAGCCTTCGACCGGGAACCGCAGCCAGTCCGCAAGATGCAAACAAACCTGTGCAAGATCCCAGTTGCCCGCTCGGTCGTATCCCTTCGCGAGCAGGTTCTCGGCATCCGCGACGACTTCATCGAGTGTGGCGAACGACAGCTTGCGGCGTTCGGGATTGGTCGCGGTTGCCACGGTTGACCTCCGGCACGCCGCCCCGATGGGGCGGGCCGCTAACCGTCCCGAATCTTACTTGAGCGCTTCGGAGCCTGCGATGAGTTCGCTGATTTCCTTCGTGATGTTCGCCTGGCGGGTGCGGTTGTAAACCCGCGTGATTTCCTTGATCAGATCGCCCGCGTTCTCGGTCGCGGCCTTCATCGCCACGCGACGAGCAATCTGCTCACTCACGGCCGCATCCAGGAACATCTTGAAGAGCCGCACCTTCAACGCGGCCGGCACCAACTCCTCAAGGATCTCAGCCGCATCCGGAAGGAACTCATAGCTGACCTTCGATTCGCCAGCAGCAGGAGCCGCCCCCGGTTTGCGCGTGTCAACCGACATCGACGACAACGGCAGCAGCGTTTCGACCACCACTTGCTGACGGGCCGCGTTGACGAACTTCATGTACGCGACCTTCACCTCGTCGATCTGTCCGGTCACGAACAGGTCGATGTAGCGGTTCGCGAGTTCATCCACTTCGGCGAACGTCGGCTTCTCGTTGAAGTTCGTGTATTCCCTTGCTCGCGGAATACCCTGGAACTTGTAGAACGCGATGCCTCTCTTACCCGCCGCTTCCAACTCGAACGGCACGTTCGCTTCGCGATACTGCCGGATCGTCGCCATGCCTTCGCGAATGATGCTGCCGTTGTAGCCGCCGCACAGTCCGCGATTCGCGGAGATGACGAGCAACAGCGACTTCTTCACCGGCCGCGTGACGAGCAACGGGTGCGAGACTTCGCCCGCGTTCTTGCTCAGGTCAGCGGCCAGTTCCGCGATCTTGCGAGTGTACGCATCAGCCTCGGTAGCGCGGTCGAGCGCCTTCTTGAAGCGTGCGGTGGCGATGAGTTCCATCGTCCGGGTGATCTTCCGGATGTTCCGCACCGCCTTGCGGCGTTTCACGAGGACGCGAAGGTTAGCCATTTCGGTCTCTTGTAGGGTGGGTCGGGTCGTGCTTCACGACGAGCCCCCACCATTTTCGTGCGTTGTGGTCGGGCTCGACCGCAACACCGGTCTCGACCCACCCTCCCCGCTCATCATTTCTTGTACGCAGTAATAACGAAGATCAGGTCTTCGTCGCCCCAACCGTTGTATCGCCAGATGATTTTGACCCACCGACCATTCGGGAGTCGTCCCAAGCTCTCGACGCCGGGTTCGGGCTCTTCCCACCAATCCCTGTCAGTGCGGTTGTGCCACGCGAACTCAACCTCGTCGGCTCCCAAGCCGTGCAAATCCAGTTTCGCCAAGTTCCAATCGATCCAAACGAATTCTGCCATCCTCCTTTCTTTTCGTGTTCGAGGGACCGGAACGCCGCCCCAGCGGGGCGGCAGCTAAACACACCATTACGCTTTGAACTGTGGTTGGAACTCCGCAATCGCGGCGTTCAGCTTCTCCACCACTTCGGGCGTCATGTCTTTCTTCTCGGCGAGGAGAGCGCGCACTTCCGGCTTCTGTTCCTTCATGAATTTGAGGAACTGCTCCTCCCACAACCGCACCTTCGTTCGCTCCACCTTGTCCAAGCCACCGCTGTTGCCGGCGTAAATAATCATGATTTGGTCGATCACGTTCAGCGGGCGATACTGGCCCTGCTTCAAGATTTCGACCATGCGTTGACCGCGATCGAGCTGCCGTTGCGTTGCGGGGTCGAGGTCGGTGCCGAGCTGTGCGAACGCTTCCAGTTCGCGGAACTGAGCGAGCGTCAGCTTCAAACCACCGGCAACCGTCTTGTTCTTCATCGCCTTGATCTGAGCGTTCCCACCGACGCGGCTCACCGAGATACCGACGTCCACAGCAGGAAGAACGCCCGAGTTCTTCAGGTCAGGCTGAAGGTAAATCTGACCGTCCGTAATCGAGATCACGTTCGTTGGGATGTAGGCCGACACTTCGCCTTCGAGCGTCTCGATGATCGGCAACGCAGTCAGCGAACCACCTGTACCGGCAACCTTCGCGATCTTCGCACCGGGGAAGTTCTTGAGGTCGTGCTTGGCCTGATCGTAGCCTCCGAGTTCCCCCGGCCCCATGTAGACCATGCCGTCGTCGCCAGGACCACGACGTTCGGTTGGAGCATTCTTCTTGTTGATACCCCAGTGGATGCCAGCGTTCGCGCTGTCAGTGTGGCCGTCGAGGATGACCCACTTCTCGGCCAACTTCGCACTGCGTTCGAGCAAGCGCGAGTGGCAGTAGAACACGTCGCCAGGATAGGCTTCGCGACCCGGAGGACGACGAACGAGCAGCGACAACTGACGATATGCCGCAGCTTGCTTCGACAAGTCATCGTAAACGACGAGCGTGTCGCGACCTTCTTCGTACATGAAGTATTCGGCCATCGCCGTGCCCGCGTACGGGGCGATGTACTGCACGGGAGCAGCGTCGGCGGCAGAGGAGACAACGACGATGGTGTACTCCATCGCGCCGGCCTTCCGCAGAATTTCGACCACGCCCGCGACCTTCGATTCCATCTGCCCGCACGCCACGTACACGCAGATGACGTTCTCTTCCTTCTGATTGATGATCGTGTCAATCGCGATGGCAGTCTTGCCGGTTTTGCGGTCGCCGATGATGAGTTCGCGCTGACCACGACCAATCGGCGTCATGGCGTCGATGGCCTTGATGCCCGTTTGAAGCGGTTGCTTCACAGGCTGCCGTTCGACGATGCCCGCTGCGGGACTTTCGACCGGCCGACGCTTCGTCGTGAGAATCGGCCCCTTGCCATCGAGTGGATTGCCGAGCGGATCGACCACACGGCCAATCATCGCCGGGCCAACCGGCACCGAGAGCAGCTCGCCCGTCGTGCGAACTTCCATCCCCTCGCGAACCTTGAGGTAGTCGCCGAGGATGATGACCGACACCGACGCTTCTTCGAGGTTGAACGCCAACCCCTTCACGCCAGCATCAGGAAAGTCGACGAGTTCGCCCGCCATGACCTTCGAGAGGCCATAGCAGCGGGCGATGCCGTCGCCCACTTCCAGCACTTGACCCACTTCACGCGACTCAACCTTCTGGTCGTAGTCGGTGATTTGCTTGGTCAGAACGCTGATGATTTCGCCGGCATTAAGCTTGGACATAGCTGTTGCCCTTGTCGAGCAAGAGAGTGCGGAGGGTATTGAGTCGGGTACGGATCGAAGTATCAATCACCCGGTCGCCAATTTGAACGATCATGCCCCCGAGCAGCTCCGGGTCCACACGAAGAACCAAAACTGGTTGCTGCTTCATCTGGGCAGTCAGTGTGCTGGTCAGAGCCGACTTCTGGGCGTCGGTAAGCGCCACGGCCGAGGTCACCTTGACGCGAACCCGTCCGGCTCGTTCCTCGAGTAGTTGCCGATACGCGGCAGCGATTCCCGCCAGCAGGTTCAGCCGATTGTTCTTGGTCAGGACGGTCAGCAGGCCACGGAACAGGTCCGACGTATTCCCCGGCAACGCCGCTCCGAGTGCATTCGCCTTGGCTCGCTTTCCGACGGCGGGGCTTGCGAGAAAGTCGGCCACAGCTGCGTTCTTTGCGAGAACGCCGGAAACGAACTCTTCCAGTTCCGTGCCGAGAGCATCGACGACACCCACGCCGGATTGCTTGATCGCGGCAGCGATCAGCGATTCGGCGTACACCTTGGCGAGCCGGGATTGAACCGACCCAGCCTGAAGAACGGTGTCGTGCAGTTCGGACATTGAATCGAGTCCCGTTCGCGGAGGCCGCCCCGTTGGGGCGACGGCTAAACGCCAATCACGCCTTGCTCGCGCCCTTCAATTCGGCGATCGACTGATCGAGCAACCGTGCATGGTCGTCCGACGAGATCTGACGACCGAGAGCCTTCTCGGACATCAGCGAGGCGAGCTTGACGGCCTGCTCGTAAACTTCCTTCATCATCACGGCTTTGTTCGTTTCGGTTTCGCGGCGTGCCCGCTCACGTTCGGCGGCGGCTTCCTTCACGCCCACTTCGCGCTCGCTTACCTTGAGTGCGTCCGCATCGCGACGGGCTTCGTCGAGGATGTCCTTGGCCTTTGCCGCAGCAGCGTCAAGTTCGGCTTTCGCCTTCACGAGAGCTTCCAACGCTTCCTTCCGATCACGCCTGGCTTCTTCCTGAGCGCCGATGATCGTGGCTTCTCGCTTTTCCAACCCTTCCTTGATGGCCGGCCAGGCGAACTTGCTGAGGATCGCGATCAGCAGTGCGAACACGATCAGCGTGTAGATGCCGAGATCCCACCGCTTGATACCGGTGAAATCGAGGCCGCCCTTTTCTTCGCCACCAGCCGGAGCACTGGCAAAGGCTGGTACGCTCAGAATCAGCACGGCCAGCGCCGCGAGAACGAACAGTCGGCAAGTCAGGGAGAATCGCATCGGTGGCCTCCGTTTAACCGCGACCCGAAGGGAAGCGAGTGCCTTCACTCCAAATCACAGGAACACGAGAGCGAGGCAAAGCACGAGAGCGATAATCCCAGCACCTTCGACCAGACCAGCGAGAATGAACATCGCGCCTTGAATAGCTCCGGCCTGCTCAGGCTGGCGAGCAATCCCGCTCAGCGCGGCGTAGCCCACAAGACCGATGCCGATGCCGATACCAATGATCGCCAGACCCATCCCGATACCAGCGCCAAGGCCAGCACCTTCAGCAGCGAACAGCGGAGTCGCGGTTGCGAGAACTCCGAGCAAAGCAACCAACAGCAGGTTCGAGAATCGCATCGTCGGAATCCTCCAGAAATCGGTTGGGTGAAGTTTCGTGAAATCTCTCATCGCCGCGAATCAGTGCGGCGGGTGTTTCGCAAGTCCGATGAACACAGCCGTCAAGAACGTGAAGATGAACGCTTGAAGCCCCGCGATGAACAGTTCCAATAGGCTCAACGCGGTCACCAGTGCGACGCTGAACGGCATGACGCACCAGTACAACCAGTCCTGCCCCTTCGCGATCGGAATCTGATACGCCGGATCAGAAACCAGCGCGATGAAGAACAGAATCATGAACAAGACGGTGTGCCCGGCCAACATATTGGCGAACAACCGGACGGCCAACACGCCGGCCCGAATGAACGCCGTGGCATATTCAAGGATCGCCATTCCGAAGGTGATGACGAACCCCATCACCTTCATGACCATCCCGCCTTCGAGTTCGATGTGCGGAATGAACGTTTTCAGGTAGCCACCAACCCCGTTCGACTTCACCCCCGAAATGTGGATGACGAAGAAACTCACCACCGCCAAGGCCCCGGTCACCATGATCGAAGCCGTCGGTGAGCCAAGGAACGGGATCAGCCCAATCAGGTTCATCACGAAGATGAACAGGAACAGCGTGGTCAAGTATGGCAAGAAGGTGTTCGCATCGTGTTCGCCAACACCCGGGCGTGCGATCTTATCGCGAACGAAGAACAGCAAGCTTTCGATCAGGTTCCACAATTTGCCGCGAGGCGGCTCACCGGACCGCATCTTCGCCCCGAGCCAGATCATCGAGACGCCGACGATGATGGCGCTGACGGTCATCAGGATCATGAACTTCAGCGGCAAACCGAACAGTTCCAGCCCATCGATCCCAAACTTCGCTGTCGGCAGAAATTCGAGATGGTGGCTATCGACAACGTGCGCGAACGGGTCGATCTTCGCCTTGACTTCGGCTGATGCTGCGGTCGAGATTGTTTCTGCTGCCGCCATCGCCACACCTCACGACCCGGAGGTCTGTTTTTTCCCATTCATGGCCTGGGAACCCAACAACGCAATCTCAACGATCAAGTTCAGCAAATACGCCCCGAGCACCCACGCGAAGAAAGCCAGCGGTTCGCCACGGAACGTGTCGCCTGCCGCGAAGAACACCGCCACCGCACCACCGAACCCCACCACCAACCGCACAAACGTTCCCAGAAACATCGCCGCGATCTGCCCATACGCCGACGCTTTCGACATCCGACCGGCGAGGAGCAACGTCGCGATCCCCACCGGAACCGTCAGCCCAAGCGCGACCCCTGCACAAAGCCACTGATACGACCCTCGCCATTGTGCGAGCGGCACAGCGACCAACGCCACAATCAGCACAGGCACACCGAGCAGGATTGCAGCCTGCCGGATCACGACCCGCTCCCACTTGTTCCGTCTGTCGGTTCTGTCGGCTTCGTTTTTGCTGTCACCTTCTTCGCCATCTGGATGAGGTGGAAGAATGAGACCGCAACACCGAGCAGAGTCAGCCCAATAGTGAATCCGGGCATCGTGCCCAGGAAGTAATCGAGCACTAACCCGAAGATCGCAAACGACGCCATCTCCGAACCGGCCATCAGGAAACCGAGCGGCATGCTCGGTCCGTTCTGGGGGCCATTCGACGACGGATCAGCGGACATTGCGGTCGTCCGGTTTTTGCGTGATCCTTTGTGACGTAACGAAGGCGTATTGTGCCCAGTCAGCGAGCGAAGTCAACGGGCATCTCGTGAAAAAAATCACAAGGTTACAAGTCGCGACGCAAACGCTTATGGAGCGGTAGGTAACGAGATATGCTTCACGCGAGAGATTTTCGAGTTGGGGAGGCTGTTTTCGGGCATCTGCCCACGCGAAAGGCAACATTTGCCCCAAGGCGTTGACCGCAAATTGCTCACCGAATATTGGTTGCGAAGCAAGCGGCGACTGGTTGCGAAGCAAGCGGCGCGGTCGGAGGAAGATCAGTCGGTTCCACTTTTTCGCCAGCATTTCGGATAATACCGTCGCTGCCGTGCGAGGAATCAGAGCGAACCGCCAAATCGCGTTGACACATCCCGTCCACAAATTTTAGTATGAAGGTGTCGAGTGGGGTAACAGTTACGTCCGAGGGGCAATCGCCCCAGGAACTCGCCAAACCCCTTCGCGTCATCACCTTGGGGCGCTCGCACTCTGGTCGGATCCCGACAGAGTGTTTCGACACTTCGAACCGGCCGGATGTTGGTGCGGTCACTATAATGGCCGTAATGTCCGCCCGGTGAAGGTTTACTCCCGCCGGGATGGAATCCAAAAACTGCCAGGAAGGCCACTGCTTCCGCACGGACGCCATTGAGAACACGCCCTGTCGAGTTCTCAGTCAGTTGTCCGTCATCGTCCCACCAACGTCGCCTACCGACGCGAGGGGAGTGGCCTCTTGATGAGTACCGCAAGCTCACTGAACGATCAGTCGAAACCGGAGCTGGCGAAACAGGCCAGTCGCCGGGGTATTCGCGGTTGGGAGGCTATGAACAAGGGGGAGTTGATTAAAGCTCTATCCCGTACAGTCACCGCCAAGCCTGGGGCCAAGGTGTCCAAACCGACTCAGAAGCCGACTCAAGCCAACAAAACGACAAAACCGGCCGTCCGTGCTGCGAAGCCGGCTTCACGGGTCGTTCAACCAACCAAACCAGCGGCCAAGCCGCTTCCAAAGCCGGCGGCGAAATCCGCGGCAAAGGTCACGAAACCCATAGCGAAGCCCGCATCAACACCGCCGTCGCGAGTCACGACTCCCGTGGCGGTCACGCGTACGGCAACGCCCGCAATAAATGGAACGGCCAAGCCAGCAGTTGCGAAACCTGGGAGCAAACCGGACGCGGGAGCCAGCAAGAATGGCTCCGCGAAGTCGGCTCCGGCGAAGGATCAACCCAAGGAAACGGCAAAGCTCCCAACCGGTGGACCGAGCAAGGATCGCATCTTCATCGCGGTCCCTGATCCACACTGGCTGCACGTCATTTGGGAACTGACGGCTCAGTCGGTTCAGCGTGCGGAAGCGGCGTTGAAGCAAGACTGGTACGGCGCGAAGCTCATCATTCGGCTGTCCGATGTGACGAGCCACGACACGACGAGCACATCCGAGACGCCGATCCGCGATATCGTGGTCGAGAACGACTGCAATACGTGGTACATCAACGTTCCGCAACCACCGCGTCAGTATCGGGCCGACATCGGCTACCTGTCCCGGCGTGGCGACTTCTTCCCACTGGCGAAGTCGAACGTGGCGACACCACCGAAGGCAGGCAGTTCCGAGGCGCTCGACCCGGCCTGGAATCTTGGCGACGCGAAGCAAGCGGAACGCACGCTGGCTCGCTCGTCGGGCTTCGAGTCGGCTGGCAACCCTGAACTGCGTGAGTTCTTTGAAGAACGCCTGAAGCGTTCGCTCGGCGCTCCGAAAGAAACGGGCTTCGGCAGCGGCGCAACCCCGCCGGGTGCTCTGAAGAAGTTCTTCTTTGACATCGACGCCAGGCTCGTGGTCTTCGGTCGCACCGATCCCACTGCACACCTGACGCTCGGCAACGATCCGGTTTCGCTGAAGAGCGACGGCACGTTCGCGATGTGGTTCAGTTTGCCGGATAGCAGGCAGATCATCCCGGCTGTGGCGACGTCTTCGGATGGCGTCGAGGAACGCACGATCGTGTTGGCCGTGGAACGGAACACGAAGTACCTCGATCCGATGATTCACGACCACATGAACGAAATGTGATTCTTTGAGTCAGGAAGTCATAAAGTCGAAGGTCGTAAAGTCGAAGAGCCCAAGCCAACGGCCTTCGGATTTACGACCTTCGGCTTTTCGGCAACCGACCCCGACTTTATGACGTTACGACTTTACGACTTTGGACTGTTCGCAGACGAACCCGCAGAACCACCCGGCGAATTCGTCCTGATCCGCGTCAGCCGTCGGGCGATGGCCACCACGTTTGAAGTCGCCATTCCCGCTGGCACACATCCCGAACCCATCGCCGCCGCCACCGCGGCCCTCGATCTGATCGACGAACTCGAAGATCAGATGACCGTCTACCGCGAGCACTCCGAGGTTGTGCAACTCAACGAAACCGCCTCCGTTACCTCGGTCGAAGTGGAACCGCAGCTCTTCGAGTTGTTCACTCGCTGTGCCGGTTGGACCCACGAGTCGGAAGGCGCGTTCGACATCGCCACAGGCGCGATCATCAAAGCGTGGGGGTTCTTCAAACGCGAAGGAAGAGTGCCGTCGCCGTCGGAACGAATCGAGGCGATGAACCGCACCGGCTTTCGGCATGTGATTCTGAATCCCGAGACACACACGGTGAAGTTTCGCGTGCCGGGGTTGGAGATCAATCTCGGGGCCGTCGGAAAAGGATACGCACTCGACCGAGCTGCACACTTGCTGCGGACAGAATGGGGTGTCACGTCCGCGTTGCTTCACGGAGGTGGCAGTAGCGTTTACGCGATTGGCGGTCCGCCCGGCGATCTTCGCGGCTGGCCGATTCAGCTACGGCACCCAACGGACACGAACGCTTCGCTGGGCACCGTATACTTACGGAATCGCGGACTCGGTACATCAGCGGCCACGTTTCAGTTCTTCGAGTATAAAGGACAGAAGCTCGGGCATTTACTCGACCCGCGAACCGGTTGGCCCGCCCAAGGCATTCAGAGCGTGTCGGTGACGGCAACCACCGCAGCGGAAGCAGACGCGATCTCGACTGCGGTGTTCGTGCTGGGCCTTGCTGGCACCGAGAAACTGCTGCATCTGAAGCCTGGCCTTGGTGTCGTGCTGCTGCCGGAGCAAGACCCCTCCCTAACCCCTCCCCCAAGGGGAGAGGGGCTAAATCCGACTCCCCCTTCCTTTTTAGGGAGGGGGGGTGGGGGGTTAGGTTCGTTAGTTTTCAACCTCACTCCCGATTCGTTTTCTCCCGCCCACGCGGACTGACTCCATGAACTCTCCCATTCCGATGTCGGTCGTCTACGCCGGCCTCGCGGGCACGCTGCTGGCTCTCATCATCGCGACCGCTCAGCAAAAGTGGTCCACGAAGGTCTTCTTCCTCCTCGCGCTGCGGCTCGCCATCGGCTGGCAGTTCATGTTCGAGGGGTTGCACAAGATTCACTCGACGTACATGGGGCCAACCGAAACGAGCCGGCCGTTCACGAGCGAGCCGTACTTCAAACTCGCGCCTGGCCCCATCGGCGAGAAGATGCGGAACAACTTCGGCGACCCGAACTTGGTTATCGCCGCGAAGGTGAAAGCACCGAAAGACATCAAGCCCGAAGCGTTCGACAAACTCTCCGCTGCGGAGCAAGCTGCCGAGTGCCCGCCCGCCGTGGCACAACTCCTCGACGCAGTCGCCGAACAGGCTCCGGCCGCGGTCGAAGCGATGAAGGCCGATTCCGCGAAGCAACTCGCGGATGCCGACGCCGAGGAAAAGAAGGCGATCAAGGCCGCTAACGATCAGGAAACCGAAGGCTTGAAGACAGCAACCACGGACCTGGAAAAGAAGCTGGTGAAGGACAAGGCCGAAGAAGCCCGCTCCGATGCCAAGAAGAAAGCCGCCGACAAGCGGAAGGCCGCACAGGCTCTCGGAAGCCTGTATCCGGATGGGCCATCGCTCGTCACGGCTGCGAAGGCGACGTATGCCCGGTGGGTGTACGGCGTCGAAGGTCGCGACTGCAAGGTGAAGGCTGTCACCGGCGATGCGGCACTGACCGCTCCTGATCGACTCAAGCACCTCGAATGGCTGCGACAAGAGTTGAAGACCGCACAGGCTCAGCAGGGTGCGGGGCTTGGCAACGGCTACGGGACCGATGTGAAGCGAGTTGCGGAATGCCGAATGGATCTGGTCATGGCGGAGTCGGACCTGGCACGCGATGCGTCGGCGTTCGTGGCGGAACTGCAACAGGCTGTGAACGGCAAGCCCGTTGAGGAAACGACCCCGGAGTCAATGGGCAAGAAGCTCGACAAGTTCACGATGTGGTTCCTGGTCGTGGTCGGAGCGCTCCTCATGGGCGGACTCTTTACACGGCTCGCATGCGTTGCGGCGGCGGGCTTCCTCGTCATGACGTACCTCGCGTTCCCGCCGTTCCCGTGGTATCCGGTCGCGCCGAACACGGAAGGCAACCCGCTGTTCATCAACAAGAACATGATCGAGTGCATCGCGCTGTTGGCGCTGGCGTGCATGCCCACCGGTCGCTGGATGGGCATCGACGCCCTGATTCATCGCGTGATCTGCGGCAAGGAACAGCCCGAAACACCGCCCACGCCCGCAACGAAGACAGCCTGATTTTTTCGCCGCTTGCGGCGTAGCGCTCCAAGAGCGCTACGCCGCAAGCGGCGAGACCCAGTAATCAATCACCCAAAATACCAACTCACCCTCCCGGAGTGGATTCATGGCTCTCGACCTTACCCCCGAACAAAAGGCCGCTGGCAAAGCCAACTTCGAGCAAGCAGCTGGTGACCTCGCTCGCGCTGGCAAAATGAACACGATGGCAGTCGGCGGAACGCCCCCCGACCCGGAGAAACCCGACCGTCGCGACTTCATCAAGGTCGGACTTGCAGCGGGTGCCGTGGTGCCGGTGTCAGCCGCGGTTTACTACGGCTACCAGTCGTGGAAGGGCAACAAGGCCGTTCGCACCGCAGTGATCGGTTGCGGCGACGAGGGCGGCGTGCTCGTTGGCGACCACAACCCCGAGTTCAACGAGGTCGTCGCGGTCTGCGAAATCCGCCCGACGAACATGAAGCGAATCTTCGACGGTGAGCCGAACGGCCCGCGAAAAGGCTTGAACAAGCTCTACGGCAAAGACACCGCCGCGAAGATCGCGAAGTACGACAACATCGACTCGCTGCTCGCCGACAAGGACAAGCTCGGCCTCGAAATGGTCGTGATCGCGACTCCGCTGAACACGCACGATGTCATCGCGAAGAAGTGCATGGACGCGAAGTTGCACGTGCTGTGCGAAAAGCTGATGGCTCGCACGATCACCAAGTGCAAGGGCATGATCGCTTACGCCAAGGAGAAGGGGCTGCTTCTGTCCATCGGCCACCAACGGCACTACAGCACGCTTTACGCACAGGCACTTGAAGTGCTGAACGCGGGCGTCCTCGGCGACGTCAAACACATCCGGGCACAGTGGCCCCGCAACAACTCGTTCCTCTTCACCGCGAGCGATGCCGAGAAGGCCAAGTTCGCTCCCGGCTTCGACATCCCGTACTACCGCGACGGTTGGTGCAAGCCCATTCTCAAGGAAGACGCTGATGCGTTGCCGTCGGAGAAGCTAAAGGAACTGGCATTCGGCGACGTGAATCAGTACGGCTTCAACGACGTGAAGGAACTCGTTCGCTGGCGGCTCTACGACAAGACCGGCGGCGGCCTCATGGCGGAACTCGGCAGTCACCAACTCGATGCATCTTCGATCATCCTCGGGCACGTTCACCCGCTGGCGGTCAGTGGCATCGGCGGGAAGTATTTCTACGGCCCCGGCCGCAACGACCGCGAATCCGATGACGGTGTGTTCGTGACGTATGAGTTCCCTGGGCCAGAGCACCCCAAGGGAGCGAAGAAAGGCAAGAACGAAAACGACATCGTGATCGTGACGTATTCCTCGTTCAACACGAACAGCTTCGAGGATTATGGCGAGTGTGTGATGGGCAGTCGCGGCACGATGATTCTGTCGAAGGAAGCGGAAGTGTATCTCTACAAGGAGCCTGAACCCGGCAAGGCGAACAGCGGCGGCCGCGACACGAAGGTCACCGTTTCGACCGGCGGCAAGGGTGCGGTGATGGCTTCGACGAGCACCTGGGGCGGTGGCGGTGGCGCTGCGATCAGCAAAGCTCCGGGCGCGTCAGCGTGGGACAGCGCCGTTCGTGGCTACCGCACCGAGATGGAGCACTTCGCGTTCTGCGTGCGTGAGTGGCAGAAGCTCGGCAAGCCCGTGAGCTACGAGAAGGATGAGAAGGGTCACGGTCTGAAGTACGCGGATATCATCCCGCGTTGTCACGGCGAAGTCGCGATGGCCGACGCGATTCTGGCGCTGACCGGCAACATGGCAATGGCGAAGAAGGAACGGATCGTGTTCGAGGAGGACTGGTTCAAGCCAGAGTCGGCGGAAGTGCCCGAAACGAAGCACGCCAAGAAAGCGTGATCGATTCGAGCAAGCGGCGGGGCCGAGTGAACGATGAATCCGCCGATCTGCGACAGCAGGCGGTTCGGCCGAATTGCCTTTATGCCGTGAGTGACCGCAAGGGAGTGGCAAACGTAGCCCTCTCCCTTGCGGTTGCGGCTCGCCAAAACACGCAGCCCTCATTCCAGGCCGCGTGGGATGGAGAACAGCAGCCAACGGACCGTTTCTCAGCGGTTGGCCGCCGGGACAGGAACGGTCTTCTGTGAGTACCGCAACCTTCCGCCATCGCCTAATAGCGTCTCATACGTCAGCGTCCCCGTCTGGGGGTCGCCGGTGCGGGTCGCCATCCAGGCCCTAACGACCCCGGCATGTGGCGACCCGCCTGATGCCTTGTTCCGATCGACGCCGATCACGAGCACCCGCCCATCCTCCAGGTAGGCCAGTAGGTCCACGGGGGCGCCCCCAACGGCAACCTCCGACTCGTACGCAGCCCCCCATGCGGGATTCCCGAGCAGTTTCTCAGCGATCTCAACACCAGTAACGGCGGTGCGAGGCGGGCCGAAGAGGGCGACAAGTTCTTCCCGGGTGCTGGTCGATTTAATCTTCTTGAAGTTCGTGCTGGTGAGGGCCGTGGGGCGTGATCCTCCCGGTGCCGGGTTGGGGATGGATCCAGCCGGTGGTGGGATTGTGGCGGACGGGCTCCCCGGCGGCGGATCCCGGCTGTCTGCCGGCCCTCCGGTGCTCGGTTTCGGGCGGCCACATCCCGAGGAGAACGGAACAACGAGCAGCACCAGAACGAGCCATCTGTGATGAAACATCGGACCTCCCTTCACGCCGCTTGAATACGACTGCCCATCGGATAAATCCCTGGTAGCCGCACGACAAAGCTTCGTCGCGGCGGGGACCGAGTGAACTACGAATCTGTGAAAGCCTGTGTGCCCCGCCAAAATGCTCCGGTGGGTGGTTTGGCCTCAACGCAGATCATTCCCGGCGGCGTCGAACCATGTCCCGTCTTTGACCCCGAAGAAGTCATTGAAGTTCGATCCATCCACCGTTCGGACTCCGTCATTCTGGAACGCAGCCAATCGAGCGTGGAAGGTGTTGATCCCCTCTCGTTCCGCTGCGGTTCGGGCGGCAGTCACGAACCGTGTGATCGTCGTGGTCACCCGCTGATTGCCCTCCGGGCCGAGTCCGTACTCGCCCGACGGGATGAAATCCGGCTCGAGGCGGAGGAAGCCGCGAAGGATGTCCTCGCCCATAAGCTCACGGACGTTCGTGTCCCCAAGTCCGGCGTGGTCCTCGTCGATGGCCTCGAGTCGAGCCAGGAATTGACGTAGCGCCTGTTCCATCGGATCCTCCTCCACCGCCAAACGACTCCGCTCACCTCCACCGACCGCACCGTGAGGTCGATGAACTCGGGAAAGCCAACGGGGCCGGTGTCAGGGGCAGTGCCTCGTGCCCGGTTGCACCTGAGCTGACCCTAGCACACCCTGGCCGGAATTGGAATCCCCTGGCCGCCGCGGCCTGTACACGTCAAGGAGCTGACGCAATCGGCGCATGCCTCGGTGAACGTGGCCGAGTGGCGGCGGTGCCGGAACTCACCCTTGAAGAACGACGATGTGACCTCTCTGATGCGCTCGGCGTCGATCGGAACGAGATTCCGTTCGATGTCCGAAAGACCCTTCGCCATCCGCTCCTCGCGTCCGTGCCTGGCAGTTGGAAGTTGAAAATGATCTCATTCGGCGGCTCGGCCGGCCGGATTCGCAATACAGATCGCCATCAACCAATGAGAGGACTGTGCGTATTCAGGTACGGCCCGGTCAGCAAGTGTGCGATTGCGACCGCTTGGCCCTGCGAGGGAATGGTCAGAACGAGCCTCGCAACGTCGAATCCGACTTCGGCATGGTGATTCTGGTGTTGTGCCGGTCGTCCTGTCTGAACCTCGGCACGGGGTCTGCTTGAACAACCGACCAGAGCATCAGTCCAACAGCAGTGAGTGAGCCTGTGCCGGGTGTCTCTTCCGAGTCCCTCGACAAGTGCTTCGTACTCAAGTGTATTTTGCCGTGGATCCAAAGGAGATCAACCTGTGTCTTACGTCGGCGTGAACATCGGTGCCTTGACCGTTAAGGTGGTGGCGTTGCGGGGCGAAAACAAGAACGCCAAAGTTGTCTCGCACCAGGGCCGGCCACTGGAGGTCCTCAAGGAAGTGCTCGCAGCCGAGTTCACGGACGGCGAGTACTTCGCCGTATCTGGGCAGTTGGGGCATCTTTCGGAGGTGGTGGCCATCCAGCGTGCCCTTCAGGAGCTCGACAGCAAGTTCAACGCCGTGGCCTCGCTGGGGGGAGAGTCATTCCTCGTCTACTTCGTCGCACAAGGCCGTGTGATCAATGTGCTCTCTCACAACAAATGCGCAGCCGGGAGCGGGGAGTTCTTCGTGCAACAGATCGGGCGCATGGGTTTGTCGATGGATGAAGCAATCCAGCTTTCGTTCGCCGGCAAGGTCGTGCCCCTGGCGTCACGTTGTTCGGTTCACTGCAAATCCGACATCACACACAAGCTCAACCGCAAAGAAGCAACACGCGAAGACATCTTGCACACGCTGCACGATAGCATGGCCAATAAGGTCGTAGCACTTCTGGAGAAAGGGCAGTGTGAACTGAAGCGTGTTCTGCTGATCGGTGGTGTGACTCACAACGCGGCGATGCTGGCAGCGCTCCGCGAAAAGCTCCCTGCCACGGAATTCGTCGTGCTGCCGGAGAGTCCGTGGTTCGAGGCCTGGGGTAGTGCCCTTATCGCCCGAGACGAACCGACTCACACCTCGCCGCAGATTTCCGTGCAGCCGACACTCGGCACGCTCCCGCCGATGAGTCAGTATGCCGACCAAGTGACGGTTATTCCCGCCCCTGCGTGGCAGGCTCCGCCTGATGGTCCGATGGTTCTGGGAGTGGATGCCGGTTCGACAACTACCAAGGCGATTCTTCTCGATCCCGCCACGCGGGCTGTGGTCGTCTCGCACTACACGCGCACCCGGGGCGATCCCGTGGCGGCAACGCGCGAGTGCCTGCGAGCCCTGGCGGATCACATCGGCAATCGGCAAGTCTTTCTGATTGGCACGACGGGCTCGGCCCGGGAACTCGTCGGGGCGTATTTGGAAACGAGCTACGTTTACAACGAAATCTCTGCCCACGCCGCCGGAGCGACGCACTTCGACCCCGATGTGGACACCATCTTTGAGATCGGCGGCCAGGATTCCAAATACATCCATCTGCACAACGGCGTGCCCATCGACTATGCAATGAACAACGCTTGCTCTGCGGGCACCGGCTCGTTCCTTGAGGAGAGCGCCCAGGGAGATCTCGGGATCACACTCGAGCAAATCGGTGATCTTGCCCTGGCAGCACCAACTCCAGTGCACTTCAAAGCTACCTGCGCGGCGTTCATCAACTCCGATATTCGGATCGCACAGCAGCAGGGTTATACACGCGAGAACATTGTCGCCGGACTGGTGTATGCGATCGCAGACAACTACCTCAACCGGGTCAAGGGGTCTCGCTTTGTCGGCAAGAAGGTGTTCCTTCAAGGGGGGGTGGCGTTGAATCGGGCGGTTGGGCACGCCTTCGCACACAGCGTGGATCGCCCCGTGGTTATTCCGCCGTGCCCCGAATTGCTCGGAGCCTTGGGAGTCGCGCTGTTGGCGTTGGACCGATCCCACGCCGCGCCGACGATGCCGAGCAGCAGCAAGACCCAGACTCCACCCACAACTGATCTGCTGGGACTAATCGCCAAGGATATGAAACTCGTGGGCCGGTTTACTTGCGGCGCATGCAAGATGTACTGCACCATCGACCGATTCGAGATCGCAGGCCGGCGTTTCCCCTTCGGCGGTCGTTGCAGTTTGTTCGAGAACGTGTGGAAGCAACGGACACGCCTGTCTCCGGCGGCCGATCTCGTGGCGGAACGGGGGATGTTGCTCTACGGCCTCGCCAAGCGACCGCCTCCACGGACTGACAACGGGCAACAGAGACACAGCGAGAAGCGCGTTCGTATCGGCATTCCCAAAGCGTTGACCACCCATTCGCTCTTTCCTCTCTATTCCACATTCTTCTCTCAACTCGGCATGGACGTTGTTCTGTCCGGAGTCGATCCCCGCGGCGAACTGAAGTCCTTTTCCAGTTTTTGCTTTCCTGTGCAAATCGCCCACGGGGCGGTTCTGGACCTGGCACACCAAGGTGTGAACTTTGTGTTCATGCCCCACGTCATGCGGATGCCACACGCCAGCGCCAATCGTGAATCCTTCCTGTGCCCGATCACACAGGCCGGACCTTACTTTCTGGCCAAGGCGTTCCCAGACATTCACTTTCTGTCGCCACTGCTGGATTTCAGTGAAGGCTATGGCGAGGGTTCGGCTTTGATCGAAACGGCGGTTCAAGATCTCGGAGTCACCAAGAAAGACGCAGAACTCGCGTGGGGATTGGCCGTAACGGCCCAGACCGAAACCGAACGAGCGATGCAAGAACTGGGGCGGCAGGCGCTCGAAAAAGCACTGGCAAGTTTGGAACCAGCCATCGTGCTCGCGGGCCACAGCTACAACGCGTTTTCCCCTGAGGCATCGCAGTCGGTGGGCAAGAAACTCTCGAGTATGGGAGTTGTCGCCATTCCGTCGGACTGTCTCGCCTCGACCCAGGACGGGCCGACTTCGTGGCATTATGCGAACCAGATCCTGAACGCTGCTGAAATCGTCAAGCGATCACCGAACCTTTTCCTCCTGTGTATCAGCAACTTCAGTTGCACGGTGGATGCGTTCACACATGCTCAATTGGCGTCCGAAATGGGCACCAAGCCTTACCTGATCCTGGAAATCGACGCCCACACTGCCGATGGAGGTATTCAAACGCGCCTGGAGGCCTTTCTGGACATCATCCGGAATTACCGCGTCACGCAGGCGAGCGAAGCACCACCATTTCAACCATGCCGACTCGGCGACGATAGCAAGGTGATCCTTTCGAGTGGGGAGGAAATCCGGCTCAGTGATCCGCGTGTGAAGCTCTACTTCCCGAGCTTCTCGCCCTATCACGCTCAAGCCCTCGCGATGGCTTTCCCATGGGTTGGTCTTCATGCGGGCGAGGTCATTCCACTTGATCGAAGCCAACTCGAGCAAGGGCTCCGTTACACCACGGGTCGGGAATGTCTTCCTCTGCCCATCTGCATCGGCCAACTCTTGCACATTCACAAGAAGCGTCAACCGGGCGAAGCTGCCGGGCTTTTCATGATGCAAGGCGGCGCACCATGTGTGATCGACGCCTACATGGGTTACTTGCAACGTTTCATCGTCGAACAACAGTTGCCCGACCTCTTCATGTTCTGTCCGGGCGGCGACAAGCAGCATGGCGGCCTCTCGGCCTCGCTTCGAGCCAAAACGTTCTGGCCCGCAACACTGGTGGCGGATCTGCTCGTTGAGATCGAGCAAGTGTTGCGAGTTGTCGGGGCGCCTGGAAGTGTGGATGAGATGAAGAGAGAGTGGGAGCGATTTCGCGGTTCCGCTCGCACGCTCGATCAGTTTCATGCGGAACTGCCCGAGTTCGTGAAACGTCTTTCTACCCTGCCAAGGGTCAGAGACCCCTTGAATTGTCCCACGGTGGTGGTCACGGGTGACTTTTTCACCCGCTTCAGCCCGTTCTTCATGGAGGGAGTCACCGAACTCTACAGCGAGGCAGGTATCATCCTCAAGCCCGTCGATCTGAGTGACCTTGCCCTCTACATCGCCTATCACGGGTTGGCTCAAACCGCTGACGGTTGGGGGATGAAGCCGGGCCCATTGGCTTTCGCCAAGGCTTGCACCCGCATCTTTCAGCCAGCCGGTCAACAATATCTCCAGCGATGGTTGACACTCCGTGTCGTGAAGAACTCCGACGAATACTACCGCGAAATGTTCGAGAAGACCGGACTTCTGATTTCTGGTCCCAAGGACGCCGCGACCCAGTACAAGGCCGCCTCCGAGCACATTTCCCCCCAGATCTTCGGGGAGGTGGTCCCGAACGTGGGTGAGGGTATCGAGGCGGAGAGAAAAGGCTACGACGGTATCCTCCTCATTGGGCCGTTCAACTGCCTTCCGTTTCGGATTTCCGAAGCGATCCTCAAACCGCAAAGCATCCAGCGAGGCATGCCTCTGTTGAGTTACGAAAGCGATGGGTATGCCGTTGCACCATCTTTTATCAGACAGGTGCAAGTCCACATTCAGCAAGTCATGGAGCACGCGGCTTGCAAGCTGTGATGAGAAACGCATGGGAGCCCGAAAAGGCGGGTTTCCATGCGTTTTGGCATCGCGGAGAGAACGACATTCCGACAACTAACTCGGCACCTTCGGATTGTTCAAACGCAGCCAATTCACAACTTCCGATGGCTCACGTGAAAAACAATACCGCACTTCGTCGTCGAGGTGCATCGGGTTCCGCCGAATAACACAGTGTCGGGAGCACGCATCGGGCTTATGATCCCCGTGTAGCACCGCGTGCCGCAAGATGAAGGGCAAATCGTGAGCCAACGAGTTCTTCTGTGCGGGCTTGGCCGCGTCGGCTGGCGCGTCCTCGATTCCGTCAGAGCCGCAGGATTTCCCGTCGTCGTTATCGACACAAACATCGCGCCAGACGACCCGCGACTCAATGGCGTTCGCGCTGTCAGAGGTGATTGCCGTCGGCCCGATGTGCTGGAACTCGGCGGCGTGCGCGACGCCACCGGCATCGTGATCGCCACCGGCGACGATCTGCTGAACATCTCCACCGCGATGCTCGTGCGGAAGCTCAACCCCACCGCCCGCATCGTGGTTCGCATGTTCAACCAGAACCTCATCGACCGGCTCAGCGGAGCCGTGAAGAACACCGTCGCGCTCAGCGTTTCCGGGCTGATCGCGCCAATGCTCGCACTCACCGCTGTCACCGGCGACACGCTCGGAGCGTTCAAACTTGAGGACGGTCCTCGACAAGTTTCCGAACTCGCAGTGGCGGCAGGATCGAGCCTCATCGGAATGACGATTGGCGATGTCGCCCAGCAGAATCAGCTTGTTCCGCTCGCGTTCACGCCTGCCCACGGACACCCATCGTTCCTGCACGATGTGCCGAGTGACACCGCGTTGTCACAGGGCGATCGGCTTGTCGTCTGCGGTGCCCCCGCGAATCTGATTCGACTTCTCGAACGCGAGCGCGGCGACCTCTTGCCTGGCGTGAAGTGGGCGTGGCGGTTGCGTCGCTGGCTGCGAACGTTTCGCCGAACGCTGTGGGAAGTCGATCTGTCGGTGAAGATCGCGACGCCGGTGCTGTTCGCGACGATCCTCGGCAGCGTATTCGTGTTCCGCTACGGAATCGGGGCGGAGTGGTCCGAGGGGCTGTACCAAACCGTGAGCATCATCGCGACCGGTGCGAGTATGCACGGCGAACACCACTCGGACTGGGCGAAGGTGTTTATCAGCGTGTTGAAACTTGCGGGGGCGGCTCTCATCGCGGCGTTCACGGCGATCTTCACGCAATACCTTCTGCGGGCGAAGCTCGGCGGCGCTCTCGAAATTCGTTGGGTTCCCGATGGTGGGCACGTCGTCGTGTGCGGTCTCGGCAACGTCGGCTTCCGGCTCGTGAACGAACTCATCGCGATGGGCGAGCGTGTGGTCGCGATCGACAATCGCGTCGATGGGCAGTTCATCGCCACGGTTCGCGGGAAGGGCGTGCCGACATTCGTTGGCGATGCGACCGTCGTGGATGTGTTGAAGCAGGCTCGTGCTGGCGATGCGAAAGCCGTGATCGCGGCGACTTCGAGCGAGCTGGCGAACCTCGAAATTGCGCTCTTGGTCCGCGAGATGAACCCGAATTCGCGGGTGGTGGTGCGGCTGTCGGACCCGGAATTCGCGGAGGCCGTGCGAGAAGCGGCGAACATTCGGCAAGCGGTGTCGGTTCCGGCGCTGGCAGCTCCGGCTTTCGCAGCGGCGCTGTTCGGGGATCGCGTGCAGACGCTCATCACGGCCGCGGGTCGCACGTTGGTTGTGATCGAATTGGCGGTTGACGCCGACGACACGCACCTGGTTGGAAAGTCGCTGCGAGCGTTGATGCTCGATTACCGCCTGATGCCGGTGGCGATTGCCGGTCACAATCTCGCCGAACTTCGCGAACACCGATTCAAGCTCGGCGATCGCGTGACAGTCGTGGCGGAGTTACCCGATCTGGAACGGCTCATCCGTCGCGAAGCGATTCCGAGGACGGCATCCACGGTGATCGACAGCTACCCCGTGATTGTCCGCGACAAGCTTGTGTTGCTGGTGCGGTCGGTGCGTCGCTGCGAGAAAGAGGAAGCCGAAGCTGCGGTGAATGGTCCGTTCACACTCGCCGACGGGTTGACGCACGGCGAAGCGCAGGAGTTGGTGGAACTGGTGAGCCGCGATAAGTGCGTGGCCCGCGTGATCGTGACCCGCGAGCCTGGAATTTACGCGGACTGAGTAGTGTGAGCGCTACGCCGCAAGCGGCAAAACATCAGGCCCACAAACTCGGGCCGCCGCCGAGTCGATCCAACTCAGTACGGAAGGCTGCCAACTGTTCAGGGGTGAAGTTCGCCAACGGCAGCCGCACCGGTCCCAACTCGACCCCCCGCATCCGCATCAATTCCTTGGCCGCCGCGAAGTAACCGACGCGGAACATCATCACGACCAGTTCCACCGCCTTGAACTGCACATCGCGAGCGGTGGCGAAATCACCCCGATTCGCGGCATCGAGTAATCGGTGGAACATCGGTGAGGCGAAGTTGTACCCGCTGCCGACCGCACCCCGGCCACCTAACGCCACCGCCGCGAGCAGTTGCTCGTCCATGCCGAACAGCACGTCGAACCGGCCGCCGCCGGCGCGAATGAGCCGCTGGAATGTCATCAGGTCCGGGTTCGTGAACTTCACGCCGACGAGCGTGGGAATCCGCTCGGCTGCCGATTCGATCCAGTCCGCGACCGGAAACGCGATGCCGGTCAGAACGGGGATGTCGTAGAAGTAGAAAGGCGTCTTCGGTGCGGCCTTCGCAACTTCACGGCAGCAGTCGATCACCACATCGGATGACTTCGGCTTCAGATAGCATGGGCTAATCATCGCGATCGCAGCGGCTCCGAGTTCGTCCGCACGAGCCGCGATGGTTCGGCTATCGGCCAGGCAATTCGCCCCGACATGCACCACCAACCGAACGGGCGTTCCCTTCAGCACGGCAGCCCAGCGCACGGTTAGTGCGTCGCGCTCGGCGACGGTCAGCGAAGAGAACTCGCCGGTGGTTCCGCCGACGAACACACCAGCCACGCGATCACGCACGAAGATCTCGGCCTGCTTCTCAACAGCAGCGAGGTTCAACTCGCCCGATGGTGTGAACGGCGTGAGTGCGGCGGGAACGAGGCCAACGAACGGTGTGTGCGGTGTCATGGCGAATCCAGAGGTCAGAGGACAGACGACAGAGGACTGTCGTCTGTCCTCTGACCTCTGTTCTATCGCTTATGGGGACGTGAGGAACCACGCACGAACACAGGAGCCGGCGCACACAAATCCGGCGGCGCGAACTGCCACGACGGCCCCGCTCGCCCATCCTGTTCGCCCTCAACGTAGAGCTTCTGCATTTCGCCCTGGTCGATGCTGATGAGCGTCTCGGCGTTCACGGCCAGGTCTTGCCGAAGCGACGCGAGATGGAATCGCATCCCCGCCAGCACCGCGTGACCGTGTAGATTTCCGAGTTCGGCCCGACAGTTCGCATACATGATCGACTCGGTCGTCGCACCGAGAATCGGCAATACCCGCTGACGCACCGGGGAAGCATCCGCATACAGTTTGCCAGCAACGACCGCGTAGAAATTCCCGGTCGCTCCGGGCACCACTGGCACCCCCGCAGCATTTCCGATGGCTGCCTGGAACACCTGCGACGGCATGAAAAGCTGCGATGTAATCCCACCGTCGGCGTGAAGTTCGTTTACTGGCAATCCGTCTTCCCCGGGCACCGCGAACATCACCGGCGGAAACATTCCGGGAACCGAACACGACGCCAGCAGCACGTCTCGGAACAGTGCCGCTCCGTTCGCCAAGCCAGCAATCACGCCCATATCCCAGACCACGAGCCGACGCGTGCTGAGGTTCGTTGTGGCAACGTAAAGCCGACGGCCCTTCGCGTGTTCCTCCGAGATTCGCCGGAGGAGGTCAACCGTGATCTGCGACTCAATCAGCTTCTTGAGCGGGTTCGACGACGCAACGGCATCCTTGAACGGGATCGTCACCCATGCCCGAATACGGAACACGTCTTCGGCGCGAACGCCCGTGTGCAGCGACATTGCGACGCCGTCGTACTCGGCACCGAGGAACGCATACGGAGCGATCAGCGAACCGACGCTGACGCCGGTGACGGTGTCGAATTCGGGACGGGTGCCAGTTTTCGTCCAGCCCGCGAGGAAGCCGGTGGAATACGCTCCGTACAGACCGCCGCTCGACAGAGCCAGGACATTCCGCTGCGGCCGTAATCCGGCTTCCGTCCCGGTCGCGTTGCAGAGCGTGACTCCGGGCGGAACCAAACACGGCGGCTCAACCGGAGCAAGCGATGCCCGAATCGAAAGGGGCCGTCGGCCGATCGGCTGACAGCCGACGACGATCGCCACCAAGACCAGAAGAGTCGCGACAGCATAATGCTGCCGTGGGAACGGAATGCGAACCATGTCGCGGGACGTACCCGAAGCCCTGTGTTCGTGTCAACCCACAAGTTGACCCTGTCCCACCAAACTGGGCAAACTCGGTCAACTCACTCCGTCACAGAAGATTTGCCCGTCCTCGCGATGCTCGGATCGGACCTTTCCCGCTCACGGTCACGTCTGAGTTTTTCGCTCAGGATGAGTAGCAGCGGCGCCCGATGATAACACCTAGTTCACTGTTCGAGCGTTCCAACCGAACCCTCGGAGAACATCTTCGTGGACGACAACCTTGACTATATATCCCAAAGTATCCAATTCGCCCCAAACTCCCTGGTATTCCAGTTTCCGAGTACGATCTGGGTGATAAGTGTCCAGATATGTTTTCCTTCACAGTCGCATTTTTCCAAATGTGCCACATTTGCCGGGATTTGACTACCTGGACCCGGCGACATCGTCTATAAACGACCTTCCCGTGTCCCTGTGGGCATGGGTATCACCAGTGGTGTGCTTCAGGAGGTTCAACAGGATGGTCACCACGACTCTAGCCGCAGTCGCCCTGGCTGGGGCCCTCAGCGTAGGCGCGAAGCCATCGCCGAGTTGGCAAACGGACTACGCTCACGCCATGTCCGCCGCCTCTGCAGAACGGAAGCCGATTGCCATTTTCATCGGGTCGAGTGCGAAGAAGCCCGGAAAGATGATTGACGACGGGACGATCCCCGAAAGCGCGGCCCAACTTCTTCGAGAGAGTTATGTGTGTCTGTTTGTGGACACCGATACCGAAGCAGGCAAGGATTTGTCCAGCAAGTTTGAAATCGCCGAAGGATTGGTGATTAGCAGTCCTGGGGGAAATGTTCAGGCATTGCGGCACATCGGTGCCGTGGGCGGAACAGAACTGAGCCGGCAACTGGGTCAATTTGCCACCGCCGGGCAACCGACAACCACAGTCACGACCGGGATTCGTCCTGTGGTCGCTGGCACCTCGCAGATCATCATGAGCGGAAACTGCGCGGGCGGAAACTGTTACGCCAGCTACCCGAGTGGCACCTACCTGACCCAACCCACAGCAGGTCAGGTCATTGGTGGCACTGTCGTGTATCCGGCTGGCTATTCGGCGAACCCGTTCGGCAGCTCTTGCCCGAACGGCCGTTGCCCGAACCAGCGGTAATTAGCAAACCCAGTTGGTAGTTTGCGAGCGTCGAGTTGTTCGCACGCGGTTGACACCACGCTGACGGGTGAGCAACCCGACGCTCGCAAACGAGAGTTCCGCTGAGTGTGAAATCAGCTTCCCATCGCCTTTTCCAATTCTGGCCGTCGCTTCAATTGCTTGTCGCGGTCGCCGCGATGAAGTTCATACACCCCCGGTACATCCAGCGATTCGCCGGGCGCAAGCCGACAGGCCGCCCGCTTTGCCAGAGCAAGCGAATACAGTTGCGGCACACACGCCGCACAACTCAAGAAGTAGGTTTTGAGTTCGTGAGTCAGCCCGTCGTTCCAGCGGGCCGCGACCTTGAACGCCGCGAGATTCGGGCAACCCGCCGTGTAGCACATCACGGTATACGGCGGCATCGACATGGGTTCGGTGTACAGTTTCAGGGTCATCCCACAGGGTACGGAAGCGGCTCACCGTTGATGTCCGCGAGTGCATTCACGGCAGCTTTCAACTCGGCGTCTTTCTTCGTGCGACCCCACGCAGCCGGGAACCGATGTTCACCCACCTGCGCCGCCACCTTGAAACACTTGTCGTGATCCGGTCCCTGTTCATCGAGGAGGTAATAACGCGGCGTGTCGCCGTATTCACGCTGCACGACTTGTTGAAGCTGCGACTTTGAGTTCGCGTTCACGGCTTCCAACCCGACGCGATCCAATTCTGGCCCGATGAACCGCAGAATGAACGCCTTCGCCGCGTCCCAACCACCGTCGAGGAAAATCGCCGCCACCATCGACTCGAATACATCCGCGAGCATGTTCGACGGAATCTCGCCGTAGCTGCTGACACCTTTGCCGAGAAACAGGAAATCACCGAGGCCAATTTCGAGGCTGAACTTCGCACACGTCTTCCGACTGACGACCACGGATTTGACCTTCGTCAGATCGCCTTCCTGATAGTCGGGGAATTGCACGAAGAGTTGTTCGCAGGTAACCAGACCGAGAACGCTATCGCCGAGGAATTCGAGCCGTTCGTTCGACGCGGCACGGGTGTTCGCCCCGGATGTGTGCGTCAACGCGGCCCGGAGTAATTCCGGCTTGCGAAAGCGGTAGCCGATAGTTTCCTGACAGTCTTCGAGGATTGTGCGTTCGCGGGAAGCTGGCAGGGTGTCGGGAGGAGGCATGTTGAAATATAAGTCGGCCAAGCGGGGCGACAGATGTCTAATAACCTACCATTTGAACATGGTTGAGTCAACGCGGTGTCTTGCGTCTCGTGTCTCGTAAAATCGTTCTCAGTCCGAGCTGGCAAAAACGCCCGAATGATCTGACACATAACATGAATCTACCGAACGATACTTCCGCCGTGCCCCGAACACGCGGCTACCGGATGCCCGCCGAGTGGGAACCGCACGCCGCAACGTGGCTCGCCTGGCCACATCACGAACCCGACTGGCCCGGGAAGTTCGAGCCGATTCAGTGGGTCTACGGCGAGATTATTCGCGCCCTGACCCGACACGAAACCGTGAACCTTCTCGTCCCGGAGACACAAACCTCCGGACTCGAAGCAACGGAAGTGATCGCGCAGTGCGGCATCGACCCCGATCGCGTGAAGCAATGGACGTTCCCCACTGATCGCTCATGGGTCCGCGATTCCGGCCCGATCTTCGTCGTGAACGCTCAGGGTGAGCGTGTGGTACTCGACTGGCACTTCAACGCCTGGGCGAAGTACCCAAACTGGACACTCGACGACAAACTTCCGAGTTTCGTTGCGGAACAGCACAAACTTCCCCGCTGGCAGCCGCAATTTCGCGGTCACCGTGTCGTGCTCGAAGGTGGCAGCATCGACGTGAACGGGCAGGGACTTCTGCTGACGACGGAAGAATGCCTGCTGAGTACGACGCAACAGCGTAATCCGCCGATGGATCGGGCCGATTATGAGCAGGTGTTCGCGGATTACCTCGGGGTGAAAAAGGTGGTCTGGCTCGGACAGGGAATTACCGGTGACGATACGCACGGGCACGTCGATGATCTGGCGCGATTCGTGCACTCAAACACGGTTGTCACGGTGGTGGAGAAGGATGCCGCCGATGCGAACTATGGACCGCTTCAAGAGAATCTCGAACGCCTCCGCAGTGCCACCGATGCGGATGGTCGCAAGCTCGAAGTCGTGACACTGCCAATGCCACGGCCGCTGGTGTTCGATGGAATGCGACTTCCGGCGAGTTACGCGAACTTCTACATCGCGAACGGCGTGGTGATCGTGCCGACATTCAACGACCCCGCCGATCGCGTGGCACTGGGCACGCTTTCGGAGTTGTTCCCGGATCGCGAAGTTGTCGGCATTCACTGCGTTGATCTGGTGTGGGGTCTCGGGACGCTCCACTGCATGACGCAGCAGGAACCTGCGTAGCGCAGATTCGAGGCGGTTAGCGGGTCCGCTTGCCGCCCCGATGGGGCGACCGCTACACTTTGTACCCATTATGTCCCGCGATCGGGTATCCTGCCGTTTGGCGGCGCAAGAGCCATTGACTGCGTGGTTCCCTTTCACACCCCCAACGGACGGAGGCGGCGTGATCGACGGCGGACCAACACCTCTGATGGGCGACAAAGACTGCTCCGCTGCGCGCGAGTTGAGTCTCCGAGGAGCACGTCCGCCCGCCAAGGTGCCAGGCTACGAACAGGAACAGTTCCTCGGCAGCGGGGCGTATGGCGAAGTCTGGGTTGCCGTTAATCGGAACAGCGGGCGGAAGGTCGCCATCAAGTTCTATACGCGCCGCGGCGGCCTCGACTGGGCTTCACTTGCCCGCGAAGTCGAGAAACTGCGATACCTGTTCTCCGACCGCTACGTCGTGCAGCTCTTCGAGGTCGGATGGGAATCCGATCCCCCGTATTACGTCATGGAGTTCATGGAGAACGGCTCGCTCGAAGACCTGCTGCGCACCGGTCCTATTTCGACGCACGACGCCATCGGCGACTTCCGCGAAGTCGCCATCGCACTCGTTCATGCTCACAACAAGGGCATTCTGCACTGCGACCTGAAACCCGCGAATATTCTGCTCGATCACGACCGCCGACCACGCCTCGCCGATTTCGGTCAATCCAGGCTCACGAATGAGATGTCGCCGGCGCTCGGCACGCTGTACTACATGGCTCCCGAACAGGCCGATCTGGACGCGACGCCCGACGCTCGTTGGGATGTGTACGCTCTCGGTGCGGTGATGTACCGGATGCTCACGGGGCAACCACCGCACTACAAGAGCTGGCCACTGTCGAGCGGAAACCTCGAATCACAACTGGCCGCGTACCGCAAGCTCATCCTGACCTCGCCGATTCCCAAACTGCATCGGCAGGTTCCGGGTGTGAACGCCGACCTCGCCAACATCGTCGAGCGGTGCCTGGAACCGAGTCCGTCGAAGCGATTCGCGAATCCGCAGGCAGTCGTTTCCGCGCTCGACGCCTGGCAACTGCGACGAGTCCGCCGACCGATCCTGATCTTCACGGGAATCGGGTTCTCGCTGTTGCTGCTCATCGTGGCCGCGATCGGAACGTATGTTTTCCGCACGTCCGTAGCCACTGCTCGCAACGGCGTGATTGATCGCTCACTGGAAGGGAATCGGTTTGCGGCACGCACGGAAGCCCGTCAACTCGGGATGCAGATTCAGTTCCGCTGGGCACAACTCGAAGGTGCTGGACGCGACCCGCAGATCCGCGAGTTGATCTCCAAGGGCGAGAAGCTCAAGACCGATCCGAAAGCGTGTGCGGAACTCGATGCGGCTCTCGCGGCTCGGCGGGTTCGCGCAGATCGGCAATACGACGAATTGAACCGCTCCTCGCTGTGGTTTATCGACGATGCCGGGGGCTACCAACGCGGCACGGCTCCAACCTACGAGGCCGACCGGCACAAGTATCGTGGGTACCGCGATTACTTCCATGGGCTCGGTCGCGAACTCGAAGACAAGGTCGGCCCGGCGAAGAAGATCATTGACGCACCGCACCGATCGCTCGTGTTTCGTCGGCAACACGAATCAGGCAACGCGGTCTGGTCGGTTGCGTTCAGCGTGCCTGTGTGGGACAACCCGACCGATCCCTTTGCCGAGCAAATCGGTGTTGTCGGCGTAACGCTGGATTTGAAGGGCAAGACTCGCGTCTCGGGTGACCGAGAACGGTTCGCAGTGCTGATCGACACGCGGGCCGACATCACCGGCCGACGCGGGCTCATCATTCGCCATCCGTACATGGAAGACCTGCCGCCGGGAACCGAGGTGACTCCGTTTTACGCCGACGAGGTGGTGAAGTGGGCGGATGAAAAGAAGTCCGATTTCGCTCCGGAAGAAGATTATCACGACCCGGTTGGTGGCAAGTTCGACGGCGGCGCATGGCTCGCGTCGGTGGAGCGGGTCATTGTTCGCCCGGAGGAAGGCAAGCCGACCGACACCGGCTGGGTGATTCTGGTGCAGGAGCGCAAAGATGAAGTTCTCGCACCCGTCACGGCTCTGCAATGGCATCTCGGTCGTGGTGGTGCCATCGCGAGCGGGTTTCTGTTGCTCGTCATCACGCTGGTGTGGATGGGCACGGTTTCCGTGCTGGACTCTTCGCCGAAATCGCGGATGACGCGGTTGCTGCGTCGTTGGGCTGGCCTACCGACCACGACCGCGGGCGGCACAGCAACGGCCAACACAGCAGGGCTGAGTGCGAACCCGAGCGGCCAAACCATTCGGCCTGTCGAAGCGAAGCCGTCCGGTTCCGCAACGATCGTACCCGAACCTTCTGCGAGGAAGCCGGGCACAGACGAATTCGACGACCCGCAACCGGACTGAGCAGGCTGGGTCAAACGACCACAAACACCAGATTCCAGTACTGCACCCCTTTGTCTGAATCGTGTCTTTATCGGGTTTCGATCGTGCGACTGACTCTTCTGCTTTCTTGTCTTTGATCGGTGGAACGAACCATGCTGCTCATCGCACAAGGCCCGAACGCGACCGACCGCTGGCGACATCCGCTGCCAGCCGAGGGTACCGTTGTTCTCGGTCGAGATTCGGCGACGTGGAACGCACCGTGGGAGCCGTTCCTCGCTCGTCGCCACGCGGAACTCACTCCGCATGGCGAACGCCTGAAAACACGCCGACTTTCCTCCGCCACGAACCCGATCTTCCGGGCCGGTAAGCAGGTCGAGTCGTTTGAACTGGAAGCTGGCGAATCGTTCGTCATCGGCCACACCGTGTTCACCCTCGTAAGCCCTTCGACGCGCACGTTCTCAGCGCTTTCTCCGGGCGAAGATCGCGTTCTGGTCGAAACGCGAGCCGTGAAACACCGCGAACTCGACGGCATGGCGTTCCGCGACGCCCCGCATCGCCTCGACGTCCTCAGCAAACTGCCGGACGTGATTTCCAGTGCCAGCGACGACCCCGATCTCTTCGCTCGCCTCACGGACATGCTCCTCGCGGGCGTTCGTCGTGCTGATGCCGTGGCGCTCGTCAGCACCAGACCCGCCGGCGACATCTCGAAAGAATGCTCCGTGGCCGACGCCACTCGCGCGATCAAGGTGCTTCACTGGGATCGTCGGTTCGTCGGTGAAGGAGCATTTGAGCCAAGTCGGAGGCTCATCGCGGAGGCAGTCGAGAAACAGGATCGAACCGTTCTGCACGTGTGGGGCAGCCACAGTCGGCCAAATGAGCCTGCCAAAGAGAATGAGCCGTTCACCCTTCGCGGCGGGTTCGACTGGGCCTTCTGCACACCGGTTCACTCAGAAGGCTGTCCGGGCTGGGGCATCTACGTTGCGGGCAAGTTCGCGGGTGCGGATGCGAGAACTCTGCTCGCTCCGTGGGACTCGAACGAACTCCGCGACGACGTGAAGTTCGCCGAACTCGTCGCGGACATTCTCGGAGCACTCCGACAAGTGCAAGTCTTCCGCGAACGGCAGGGCGTGTTCCGCAGGTTTTTCTCCCCCGGCGTCATGAATCTGCTTTCCGGTCAGGAAGGCCCGCGTGCCCTGGAACCGCGTGAGGCGGATGTCACGGTTCTGTTCTGCGATTTGCGTGGGTTCTCGAAGAAGGTGGAGGAAGCGGGGGCGGACCTGCTTCCGATCCTGAATCGAGTCAGCACGGCGCTGGGGGTGATGACTCAGAACATCCTCCGGTATCGCGGAGCAATCGCGGACTTCCTCGGCGACGCGGCGTTGGGCTTCTGGGGTTGGCCGATCAGTCATCCGGGGAAGGCCGAGGATGCGTGTCGGGCGGCGCTTGGCATTCGTGCTGCGTTCGAGGAGATTGGCAAAGACCAGTCGAATCCGTTGTCGGGGTTCAAGGTTGGCATCGGCATCGCGTCCGGGCGAGCGGTTGCGGGCGGAATCGGGCCGGCGGAGCAGGTGAAGATCACCGTGTTCGGTCCGGTGGTGAATCTGGCGTCGCGTCTGCAAGACATGACGAAGTTGTTGCGGGTGCCCATTCTGATCGACGAGCCGACGGCTGTTGCGGTGCGAGCGCATACTTCGCCGGATGTGGCTCGCGTTCGCAGGCTGGCGCAGGTGAAACCCTATGGACTTGCGACGCCGATCATGGTCACGGAGTTGATTCCGCCGGCTGGTCCGGGTGAAGCGATCTCGAACAACGATGTGGCCGCGTATGAGAAAGCACTCGATGCATTCTTGGAACAGGACTGGAACGAGGCGTACAAGTTATTGCATCAGGTGCCGCCGGACGATCGCGGCAAGGATTTGCTGATGGAGTTCATCTTGAAGTACAACCGCACCCCGCCGACGAACTGGAACGGCGTCGTTCCGCTGGGGAGCAAGAATTAACACATCGAAATTGTGTAGCGGTCGTCCCAACGGGACGACGTCCGAAAGCGCCGCCCCGTTGGGGCGGCCGCTACACGATATTGACATTCACTCGTCGTACTCAAGTTCCCCTTCGCGCCTGTTGCCGAGCATGTCGGCCTGCCAGTAACGGGCGTTGTTCACATCCAAACAGGTCAGCCAGCCGCCCATGGAAGCCCGCGTGTCGATGCAGACCGCCCCGGGAATCACCTTCGGTAACCCCGACCGCTGTGCCGAGTGCCCGCAGATTACCATCTTTCCGGAGTGGTGCCGCATCGCGTCGGGCAGAAACTCCCAGAACAGCGCGTTCTCCGGTTGATCTTCCATCTCAAAGCCGCACAGCACGGTCGCGTGTACGAAGATGAAGCGGTCGCTCTCGTAATAATTGAGCAGGTCGCTGATGATGAAGTCCCAGTGTGCCGCGGAAATTTCTTCGAGGCTCCCCGAGCGACCCGGCAAGATGCTGTACGAAGCCAGCGTCTCGACGCCGCCGACGCTCAACCAATCCCGCTTTTCGCCGCGACCGCCACGGTAAGCGTCAACCATCAATTTCTCGTGGTTGCCGCGAAGGCAGATCAGGTTCAGCCGTTCTCGCAGCTCCAGTAACCGATTGAGGACACCACGCGAATCGGGGCCACGGTCCACGTAGTCGCCGAGCGTGACGACCACATCTTCGCGTGTCGGCTTCACCCAATCGAGGAGGGTGTCGAACGCAGCGAGGCAACCGTGGATGTCGCCGAACGCAAGCACACGCATGGGAATGGCTCCGGGGAAGCGATCAGTATAACAGCACCATGCCAATCCTACTTTTCGACATCGACGGAACGCTGGTTCGCACCGGCGGCGCAGGCAAGGCCGCCATGGAGCACGCACTCCAGACCGCGTTCGGCGTCGAGAAACTGCTCGACACCGTTTCGTATTCCGGTCGCACGGACCGTGCCATCGGCCGCGATCTGCTGCGAGTTCACGGGATCGACCCATCGCCCGTGAATCAGGTTCGGCTTCAGGAAGCGTATCTGTCGCAGTTGCCGACGCGATTGCAGACGCACGGCGGCAACGTATGCCCCGGCATCACGGAACTCCTTGATGTGCTGCACCCGCAGCCAGGCGTGGTGTTGGGTCTTCTGACGGGGAATGTGCGTGTCGGTGCGAAGCACAAGCTCGGGCATTTCGGGCTGTGGGATTTCTTCACCTGTGGCGGCTTCGGTGACGATCACTTCGAGCGTGACGACGTGGCTCGCATGGCGGTCGCCGAGATGCGTTCGCATCTCAAACGAGACTTCGACGCGGGCGACGTGTGGGTGATCGGCGACACGCCGTTGGATGTGCAGTGTGCGCGGGCGGTGGGTGCGAAGGCGGTGGCGGTGGCGACCGGCTGGCACCCGATTGAGGAACTCGCGTCGCACGCACCGGATTATGTGTTGGCGGACCTATCGAACCCGGAGGAGTTGTTGCGCGTCTGGAGGTAGGAGAACGCAGTCGAAATGCTTTGCGAGCCACGGGGTTTATCCCCGTGGGCTTTGGAACTGCCGAAGACCACGGGGATAAACCCCGTGGCTCGCCTTTGCGCACGGGAAGACGCGCATGCTTACCTGGCAAGCACACACGGGAGCGGTGACCTCGCTGGCATTCGTGCCGGGCGGCGGTTTGCTTTCCACTGGCGCCGACGGCTTGAAGCGATGGGATACCCTCAGCGGTGTCTTGCAGGATGAGTGGCATTTGGGACGGCATCCCGTGACGCCAGCGTTCGACAATGGGACGTCGAAACGGAACGCTGCACGCAGTGTTACGGGCTGAAGATCGGACCGCTGGGTTGTGTCGCGGTGTCGCCGGATGGTCTCACTGCTGCGGCGGGCAGTTCGCACAACGGAATCATTGCCGTTTGGGATCTGGACTGAACGCGATGGTTCCGGACGTGTTGTTTGGCCTTCTTCGCGGACCGTGAAATCAAAATTGAACGCAAAGTTCGACCTCGATTCATGTTATCACGACCATTCCGTCGGTCTAATTTTCTTTCTTCCGGACGAGAGTAGATGGTTCCGGGGCTGAAATGATGGTTCCGGGCGTGTTTTCGATGATTCCGGACGTGGGGTGTGCATGTCGTCCGGAACCAATGAGAAATGCAGAAAGCCCACCCCAAGGGTGGGCTTTCGTTCTAAACGAATCACTGCTCAGACAATCTTGGTGTCACCGGGGACGGTCGGCGTGAGGTTCACTCGCTTGCTGCCCTGATCGAAGTAAACGGTGCCGTCGGTCAGTGCGAACAGGCTGTCGTTCTTCGCACGGCGAACGTAGGAACCGGCCGAGTAACGCGTTCCGCACTGCGTCACGATGATGCTGCCGGTCGTGACGAACTGGCCCGCGTATGCCTTGATGCCGCGACGCTTCGAGATCGAGTCGCGACCGTTGCGAACGGAGCCTTGACCTTTCTTGTGTGCCATGACGGACGCCTCCTTATGCTAAGACCGAGTACGGTAAGACTGTGCATTGTAGCGGCAGTAATCCGACTGGCAACGGCGCTTCCCCACAACAACCGCGACTCACCTTGACCAGAAGACGCAAGTCCGTTGTGCTGGTGTCGGAGCAGAATTCACACGAGGAGGCCGACCAATGGGAATGGACAACTTCACGAAGCACCAACAAGGCATCATCAAGCGGTACTACCAGAACATCGACCAGATCACCTGGCAGAAGCTCTCCGAGTTGGTCGGCGACCTGTACCTCGCGGAAGGCAAGAAGCGCGAGAAGATGTGGGTGACCGCCGCGACGCACATGGAGAAGTTGGAGGTGCCGAAGGAACGCATCGCCATCATCCTGGCGAAGAAAGACCCCGCACAGTTGGCAAAGCTCGTCGAAGAATTGATGAGCGGTAGTTGAGACCAAAATCGCGTAGCCGCGACAGAAGGGAGCGAGTCACGCTCCCTTCTGTCGCGGCTACGTGTTGGAATTTATGCCCGCGTTGCGATGTAGCCTCGCAGCAATCCGCCGAGTTCTTTCACCCATCCACGCAGGCTCAGGAACTCCGGGCGATCGAGGTCGTTGTCGCGGGTCACGAGATACACCGCGTCGGCAGCGGGACACGCCGCGTCTCGCTCGGTCATCGCTCCCCACATGCCGCCATCGACCAACACCCAATCATACCACTGGCGAAGTTGCCCGAGCAGTTTCGGGAAGTCGCGGCCAACCGCAGCGGCGGTTGCATCAGTCGAGTCGCCAGCGGCCAGAATTTGCAGCGACGGCACTGCGGAAGGTTGCACGGCCCACGCCAACGGCACGCGGTGAGCCAGCACTTCGCACAGCCCCGGAGCGGGCTTCAACGCCAACTTCGACGCCACGCCAGGCCGGTTCACATTCCCATCGACCACCAGCACGCGAGCCTTGCCTTCCTGGGCAAGCGTGATTGCCAGATTCAGCAGCACGGTCGTCGTGCCTGCCTCGGGAGTCGCTGACGAGAACAGCAGAACTCGCGAAGTTGCGTCCGGAAGCTGACGGCGAAGTTCATCACGCAGCAAGCGATATTCGCCGCTGACGGCGTGATCTGGATAGTGCAACGCCACGAGCGCCGGGTCCGGTCCCTCTGCCGAGATGCGAGGCTGCTTCGCGGCGACATCGTGGAAACGCACCGAGAGATACGCCGTCGATGGCGCTGCGGCGGGTGCCGACACCGGTGCCGAAGGAACCAGCCGCGGATACGCACGCACCGGTTCCGACTTCGGCTCAGGCTTCGCTTCCACCTTCGGCTCAGGCATGAGCTTCGGCGGAGGCACAGCGACTTTCGGTGCTGCCGGTGCTGTGCGTGGGGCGATCAGAACAGCCGACGAAGCTGCCGTGGATGCTGCCGAGTAGACAGGGCCACCTGGACCGCCGATCTCGACAAACGGAGTTTCGTCGGTGGTCTCCCAGGCACCATCATCGGGGATCTCGCTGCTCGGTGTCGCGTTGCTGCGGGCTGCCCCGGTCAACGCATTGTAAACCCGGCTCATTCCATGCCCCTTGCGTGGTGCCATCAAGCGGTTCGCGGTCGTGTTGCACGATTCTTCGACCCAGACTCGCCAGCGTCATCATTCCGATTGCGGTCAGTCGCCCGGCTCGGATGTTGAAGCAGGACCGGTTCACCGGGTTCGCCTGTTTCTTCCGATTCCGCAGGCTCCAACTCCAGCCGGTCGAGCGCCTCCAGAGCAGCCTCGACATCCACCTTCTTCGTCTCAGACCCCGCAGCCAATTCCAGGGCCAACGCCGCCGCCCGATTCAGCAGTCGCGGCACACCTTCACACGCACCAGCGATCAGCGAGAGTGCTTCTTCCTCGAAGAGCTTCTCCGGCTCGCCGCCAGCCGCCTCGACCTGATGATTCAGGTACGCGACCGATTCCTCGGTCGTCAGAAGCTCGACGGCAACACGAACGCCGATTCGCTGCACGAACAGTTCGTATGCCGGGCGACGAAACGCATCGCGAAGCATGGGATGCGCGACGAGCAACACGAACACCGCCGCCCCTCGCTTCGTTTCGAGATTGCCCAACAGCCGCAACTCCTCGAACGCCATCTGGCTGAGGTGCTGGGCTTCATCGAGAATCAGCACGGTTGGGTAACTCGACTCCGTGGCCGCGTCCAACAGCGATTCTGTGACGGTCAGGCGAAGCTCTTGCTCTGTGAGTCCCTTGTAGGGCTTGCCGAGGTCGAACAGGATTGCTTGCAACAGTTCGGCGGGCTTCTCAGCACGAGCCGAAGGCAGCATGACACGCGGCACATCGGGCAGCAGATGTTCGAGCCACTTCCGAGCGATCAGCGTTTTCCCCACGCCAGATGGTCCGTCGAGCAATACAACGGGGTCTCGGCGAGCGAAGCCAGCAGCGACCGCAGCGAGTGCGGTTTCGTGCGATGGCGACGGGAAATACGAATCAGGATCGACCGCGGGCCTGAATGGCTGGCGGTCCAGATTGAAGCGCGAGCAGTCCATGCCGGCTCCTTGGTCCAAGCTGTGTGTCGGGGGCGTCCCAGGGCATAAGCCCCTGCGGTAACTCGTTGTGTTCTATCTGGCTAATCGGCGAGCGGAGTCTCATTACTTGAACTGAACGGGCACAGGAAACGGTTTGTTTCGACTCGGCGAGATTTGCCGGATTTTCTGGATGCGAACGGCATGTGATTTCTTACTTGCGTACTTCCCCCGGCTGTGTGTATTTTGCCGCAGTCGCATGAGACGCGCAGGAAACCGCTGCAGGAGGCAGTCGGCCATGAGCATGATGCTCTCTTTGATTCAAGCTGGTTGGGAATCGGTCCGCACCGCAGCCTCGCAAGGCCGCCGTGCTGATGCTCTCACCCAAGTTACCCAACTCCTCTCCCGCCCAACTTTGCCTCCCGATCTTGCTGCCGAGGCTCACCGCCTCGCGGGTGAACTCGCAACAGAAGCCGAACGATATCCGCAAGCTCGTCGCCATCTGCGGGCCGCTGCCGCACTGGAGCCGACGTCCGCACGCACACACTACATGCTCGGGCTGGCACTCGAACGCGATCCCCAGGGCTGTGATCGCCGAGCTGCCGCACGATTCCAACAAGCCGCGAAGCTGGAGAACGAGAACTGCCTGTATCGGGCAGCGTTCGGACGAGCTGCCATTCGTTCCGGGCGAACGAAGACCGGCGTGCGGGTTCTGCTCGAAGCCGTTCAGAACGCTCCTGGCGAAATCGCTGTCCTTCGCGTCGCAGTTGATGGCTTCCTCGAAGCGGGTCAGTTGAAGGCCGCACAGCGAGCGCTGACGCAGGCGCGATTCATGCGACCTGGCGACCGCGAACTGGCGACGATGTGGGAACGCACGCGATTTGAGACGGCACGACGAGAACAGCGAGAACTGGGGGGGACCACACGGCACAGGCAGGATGCCGAACACGCCAAGGACGGCGGCCGTGTGGTTCTCCCCTTTGTCCGGATACACACCCAGAACGACACCCGGCAGGATTGCGACAGCATTCTCAGGCTCGATATGGTGTCGCAGCCGCAACCGCACTTCCCACGCTTGCGAGTCCAGGGACGCCGCTAAACGCAATTCGCCTGACGAGTCCGCTCAATTCTCGCACGGAAACCACACTGTTGCAGGCTCGCACTCGCCGTGTTAGCCTGCGGTGGTTGGTGCTGCAACATCTTCGTGTTCGCAGGCGCTGGCTAATTCCAAGTTCGGCCGCAGAAGGCCACACGAAACGTATGGCAACACGATCCTGGCTATTGACGGTTTCCGTTCTCGTCGAACAGGACGCGGAACTAGCAGCAAAACTCGGTCCTGGCTGGCGAACAGATGACGACCTCCAAGAAGTTGTGACGGCTGCCCTTAGCGAGTTCCTGGCCAAGCGGCCGGATATCGTGGTTGAGTGGCAGTCAATGACCTCGACTCCACTTGACGGCAAGCCGGCGGTTGGCAGGTGTGCAGTTTGCAACTGCTGGGTTTACGATGTGGAGAACCGCACGGACGGCACACCCACGAAAATCAATCGTGGTGCCGTCGTGGACGGGCAGTACCTCTGCGACGAACATCTCCCCAAGGATCACCCGGTCGCATTCTGACCAGCAAAGCCAAGTCGAACCGTCAGACGCGAAAAGAAATTAGCCCGGCGTAAACGCCGGGCCATTTCGCGTTCAACGCAAGACCCCGGCAGGCCGGGGGCTCACGCAGATCATCACGGGCACGAGTTGCAGCTCGGCACGCACACCGGCACGTAACGCTTCACGCAGTACGACACCGTGTACGGCTCCATCGTGCAGGTCGTGTGCGGCACCATTCGGCAGTGCGTTTCCGGGATCACCTTGCAGGTCGTGTGCGGGACGTAGCGAACCCGTTCCTCGCAGACGTAGTTCACGCGACACTGACGAACGACACACTGCCGTTGTTCGCAGACCAAGCGGCACGTCGTGACCGGCACCTGTCGCACGCACTGTTCCTGAACGCATTCCGTCACGCAGCGGGTTTCGTACCGCACATGGTCTTGCTTCACCATGTGGCAGACCTGATACGGCACCTTGCGGCACACCTGATACGGCACCGAGTAGCAGTGGCGACGAGTTTCGCACCGCATGTGCTGTTCGGGAACCATTCGGCAAGTCGTGTACGGAATGCAACAGGTCTTCACTTCGCAGACCGTGTAGCAACGACGCTGAGTAACCATTTTCACGCAGGTCTCGGGCACCATGCGGCAGGTGGTATAGTTGCAGTACCGAACGTGGTGTTCGGGAACCTTGTAGCAGTGAACGCGAGTTTCACAGCGAACGTGTTGTTCCTGAACCATGCGGCACGTCGTGTACGGGATCTGGCAAACCTTCTCTTCGGGCACCTTGTAGCAGCGAACGCGGGTTTCGTAGCGACAGCAGTGTTCAGGAACAACGCGGCAAACGGTTCGCGTGCAGGTTCGCATTTCGGTCTGGCAGACCTTGCGGCACACCGGAACCTGAACCGTCGTGCAAACCGGCTTGCAGACCATGTGGCAATCGCGAACGACTCGGCACTCTTCGCGAGGCACCCACACCTTGCGGCAGACCGTTCGCGGTGGGCACTGCACTTGTTCCTTCACGACTTGGCCAGGGCAGTAGTGGCTTGTGCAAGTACACGGGTCGAACACGCAACTTCCCGGCAAGCGAACGCAGCGTGTGACCACTGGGCCAGGGATACATTCAGTGACGGTTTCGTAGTGGCCGGTGCAAATCTTCTCGACTCGCTCCGTGTAGACCGGCTCCTTGACGTAGCTCACTCGCGTCTGAGGAACGTAATCGACCTCCGTGCGGTAGGTCGTGATCGGCACGCAGTACGACTGGCACTCTTGTACGGTGCGGTAGGTCGTGTACGGGATCGCGACCTGATACGGTTGCGTTTCCGTGCGGTACGTCACATAGCGGTGTTCGCGAACGTGCTGCTCATACACCGGTCGGCAGGTCGTGTAAGGAATCTGCACCGTGTACTGCTGCGTTTCCGTGCGATACGTCGTGTACGGAATGGCTCGCGTGTGCTGCTCGTAAACCGGACGGTTCACGCAGTACGTGACAGGAACTTGGTACTCCTCGACGACCGGCCGCTGCACGGTGTAGGAGTGCGTGCGAACGTGCTGTTCGTACACGGGCTTCATCACGCAGTACGGGATCTGCACCGTGTACTCTTGCACGCACGGCTTGTAGCGAGTCTCGACCACATCTCGGTAGCACGTCTCGTAAACCGGGTGCATCGTGCAGTACGGAATCGCCACCTGGAACGATCGCGTCACCGGTCGGTTGACCGTGTAGGTGCGACATTCGAGGTGCGTTTCCTGCACGGGGCGTTGCACGGTGTACGAACGAACGGTGTCGTAGTATTCCGTGACCGGTCGCTGCACGGTGTACTTCTCGGCGACACAGGTCGTTTCCTGAACCGTGCGGTAGGTGGTGTAGTTTTCGGGCTGGTAGCACGTCTTGTGTACCGGCCGATAGCAGACCTGTTCGTGCCGTTCGACAACCGGTTGGTAGCAAACGGTGGTCGCCGCTGGTGGGCAGCATTGTTCCGGTGCGACGCACCGCGTTGGGTAACGGCACAGGCCGCAGTGAGCAGCTTGCGATGGGCTGGCGAATCCCGCGACCGCGGCAAACGCAACCAGCCAGATCCCGAACGTCATCCTCATTATCGGTTCCCCCGCGATGCTCATCTGTGGTTGCGGAGTCGGCGGGTATGCGCCCGTGCTCCGACCACCCCTATGAAATGTGCAGCATAGAGTGACGTCGTAAAAGGGCGGTTGCCCGGTTCCCCCCAATGAACACAAGCCCGGAACCAGCGAAACCGGTGTCACCCTGTTCCGCGCAACCAAGCGTGTAGGCGCACGTTCCGGTGCAACCGGACCGCACGGCGTAACAGCACCCAATTGTTCAACGAGCCACGGGGTTTATCCCCGTGGTCTTGTGGAGGGGTCGAAGACCACGGGGATGAACCCCGTGGCTCGCCAGGCACCGAAACTTGCTGTAACCTGGATCGTCATGAGCACCACACCCGGCCTTGATCGCGAAGAGTATGTCGAGCAGGCGTACTTCTTCCGGACGTTCCGCGAACGCCTCGCCGACAATCAATCCGCACAGGACATCCTGACGAGGTTGCACGAGGAAGTGCTGAGCAGCACGCGACTGCCCTACGCGGTGCAGTTCCTCGCTTCGGAGTTGAAGCACAGCGGCCTGCTCGCGAACGGGCTGTCGAAGTTGCCACACTACTTCACGGCGTTCCAGGCGTTCGTCGTGAAGCAAGCCGAGGACGCGATTAAACGCTTCGCGATGCCCACGGCGTTGCTCGTGCTGGAACGCGAGGCGGTCTACCGTGCCGACAAACCGACGAAGGCGGGGTTATTCGTCTACCAGTTCGAGAGCATCGCCCGCAACCGGCTCGGTTACGTTGATGGTTTCAGTGCGGTCGCGGCCGATCCGATCTACGACGCCGACTGGCGACATTTCATCAGCCTGCTCGCCCGGCAAATCGGCGACATCGACTTCGGCGACCTTGTGTATCTGCGGTCGGATCTGTACGTGATGGAGCAACGGCGAGCGAATCCCGAGTTTGTGCCGTCGATGCCGCCGTTGTTTGGCGAGAAGGAAGGGAAGATCGCGAAGGCGAGCCGGAAGCGTGATCCGCTGTATCTGTTCGCGGCGTTGCAACGGCAACTCGGTTACCCGGAGGTGCCGCGACTGAAACCACGCGATGATGCGAGTTCCAAACTGGAAATGCTCGAAGCGAAGATGCGGCAACTGGAAACGCGGTTGAAGCTAACTGAAGGTGAACTTCGCGGAAGTGTCGATTTGAGCCAGTTCGGCAAACCGGATCTGTTATCTGACGAGGGTGTTTAGTGTTTGGTGTTTCGTGTTTAGTATGTCGCGTTGCCGGGTCCGACACTTCGGCCAACACCAAACACGAAACACGAAACACCAAACACCAAACACTAAGCTGATGTCGGCTTCCCGCTTCCGATGCGGAACGATTGCATCACATCGTAGAGATCGCCACTGACGGCAACCTCATCGTCGAGGAAATCCTTCAACCAGATGAAGTTCATTCGCTGGGCGACCGCGACCAATGGCAACAGATCGCCGAGCCGAATCCGGACGTCGGGCTCCGGCATATTCCGAGGTTCTTCCTCGTCTGGTGGTGGACAATACAGTTTGAGATGAGCAGCCATGCGTGTGTCTCCGTGATACGAGCAGCGATGCCGTGTCACCCTGGGGAATCGGCCTTTGGCATGCGTCGGCTTCACGCGAAGAATCCCATCTGCCCCGTTTTTGGCGTGAACTCGGCTAAAATGTAGCGAGCCGCGAATTCGTGCCGGTCCGGTAAGAGTTCCGGTGAGAACAGGTGTCAGGACATGACGACGACGTTCGCCATTCTGGGAAGCGGTGGCTGGGGCACCGCCATTGCGGTGTTACTCGC
This sequence comes from Planctomycetota bacterium, assembly GCA_021413735.1. Classification (GTDB taxonomy): domain Bacteria; phylum Planctomycetota; class Planctomycetia; order Gemmatales; family Gemmataceae; genus Gemmata. Next base: position 64,357 of record JAIOPV010000119.1, read on the forward strand.
TCAGAGCAACCACCGCGTTCGCTTGTGGAGCGCACACGCCGAAGCTGCAAAGCAACTCAACGAGGCTCGCGAGAACGTGCGGTTGCTTCCTGGCGTGCCGATTCCTGAATCCGTCATCATTACTGACGATGCGGGCGAAGCGACCGACGGAGCCGACTGCTGGGTGACGGCAATTCCCACGGCGTACTTGCGGAATACGCTGAGTCGCTTTGTCGGAGTTGGGGGGAATGTGCCGGTTATCAGTCTGACGAAGGGAATCGAAGTCAGCACGTTCCAGCGACCCTCGGAAATCATCGGCGAACTGCTGGGGGAACGAAACATCGCGGTGCTGAGTGGCCCGAGTCACGCTGAGGAAGTCGTTCGCGGAATGCCGACCTCGGTGACGGTCGCGGCCGCCGACCTGAACCTCGCCGTGTGGGTGCAGCGACGATTCGGCACCGATCGTTTTCGCGTCTACACCAGCGGCGACCTGATCGGCGTCGAACTTGCGGGAGCCTTGAAGAACGTGGTGGGCATTGCTGCGGGCGTGTGCGATGGCCTCGGCTTCGGCGACAACGCGAAGGCCGCGTTGCTCACACGGGGGTTGGTCGAGATGACGCGGTTTGGTGTGGCACACGGTGCGGAGCCTGCGACGTTCATGGGACTCGCCGGAATCGGCGACTTGATGACGACCTGCTTCAGTCCGCACGGTCGCAATCGCAGGGTGGGGTATCGCCTCGGAAAAGGAGAACCGCTTTCAGCGGTTCTCGCCGGTCCGCAGGTTGCGGAGGGTGTTTACACGAGCCGGACTGTTTACGACCGAATCACGCAGATGCGGCTCGATGCTCCAATCATGACTGCGGTGTATCGTGTGCTTCACGAGGGACAGAGTCCGCTTTCGGCTGTGCAAGACCTCATGACCCGGCAACCGAAACACGAACGGGTGTAATGATGCTTTCGATTGCGTTCAAGGAATGGGCCGTCATCTGTGAAGCTCTGGCAGAGGGTCGGCAATCGCTGATTCTGCGGAAGGGCGGCATCTCGGAATCAGATGGCGTCTTTCGCCCAGAACACAGCGAGTTCCTGCTGTATCCGACGTTCTTCCACGAGCACCGCGTTGGCGTGAAGCCGGCGTTCCTGCCGTTGCTCGAACTCGCCGAGGCCAACAGACCCGACGCGGGAACGATTCGCTTCTCGCACTTCGTTCGCGTGACGGATGTTCAACATCTCACCAACCTCGACGCGGTGTTGGCTCTCGATTCGCAACACGCCTGGACACCCGACGTCGTGAAGCAGCGGTTCAACTATCGAACGCCAGGGTTGTTCGTGCTGCAGGTGGAAGTGTTCCGCCTCGCAACAGCAGAAGTTCGCCCCGAGCGGCCCGACTACGCGGGCTGCAAAACGTGGGTCGAACTCGACACTCCAATCTCCACCGAGGGAGCATTATGACGAATCGCAAGGTTGCGCTGGTCACCGGCAGCGGAAAGAAGCGAGTGGGGTATCACGTCGCAGCGGCACTCGCGGCTCGCGATTACGCGCTCGTGATCCACTACCGCACATCTGAAACGGAAGCCGCCGAGACCGCCGAGCAGTTCACCCGCACACACGGTGTTCCCGTTCACACAATCCGTGCCGACATGGCCAACGAAACGGAAGTGAAGGCACTTGTCGCTGGCACGCTTTCGCAGTTCGGCCGGCTTGACGTACTGGTGAACTGTGCTTCGATCTGGGTTCGGAAACGCCTCGAAGACGTGACCGCTGCCGACGTCCGCGAACACTTCGATATCAACACACTCGGCACGTTTCTGACGTGTCAGCACGCCGGGCTTGCGATGGTCGCCCAACCCACCGGCGGTTGCATCGTGAACATCGGCGACTGGGCAGAAGCACGTCCGTACCGCGATTACTCCGCTTACTTTCCCAGCAAAGCGGCGATTCCGGGCCTCACCCGCACGTTCGCCGTGGAACTCGGCACTCGCAATCCGAACGTGCGAGTAAACGCCGTGATTCCCGGCCCGGTGATGATGCCTTTGGAGATGTCTGATGCGGAACGTGCCGAGGTTGCGGCCCTGACTCTCGTGAAGCGAGAAGGTTCGCCCGAGCATGTCGTGAAGGCTGTGCTGCACTTCATCGACAACGACTTCATCACGGGAGCATGCCTGCCAGTCGATGGTGGACGCACCGTTTACGCTGGCGGAAAGTAGGTCAGGCTTTCGAGCCTGACCCCGGGAAACCGAAGCGTCAGGCTCGAAAGCCTGACCTACAAACGGAAAGACGTAGCGACAGGTGGGGTGGTGCCACGCAAACGGCCACGTTCCCGACCGTCGCGACTCTCACAATCTTGCTTGCCTTGCACCACCGGGGTAGCCTTCCAGTTGATCCCGCGTTCACACACCCAGTGGAGTTTCACATGCGTCACGCGGCCTGGATCGGAGTCGTCGCGGTTCTCGTCACCGGTGGGTCTGTCAACGCCCAGAACAAAAAACCCGAGGTGCTGGCAAAGCTCGAAGGCCATCGTGGCGGCGTATCGGCCCTCGCCTTCAACCCCAAGGTATCCGTCATTGCCACGGGTTCCGGAAACGGCGTTGTGCGACTCTGGGAAGCAAAATCGGGCGACCTCATCACGCGAATGGATGCTCAGAAGCCGACCGGTGCTCGTGTCAACCAGCTCGGGTTCTCGGCCAACGGAACTCTGCTCTCCGCCGCGTCGCGAAATGCCGTCGTGGTCTGGGACGTCGTGCCGCCCAAGTTCGATCCCAAGCTCGACCCCAAACTCGTGCAGCCCGGCAAAGAGCCGTTCGTTGAACGCGGATTTCCGATCGTCTTCGAGGATGGCCTCGGCACCGACCCCGCGAAAGTCGGCATCGTGACAGGCGACGGTAAACGCGCATTCTTCTCGGCGGGCGAGGGTGTGCGAACAACCGTGAGTTCGCGAGTCTTCTCACCCCGATTCGGCACCGACACCAGCGACGACCTCAAGGGTGCATTTGCACCGTGGGCCATCACCGCGATTACGGACACCGACAGCGCTCTCGTCGCGATGTACGGCTCCGTGAAAGCTGCGGACAAAACCGAACAGCCTGCCGTGGCGTTCGTCGGACTCGGCGACGCGAAAATCGTCGGTCGTGGTGTTGTGCGTGCTCAGATCGCCGGTCGCCCCGTGAGCATCGGCTTCGCACCGGATCGCAAGTGGCTCGTAGCCTGCAACGGCGAAGACGTCATGTACTGGCGGGTGCCGGGCAGCCAGCTTATCGAAGGCGATCCGAAGTTGCTGCTGAACTCGTCCGCGTTCGCTGCCACTGCCGGACCAAATGGACTGATCGCGTTCGCGTCCGTGCCCGAAGAAGGTAAGAAGGCGAAGGTAACGATCACCGATGTCAGCGGAGCACAGCCGAAGGTCGTCGGGGTGTACGCGACCGACATAAATCGTGTTTCAACGCTGGCCTTCGCTCCGGATGGTCTGATGCTCGCCGTCGGCGACGACACCGAAGGCGTTGTGGAACTGTGGAACCTCGCGAAGAAGTGATCTCTGTTGAGCCGCTTGTGGCGTAGCGCTCTTGAGAGGGCTACGCCGCAAGCGGCAAAATCGGTTATGCTAAATGAGCCTGTTCCTTTGAACGATAACAATTCACCACCCACTTCTTATGCAGATCGGTATCGACCTGGGCACGACGTTCTGTGCGGTCGCAACTCTGGATGATCGCGGTCGGCCCTCTGCCGTCCCAAATCGCGACGGCGACATCCTGACGCCGTCAGCGGTGTACCTGTCACCGGATGGTTCGGCTGTCGTCGGGCAACCGGCCCTCGATATGGCACTTGAACAGCCCGACCGCGTTGCCACCCTCATCAAACGCAAGATGGGACTGCCCGAGTACGGAAGGCCGGTCGCGGGTCGTGAGTTCCGCCCCGAAACGCTCTCGGCCATCATCCTCAAGAAGCTCGCACAAGACGCCGCGACGCAACTCGGCCCGATCACGGGATGCGTCATCACGGTTCCGGCATACTTCGATGACACTCGACGCAAAGCGACGATGGACGCCGGACGCATCGCCGGGTTGAACGTCCTCGACATCATCGACGAACCGAGTGCCGCGGCACTGGCGTATTCTGTCGGCTCAGGCACCCGCGAAACAAGTGAACCGCCGCAGCCCCAGACGGTTCTCGTCTACGATCTCGGCGGCGGCACGTTCGACGTCACGCTCGTGAAGCTCGGCAAGAAGCGATTTCAGGTGCTGGCCATCGAAGGCGACGTGCGACTCGGCGGCAAGGACTGGGACGATCGACTCGCGAACTGGGCAGCCGAGAAATTCCTGAAGGAATATGGCAGCGACCCACGCACCGACCCGCAATCCGAGGCGATGCTGCAATCCACTACGGAACGGGCGAAGCGGTCACTCTCGAAGGTCGAACAGGTGAGCTTGACCGTGACGCACGCCGGGCATCGCCTCACGGTTCCGATCACCAGAGCGGAGTTCGAGACGCTAACCCGCGATCTGTTGATTCGCACGCGGCTCACCACACAGCAGGTTCTCGCGCAAGCCGGGCTGACGTGGCCGCAGGTGGACAAAGTGCTAATGGTCGGCGGCAGCACGCACATGCCCGCGACGGGAAAGATGCTCACGGAACTCACAGGACGCGAGCCAGATCATTCGCTGGCCGTCAGCGAAGTCGTGGCTCGCGGTGCTGCGGTTCACGCGGGCATTGCGTCAGCAAAGGCGAACGCGAGCGGAGAGTCCAAGGGTTCCGATGAGCTTGGCGAGATTGTCGAGATCAGCGTGAACGCTCACGCGCTTGGCGTGCAGATTCGGCAGGGGGTCGAACAGTTGAATCACAAGCTCGTGCTGAAGAACACGCAGCTCCCGGCATCGGCGGAGGAGGTTTACTACACGGCACGTGACAACCAGACACGAGTTCGCGTGCGCATCCTGCAAGGGGAAGCACACCAGGCCGATGCGTGTAGTCCCGTCGGTGAGTGTTGGATCGAGGGATTGCCCGCGAATCTGCCGAAGGGGTCGCCGGTGCGGGTGAAGTGTGGCGTCGCCGCGAATGGGCGAATTGAAGTCACCGCGACCGACCTGACGAGCGGGCGAGCGGCGATGGCCGCGATCCTGCGACCGGGCGGATTGACCGATCACGAACTGAGCCGTGAAGCAACCTGGGTGCGGAACTTGCGGGTTCAATGATCGGATGGAGCCAATTTCATGTCTCGCCAAAGTGCCCGAAAGGGCATTTCCTGTGTTAATCTGGGCACTTTCCGGACCTGGAATGAATTCATCTGATGCATGAATTTCGTCGCAAAGCACGTTTCTGATGACGCTTGCAATTATAATGACGATATTTCTTCCGGACGAATGAAATGGTTCCGGGGAGGGGTGTGCATATCTCCCGGAACCATTTTCATGCCCTGGTATATCAGACCCAGCCTGCTGACGCAGACTGGGGTCAGCACAACCCAGATTCCTTCGCCTGAAACTTGCAATGACCGTGAGGGAATCGCGAAGCGGCCAGTTTTGGGGCACTTGGCGTTGACGCGTGCCCCAAACACTGGGTATCTACTCGCGGATACCGCACATAGTCTCACGACCGGCAAGGTAGCCGACGGCGCGGGAAAGGAGTCTAGCGTGGACATCCAGAACAAGCGTATCCTCGTCACCGGCGGATCAGGGTTCCTCGGTGGTCACGTCCTGGCCCGACTACGGGCTATCGGATGCCGACACATCATCGCCCCGCGTTCCGCCGAGTGCGATCTCACTCGCGAATCCGACGTCTTGCGATTGCTGCAAAAAGAACGCCCCAACGTCGTGCTGCACCTCGCCGCCAAGGTCGGCGGTATCGGAGCGAACCGGAAATACCCCGGCACGTTCCTGTACCACAACCTCATCATGGGCACACACCTGATCGAAGGCTCTCGGCAGTACGATGTCGAGAAGTTCGTGATGGTTGGGACGATTTGCTCGTATCCGAAGTTCACGCCTGTGCCGTTCAAGGAATCGGACCTCTGGAACGGCTACCCGGAAGAAACGAACGCTCCGTATGGGCTTGCCAAGAAGATGCTGCTGGCCCAACTCCAGGCTTACAAGCAGGAGTTCGGGTTCAATGGCGTGAACGTCATGCTCGTGAACTTGTACGGGCCGAACGATAACTTCGACCTGGAAAGTTCGCACGTCATTCCGGCCTTGATCCGCAAGTGCATCGAGGCCAAGGAACGCGGCGACAAGTTCCTGCCAGTCTGGGGCACCGGCAAGCCCACTCGCGAGTTCCTGTACGCGGAAGACGCCGCTGAAGCGCTCGTTCGTTCGGCCGAGATTCTGGAGACAGCCGAACCTGTGAATGTCGGCTCCGGGAAAGAAATTGCGATCAGTGAGTTGGTGAAGATCATCGCCGAGAAGACTGGCTTCAAGGGCGAACTGCGGTTCGATCCGAACATGCCGGATGGTCAACCGCGTCGCTGCCTCGATGTGACTTTAGCGAAACAGTTGCTGAACTTTGAGGCAAAAACTTCTTTTGCTACCGGTCTGGAAAAGACGATCAACTGGTATCTGGCGTCGCGCAAGGTTGCCGCCGCCGCATGACGACAATTAGCCCACGGATTGCTCTCCGTGGGTTTTCCACGCGCAGGAGCCACGGATGAGCGAATCGCAGGACGCGAAGACACAGCACGAAACCGCACCGTCGCACCTCGTTCTGGCCCAGTTACAGGCCGAGATGAAGGAACTGCGTGCTTACGTCGCCGCGATGGAACTCAATTTCCGGAACGTCAGTTACACGGGTGTCCTCAGGCGTGCGGCTGCGAAACTGTTGGGGGCCAAGCTCCACCAACTGGAACAGTACCGCTCACGGCACGTTCACATTCCCAGGTCGTACTTCCGCACGGCTCCGCCAGATAATCCGCCGCTGATCTCGATCGTCACCCCGTCGTACAACCAGGGGCGTTTCCTCGAAGAAACGCTCAAGAGCGTCCTCGATCAGAACTATCCGCGCCTCGAATACGCGGTGCAGGACGGCGGCTCGAAGGATGAATCCGTCGCCGTGATGGAGAAGTATCGCAACAAGTTGATTCACGCGGAGTCCCGCAAAGACAAGGGCCAGGGCCACGCGATCAACCTCGGTTTCGCACACGCCTGTCGTGGCGAGATCATGGCGTACCTTAACTCCGACGACCTGTTGTTACCCGGTGCGTTGAACTATGTCGCGTCGTACTTCGAGAAGCATCCCAAGGTAGATGTCGTTTACGGTCACCGCGTGATTATCGACCACCACAGTCAGGAAGTCGGGCGTTGGGTGCTGCCTGGGCACTCGGAGAAAATGCTGCTGTGGGCCGACTATGTCCCACAGGAAACACTCTTCTGGCGACGCAGCATCTGGGAGAAGGCTGGCGGTCAAATCGACGAATCGTTCCAGTTCGCGCTCGACTGGGATATGTTGTTGCGGTTCCGCGATGCCGGGGCACATTTCGTTCGACTGCCGCGATTCCTCGGAGCGTTCCGCGTTCACCCCACGCAGAAAACGTCAGCGGAACTCGCGGCGACTGGCACGCCCGAAATGAACCGACTCCGTCAGCGAGTGCATGGCCGATCTGCGACGCTGATGGACATCCGCAAGAATCTCCGCGGCTACATGATGTCGCACGTTTGGCACAACTGGCTTTACCGATTGGGCATCGCCAACCAATGACGCCACGGCTACGCGCTACCAGACAAGACCAATAAGCGGAATACGTCGCCGAGAAATCCGACGACGTATTCCTCAATGCCGGGCGATCTTCGCTCCGAATTGCCCGCAACGTTCAGCACTCGCACGCCGGTCGCCACGATCCACTCGGCCACTTCCTCGGGCATCCGATTTCCTCGCAAGCACACGTCGTAGCACGGCTTCTGGTGTTCCAGACACAGTTTCAGCGTGAGCGTTTCGCCAGGCGAATTCCAGTCCGTCGCGAAGCGTAGCGTCGCATCGGCTTCTTGCACGTTCAACGCCGTTCGCGGTGGATACTGGTTGCTGGTCGTCTCGCGGATTCCGTACTTCTCGGCAAACTCCGGATGAGTTCCGTCGTGTGCGAGGAAACCACTGGGCATCCAGCCACCAGTCGGAATACCGGCCTGACGTGCCGCGATGAGTCCCGCTCGATCCGCTCCGGTTTGCCCACCTGAAATCACACGCGCCAGTGCCATCGTTTCGAGATTCCTCAAAATTGTTACCAACGAATCGGAACGGATCGCGTTTTGACAGCGCCACGCCGCAGACGGGGAGTGTTTGCTATGACCGCCAGAATCAGGGAGAATCGACGATCTCTCCCGGAGGTCATCATGAGTCCGCGCCGGCTGGGGTTCACGTTGATCGAGTTGTTGGTCGTGATCGCGATCATCGCGATCCTGATCGGGTTACTGTTGCCGGCCGTGCAGAAAGTGCGAGAGGCTGCGGCCCGAACGCAATGCGCCAACAACCTGAAGCAGTTCGGCCTCGCGGCTCACAACTACGCGGGCGACAACGATAGTAAACTTCCGATGACGCTCGCGAACGGCGTGTATTGGGCACCGTTCGACGATCGCGTGAGTTACGCCGCACCACCGCTCCCGGACTACGATCCGACGACTACGATTTTGTGGCGTTACCTCGAAGGCAATGCCAAGGTCTTCCGCTGTCCGAACGGTTTCGACCGGCTCGCTGGCAGTCCGACAAAAGGCCAACCGCTGCAACTCGGCTATGCGATCAACAGCGTTGTGGGTGGGCCGCAAGGGCGATCCTTGGTTCACATCACGAACGGCAACGGCACATCCCAGGTGATGTTTCTCTGGGAACATTGCCGTTCGCCTGGATGTTCGACGAATGGTGTCACGCCGTCGGGCCTCGCGGCTGGTCTTCCGTGGCCGATCACGGATGCCGACACGGTGAACCACTACCCCGAAGATCGGCACGTCGGGGTATTCGGCGTGCAGTTCTGCGATGGTCACGTCGCGATGATGCGAGCCACCGAGATCACCAACGCGATGTATTACATCCAGTGAACGCGCCGCCCGTTGGGGCGGCCGCTCAACCGGAATCACTTTTTCTCGTACACGATCTTTCCGCCGATGATTGTCGTCAGCACTTTCGTGTCCTTCACGTCATCGACGGGGCACGTCAGCACGTCGCGGTCCACGATGATGAGGTCGCCGAGTTTGCCCGCCTCCAGCGAACCCTTCTCCTTCTCCTCGCGACCAAGATAAGCGTTGTTGATCGTGTAGAGCCGCAAGGCCTGCTCGCGAGTCAGCACCTCAGTCGGTTCCAGAACGCCACCGCGTTCCAGCTTACGAGTCAGCGTTTCCCAGATGCCTAGCCACGGCGACCACGGGTTCGTGCTATCCAGCGGATCGTAACGCAGCATGTGATCGCTACCGCCGCCGATGGTCGTGTACTCCATCCACGACTTGTACGGCTGGAACCACCGCATCCGCTCTGGTCCGAGCACTTTCAGAAGCGTGTGGCCGTCCTTGTAGAGCCATGCGGGTTGCACGTCGGCACAAACACCGAGCTTCTTGCAGCGTTCGAGATTGTGCTGACTCGGGAAGTTCGCGTGCGTGATGCAGAACCGCAAATCCTTGATTGGCGTGATGCGGTCAGCGGTTTCGTAAGCATCGAGCAACACGTCCATCGCGCCTTCGCCGGCCGTGTGCGAAGTGACAGCCCACTTCCGTTTCGCGGCTTCCTCGCACACCATTTGAAGCTGTTCGGTCTTCGCGAAGAGCAGCCCACGATAATCGTCTTCAGTCACCTGATAGGTGTCGCCCTTCGGCCACGGCTTCCGCATGTACGCGGTGCCGTTAAGCATGCCGCCGTCGGTGAACATCTTGATCGGGCCAATGCGAACCCACTCGTCTCCGACGCCGGTCGGACCGCCGCGACCATCCTTACCGGGAAGATCATCAAACCGCTTGGCGATCTCTTCCCGAGTGCCGCCGGGACTGAACCCACGACACGCGTTTACCCGCACCGTGAGTTCGTTCGCCTTCTGCAACGACAGGTAGAAATCGACGTCGCCGCGACTGGCGCTGCGGTCGGAAATGCTCGTGATGCCGTGCTCGTTGTACAGCGAGAAGAGCTTAATCACCGCGGCGCGTTTCTTCTCAGCGGAGACGTTATCTCCGCCGCCGGGCACGCCCTTCAGCACGCCGTAAGCACTGCGAAGCATTCCCGTCGGCTCGCCAGTCACGGGGTCTTTCACGACCTGTCCCGTGCCTGGGTTCTTGGTATCCTTGGTGACACCCGACACCTTCAGCCCCATCGAATTCGTGATTCCCGCAGGGCCAGCGTGATACAGCACCGGATGCTTCGGAGCGGCTTCGTCGAGTTCTGCCTTCGTGGGAAAGCGGGCTTCCTTGAGCCGCGTCGGGAACGCATAGCGAAGAACAATCCACTGACCTTCCGGCGTCTCGGCTGCTCGCTTCTTGATGTAGTCGAACACTTCGGGCAGCGATCGCAGCAATGGCGTTCCGTCGCCGACTTCGCTGAGTGCCGCTCCGATCGGGTGAACGTGACTGTCGTAAAGCCCAGGCAGAACAGTCTTGCCCTTGGCGTCAATGACGTGAGTTTTCGGACCCTTCAACTTCAGCACATCGGCGTTGCTTCCGACTGCTGTGATCTTGCCGCCGCGAACAGCGACAGCTTCGGCGAGCGAGAACTTCGCATCTACCGTGACGACCTTCGCATTGTGAACGATCACGTCAGCGGGGTCGTCGGCCTTGGCAGATGCGAACGAACTGGGATCAGCGAGCAGCACGCCCACGAATAGCGCGAGCGGGAAGAGACGTTTCATGGCAGCCTCCGGATGAGTGCCGAACCGCGTCCCGGTCGGCACCGACATCATCCGGTTGCAGATGCCGCTTAGCAACAACTGATCGGAATCCTGTTCAAGACGGATTGGCACGGCGAATGGCGTTGATTGTCGTGTCGAGTTGCGAGAGGAAGCGTGAACGGTCTTTCGGCGTCATCGCTGCCGGTCCGCCGCCGCTGACGGTGCCGGCTTGTCGCAGGTCTTCCATCAGGTCACGCACCGCAAGTGCTTCGCCAACACTCGCCGCGTCGAGCAGCCGACCCTTCGCATCGAGAACCACACCGCCAGCAGCCACACAACGAGCCGCCAGCGGAATGTCGGCAGTGATCGTGATGTCACCAGGTCCGACAACGCTCGCAATCCAGTCGTCGGCGGCACCGAATCCAGTTCGCACAACCAATTCAACCAGCGGGTCCGTCGGCACCCATAGATGTGAGTTCGCCACAACGACGACACGCCAAGCGTACCGCTTGGCGACGCGGTAAACCTCGTCCTTCACCGGGCACGCATCAGCATCGACGTAAATCACCAGCATCAACTCACCACCTGGGTTATTTCCGGCGGCGTTTCGCGGTCTTCCGACGAAAACGGATGCCGTCGGTGCCGTGATAGGTTCCCAACACGGCACCATTCCCCGCGTACCACTCGAACAAGTCGCCGGTCACGAATTCTTCGTCCGGCCACGGATACGCGAACACCACATCCAAATCTTTCATGTCGAGCCCGAGGTCGTCGTAAGCGTGGTCGCCGTCGGTGGTGAACCACGAATAACTACCGGCTGCGTAAACCCGATTTTCCGCTCCTCGCGGCACGAAACTTCCCTGCACAAACTCCACGGGCAGCTCGAAATCCTCAGCGAGTTTGCGAGCCTCGATCACCAATTCCATTTCGATCTCGATACCGCAAGCATCGTAATCGAGCATCGCCGCGAGGCACGTCACCACGCCGAAGCCGCTGCCCCATTCGCAGAACTGCCGACCGCGTGCGAACGTGCTCGCCGAGAGATCACGCAACACTCGATATGCCAGGGTGTAATCGGAGGGCACGAAGCCGGGGATGCGGCAGTCGTCCTGAAATCGCTCGATTCGCCGATCCGCCTCGGTGATGAATCGACACACATCCTCGGGAATGGGTTCGTTCGTCGCTGGCAAAGTGAAATCGAGCAAGGGCATCGTTTTGCTGCGTCCGCGAATACTTCGGAGGGGTGCAACGCTGTTGGTCCGCTCCCGAATCCTTACTTGCCGACACGCGGTGTGGTGCGGAGAAGTTCCAGCGAGCCAGGTTCGAGTTTCGTCTTGTCGAGCATGATCGCGTTTCGGTTGAGGGCATCGGAAAGCGCCTGCCCCAAATCCGGATGCCGAAGTCGGAACGCCTCCACTGCCGCTAACCCCTTATCAGGCCCGCCGAGTTTCAGGGGGAATCTCGGGAAGGGCGTTTCGATCACCCGCATGACCAGATCGTTCGACGCACGCGCGGCCTGCGGGGTATCGCGGTGTGCCAGCACCACGGCCTCTCCAATTCGGCCGGCAGCGCTCGCGTCCCGTGCCGCAACGGAATCCGGATCCTGCTTCTTCGGGAAGATGATTGGGGAAAACTGCTCGCTTTCCAGCTTTCGGAAACGAGCCTCGGCTTCATCAAGGCGATGCTCCTTGACGTACAGCAATCCAAGTTCGATCGACCAGCGAACCAACTTGTCGGGCGTCGTGTTGCGATTCTCCAGGGCGGCGATCAGTTCACGTTCGTGGGTGGGAACAATCTTTTCTGGCGAGCGAATGTCCGCGAGTCCGGGTGTGGTTTGAGGTGGAACAATCGGTGCCGGAGTTGGCGTTATTTCGGGTGGTGGGTTCATCTTCGCGAAAACCAACACGCCGCTGGCGACCGCCACGATACAGGCCACACCCGCGAGAAGCCAGCGGCCCACCCGCATCGGTGGAGCCGCTTGCATCGGCCCAGACATCGACCCAGCCATCACAACCGTGCCGCTCGTTGCGCTCGGAATGGAGCCACTTGCGGAAGGGATTCCGTTCGTCTGCATCGTCGAGAGACTGAACGCCGCCGGTTGCTGCGTGGGATTGGCGACTGCGATGCCGTCTCGAACTTTCGCCACATCGCGAAGGATGTCCCGAGCCGACTGATAGCGTTCGGCGGGATTCTTCGCCATCATCTTGTGAACCATCGCGCACAGATCGCTGGGCAGATCAGGGCGAAGTTCCCCTAACTGGTGGGGTTGTTCCTGGACATGCTTCAGTGCGACATCGAACGCGGTGACTCCTCGAAACGGCGGCTCACCAGCGAGCAAGTGATAGCACGTCACGCCCAGCGAATAGATATCACTGCGGTGATCGACGACACGCCCCTGCACCTGTTCCGGCGACATATACAGCGGGGTACCGAGGGTGACGCCGCTTTGCGTCAGGTTCGTGGCGGGCTTTTCACCGGCGAAGAATCGCGACAGCCCGAAGTCGGTCACCTTCACTTCGACTTTGCGAGTGACGAGGATGTTCTCGGGCTTGATATCCCGGTGAACGATTCCTTCCTCGTGTGCTTTCTGAAGGGCGAGCACAACCTGCCGAACGATGCTGAGCGTGATGGCGAGATCGGGCGGCCCCTTGCGGACGAGATACTCGCGAAGATTGCGGCCCTCGACGTATTCGAGAACCATGTATCGCAGGCCGTCGGCTTCGCCGATTTGGTGGATGTGAACGATGTTCGGGTGGTTCAATTTCGCGACGGCTTCGGCTTCAGCCTGGAATCGCTTGAGTGCGGTGAGGTTGGTGGTCAGGTCGTTGCGGAGCAGTTTGACGGCGACATCTCGCTTCAGAGAGAGTTGCCGGGCGAGGTAGACCTGTCCCATTCCTCCGGCCCCGATGCGGCGCAGCAGTTGGTAGTCGCCGAGGATTCGACCCGTCAGGTCGGGTGGCGCTTCTGAAGCCTGTGCGTCGGTGGGTTCGAGAGGTTGCGTGTCCGGCATTACTCCGGCTCCGGTAGTTTTCATTCCGAGAACAACCCCGAGAGGGGCCGGACGTTACGCAGCCGAGCGGGCGCGGGTGGGTTTTCTCATCATAGCCGATCGATACGAAAAGAAAAATGAGACTGGGGTGAGTTGTTGAAGTGACAGTTCGGCCGACTGCGTGTTTCGCATTGCGTCAGAATGGTAAAGGCCACCCCCCTCGCTGGCACTCGGGGTTCGCCCCAGAAACGACAGCCTTTTGGCGAGCGAGGGGTGACGATACCAGACCCCATGTGAAACACGGAACGAGTCTGGAACCAATCAAGGTGTCGCCTGATACTTCACCTTGTAGACCTCGACCGCCGGGCCTTCTGGTGGTGCGTTCTCCGGCCAGCGATAAGCGGGCTTCGCCCCTGCTTCAGTTGCGCGTCGTTTCGCCTCGTCCCATTGTGGAAGGCGAGAGTGTGGACTGCCCTTGCCCTTCTCGATCACCACCCAAATGTATTCCGGCTGACCATCGTAAGTGGCCGTCTTGTAGACCGTTCGCCCAGCGTACCACTCTGCCCACGCAAGTGGATCCTGGAGCCAGTCCTTCTCGCTCATGTGGTCGGCGAGCCAGCGGCCCGCGTGCTTGTGGCCTTCTCGGTGCGGATGCATCGGTTTCAGTGCGTATGGCACCGTCCACACAATGAGAATGCAATACAGCAGTCCTGGGACTGCTTTCGGCCAGAAAATAAGGCGGTTGATCAGTGGGGTGTAATGCAGCACATCCGCGAGCGGTCTGCAGGAAGCCGGCGCGAAGATGCTACAAAGCATCACGAGGAGAACGGTGTGCCGTTCCGAGATGTAACCCACTCTCGCCGCGAGGTAGACCAACATCGTGAGCGTGAGCAGGCACAACACGATCATCACCCACAATCCCCAGTCGGGAACGAACAGCCTCCGACGGTGGGCGAAAATCGCAATCAGCATCAGCGAACCGACGACGTAATGCAGCGCCTTAATCATCTCGCCCCAGACTGCACCGATCGCCCACACAACGCGGTTTTTCCCCTCATCGACCTTCGGATCCCACCAAGCGGCGAACAGCGGTGTCGCCCCACCTGGTGCGCGAGCTCCGGGTTGCCCCTTCCAGATGGGTGGCGGTGGAGTGTCCCAGGCTTGCAGAATCACTGACGGTGAAGTCTTGTTCGTGAGCTTGCCGATCAGGACCATGTACGGGAGTGCGACCATCGCCACGCCGACGCAGAGGGCAGTCAGTCGGCCCAAGGCGACATCGCGTGGCCAACTGCGGGTGATGCCAGCAGCCGCGATGACCAAGCCAACTGCGACTCCGACGAGCAAACCTTCGGGACGAACGAGATAGCACGCCCCCGTCGCGAGACCGCAGAGGACGAAACCACCAATTCCTGGCCGTCTTCCCGCACGCACTCCCAGCATAATCGCCACGGAAGCAGCTAACAGGTAAAGCCCTTCCGAGAGTCCGTCGCTGGTCACTCGGGCTGGGACTGGTAACACTTGGAAGAGGAAAGCGCCTGCAAACCCGATGTTTCGCCCGAACAGTATCCGCCCGATGAGGTACATCGGAATCACGAGAAGTACCGCAGCCGTCGCGTTGGCGATCTGGGTTGCGAGCAGACTTCGATCGGCAACAGAAAGGCCGCTGGTGACGCAGCGAAGGACTTTTTCCGTCAACCAGATCGCCATCGGATAGCCGGGCGGTTGCTCGGCGGAGCGGATCACGTCGATCCGTTGATGGGATTCGTGCGGGTTGGTTTCCCCCGCGTTGGGATCGGAGAATTTCACAGCGATTCGAGCGTATCCGAGGCTATCGCGAGCCGGGATCGCGGTATTCGCGATGAGCCATGCATGTATGGCAATCGCGGTCAGCACGAGGATGGCTAACCGCCCGTAATCCGGCCCAAACAGCGACCGCCGGGTTGGTACAGCCTCCAGTTCTCCGCCGACCTCTGCCGACATGACCTGCTCCGTGTCCATTTCCGCCGCATGGCCCGTTCTTGGTTTGGGAGGTTACGTTAAACTGCGGCGAGCCGTCAACCCGACTCCAAGGGAAGAAGTTTCAGGTTTCTCAAGGAACCTGCCGACTGCCTGGAGTGTCCACTCCGAACCGCGTCGATCCGAACCGAGGTGCGCAGATGTTGGTTGTGACCGACCTTATCCAGATTCCAGATGAAGAACTGGAATGGTCGTATGCGCGCTCCGGTGGTCCCGGCGGCCAGAACGTGAACAAGGTGGCTTCCAAAGCCGTCCTCCGCTGGAAGGCTGCGGGAACGGTTGCAGCCATCCCCGAACCGGCGCGTATCCGAATGCAGACACGCTTTCCGTCGCGGTTCACGACCGAGGGCGATGTCGTACTTCAATCGCAGAAGTACCGCGATCAGGAGCGTAATCGGCTCGACTGCATGGAGAAGTTGACCGAAATGATTCGCGTTTCGCTCGTGGAACCGACTCCGCGAAAGGTGACCAAGCCGACGAAGGGTGCGAAGCGCCGACGTGTCGCTGACAAACGCCGTCTCTCACAGAAGAAGCAAGGGCGGCGAAGTACGGGAGGCGACGACTAACTTCGGAGCGGGTTCACCGGGGAGAGTGAACCCGTAACAGCACGAATTCGACCAGCCAACCGAGCAAGTTCAGTCCGGTTTCTCTCACATCGCACTCAGGGTCGAACTCAGACACAGACATACCCACGACCTTGTCCGACCAAACCGCGTCGAGCAACTTCAGGAACGTCGGAGCGGCAAGCCCGAACGGTAACGGCTGTCTGACCGCCGGGCACACTGATGGATCGAACGCATCTGCATCCAGATCAATCCACACTCGCTTCGCTCCCGCGACCTTCGCCCGAAGTTCGGTAGCCACGCGGTCGATATTCGTTGCCACATCCACAGCCGAATACGTCGCCTCGAACGTCTCGCTGATCTCGTCGGGTGTCAGGAACAGGTCGCGGTGACCGATATTCAAGATCCTGGGTCGGGGCGTCTCGAAGTGTCGGAGGAAGTTGCCGTGCGATAACTCGGCGGTCGTGTCGTGGAAGGCGTACACGTCGAGGTGTGCGTCGAACTGAACGACGCAGCAATCGCGGCCAAGTTCCTCCAGCACCGGCAATACGCTGAGATGATTTCCGCCGAGCCAGAGAAGAAAGTCGCCTGCTTTGAGTGTCTCGCGAGCGGCGGCACGCCCGGTCTTTCGCCACGAACGAATTTGCTGCATTGTCTCGAACGCGAACTCTTGCACTTCCACATTTCCGCGAAGGCAGTCTGCACGACATGGTCGCGTTTCGGCTTCGGTGTCGTCGAGGATCTCGTGGACGGCATCGCCGAGGAGCTGGGCACCCGCACCCGTGCCCGCGCCACCGAACAGATCGAACGGGAAAACGGTGACGTTGGTTCGCATGAATCGGGTATCGGGTATCGGGTGTCGGGAATCGGGAATCGACAGTCAGAATTCGTTGTATCATCGAAGTTGGTACGTGCAGCACCGATTCACGACACCCGATACCCGCAACCTGAAATGTCTTCCATCGCCGAACGCCGAGCCGACATCGACGCGAAGCAAGCGGCGCTCATGCCGGTGCTCGCCGCGATGGGCGTGGAATCGCTGCTTCTGCTGATGCCAGCACACGTCGCATGGTTCACGGCCGGAATGAACGTTCACGGCCTGATCCCCGATTCGGAACGCCCTGGCATCTACACCAACGGTCATCATCGCTGGCTCGTCTGCTCGAATGTCGACACTCAGCGATTGTTCGACGAAGAACTCGACGGCCTCGGTTTTCAGGTCAAGGAATGGCACTGGGAATCGGGTCGCTCCGATTTCCTGATGTACCTGACCGCCGGGGAGCAGGTCGCGGCCGATCGGCCGTTTCCGCAAATTCCGCTCGCGAATGAACAGCTTCGCCCGATGCTGAGAGTGCTGTCGAACTACGAACAGACGCAGTATCGCGAGATCGGGAATCTCGTGGTAAATGCGGTTGAGACCACCGCGAGACACTGCGCCCAAGGACAGACCGAACACGAGATCGCAGGGCAACTCGGGCACCGGTTACTTCATCACGGAGTCGAACCGGTCTCTGTGAGTGTCGCGGCCGATGGTCGTGGCGCGAAGTATCGACGCATTGGTGCGGGGCCAACTGCTGTCACGCGAACGGCTGTACTTCAGGCGACCGGCGAACGAGATGGGCTGTTCGCGACCTGTTCCCGCACGGTCAGTTTTGGTTCGGTGCCGTCGGAGTTCGGCATCGCGCACGATCTCGCCGTGAAGCAAGCGAGCATGTTTCGCTCCTGGAGCAAACCCAAGAAAACCATTGGAGCAATTGGCGTTGCTGGCCGCGCCGTCCTCGCGCAAACGCCGTTCGAGTTCGATTTCTGGCTGAGTCCGCCGGGGTATGGTGCGGGTCGGTTCCCGGCTGAGTTCCTGGGTCGGCCGGGGCACGAGGAACCGCTCGCTCCGAATCTCGCGGTTGTCTGGCAGTCTCGCATCGGCCCTGCTGCCGTGGTCGATACACTACTCGTCACGGATGCCGAACCGATTGCCATCACGCCGCCCGACCTATGGCCTGTGAAGCGGCTTGTTGTTCGTGGTGGTCCGCCGCAGGATATCGCCGATATCCTGGTCCGCGATCAAGGGATTTGAGACCGCAGCTTTTACGAAGGAGTTCCCATGTCCCGTATGTGTGTTGTGCCGTTGTTCATGATGCTGACTGTGTCGCTTGCACAGGGGCACTTTCCGTTCGTGGTGCCTGAAGGCAAAGGCGAGACCGCGAAGGTCATCTTCAGCGACGATCTCAATCCGGATACTGCCGTGAACATCGAGAAGATCGCGAACACGAAGTTGACGCTCCGCGATGCGGCCGGCAAGGAATCGGCGCTGGAGTGGAAGAAGGGCGAGGGCTTCTACGCCGTGAACATCCCCGGCGCTGGCAATCGCGTTGTGTATGGCGTCACGGATTACGGCGTGTTGCAGAAGGGCGACGCGAAGCCGTTCAAACTGACGTACTGCCCGAAGGCAGTCATCGGCAACGCGACTGCGAAGGAAGCTACCGTAGGCGAGAAGTTGGAGCTTGAAGTTGTGGCAACGGGCGGACCGGGCAAGACGAAGTTCCTGGTGCTCGCGGCTGGCAAGCCTGTGCCGGAGTTGGAAGTGACCGTGATCCTTCCGGACTCGGCCAAGAAAGCCGTGAAGACGGACAAGGAAGGTTTCACGCCGGAGTTCGCGGGCAGCGGTCGGTTTGGTGTGATTGCGAAACGGATCGACACGAAAAGCGGCGAACACGCCGGTAAAAAGTTCGGCGAGGTCCGCACATACGCAACGCTCGTCTGCGACATCGAGAAGTAACGATTGATCGCGGTGTAGCGGTCGCCCCAACGGGGCGACTACCCAACACGCAGAGTTTACCCATCTTCCGCGGCATTTCCGTTGTTACCTGGCAAGACAGGTCAATCGGTGAATCCGGGTAAGCCGATTCTCTCAGTAGGCACGGAACGCTCGCGTGGTCATGGATGACCCTTGGAGCTGAGTGCTGAACGGAGTTTCCCATGAATCGGTGGTTCTGGAAACGGTGGATTTGGGCCGTCGTGGTCGGAACCACCGCAGCGGTCGGCCTCACGTTGGCACAGCAAGGCGGCACGGATGCCCCAAGCGGTCCGCCCAAGGCCGGCGATGTCATCACCCTCAAGTTCCGGGATATGCCAGACCGACAGGTGAAGGTTCTCAAGTCCGACAAGCAACCGGACGGCTCCTATCTGTCCGAGGTAAAGGACACCAAGACCGGCGAAACATTCACCCTCCTGGACAAGCCCGATCCAGCATCGCCGAAGGCACCCACGCCGCCGACCGTCCCAAGCAAGGCAGCACCCAAAGCCGTCGAAGCGCCGAAAGCGTTCGAGGCTCCGAAGCCGGTCGAACCGCCCAAGGCTGCCTCACTGCCGAAGTTGCAGGATGGGCCGGCCAAGGCCAAGCCACGCACCAGCGACCCGCTTGTGCCGGCCCTCAAAGACACCCTGCCCAACCTGCCGAAAGACAAGGACTCCGACAAAGAAAAAGAGAAAGAACGCGAACGACGGTTCTTCCCCTCGGCCAGCAAGTCGAGCGCGACCCCAACGCCGGCTCCGGAACCTGAAGAGGAACGGCCAGGGTTGTTAAAGCGGGTCTTCGGCCGCAAGAAGCCGACCCCGCCCGCGAACCCTGCGAACCCAGCAGCGCCAGCGTTCCCCACGTCTTCCACAAGCGTCAAGCCCAGCGACACTCGCTCGGCAATGCCGCCAGCCGTGCGCCCATCGCCAAGCGTGTCGTCCGAACCGCCACGAACGATGGCTGTTCGGCCAGTCGCGCCACCGACGCCGATCATCCCGGCCCCGATCAGCGTTCCGTCCGGACCATCGACCACCAGCAGCCCACCGCCGCTGCCCGTGACAGTTCCGACACCGCCGCCGTTAGCGCTGCCTCCGATTCCGAGCGTTCCGCCTATCCCGGTGCAGGCTCCGAATGGCTTGCCGAGCATTCCGGTTCCGCCGAGCGATATGTCGGTGAACATACCGGTTGCGCCGCTGCCGCCGATGAAGCCCGTGATCGTTTCGACGACGCAGGTCAAGGAGCCGATGGCTGTCGCGATCAAGGAACCAGTGAAAGAGCCAGCGACCCTCTCGGTGAAGGAACCTGTCGCGGTGAAGGAGCCTGAAAAGCTGCCGCCCGCTCCTGCCGCCGCGCCGATGCCGGTCGCGGTGAAAGAGCCGGTTGCCGTGAAGGAGTTGCCCGCTCCCGCCGCTCAGCCGACGCCGCTCACGGTTGTTCCCGCCTCGCAGGTCGTGCCCGCGCCGGCTGTGCTGCCGCCCGTGGTCACGGTGCCGATGCCTCCTCCGCAGAACCCGGCCATCACCGCGATGATGCGAGACATCGAACCGTACATGACTGCTCTGCAGAACGGCGCAGCCCCGAGCCACCGAGCCATCGCGGCACGGGCGCTTTCCGGCGGTCGGCACAGTTCCAGCGATGTGGTGAAGCTGTCGCTGTTCCGCGCCGCACAGAACGATGGCAATCCAATGGTTCGTGCAGTGTGCATCGAGGAACTGGTGAAACTCGGATACTTCGAGTCAGCGTTCACGGTGTATCTCACCAAGGCGGCTGAAGATTCCTCCGAGGAAGTTCGCAAGGCCGCGAAGGAAGCGTTGTATCAGATGACGCCACGCCGTTGATTGTTGGCCGACGGTAACCGTGTCGAACCAAGGGCACGCGGATAAGCTAATCCGCGTGCCGTTTCGTTTTTCTAGCAAGGTGACTGACGATGATTCCTCTCGACTTCTCCGGCAAGATCGCGCTCGTCACGGGCGTCGGCGACAACGAAAGTTTCGCGTGGTTTATCTCGAAGGCACTTCAGGCAGCGGGAGCGAAAGTTGTCCTCGCTTGCCACCCGCGAATGATGGGGATTGTCGAGAGCATCCTGACGCGAGATATGGACCGCGAGAGCCGGTTGCTGCCCGATGGTAAGACAGAGTTCAAACCCGCGAAGGTCCTCCCCTGCGACGCCAGCTTCGACACGATGGCGGACGTGAAACTCGACGAATTACCAGAGGCCACCAAGCGTGCGTACGCGAAGTTGACCGGCGACTACAGCATCTCGGGAATGATTGACGCGGTCGGCAAGGAGTTCGGTGGAATCGACATCCTGATTCACTCGATTGCGTTTGGACGGGAAGTGACGAAGCCGTTGATCGACACGAGCCGCAAGGCCTATCACGAGGCGATGGGCATTTCGGCTTACTCGCTGACGAGCATGGTCAGGGCAGCGGCCCCGTACATGGCGAACCGACCAGATGGCGCGAGCGTGGTGGGCCTCACCTACGTCGCGGGTGAGCGAGTGGTTCCGCACTACGGCGGTGGCATGGCGACCTGCAAAGCGGCGCTCCAGATCGACGCGAAGCAACTGGCGTGGTTTGTCGGCGACAAGAACATCCGGGTGAACTTGATCTCGGCGGGGCCGTATGCGAGCCGTGCGGCACGCGCGATCAACAAGGATTTCGGCAAGTTGATCGACCACGCGGCGGAGCATTCTCCATTGCGTCGTCCAATTGGCCCCGAGGAAGTGGCGAACTCGACGCTGTATTTGTGCAGTCCGTTGGCGTCGGCCGTGACGGGGCAAATCCTCTACGTCGACTGTGGCTACAACATCATGGGAACGTGAACGAAGAAAGCCCGCACGTCGCAACGTGCGGGCTTTCTTTCACTGTGTCTCTTCTGGCTCACTTCAGCTTCGTCGAGCTTTCGCCGGACAGCGGGCCGGACAGCGTGATGTCCAGCGGCACGTCGTCCATCTTCTGCTTTCCGGCGAGCTTGATCTTGCCCTCGAACTTGCCCTTCACCTCAACACCAGTCTTCAGTGAACGCCACGATTTCACCTTCAATTCCATCTCCACATCCAGCGACGGCATCCCATCGTCGTCCTTCATCTTGCCCTTCACGGAGCCTTCCGACTCCACAACGGCGCACTCTTCGCCGTCCACTGTCTCGACCTTCGCGAACTTCTGGGCCAGCTCGCCCTTGATGTCCGTGAATGAGTTGCCGAACAGCTTTGTCAGTGCCTTCGCTTCGACCTTCCAGGTGTGGCCGACCTTGACCTTCTCAGCGGGGTAGAGTTCATCTTCGTTCTCGATGCCGTTGCGGTTGTCGAGTTCTTTCTTCTGCTTCTCCGTCGCCTTCGTGTCCACGAGCGAGTGCTTCCACTTGTTCTCGCCAAGGCGTTCGCTGATGACGATTTCGCCTTCCAGTTCGGTCGGCTGCGTCATCGTCATGTTCATGCCGCCGAAGTCGGTGCTGATCTCGGCGCGTTCCTTCGTGATCTTGCTCTGGCACTTCGTCACGTTCCGGCCATCCACCGCGAGAATCTTCTGCTCTTCTTCGCCGATCACGTTCATGGTCATCTTGAGCTTGAGATCCTTGCCCATGATCTTGAGCGTCGTGTCGGCGTCCTTGATCTTCAGTGTCATCTTGCTGACGAACACCTGCCCCTTGGTCGGAGCGGGACCGCGAAGGTCGTAGGTCTTGTCGTCCTCGGCGCGGCTTGAGCCGCCAACCAGCGCCAACATCAATCCGCACGTCATCAACAACCCACGCATGGGATTCTCCTTTTCGGAACGTGACCGCAGCATCACCATCATCGTGCTTCGCGTGTCCCGGGACAAGATTGAAGCACACACCCGAGGAAAACAGGTGTTGCCACCAGTTTCGGAGTCAACGTTCTGTGGGAGTCAAACGTGATGCGTATTGCAATTTGATTCCGGACCACTTCCCCACCCCACGCCCGGAACCAACCATTTCAGGTCCGGAACCATTCCATTCGTCCGGAAGAAATATCGTTCAGACAAACTGAACGAATTGCTTCGAACGCATCTCCTTACCGAGATGGCGCTTGCGGGAGGGGTGTTTGGCACCCCCGCGGACTGTCCGAAATTCCACCTCCGGAACCATCATTTCAGATCCGGAACCATCATTTCAGCCCCGGAACCATCTTGCGTCACTCTTTCTTCGCCACCGGGATCTTCTGATCCAACAAGTACGCCAGGAGATGCACGAAGTCGGCTTCCGGGATCACGTCGCCGAAGTTCGCGGGCATCGGCGACAGCATCGTCTCGCGGTTCGCTTCAATGTCCTTCGTCGGAATGCGGAGTTCCTTGCCTTCGCCGTCCGCGATCACGAGAACTTCACCCTCGACGCGAAGCATCAGCCCCGTGATGGTCTTCTCGTCTTTCGTGGTGATGACCCGTGCCCGGAACGCATGATCGACGTTTCGATTCGGGTCGAGCACGTCTTCAAGAATGCGTTCCGTGCCGCGAAGGCCGATGCCGTCGAGTTGTGGAGCGATCTTGCCGCCCATTTCGCCGATCTTGTGACACGCCGCACAGTGTTTCGTGAACAGCTTCGCCCCGGCTTCCTTGTCGGGTTTCGACGACGCGAACACTGTTCCTCGTCGCTTGATGAGGTCCGCGAGCCGCAGATCGGGTGCGGGAAGTCCCTTTGTGAGCGCTGCGATTTGCTTGTCGAGATCGGGGATGTTCGCGCCCTTGAGCCGTTCGACGATGGCCTTCTCCTGAAGCAACCGAGCGGGCGCTTTGCCCATCTTCACGGCGGTCAGCAGATCTTCAGCACCAGCAGGCGTTCCCGCGAGCGCAACACCGACCGCAAGGGCCGTGCGATACGGGGCGTCTTTGAGCGCATCGCGGGCGTCGAGCCTCGCTTCTTTGTTCGACGACGCAGCGAAGACCAGAAGGAATCCGGCTCGCAATGCGTCGGATGTCGTGGGGTCGGCGACTTGCTTGCGGACGACGGTTAGCCCCTCATCGGGGACGTAACGCATCAACAATTCGGCTACGCCGGTCCGAATATCGTCGGGGGCTTTCGGTTCGGCCAGAGCCTTTTTGAGAACTGCAAGCGACACCGCGGACAGTTCGAAATCCTGGGGGTTTCGAGATCGGTCGGCAACGGCAGGGAGTGCGTTCAGAATTCGCAAACCGGATGCGAACAGCTTCGCGTCTGCGGGAGTTCCCGATGCACCGAATGCTTCGGCTGCAAGCGATGCCTGACCGATTTGCATCAGACCCTTTGCAGTCTCTCCGTTGAGCTTCGCGCCACGAGTCTGCACGCCTTTGAACCCGGCGAGAATCGCGTCCGAGGTTGCGCCCGAGCGGTTCGTGGGTGACAACGCAAAGAAAAGTTGGCTTTCATCAGGACCGGTAACGTGTCGAGCGACGTGTTCCGCAGCTCCCGGCAGTTTCTCGACTGGTATTTTGTAGACTTTGATCTGGGACAAGAGGTAACCCGCCGCTGCGGGACTTGGAATCGCCAGCGCCAGATCTGCGTAGACGGCGTCGTACACTTTCGGCCATTCAGCCGCGTCTCGCAGGCAGTTCCGCAATGCCACGCGGGTAGCTTGTTTCAAGTGCGAGTCGTCGGCCGCTGCACCTTTCAACACGCTCAACAACGGCCCGACAAAGTCCGCGTGCGGGTGAAAGATCGCCGCTTCCACGGCTGCTCGCTCCATGTGCGGCGTGCCCGGCAACGTGAACATCAGCTTCAAGAACTCGCGTTCGTCCTTGCCCCATTCCGCACGGCTCGTCAACGCTCGGATAGTGTGGCCCGTGTAGTTCTCGGGCTTCACTTCGAGATCCTTCGTGAGTTTCACGAGCCTCTCGTACTCGCTGAACGGAACCGGCTTGCTGCCCGACTGTGCGATGAACAGCAACCACGCCGCCACCTCTATCGCGTGTTCGGGACTTTTCTTCATGCGTGCGGTCGTGTCGCCGACATCGAGTTGCCTGCCGTCGAGGAACCGCTGACGGAGCTGGTGGCCAGCCAGGAACCGCAGCGTGATGTTCGGGCTGAACAGGTCTTCGAACAGGTCCGAATCCTTCGCGGTCGTAATGTCGCCAGGGAGTTTCGCTTCGGGTGCCTTGCCGTCGGTGCCCTTGTAGACGACTCGCCAGATGCGGCCGTGATCCTTGTCGCGAGATGGGTGCTTCAGATCGACTTCGTAGTGACCGATGATCTTGTTGTAAAAGTCCGCAATGTAGATCGCGCCGTCTGGTCCGAGCTTGATGTCCACGGGACGGAACCAACGGTCTTTGCTCGCGATCAGATCGGGTTGCTGAATCGCTTTTGGCGTCGCGCCGTGCCATTCGATCTTCGCACGGTGAACACGATTCGTGACGACGTTGCCGAGGTAGATCGAACCCTTGTGTTCCTGGGGGAAATGGTCCGCGTCGTACCACGACACGCCACACATCCCGGTGCCTCCCGGATCGTAGCCGAACATCACCGGCCCGTAGCCGAGGCCGTCGTGCGGCTTGCCGAAGCTCTCGTAATACGCCCCCGGAATGATCTGCGTGATCGGCTTCGAGTGGCAGTCGGCCGTGTAGAAGTTGAACCACGGATCGACCGTCATACCGAACGGATTCACCTGCCCGCGTGAGTACACTTCGATGCGTGAACCATCCGGACGAAACCGAAACGTATTCCCCGAGTGCATCTTCACTTCGTGACCGTCTTTGCCCTTCACGGTGCTGTCGTTGTTGAAGCCGTGACAGGAGTAGATCCAGCCATCCGGCATCAGCGTGTACGAGTTGTACATGCCGTGTGTGTCACGCCAGCCGAAGCCGCTAAACAGCACTTCCATCTTGTCGGCCTTGAGCTCGTTCTCAGCGATGGTGTACTTGCGAATTTCACCGATGCTCGACACGATGACCGACTTGCAATCCGGTAATGGCAAGATGCCGATGGGGATGTTCAGATCGCTGGCGAACACCTTCACGGTCTTCGCTTTGCCAGTCGTGGGGTCGAAGTCGGACAGCACGAACAGCTTGTCGGTGCCTTTGCCGAGGGGAGCCGCGAACGGGTAGTGGTACGACGTGGTGACCCAGAGCCGACCCTTGGCGTCCCACGCCATTTGCATGGGCTTCTGGATGTCGGGTTCGCTGGCGACGAGTTGTGCGTCGAAGCCGGGCGGCAGCGTGAAGGCTTTGCGTTCGTCGGCTGGCGAGAGCGCGTCGGTGGGAGCCATCAGGTCGGCGGGCAACGGCTTGGGTTGCGCCAGCAGGCGAGCGGGGGACGTCAGCCCCCCGGTAATCGCGAGCGCGAGAAGTGCGAGAAATCGCATCTGGGAGGGTCTCCGTCGGGTATGCGGTGACCCAAATTGTATTCAGTGGAGTGTGTCTGTGAGCGTCGAGCCGTCAGGCCGACGGTGATTCTTTCCTACCGTCGGCAGCGTCAGGGGTGACTTTCGTGGCCTTCACGCTGAGCGTTCGTAAACCGTCGAGTCCCTTGAGTTCGGCAAGCCCTTTGTCAGTCAGGCCAGTCTTGTTCAGGTACAGCACGCGCAGCCGCTCGAAGCCTTTCACCGTCGCCATCGCCTTGTCGGTGATCTGCGGATTCTCGGACAACGCGAGGTGTTCCAGCAGCGTCAGCCCTTTCATGCCGACGAATTCGGCATCGGTGATTCCGCAGCCGACAAGCCCGAGGTATCGCAGTTCCTTGCACTGACCGATGGACACCGCCGCGGTCGGGCTGAGCGTGGCTTTCCCAATGACGAGTTTCCGCAGGTTCGGCAGGTCTTTCAGGAGAGCGAACCCTTTGTCGGTGCATTTCGTGGCGTCGAAGACTTCGATGCCGCCGATCTCGGGGTGCTTCTTCAGGGAGGCGAACAGGGCGTCGTTGGCGGTTTCGAACTTGGCGACGACGCGGGCGTCGGCGTGCAATTTGGCGTCGATGTCGGCTTTGCCGTTGAGCCGCACGATCTCGGTCATGACGGCTTTTTCGCCAGCCGTGCCGGTTTGTGCGGCTGTGGTTGCGGTGCAGACGAGGAGCAAAAAGAGCAGGAAGAGGGCGGCTCGCATGTGAACTCCGGCGGGTGAAGGCAGCGTTTCTAGAGTATAGACGAGGGAGATCGACGGTAGTTCCGTCGCTGCCCGCGTCAGTTCGATGAAGAAATCACGAGTCTCGCGCTTACTTCCAACTCGTTATAATGCCTTCACTTCCACGACGAGGCGGGTTTCCCCTCAATATCCGCCCTCCAACAGCGAATCATCCGTGTGAGGGGACGGTGTGCCCCATGTCGAGGGGCTGCGATGACCACGCTCAAATTTACCTACCGATCCGGACAGCGACCACTCGACGGCTTCACTCTCAAACGAGGCGTCGGCCAGGGCGGGTTCGGCGAAGTCTACTTTGCTGTCAGCGACGGCGGTAAGGAAGTCGCGCTCAAGCTGCTGCGAGGACACTCTGACGCCGAGCTTCGCGGCATCGGTCACTGCCTCAACCTCAAGCACACCAACCTCGTTCACCTCTACGACCTTCGCTCCGACTCTCGCGGCGAAAAATGGGTCGTGATGGAGTACGTCTTCGGCGAATCACTCGCACAGGTCATCAATCGCCATCCGAACGGGTTGCCGTCGGAACTGATCCGCGAATGGTTCGGAGCCCTCGCTCGCGGCGTCGGGTATCTGCACGATCAGGGCGTCGTTCACCGCGACCTCAAGCCCGCGAACATCTTCCTCGAACACGGACACCTGAAGATCGGCGACTACGGGCTGTCGCGGCGGATGAGTTCCAGCGAACGCGGCGAACTGACTCGCGGCGTCGGCACCCCGCACTACATGGCACCCGAGATCAAGAACGGCAACTACGGCCGCTCCGTGGATGTGTACGCTTGCGGCGTCATCCTCTTCGAGATGCTCACCGGACAGCCGCCGTTCGATGGCGAGACTGCTGCCGAGGTGCTGATGAAGCACCAACTCGACACGCCGGATCTGAGCAAGATTCCAGGGGCAGTGCGACCGGTGCTGGCGCGGGCACTGGAGAAAGACCCCACGAAGCGATTCGCGACGGTGCTGGAACTCGCGCGAGCGGTCGATGCGGTGTATGGCGGTGATCGGCGAGAAGGGACGGGAATGACCCGCACGGCAGTTCACGCTCTCGCGGCCGAGCCGAGGATTTCTGCTGCGGATACGGTTGTCGATGAGCGGTTGCCGTTGCCAGTGAAGACGCTCGTGCCGAAGCCGAAGCGTTCGGCATCGTTCCGGTCCAAACTCGCGGAGTTGGTCGGCGGGCTTGCGATCGCGCCGGCGGTGTGTGCGATCGCCACGGCGCCGTGCGCGTTGTTGCAAGTGGCGAACTCGTGGTCGCTGCTCGGGCGAGTGTTTCTGCTGTCCACGGTGCTGACGTGGGCGGTCGTGCTGGTGGGCCGCTTCCCTGGCCGCAACGACCGAAACACGTGGGGCCGGCGGGCGTTTCAACTCCTGGCGGGGTTGGGCGTCGGGGTTCTGGCGTTCTGGCTCGATGGCTGGGCGTTGCCGACTGGCTCCGGCACGGCGAGTTCGCGTGATCTGGTGTTCTGGACGGGCCATCGGCTCAGCCCAGAAGCGTTCTCGATTGGCGTGCGGTATCTGTTCTACTTCGGGCTGGCGACGGCTGCGTGTCGCTGGTGGTTGGCGACGGATCGGCAGCGCCGCGAACGAGTGCGAGTGTTCCCGATTGGGGCGGCGTTGTTCTGGGGAATCGTGTTCTCGTTCCTGTGGCCGTGGGAATCGTCGCCAGTGATCGCTGGCCTCGCGCCGCTGACGATTGCGGCGATCGCTTCACAAGTGGTCAGCCCGTGGTCGGTTCGAGACGAAAAAGGAAAACTCGGAAGCGTGGTGAAGTCATGATTCGCTTGTTGCAGCTCGTCGGGTTCCTCGTCGCTGTTGGCGTTGCCACCGGGTGCGTTCCCACGAAGGTGCAGTCGAAAAGCCCGAGCACAGCGAAGTCGGAACACGCCCCAACGCAAGCGAAGAATGGCCCAACTCCGAAGGCCAGTCCGGTGTCGGTCCAACCCGCGCCAAAGCCGATGGCACGTATCCCGTATCGGCCGGGTGCGCTCGCGGTGGTGAAGGTTCACGCCACGAGTGCCTATCCGTCCCCCAACGAAGCCGACGCGGACGAGGATGCACTGAACGTTGCTGCGGAAGCGGTTTCGCGAAAACTCGCGGAACTCGATCCGCCTGTGGCGTATCACCCGTCGGCAACCGAGATGAAGAACGAGTTCGTGCGGCGTGACACTCGGCTCGTTCGGGCGCCGGATGCGTCTGAGCGTGCGGAACTGGAAATGTACAAGATCGACACGAACCGCGTTTATGTGGAATACGACGCGGAAGTGACGGCCGATCAGGTTCGCGATTTGCGAACGCGGGATCGTGTCGCCGACGTGACGCGGCTGCTTGGCGTGTTGACCGCTGCGGCGATTGCGGGATTCCTGTTCCTTCGCCTCGACGAGTGGACCGGTGGCTATCTCACCCGCTGGCTCGCGATCGGGGCTCTGGCGCTGGCAAGCGGTGCGGCGGTTGGGCTGTACTTATTGTAAACTGATGTTTGGTTAGCGTCGGCCCCAGCGGGGCCGCGTCCTCAGGCGCGGCCCCGCTGGGGCCGACGCTAAACAGCGAATAACTCTCACGAACATTTCCCATGACCTCCGATTCCGATCGCCTCCTCGTGCAGCAAATCCGCAAGAACGACGCTGCGGCGTGGTCCGAAATCGACAAGCGTTATCGCGGTCGGCTCACGGCCTATGTGCGGCGTCGGCTCAAGGATCACGCATCGGTCGAAGATGTCGTGCAGGAAACGTTCATCGGTTTCGCCAATAGCCTCGCGAACTACGACGACAAACGCGACCTGCAAACGTGGCTGTTCACCATCGCGGCTCACAAGGTCACGGATCAACTTCGCAAGATGGGGCGTCGGCCGATGTCGTCCGGCTCCGACAGCGAGGATGACGCACTCGGGCAGGAGCCTGACTTGAGGCAGCGGCCCGCATCGAGCCTGGCTCGAAGTGCGGAACAGCGCGAGAAAGAGGAATCCTCGCTCGGGCTCGCGCTGCGGGAGTATGTTCAGGATCTTCAGACGAAAGCCGAATTCGTGAAGCTGATGGCGTTGGAACTGATGTACGTGAAGGGCTGGCGCAATCAGGATGTCGCGGCGCGGCTATCGCTTTCTGAGCAGGACATCGCGAACTTGCGGTTTCAGGCCAAGAAGCGGCTTCGCGATCGGCTCACCGCGGCGAAGCTCTCGCCCGAGATGTTCCCCGAGTTGCAGGGATAGCTGCCGCAAAGCTCTCACAATTTCTGACAGGAAAATCGCGGTAGAAATCGAAATCGTCATACCCAAAACCGGGTGGCAAGCGTTACCATGAACGAAGTTTTGCGGCCCTCCCGATGAGGGTCGCCATGTTTTGAATTCGCCCGGAGAGGTCATGCGTAAGGAAGATTGCCTCGACTTACTAACCAAACGTATACCCGAAGACTATCACCCGCAGGTCAACTTCTGCCTGCGAAACGGGATGGTCCTGTCAATGGACGCGGTCGCTCGATTCGAGGAAAATTACGTTGTGTTCCGGGGCCGTGAAGGCGGCACCAGCGACGACGGACGAGCCTTCTTCGTGCCATACGAAGAAGTGACCTACATCCGAATCGAACGCGTTGTTCGGATGGGTGAACTCAAGAAGATGTATGGCGAATCGGGCTACGTCGATGCAGAGGATCGGCTCTCCACTCCAGCTGCGTCAACAGCGGAAACACCGGCTGGAACGAAAGCCCCCCCGGCGACGCCCGCTCCCGTCGGTGGCGGTCCGAGCGACCCGGCGACAATCGCAAGACAGAACCTGCTGAAGCGAATCCAGCAGGCTCGCGCGAACGTTGCGGGCACCTCGGGGAAACTCGGCGGCTCATAGCGGTCGAACAAGCGGACACGGAGACAAGGGGCGAGGTCAGTAATCTCTTCGCTCCGTGTCTCCGTGGCCATTTCAGGCTGTGCGGCGCAACGGAATCACGGTTGCATCTTCCGCAATTGGGCGAGAAGCCGCGGCGCGATAGATCGCTTCCAATCCCGCCGTCAAATGCTGTCCACGTCGTCGCATCATCACATCGGCTGTCGCGAGTAACCGGTCGATATCGGTGAGTTCCTTCATTCCACCGACACCGAATCGGTGGAAGCCTGGAATCGCACGCGGCGAGAACCCGCCGTAAGGCATCACCTGCGCGAACGGCCCGATCAGGCTGCCACAATCCAGCAACACCCCGAGACCAGTTCGGACGTGATCGCCGATCACTGCGCCGACCTTCGTTCGTCCCGTCGCGACTTCAACACCATCCACGGGAACCGTGACGGGTCGATAGTCGAAGCGAAGATCGCTCGTGTGCGTTCCCGCAGCGAGGTTCACCCATTCGCCAACATAGCTGTGCCCGAGAAACCCCTCGTGATACTTGTTCGCGTAGCCGAGAAGAATGCTGCACTCCACCTCGCCACCCACGCGGCAATTCGGGCCAACGGTCGTGCCGCCGCGAATCTTCGCTCCGAAGACCATCGCCCCCGCACCGATTCCGCACGGCCCTTCGAGCCGGGTGAATGCCTGAACACTCGCCCCCGCACCGATCACAACGGGGCCGTTCGTGGTGTCCGCCACGACCATCGGATCGACTCGCGCAGTCGGGTCGATGAATAGACGTTCGGGGGGGCCAACGAGCGAGACCGCCGACGCTGTGTAGCGGGTCAGATGCAGGTCCGCTTTCTCTTCAAAGTCGTGGACGATCTCGCTGCCGTTGAGGTCAATCAACTCCCACGGTCGGCGAACGAGTGTGCCGCTGACTTCGCGAATTGGCAGAGTTCGCAACCACTCCTCGTAGCACTTCTCGAAGGTGTCGGGCGTGAGCGCCTGGAGTCGGGGAACATCGAGAGCGATGTAAGCGATTTCGCCGTTCACGGTGCCAAGGTGTGTGCCTTCGTCGAGCGGATTCGGTGCGCCGGCCGCCGGTCGCGGCGGCGCTACCCAGCGTGCGTTCACCAACACCGTTGGGGCACTGTGCAGCCAGGCGGTGTCGTTGACGGGACAGAGCGGATCGCGTGCCCGAATCAACTCAGCAACGCTCGCTCGACAGAGATGCCCAGCCGTGCAGGCCGCGAAGTAACGAGCCTGCTTCTGTGCGAGCGTGTCGAGACCGCAGATGAGATCGCTCGCTGGCCGCGTGAGCGTGAGCGGTTCCAATCCCCGAACATGGCGGTCTTCATAGACGCAAATTCGCATCAGTGCTTCTCCCGGCAGTAATGGCGGCAGTCTAGACCGGGACGCTTCCGGAAGAAAAGACGAGTTTCGGACTGGAGATTTGCCCGAGCTTTGCCGACAGCCCCAAGTCTCGCGGAACTCCCAGGTTTAACTCAAGACGACGTGCGAGGGACGACGATGAGTGAGCCGCACGCACTCCCTCAATCGGCCGCATTTGATCGCTCCGCAATCCGCCCAGTTTCGAAGGGTGATCGAATGATTTGGGCCTTTATCCTTCTGCTCGCCAGCATCATCACAATCACAGCTCGCATCCGCTATGGTGGCGATGGTTTGCCGTATGCCAGCCCGATTCCGATGAGTCCTGATGTGTGGTGGTGTCTTGGTGGGGTGCTGGCTCTTGGCAGTGTCGTGGCTGCTGTTGTTGATCGCAGAAAGCTGAGTCGTGATGGTGTGCCGCGAGCACTTGTGGAGTTGCTCGCGGTGTTCGTGCCGCTGCTCGTCTATGTGTGGGCGGTGTACCCGGACCGTGGCCGTGGCCTCCGCGATTTCTCCGTCATTGGCGTGTATGCCGTCGTCCTCGGTTGCTGCTCCTGGCGCATCTTCCGCGACCCCGCATTGCATGGACTCACCACGCGAAACTTCGTGCCAGCCCTGCGGTTATTAGTGCTTCCGACGGCGATCATGGTTGCGCTTTGCCTCGCGATGATCCCGATTGCGGGGGGCGAATTTCGTTCGGATGTCGCGGTTCTGCGGATTGGAACGTATCTCGCATGGGGTCTTGCGCAGTTGTTTTTGTTCCAGGCGTTTTTGGTGCCGCGACTACGCGAACTGGCTTCCAACAACTGGTCGATTGTGGTGAGTGCTTCGGCTTTGTTCGCGCTGATCCACTGGCCGAACGCGACGCTCATGTTGGCCTGTGCCACAGCCGGAGCGATCTGGACGGCGGTCTTCCTGAAGGTGCCGAACCTCTACGCTCTGAACCTGTCGATGGTCTGTTCGGTGGCGGTGTTCAGTGCGGCGTTGCCGAGCACGATTCTGCGAACGCACCGGATCGGGCCGAGCTACATCGAGACGCCGCCGATCGCGTCGAATCACAACGCGGTCGTGCAGGCGCTTTCGTCTCAGGAATACTTCGCCCAGCAAGGCGGCACGAACCAGGCGTATGTTGTCGCGCTGTATCGCGATCTCTTGAACCGGAACTGCGAGGCTGTCGATCAGGTCGGTTGGGTGAGCGGCCTGGACGACGGCTCCGTGAGGCGAGAGGAAGTCGTGAGCAAGCTGATGGATTGCAGCGAGATGACGCTGCGATTGAAGAAGGGGCCGGTGCAGGTCGCGGGGCGGCGGATTTCGTGGTGACGATGTGCGAAGCCGCAAGCGGCTATCAAGCCGCTTGCGGCTTCGCAAGTTTTACTGTCCCGTTGGTGCCACCCGTTCAACCAACCGCTCGCCGAGATCCGTAAGGTATTCGCCACTCCACGGGCCGAAGAAATTCATCTCGCGAGTTTCATATCCCGCGATGTTCATGAACGCTTGCTCGGGCACAAGGTAACCCTTGTAGTCGCCGTTGAAGCTCGTCGTCATCAGCGTTAAGCCACGCTCACGACAGCGTTCAACCCACGGTGTTGCGAGTCGTCCGGCGTAGTCGCCGGGGAAGCCGACCAACACAGCCGAACCGATCCGCACCGCGTGAAGATGGCTCTGGCGGTTGCTGATCCAACTCGAACAGATCGGACTGACGCGCCACTTGCTGCTGATCGGAATGCGGAACGCGGGCAACTCGACGGGTGTTCGCAGCATCGCGAGTTCGATCTCTCGCTCGTACTTCACGCTCCCGAGCGCTTTCGTCAGGTCGTCGGCGAGCAGATGCCCGAGAAGTCTCGCCCCTTCTTGCTCGGTGTGCGCCAACTGCTTGATCGGTGTTGCTTCCCCCACTGCCCCCGCTGCGAACATGACCGCAGGGCAACCCGTCTTCTTCGCCACGGTATCGACCATCGCGCCCGGGTAATCGGCGCTGAGCTGGCTGTTGCTGCTGCCGCACATCGTGGCGTGTGCCGAGTACACCATCAGTATCGCCAGCGGCGGAGGTGTCGCTCCCGTTTTTGCGGGTGCCTGAACCGCACGAAACACGAGGGCCAGCAGTCGATCATCGAGCGGAGCGCCTCGTTCCAGGCGGTTCGCCTGTCGGTCCTTGGTGGGCGTTGAGAGAATCCCCATCTCCGCATCAATCAGCTTTTCACGCGACCGCAGGATGACATCCGAGATCGTGTCAACGAGCGTGCGGAAGAACGCGGGGTCGTAGGCGCCTGCGATCAGCTTCTCGATCGGATGGTCGCCCCAACCGCCGGGGCCGCTGTGTGTGTGGCTCGCCGTGAAATACAGCTCCTCTGCGGGAAGGCCGGTCTTCTCCACGATGGCCTTCGACATCGCCGCGTTGATGAGCAGTATGTCGGCAGTGACAATCGTCACCTTTGTGGTCCCCGTGGCAACCGTCAACGCACGCGTGAAGCACCGCGAATCGACCTCGCCATACCCCTTTTCTTTCCGAGCGGAGTAGCCCGCCAACGGGTGACCGGGCGGCGGCGATATGTCGGCCTCGGCAACTCCGACCTGCATCAGCCCGACAGGGGAACTGGTCAGCGGAGCGGCCTGAAGGCTCTTGATCGACTGTGCCTGATAGCGGCTTTCGACGAACGACGAGTTATCCGACGGCCACGGCCCGATTGCGAACAACCACAGCGTGACCATCGCAACAAACGCTTGCCCCATGCGACGCACGGCCCATCGCAGTCGGCTTCGGCGGACAATTCCCACGACTGCCGTAATCTGCTTGGGAATCTGGGTCTGCATGGGCTTCCTCCTCAGACATCTGCAACTGCACCGTCGGGCTCGGGCCGCCACGGAGGACGGCCCCTACAAGAGAAAAGCTCGTATTTTGTAGGGGCCGCCCTCCGTGGCGGCCCGAGCCATATGCCCTGGGAAGCCCTGAAACGCAACACCAAACAGCCGCCCAGGGAAGCGGGGGACTCTGGCGAAGTCGGCTTGCCCGCTGACAACGAACGCGGTACAGGTTCTCGTCGCTGGCGGATTGTTCCGAGAATCGCGAGGCATGGCTGTGAACACCGTCGCCGCATCCCCAGAGTCGCATCGCCTCGCACGTCGCATTCTGTTCGCCGCCGTTGCGGTGCAACTGCTGTTCTTCTGGATCGCGACGAAGCAGTGCGTCCGCGATGCGTGCACAGAACCGACCAAAGCGCGAGTGATCGGTGCGTCGATTCTCGGCATCGACTCGCACGGTTATTACGCCTGGCTTCGCTCGCTGATGGTTGACGGCGATTGGAACTTCGACAACGAGTTCGGCTACTACAACCAGATCACGCCGACTCCTGAGCCATACTCCGGCCGCACACCGATTGGTCGGCACATCTCGCACTGGTCGGTTGGGCCGGCGATGATTTGGTCGGCGGGAGTCGTGCCCGTTCACGCCGCTCTCGGTGTGCTTGGCCTTCGCGGCGCAGGCATCGAAAACGGATACACACCGCCGTATCAACTCGCGATTGCGTGCGTGACACTCGCTCTGGGCATCATCACGCTTCTGCTCACGTACTCGATCACGAGACGCTTCGCGTCTCCGGTTCCTGCTGCAATCGCCACCGCTGGAATGATCCTTGGCACAACAGTGCTGGCGTACCAAACGATCATCCCCGGCATGGCTCACGGTCCCTCGACGGCCATGCTCACGACGTTCGTATTCTGCTGGGTTCGGAGCTTGGGCAGTGCTCGCGTGCTGCGTTGGTTCGGTCTTGGCGTGCTGCTTGGCGTGGCGTGTCTCGTGCGCTGGCAACTGGCAACCTTCTCAGTTCTGCTGTTCCTCGAAGCTGTTTGGCTGGCGTCAACTGTGCCGATGAACGCACGTTGGCGCTGGGCAGGTCTGCTTGCCCTGGCGGGCATCGGTTCGGTTGTGGGCTTCATCCCGCAGATGGTAGCATGGCAATGCGTCTTCGGAAGCCCGCTCGTGAGCACTCACGCGATCACGCTGGATGGCCTCCTGAATCCGTCGCTGTGGCGAATCCTCGGCTCGTATGATCGCAGCTTCTTCTACTGGACGCCGATCACGCTCGTCGCTGTGCTCGCATGTGGCTATGCCTTGTCTCGCTCCTCAACGCGAAGCCCACAACTCGCGATGCTCACGGCCTCGGGTGCCATTCAGATTTATGTCGTCGCTGCCGTGATGGGACCGCTGGTGTTTCTGGGCTCGTCGTTTGGCGTCCGCTTCTTGAGCGAGACGTGCATCGTGCTGGCTCCGGGATTGGCGGTAATGCTCGCATCGGTGAATCCGCGTGTGGCTCGCACCGTGGCACTCGGAATCTGTCTTCTGGTTGGCTGGAACCTGCTGATGATTAACGGCACGCGAGCGTTGTGTGTCGTGAACGAGGGGCCTGCCACGCCGACAGAGTTGGTTTCGCAAGTGGCGAAGGGTTGCGGTCGCCGACCCTTCGAGGCTGTGGTGGCGCTGGCATTCACAGGGTGGTTTGCGGCTGCGGTCTGGTCTGGACTGCGAAGGAAGCAAACCACGACTGAAACAATTCCTCTTCCGGACCTAAGCGAAAAGCCGCTTGCGGCGTAGCAACCTCGACAGCCGCAAATCTTCGCATCTGGCGTTCCCGGTGGGTGGTGGTCGCGCGTACAATACCTGAATTCGCGATCGCCTACCCATCTCGCCGGAGCCGCCACGATGGCCGCACAGTTCCAGCTTGCGAACCACTACACACCCGCAGGCGATCAGCCCAAAGCCATCGAACAACTCATGGCCGGGTTCGCGGCCGGCAAGAAGATACAGGTTCTCCTCGGCGCCACCGGCACCGGCAAGACCTTCACCGCCAGCAACGTCATCGCGAAACTCGGCAAGCCTACCCTCGTGCTCGCCCACAATAAGACGCTCGCCGCACAGCTCTACAAGGAATTCAAAGGCTTCTTCCCCAACAACGCCGTTCACTACTTCGTCAGCTACTACGACTACTACCAGCCCGAAGCGTACATCCCGCAACGCGACATCTACATCGAGAAAGATTCCTCGGTCAACGAAAACATCGACCGCCTTCGACTCGCCGCCACGTCTGCGCTCGTGAGCCGCGAAGACGTCATCATCGTGGCGTCGGTGTCGTGCATCTACGGCCTCGGGTCGCCGTCCGACTACAAACGCATGATGGTCTACGTCCCCAAGGGCGAGGTCATCGACCGCGATAATCTCCTGTTGCGGCTCATCGATATTCAGTACAAGCGCAACGACATCGCCTTCGAGCGAGGCACGTTCCGCGTTCGCGGCGACACCATCGACATCTGGCCCGCGTCCGAAGAAACCGCGTATCGCATTGAACTATTCGGCGACGAAGTCGATGCCGTGTCGGTCATTCACCCGCTTACCGGCGAGACGATCAAGGTTCTCCAAGAAATGTACATCTACCCCGCGAAGCACTTCGTCACGCCAGAAGAGCGAGTTAAGGATGCGATCACGGGTATTGAGGCTGAACTCAACGCACGGCTCGAACAGTTCAAAACCGAAGGCAAGATCCTTGAGGCCGAACGGCTCAAGGCTCGCTGCCGGTACGACCTCGATATGCTGCGCGAAGCCGGCTACTGCTCCGGCATTGAGAACTATGCCCGCTGGTTCTCGGGTCGCAAGCCCGGCGAGCCGCCGTACACGCTGATCGACTTCTTCCCCGACGATTTCGTGATGATCGTGGACGAGTCGCACGTCAGCTTGCCGCAGGTTCGTGGGATGTACTTCGGCGACCGCAGCCGAAAGGAAACGCTCGTCGAACACGGCTTCCGCTTGCCGTCAGCACTCGACAATCGACCGCTCAAGTTCGACGAGTTCGAAGGCCGCATGAAGTGCTGTCTATGCCTGTCTGCGACCCCCGGACCTTACGAACTGGAGAAGGTCGGCGGAGAAGTCGTCGAGCAGGTGATTCGGCCAACGGGGTTGGTCGATCCGGTCATCCACATCAAGGCCGCACGCGGGCAGGTGAAGGATTTGGAGGCTGAGGTTCGACTGCGGGCCACGAAGGGCGAACGGTCGCTGGTCACGGTGCTGACGAAGCGCATGGCCGAAGACCTGACGACGTACTTCCGCGATGCGGGCATGCGCTGCAAGTGGCTGCACTCCGAACTCGACGCCATCGAGCGAATCACGGTGCTGCGAGAACTTCGCGAAGGCGCGTTCGACGTTCTCATCGGCGTGAACCTCCTCCGCGAAGGGCTAGACCTGCCGGAAGTGTCGCTCGTCGCGATCCTCGACGCCGACAAGGAAGGGTTCTTGCGTTCTGATAAGTCGCTCATCCAGACGATGGGGCGAGCCGCGCGAAACGTGAACGCCGAGGTGATTCTGTACGCCGATACCGTGACCGACTCGATGAGCCGAGCCATCGGCGAGACGAACCGCCGTCGTGAGATTCAACTCGCTTACAACAAGGAACACAACATCACGCCGACGACCGTGAAGACGGCGATCAAGAACGCGATCGAGGAAGAGATCGAATCGCATCAGTTGGCACAGGCGGCCGCCACGGGTGCGAAGGGGACCAGCGCAGCGGAGATGGATCTGACGGTGGCGTTGGAGTACATCCAGCAGCTGTACTCGGAGATGTTGGACACGGCGAAGTCGCTGGATTTCGAGCGTGCCCAACTCCTTCGCGATGAGATCGTGAAGCTCGAAACGGAGTTGAAGAAGAAATACGGCGACGCGGCAGTGCCGAGCGCCTTGGGTGGCAAAACGATTCCGGTGAGCCAGTCGAAGCCGAAGAAGAAGGGCAAGTGGAAGAAGGCGTGAACGGGTTAGGGGCTTTCCAGCCAGTTGGAACGCGACTCGGGAGTGGCACTGCGGGTGGATCAAACCCGCGCTGGGGACGCCCCGACAACTCGAATGGGAATAGCGTCTTTCGGCGAATCATGGGTATCATCGCATTGATCGCACGAATCGTACCCGCTCCGTGAGTCTGTCGATGCCCAACCCGCCACAGAACCCGACGATTACGCACACGTCCTCGATGCCGGATGGATCCGACTCGAACCAACCTTCGTCTGGTTCGGAGACCATCGCCCAAACACCCGACGACGTGGCGAATGCCGCAGCCCGATCCGCAGGGGCGCACACGTCACTGGTGTCAATTCCAGGCTACGTCGTCGAACGGGAACTCGGTCGCGGTGGAATGGGCGTCGTGTACCTGGCGAAGCATCTCGCACTGAATCGCATGGTCGCTCTGAAGATGATTCTGTCCGGTGAGCATTCCGGCGAGCGCGACCGCCAGCGGTTTCTCGCCGAGGCCGAGGCTATCGCGAGACTGCAGCATCCGAACATTGTCCAGCTCTACGAGATTGGCACGCACGGCGATTGCCCGTTCTTCACGCTCGAATTCTGCGAAGGCGGCGCTCTCGACACCAAACTCGGCGCGCAACCGATCACGGCGACCGAGGCCGGTACGCTCGTTGAAACGCTCGCGCGTGCAATGCAGGTGGCACACGAGGCCGGCATCGTTCACCGCGACCTGAAACCCCAGAACGTCCTGCTCGCGGCCGACGGTGCCCCCAAGGTGACGGACTTCGGACTCGCCAAGCGAGTCGGTGGCGGTAGCGATCTGACTGCATCCGGAGCGGTTCTCGGCACCCCGAGCTACATGTCTCCTGAGCAGGCCGCAGGCAAGGTCAAAGAAGTCGGGCCGGCTGCGGATATCTATGCCCTCGGCGCGATCCTCTATGCTGCGCTCACCGGTCGCCCACCGTTTCATGCGGCAACCGCCGTGGACACCATCATGCAGGTCGTTCACGAAGATCCGGTTCCGCCAACACAACTCGTGCCTGGGATCTCACGCGATCTCGAAACGATCTGCCTCAAGTGCCTCCGGAAAGACCCTGCACGGCGGTACGCGACGGCAGCAAGCCTCGCCGATGATCTTCGACGGTGGCACGACGGTGAACCGATCGCGGCACGACCCGTCGGCAGCGCCGAACGCATCTGGAAATGGGCACGTCGGCGTCCCACGACTGCGGCGCTCGTGGTGGCCAGCGTACTCGTCGCGATTGGGTTGGCCGCCGCAGGGGTCTGGTTCACGGATCGGCTTCGCATTCAACGCAACCTTGCACAAGCTGCGGAACGTGCGGAGCAGACGCGATCCCGCGAACTTGTGCTCTCGCTCGAAGACACCAAACGAGAACGCGATGAGAAGGAGAAAGCTCGACGGGCCGAAAGCGCGCTCAAGGAAGAGGCCATCGAGAATGATAAAGCGCTGCGAGCGGTGATCGTGACACTGGTGAAGTTAATGCAAGAGAACGCCGCGCGATCTCATGGCGCGGTTCTGGACATTCCTTCGCTGCTTGCGGTCGCTCACAAGGAAATCGAAGCCACGCCAACAGAGAACCGTCGCGCTCGCCTCGGGATGCTCCAAATGGTGGGTCTGCTATATACCGCGTTCGGCCGGTCAGCCGAAGCGGTTCCCATTTTCGAGGAACTGGTCGCCCTGTGTCGTGTTGTTTATGGGGAGAACCACCGCGAAACTCTCAGCACAATGACAAATCTCGCGCAGATCTACATCATGGCCGGGCAACCACTCAAAGGGTTGGTGATGCTGAGTCAGGTGATCTCGCGACAAGAAGCGTCGCTCGACCCCAGCGATCCGAGTTTGGTGGAGAGTAAGCAAGCCCTCGCGAGGATCTACCTGGTTTCCCAACAGTACGACAAGGTACTTCCGCTATGCGACCACGTGATAGCCGATCTGCGACGGCTCTGCGGTCCAGATAGCACGGACACCCTGGAGTTTCTCGACATCGCGGCGACCGCGAGCGCAGGGGCGAAGTTGTTCGACCGCGAAGAGACTTATCTCCGAGAGTTGATCCGCATA
The DNA here is from genome assembly GCA_021413735.1 of Planctomycetota bacterium. Taxonomy (GTDB): domain Bacteria; phylum Planctomycetota; class Planctomycetia; order Gemmatales; family Gemmataceae; genus Gemmata. The sequence goes on from JAIOPV010000119.1 coordinate 105,573, forward strand.
ACCGCGATTATGTACGGGAAGTCATCTGAACGAACGACTCATGTAATGGCCCGCCTAGCTCTTCAACTCCTGACTCACGAGAAGTGGGTGGCGGCAGAGACAGTCTTGCGGGAATGTTTGGCCATCCGCGAAGAGTTGGCTCAGCGACCCCGATCCATTCTGCCGAAATGGATCGTCTTCAACACTCGCAGTATGCTCGGGGCGGCGCTTCTTGGACAGAAGAAGTTTGCGGAAGCCGAACCGCTCGTGGTGGACTCAGCCGAGAAGTTGCTTGCCGATCAAGGGTCGGTACCGCCGCGTGATCGGCCCAACCTTCAGCGAGCCATCGACCGCGTTGTGCAGTTCTACACCGCGACCGGGAACGCTGAGAAAGCCGCCGAATGGCGAAGTCGAACCGTTCCGATGTTGCCAAAATCAGGCTCGCCATGAGTGGCAAACACAAGAAGCCGTCGGGCGGGATTTCTCCCACTTCCGGCGGCTTCGTGCTTGGGTTGCCCCCGCTCTTAGGGAGCGAGGAACGTCAAACCCAAAGCGAGAATGGCTGCGACAATCATGGCAATGGTCATCGGCACATTCCGACGAGCAGCCATGGGGTGTTCGAGTGACATCATGTGATGCTCCTCAAAGTTTCCGCTAAAACCGCCGCTTGGAACGACGATTTCAGCTCTCGTACATGATTACCGACTGCCACCGCAGCCAGGGGCGAGAAATGCGATGAGGACGATCGGCAGCGGCAGACCCAAGAGCAGGGCAGCAAGGCCGTATCGAATCTTTCCCCAGCGGGTGATCGGTTCATCGTTTTCGGGGCGGATCATATCTATGTCTCCAGTTTCGCAAGGAGTGGATGGCATCAGGACTGTAGCCGTCCTTGTTTAGCCGGGTAATCTTGTTGCAACCCGCGTGCCGAATCCGGGGTCCGTGAAAGCGGCGATGGAGGTCAGATGGAGGCCTATCAGATTCTCACCTGGGATTCGGACTTCTTCGGTTTCACGGTCGCCAGAATCAATTCCTCGCACCGCGACGGGGAACTTGAACACGCCCTTTCCGAACTCCGTACTCAGAATGTGAGGCTTGCATATTGGTCAACAGCCGAAGCTCTCGATCAAGTTGATCGGGATCATATCACGCAACTCGGCGGGCGTTTTGTCGATGAAAAGACGACGTTCCATGTCGATCTTCAAAGCGATGGCGCTCCGGCGAAACAGCCAGTGGTGATGGCTCCTGTTGTCGAGAAATACCGCGAGGGAATGTCGAGAGAGGATCTGCGTGCGTTGGCGATTCAGAGTGGTGAGTATTCTCGTTTCGCGGTTGATCCGAACATTCCTCGCGCCAAGTTTGAAGAGCTTTACACCATCTGGATGGAGAAATCGCTCACCAAGGAAATGGCAGAAGAAGTTCTCATGATCCGCGATCCGGGTAATCGCGTTGTTGCCATGACGACCGTCGGCAAAAAAGGTACACGGGGTGATATCGGACTCGTCGCAGTGGATATCAACTTCAGAGGCAGGCAGTATGGCGAGTTATTAGTGCGTCATGCCTTGAACTGGTTCGATATCCATAAATATAGATATGTACAAGTCGTGACACAGGGAGTAAACACGGCGGCGTGTCGGCTGTACGCGAAATGCGGTTTCGCCGTCGAGAAGAAAGAACACTTTTACCACTTCTGGCTCTGACCGGTGTGTCGCACCACTCTCGAATCGCATTCTCGAGGTGCGGCCGCGGAGAATGTGCTATCTTCTGCCAGCAGACGACGCACTCCACGGTGGACGACGGCCGACACGCCAAAATCGAGGGTGTTACGATGGTCCGGCTTCCACCGAGTGAGGATGCGTCGCTCATTCACCAATTCACGACCGGGCTTCAACTCGCAGAAGATGGAGTGTGGGAAGCCACCAGTTCGTCCAAGGTGTCGTACCCCGATGACGGGAACGTCGCTTGCGCCGAGATCGAGGATAGCTCGTTCTGGTTTCGTCATCGAAACCAAGTGATCGCGGCAGCGGTGAAGCGGTATCCGCCGCCGGGCTTGCCGGTGTTTGACCTCGGAGGCGGGAACGGCTACGTATCTCTGGGTCTGACGGCGGCTGGCTTCGACACTGTCCTCGTCGAACCAGGTCGATCAGGCGCTCAGACCGGTCTGCGCCGTGGCGTTCAGCATGTTATCTCCGCGACTGTCGAGACAGCCGGCTTTCGACCGGGGAGTTTGCCGGCAGCCGGACTGTTTGACGTCCTCGAACACGTCGAGGATCATCTCGGTTTTCTGCGGACAATACGGACAGCTCTGCGGTCGGATGGACGACTTTACTTGACCGTGCCCGCGTTCCAGTGGTTGTGGTCGAACGAAGACGAACATGCCGGCCACTTCCGAAGGTACACGGTTTCCACTCTGCGGAGCGTCCTGGCGGCCGCTGGTTTCGGGGTCGAGTACATCGGTTACTTTTTTTTGGCGCTCACCCCTGCGGTGTTCGCGCTCAGAACGATACCAACTGCTCTCGGCATTCGACGGCCTCCGTCAACGGATTCCTGGCGTCGCGAACACGGGGCTGGGTCGCCGCGTATGAAACGCCTGACATCGATGTTGTTGGATTACGAGACCGACCGAGTACGCCGAGGATTCCGACTTCCCATTGGTACGAGTTGTCTGTGCGTGGCCCGAGCACAATGATTTCATCCGAGCAGTCCATGACAATGCAGAATACGAGCGTGAACTGGCCCACGATTTCGGAGCCGTTGCCATCCGGCGTGTCGGTTGTCGTTCCCGTTTACAACAGCGAAGAATCGTTGCCGTTACTCATCGAGCAGCTTGCAGCGCTATTTGCGTCCATCGGTCGGCAATACGAGATCATCCTCGTCAACGACGGGAGTCGTGATCGAAGCTGGACCGTCGTTCAGGAGTTGACAGCGAAGCATCCACACGTTCGCGGGTTCGATTTGATGCGGAATTTCGGACAACACAACGCCCTTCTGTGCGGCGTTCGTGCTGCGCGTTACGACACAATCGTCACGATGGACGACGACCTCCAACATCCCCCCGAAGAGGTGCCGAAACTGCTGGCCAAGTTGGATGCGGGATTCGATGTCGTGTATGGAGCGCCGCAGGAGTTGCCGCACGGGATGTTGCGGAACCTCGCATCCACGATCACCAAGATCGCACTTCAAACGGCGATGGGTTCTGAAACCGCCAGGCGAGTGAGTGCGTTCAGAGCGTTCCGGACGTGCTTGCGGGATGCGTTCGTGCAGTTCGGCGGATCGTTCGTGTCGCTGGACGTGTTACTCACCTGGGGAGGCGTTCGATTCACGCACGAGTTCGTGAGACACGAGCCGCGGAAAATTGGACAATCGAACTACACGACGCGGAAACTGATTACGCACGCCTTCAACATGATTACCGGCTTCAGCACACTGCCCCTTCAGGCCGCGAGTGTGCTAGGGTTTGGTCTAACGGTGTTCGGGTTCGCGTTACTGATGTGGGTCGTGGTGCTGTATGTGGTGGAAGGTGCAGCTCCACCGGGCTTCACGTTCCTGGCGTCGGTCATCTCGATCTTCTCGGGAGCGCAGCTTTTTTCGCTCGGGATGATCGGGGAATACCTTGCACGAGTCCATTTCCGGCTGCTCGACAAGCCAACGTATGTCGTTCGTCGAGCGGAGGGGAAGGGGCAGGAACCGCATTCGGCATAACGCGAAAACAGGCATGAATTCACTCTCCTCTCGTCGCGAAGGGTAACGCATGGCCACTCCAGCGACAACGGGCCAACAGATTCCGTTCAATCGGTCGTCCACGGTCGGCAAAGAGTTGCAGAACATCGCTGAATCACTGCTTGGCGGGCAGATCGCTGGCGACCAGGCGTTCACCCGCCGTTGCCAGGCGTTGCTCGAACAACTGACCGGCACCCGTCAGGCACTGCTCACAACCTCCTGCACGCACGCACTTGAGATGTCTGCCTTGCTGTTGAATGTCGGACCTGGCGATGAAGTGATCCTTCCTTCGTTCACGTTCGTCTCGACTGCGAACGCTTTCGTTCTTCGTGGTGCCAAGCCGGTGTTCATCGACGTTCGTCCTGATACGTTCAACCTCGACGAAAAACACCTGGAACGCCTCATCACGGAGCGAACGAAGGCGGTGGTGCCGGTCCACTACGCGGGGGTCGGGTGCGAGATGGACGCCATTCTCGCGATCTGCCGAAAGCGTGGCGTGGCAGTGGTGGAAGACAACGCCCACGGGCTGTTCGGCCGATACCGGGGCCAGCCGCTCGGCACCTTCGGGCAACTCGCAACGCAGAGCTTTCACGAGACCAAGAATCTCACCTGCGGGGAAGGCGGGGCGCTCCTCATCAACGATCCCGCGTATGCCGAACGCGGCGAAGTGCTGCGAGAAAAGGGCACCAACCGGGCACAGTTCTTCCGCGGGCAGGTGGCGAAATACACCTGGGTCGATGTGGGGTCGAGTTACGTCATGTCGGATGTGTTAGCGGCGTTTCTGTACGGTCAGCTCGAACAGTGGGAGCGAGTGCAGGCGAAGCGAAAGCAGGTTTGGGAGTACTATCACATGCACCTCGCGGACTGGGCGGCGACTGCGGGGATTCGCACGCCGGTGGTGCCGAAGCACTGCGATCAGGCGTACCACATGTATTACCTCGTGATGCCGAACCTCGACAGCCGACAGGCTTTCATCAAGCATCTGAAGGATCGCGGCATCCTCGCGGTGTTCCACTACCAGCCGTTGCACCTGTCCGTGATGGGCCGAAAGTACGGCGGCAAGGAAGGCGACTGCCCCGTGTCCGAGATGGCTGGCGATTGCCTCGTGCGGCTGCCGTTCTTCAATGATCTGGCTCTGGCCGATCAGGCCCGAGTCGTGCGTGAAGTGCGAGCATGGGGAGGAAACCAATGAGCCTGAACGCCGTGCTCTCCAGACCGTGGGCATACCGACTCTTCTCGAAGGTCATCGGTGTCGCACGGTGCCGGTCGATCTATGTGCGAGATTACATTCGACCGTGGACGGGTGCCCGCATTCTCGACATCGGCTGCGGCCCCGGGGACATCCTGAACTCGCTTCCGAACTCGCAGTACGTCGGCGTGGACATCAGCCCCGATTACATCCGGGCGGCCCAGGAACGTTTCGGATCTCGTGGGGAGTTCGTCTGTCGCTCGGTGAACGATTACGTGGTCGAACAACCGCATACCTTCGACATCGTTCTGGCGACCGGAGTCTTGCACCACCTCGACGACGGCGAGGCTGACTCGCTGCTGCGGGTTGCGAGGCAGGCGCTCAAGCCCGGAGGTCGGTTTATCTCGTTCGATGGTTGTTTCACGCCGAACCAATCGTGGTTCGCTCGTTGGATGCTTCAGAACGACCGTGGCGAGCATGTTCGACAGCGAGAAGAATATCGGCGGCTCGCGTCTGCTCAATTCTCGCACGTCGAAACGCACCTTCACCATCGACTGCTGAACATTCCGTACACGCACCTCATCATGGTTTGCTCGGTGGACTGACGCTTTCCGGAACGGGGCTGGCTGGCCTATCAAATCGCACCGTGGCGAGAGCGGCCGCGGCACATCCGAGGACCAGGAAGTGCTGATTGCAGTACGCTGACTTCGCGAACGAGAAGAACACACCCAGAATCAACGCGGTCGATAACGCGAAGCCGGCGGCCCCTCGTGCGGAGCAGAGCAGCACGAGAACGTATGCCGGGATCAGCAACATGAACGGAAGCGTGTTCGCGTAAGAGGGCACGCCGTTCACGGCAATTGCAGCCAAGAAGCTCAACGATGTGTGGCGGAACGGCAAGTTCTGTGCAGAGATTGACCCGAGGAGCGCTTGCGGATTCCACAGAAGCCAGGGCAGTGTCGCCAGCGTTCCCGCGAGCAGAGCTTGCCCGATGAACAGCAGCACCTTCTTGCGATCCCACGGAGTTGGGATGAGGAGCAACCCCAGCGGCACGAGAAAGACCATGTATTGCTTGGATGCAATTGCGAACCCAAACGCCCACGGAGTCAATCGCGACGATCGTGCGGAGAGGGTGATCGTCAACGCGAGCAGTCCGAAACAGTAGGCATCGGTCCAGGCTTGTTGAAGCATCAAGAAGATTCGCGGCGTGGTCAGCAACAATACGACGCCCAGCACGGCGAAGCGGCCACGGCTTCCGAACAGAGCCACGGCACCGCCGAGGATACACGCGAGGTTCGCCCAACGCATGTCGCCGAAGAGATAGCCCGTGCCCGACAGCATCAGCGACATGGGTGGGTATGGGTATCCAGTCTGAACCCACTTGTTGTCGGCAGACATCGAACGCCCATACATATTCTCACCCGTGGGGAATGTGACGCCTTCCCCGAAGATGTTGGGCATCCACACCGCGTAGGGGTTCTCGCCATGTGAGAGGGCATTCAGAGCGTGATGCGTCCACGAGTAGATGTCGTTTTCGGGTGCGGGAGTTCCGCCAATGAGCCAGACACCAAGACCCGCGAAGGCAGCAAACCAACCGACGATGCACACTCGCTTGAAGCTTGGTAGTTGAAGAACGACTGGGGCTGTCAGGGCCGCGAAGACAGTGAGCAGCGCGAGGTAATCGCCAATCGGCACGCCCTGGAGATACCAGCCCGGCGGTTCCGTCGTCAACTGATAGAGTTGCACACAGATCGCGGTGCCACCGATCGTGAGAACTCCTCGAACAGCCCACGGCCCTGGATCGGGAAGTCCCGACGTTGCCACGCCGAGGATCAAGGCCACGACCGCGATCCCCAGGAAAACCAGGGCCGTGGGATGCAGTTCACCGCTCGCAACCTGAAGCGATTGCCCGAGCGCGATCACAGCGATTACTGCGAAAACCGCTGTCCAACCGCCGGCCTCTCGCTTCTGGAGTATCGCTAACTTCATGTTGTGATCCTGTCGCCAAGCAGTCCCCGATGCCGTCGGAAACGGCTTCGGCTTTATAGTGGGTTCGGACACCGATTCTTCTGAATCGCAGGCAGGTCACTGGACAGCATCAACCCGACTGCCCAAAAGAGAAGGGGTCAGCATCCGCCGCGGAGAACATTGGTGAACGCCGACCCGACCCAACTGCCCGGAACCGAAGTACACGCCCCGTGGCCTCGCTTCGGATGGGTCGTCATCGGAGTTGTGTTCCTGATCGGGTTCGTCAATTTCCCGCTTCAGGTCGTCGGAACAAAGCTCGATCACGTACCCGGCTTTATTGACAATCGCCTGAACAATTTTGTCCTCGAACATGGCTATCGGTATCTGACAGGACGTGCGGCATCATTTTGGGATGCTCCGTCCTTTTATCCTCGTCGCGGTGCGACCGCCTGGTCTGACGCACACATTGGAATGCTGCCGCTGTACTCAGCGCTGCGGCTCGCAGGCTGTTCCCCGGAGCAGGGTTTGCAAGGGCACTTCCTCGCGTGCTTCGTGCTGAACTACATTGCGGCGGTGTGGGCACTGCGGCGACTCGGCTTCCGTCCCGTGGGCGTTGCGGCGGGGGCGTTCGTATTCACGTTCGCGTTACCTGTCGTCGGGCACATCATCCACATGCAACTCTTGCCGCGGTTCCTGGTTCCGCCCGCGATCGTCTTCGCCTGGGAATTCTTGCGTTTGCCGCACGCCCGACAACTTGCCTGGCTCGCCGCGTGTTGCGTCGGACAACTCTATCTCACGGTCTACATTGGGTTCATGCTGGTGCTGTTGCTCGCGGGCGGGTTGCTGGTCACGTTGGTTCGGTTTCGGAAAGAGATCCCCTGGGATGAACTGCGTCGGCCGAATGGGCGAGAATTGGCGAAACGGGCTGCGGTGGTGGTGTGTTCGGCAGTGGCGATTGTGCCATTGCTCCATCACGGTGCCGAGGACAAAGGGACGCATGTAGCGTGGATTCGTCATGCTGCCCCCCGGCCAGCATCATGGCTGACCGCACCAAATGTCGGCATCTTGGCTCCGAATTCGGTGCGAGATTTCCAGCAGGGCGAACACGAATTGCTCATCGGCTATGTGCCGCTTGTGGCGATTCTCGGCGTTGTGGTTCTGGGGGTGCGGCCGAGTCGTCTGGCAACTCCACACGGCGCAGCTGTTGCGGCAGCGTGGACAGCGTTACTTCTCGCGATCTTCGTCACGCGGATCGGGCCACTCTGGGCCTACGAACCGCTCATCTATCTGCCCGCGTTTGAACGCGTTCGCATCGTCTCACGGATCGTGATGGTGCTGCTTTTTCCTGCTGGTGTCGCGTTGGCGTGGGCAGTCGATTCTCTCGTGGGGTATGCACTGCGAACGGGTCGCGTGCCTGCGCTGGTTGCCATCGTCTCGATGTTGGCCCTGGTTGTTGTGGATCAGCGGTTGGTGCCGGTTCGCGGTTACGAGGCCGAGTGGGGCGTGCATCGGGATTCCCTGGCAACTTTGAATGCCTGGCAAGCACAGATCAAGGAAGTCATCGGCGAACATCCTCGACCGAAGGTGGTCTATGTGTTTCCCACTGCGGGCCACGCACCCCACGATTTAGTTGGGCTTCAAACTGAGACGATGCGTGCGACTCAGGACTTGGGGATTCCCTGCGTCAACGGATACACCGGGAACATGCCGTATCGCTGGTACTTCTTTTCGGGCTACCGTTCCCTCCTCGGCTGGCTGACCGAGACCAACGACACACCAAGCGAACAACTCGCGGGGTTGGTCGTCATTGGGTGTCCGGTCCCCGATATTGATCCCGTCTACGAAGGGCTGATGCGAACGGTCTACCCGCCGCGTGTTCTCGGGAATCCAGTCGGCTCGAAATGATGTGGTGCAACATGTTCTTCGCCGCAAGCGGCGAAGAACAAAACCTTATTCCGCGCCCGAGTCCACCGGTTCGATTCGGAGAGGGTTCATCGGGCCGGTCAACACCACGAGCGCGAACAGAGCCACCCCAAGCGGATGATGCGCCGAGAAGCCGAACATCTCCTTCATCGTCATCCACGGCACGAGATGCCCCGCGAGAAGGCACACAGCAATTCCGCCACGGTACCGATACCCACCCAGGAAGAGATCGCGGACCCACGGCACCGCCGCAGCGAGAAACATCAACTCGTACACCAACACTTGCGAACACAGCACCGCGCCCGCAGCCGTCGCAGCCGTTGCCCACGCAGCTGAGGGCCACGTTCGACTCACCGCCCACCGACCAATCAGCAAGCCGTACCACACCAGATACCCGGCCACGGTCGTCACGGCACTGAGTTCGATCAACGGGCCGCCGCTCGCGAACAGCAATCGGTTCCAGCTCACGATCGACGGGTTCAATTTCACCTGGTTGAACTTCACCGCTTCGCGTGTCGTCGGCAGGAAATCGAAATACTCCTTGAGGAACAACGGCGAACCACCGATCACAGTTGCTCCCACCGCATTCAGCAACGCCACCAACGCGATCAGCAACAGAGTTGGTCGCCAGCCGGCCAGAAACCACAGCAGCGGAATCAGCGACAGCGCGAGATGCGGCTTCACGAATGGCAGCACCCACAGGGTCGCGGTCAGATACGGCAGACCGCGATCATACGCGAGTAGTCCTGCCGCCACGCACCCGAGGAACAACACGCTCGTCTGACCTGTGGGGAACACGATCTCTCGCGCAATGGACGGGTCGATGAGCAACAGAAACGGAACGATGACCCAGAGCACGGCGGGCGGCTTCGGTGCATTTCGCGGATACAGCGCCAGCGGAAGACGTGCGATGAAGTAGCCCGCGAAGCCGTTCACGACGGCCCATGCGATCTTCGCCCAGAACCACGGCAACATCGCGAACGGCATGTACAGTAACGCGGCCATCGGCGGCAGGAAGTAGCCGCAGTTCTGCGAGAAACTCTTCTCGATGGGTTCGTCGGCGGACGGCGGAAACTGCTCGGCGACGTGCTGGCGAATCGTGGGGATGTTGTAAGGGTTCTCGCCCCTCACCGCGAGTTGGGCACCCAGTCGATAGATGAAGAAGTCGCGTGGGTCGCCGTCGGCTGGCCCGAGAGCGCTCACCAATCCCAGCAGAAAGAACACCAACGCGGCGACGATTGCGGGCCAGTGATCGGGAATCGCCTTCGGACTGGCTGGGCTTGGCTGGGCGTCAGTCACCGATCTTCTCCGGCAGGAGGAGCAGAGCCGGAGCTTGCAGATACCGCAGCACTGCGTTGCCGAACGCAGCCCCGATCGCGCCGTCCACCACACGGTGATCGAACGAGAACGAAAGATACAGGAGGTCGGCCGGCTTCAGTTCGCCGTGCGAGTCGTACACCGGTCGCTTCACCACGCGGCCGACGCCCATGATGCCGACTTCCGGAAAGTTGATGATCGGCGTCGAGATCAACCCGCCGATGCCGCCCACGGAAGTCACGGTGAACGTGCCGCCCTTGAGGTCGTCGAGTTTGCTCTTGCCGGTCTTCGCGGCGTTGCCGAGTTGGTCGATCTCGGTTGCGATCGCGAGCAGGTCTTTCTTGTCCGCGTTCTTGATGACTGGAACGATCAGCCCTTGCGGCGCTGCGACGGCGAAGCCGATGTGATAGCGATCGTGCAACACGACTTCGCCAGCTGCCTCGTCGAAGGTGCTGTTCACGATGGGCACTTCTTTCAACGCCCGTGCGGCGGCTTTCACGAAGAACGCGAGGTACGTCAGCTTCACGCCGGCGGCGCTCAGTGGCTCACGCAGTTGGCTTCGCAGCCGAACGAGGTCGGTGAGATCGCACTCCTCGATGTACGAATAGTGCGGGATGTGCCGTTTCGCTTCGACCATGTGCTCGGCGATGCGTCGTCGAAGGCCGACGAGTTTTTGCCGGGTGCCCGCGACACCAAAATCGAGCTTGGACGTGTCGGTCTTCGATGCGGCTGTGGCTGAATGATCCTTGCTGCTCGGCCGTGGCTTGATGAGCGGCGCGAGGTCTTCGATGAGGATGCGACCACCGGGACCAGTGCCATGAACGCGAGTCAGGTCGATCCCGAGCTTGCGGGCAAGCAGTCGCACGGATGGAGCTGCGGGAGGAAGTTTCTCGGGTGCCGCGTGGCCGTTGGTGGTTGATGCTGGGCGAGCGGCGACCGGAAGGTCGACCGTGGAGGCTACCGGCACTCTCACGGTCGCCGCTCGCCCGGAATCGCCTCCGTTTGTTTGGCTCAACTCGCCGACAGGGTCGTAGCTCAGGATCACTTGCCCGACCTTGATCTTCGTTCCGGGGGCGGCGGACAACGCGGTGACAGTTCCGGCGAATCGCGCGTGGACTTCCATGCTCGCCTTGTCGGACATGACCTCGGCGAGTCCTTGCCCGCGCGACACGGCATCGCCAGGGCGAACGAGCCAGCGGACGAGTTCGACCTCGAACAGTCCTTCACCGACCGGGGGGAGTTGGAAATCCATCGGCGAAACCTCGTTCACGCGGAACCACGTGCCACGCCGCAAGCGGCGAATCCTCGATCCTTAGAACTGATGGCGCAATGAAGGGCCGTGTCGTTGATCTTGAAGAACCGTTGTTCCCCCTCACCCAACGCCGTTAAGGATTCTTCTCCGTGACTCGGGCTGGTTTGAACAGTTGAACCAACAAAAAATGCCAGACTCTCCGCACATCCGACAACACGTCAGAAAGGAGTCTGGCAATGGAACCCAAAACCACTCAGCCGCGACCAATGACGATGATCTCAGGAAAGCCGTCAACTGGGTTCTCACGAAGGATAGTTTCACCGATCTTCGGCTCCCCGGCAACGTCAAATGGACCGCCCTTGCCTTGGTGCGACACGCTCGTTTGCGCCGATGCAGGATTTTATGGCTACCACTTCTGGCAGAGCATTCGCAATCACGGTCACCAGTTCCTCATCCGCGTGGGCAGCAAGGTTCGTCTGCGCCGATCATCACGCCCCCCGACCCGGAACACCTGACCACGTTTCGCAGGGAGAGGGCAAAACAAGCGCAGTCACAACACGAATCTGAACACGACCGCGACCAACAGCGCGAATACCACGATGTACACGGCAAGGCGAATCGTGTCGTCGAGTGTTCGCCGTGCCAGCAACCGCCGCAACGCCGCCCGATCTCCCGACTCAATCGCAATCTGAAGGTTCAACTCGTAGCTGCTCGACGGGTAATCTCGCACAGCTTCTTCACTGAGAGGCTTCGAGTCACCACCAGCACCCACCAGCGACGGCCCCGCGACGAGATGCAGTTTCAGTTCGTCGGAGAACGCGAACGACGCTGGCCAGCGTTCCGCTCGCGTGCGATCTGGCAGCAGTTGCCACACATCGCGAACCAACTTCTCGTCTGGCACATCACGCCGCAACACTACCCGGTTACCATCGACGATCGCCTGTGCAGCCGCGAGCAACAGCGGACCGTCGCCGTGCTTGAGAATGCTGTCGAGCTGCTCGATGGTGCGTTCGGGCAGCACTTCCACCGGCCACGCCAGTTCCGGAAGTGTTCCCGTCGCGGTCCAGTTGGCAGGGTAGCGGTCGGAGATCACGAACGGATCGCCGAGATGCTTGTAGAGTTCGCGACCCAACAGCAGGAAGCGGAACCCCAGCAGATCGCCGGAGCCTGGGCGATCTTCGACTCGCACCACCGCGATGTGATCCTTCCCGAACGGACACGCGAAGTGAGCGAGTGGGCACCGCACGCCAGCCGGGCGGGAGCCGAACAGCGTTGCGATGCGTTCGGTCTCGGCGGTGTCGAAATCGGGACTGCTCGCGACAACCTTCACCCCGCGAGCATCGGCGACGGCGATAGCTTGCTGAATCCGCAGATCGGGAAGACTCATATCAGGAATTCGCGGACGGTGGTAACTCGGTGTTGCGTCGCAGCAGCGAAGACCGCCTCGCACAACGCCACCGTTTCGATGTTATCGCGCCCCGAGATTTCAGGCTCGCGAGTATCCTCGACCGCGACGAGCAACTGTGCCATCGTGCCGACGAACGCATCGGGGAACCACACGTCATCCCAGCGTGGCCGAAACCACATGCCGGGATGTTGCCGCGTGCTGAAGTCGAGCGTACTTGGCTCGCGAGCGGGGTACTTCGGCCAGCCGATGGTGCCCTGCATCAAGCCGTCGGTGCCTTCGATACGCCACTTGATTCCGTTGTCGCCGGCGACGCCTTCCTTGCACGGACCTGCCCAAACGTCGTCCCAGGAACTCGCACGCGGCCCGCTCTCGTATTCGAGGATGTACAGGTTGATGCCGTCGCGGTGCGGAAACTTCGTGCGTGGATCGGGACGTGTGCTGGCGAGAACGCGGTCGGGGGTGCCGAGCCAGTAGCGGAACGTGTCGAGATGATGAATCGACATGATAAACGTCGAGAGGCTTTCCATGCCCTCAGCCCACGGCATCCAGTGCGGCACGGCTCGCATGTCGATCGTGGCGAGAACGACTTCGCCGAGCCAGCCGCGGTTCAGGATGTCTTTCGCGGCTCGCACCGACTGATCGAACCGCATGTTCTGGTTGACCGCCAGCATGATACCCGCGTCGGCACACAGCGTCACGAGCTGCTTCGCGTCCGTCACCGACAGGGCGAGTGGCTTCTGTGCGAGGATGCCGCGTAGCCGACCTTTGCCAAGTTCCACGGCTTGCCGAATGAGATCGGGTTGCTGTTCGGGCGGCACCGCAACATCGAGGATTTCGATTTGCGGATCAGCGAGCAGTGCGTCGATTGTTTCGTGAACGGTGGGAATGGCGTGGCGAGCCGCGACTTTGTGAGCCGTGGCAGGATTGCGACTCGCGATGGCGACCGGATTGAAGCCCGCGTTGCGGTACGCCACGAGATGACAGTCGGCGATGATGAACCCGGCACCAGCGCAACCGATTCGCCAATCTTTGCGGCGTGGGAGCGTCGGTCGGATGTTCAGCGCGAGATCGGGAGAGGACATTACTTCTTCCCCAGGATGAGATCGACGACCCAACAGCCGCGAACGTGTTCGCCGGGCTGTCGGCAGTGGTTGAGGATGTCGTCGTTATCGCAACCGGCGTCTTGAAGAGCATCGCCCAGAATCGGCATTCGGTCGAAAGCCCGCTCTTCGTAGGTGCCTGCCGCGAGAAGCTGGACGGTGGACGTGAGCCAGGTGTGCTCCACGAGAATGCGACGGAATGCCCGTGGTCCAAAGATGTCTCGCAAAAGCTGAGTATGCTCGGCTACTAATTCTGCTTCGAACGGTCGGTAATTGGTGTCGTAGTCGTCGCCTAATGCCCAGTGCGCAACGCTTGCAGAACAACAAATTGCCTCGACGCTGTCATACCTCTGGTGGGAGATGAGCTTGAGAATCCGTGGGATTAGTGTTGGCGTAAATTCCTTGTCTTCCTCAAGTTCTCGTTCATACATATCAAGCAGCGTTCGCTTCACCGCTGCACGAGCCATTTCATCCAAACGCCCGTCTGCGTGCTTCTCTGCGAACTCCACAGCATTTCGCAGTCGCACATCAAGAAACGCATCCCAACTCAAGCGGCAGCAAGCAATGCCAAAGAGACGCAGCTTTCGGTCGCCTGCAGCTGGTTGAAGTGCGTCCAGCATCAGCTCAGGATCAGCACACACAAGCCATGCCGCTTCGGTCATGGTGCCCTCGGCGGTTGGTCACTTCCGTGGGTCGATGAGCAGCGAGAACTCCGGTAGCAGCTTCGTCGTGAAAGTCGAACCGAATGGGAACCGTCGCACCACCCAGCGTTTGCCATGCCGACGGTGCTGAATCAGCGTGGGCTCCGCTGCGTTCTCGCGACCATCGAGAACCCAGTATTCCTTGATGCTCGGCACCCCAAGGTACAACTCGACATTGCGTTCCAGGTCCTTCTCCGGATCGCTCATCAGAACTTCGCAAACGAGAATAGGGCTGACTTCCGACCACTTCATCCCACCGAACTGCCGATCCAACGGGTAATCCTCGTAGGCTGCGATGTCGGGTTCTGGCACCGTTGTGTCTGGGCGAAGATGGACGAATACGCGGCCCTTGTTGGTCACCCGATTCAACGGCGACTCATCCGTTCGCGAGTATTCCCACAGCTTCTCGAAGAGCCACAATTCGAGAGCGTTCTCGGTCGGGTCAGGTTCCGTGGACACGTAGAGCCTCCCGTCGATGATCTCGTATCTGTGCCCCGGTTCAAAGTCGGCTTCGTCGAATTCCTCCAATGTCAGCGGTCGACCATGGTCGGTCGGGCCGAGCTTCAATTGCACCGTTGCCATGTGCGGTCCTCCAATTCAATGACTCACGCCAGCACCCGCAGCTCTCGCGGCAACGGGAAGCTCACGTGCTCCTCGCGAACCACTCGCGACTCCACCTCGGCCCCGAACTTCGTTCGCAGATACTCCACGCAATCCTGAACGTGATCCTCCGGAGCACTCGCACCCGCAGTAATCAACACCGTGTCGGTCGGCTTGAACCAGTCGTCATGCAACTCCGTGACGCGGTCGATGAGATACGCCGTCTTGCCCACCGAACGAGCCAGTTCCGCGAGCCGCTGGCTGTTCGAACTGTTCTGGCTGCCCAGCACCAGCACCACGTTCGCCTCCGGGACGATGT
The DNA here is from genome assembly GCA_021413735.1 of Planctomycetota bacterium. GTDB lineage: Bacteria > Planctomycetota > Planctomycetia > Gemmatales > Gemmataceae > Gemmata. Next base: position 121,046 of record JAIOPV010000119.1, read on the forward strand.
CGCGGACCGCCTCCTGACGGTTCTGCGTCGCGTAGCAAATGTCGTCCTTGTGCGGGCCAACAATGTGCGGATACCGCACCCGCAACGCATCAATCACCACCTTCGCCTCGTCCACACTCAGCGTCGTTTGCGTCAGGAACGCCAGCTTCGCGTCGGCCGGCAACGTCAACGCCTGCACGTCCTCGACATCCTCCACCAGCACCATGTTCGCGGGTGCCTCGCCCATTGTGCCGATCACTTCGTCGTGCCCCTCGTGGCCAACCAGCACAATCGTGAAGCCATCGCGTGCGAACCGCACCGCCTCGTTGTGAACTTTCGTCACGAGGGGGCACGTCGCGTCGATGGCGCGCAGGTTGCGTTCAGCCGAGTGTTTGCGGATCACAGGCGACACGCCGTGAGCACTGAACAAGACGGTGCCGCCGTTGGGCACCTCGGAAATGTCGTCCACGAACACGACGCCGCGTCCGCGGAACCGTTCGACGATCGGCCGGTTATGGACAATCTCGTGATAGACGTAAAGCGGGCTGCCGAACTTGGTGAGAGCTTTCTCCAGGCTCTCGATCGCCATGTTCACGCCAGCACAGAAACCCCGCGGGTTCGCCAGGATAATCTTCATCGTTGCCCTCCGTGAGTGGGGTTATGGTACTCCCCAGGCGCACACCGTGCCAACCGCAAGCGGCATAGGAAGGCAACTCAGCGGTGGGATGAGGAAATCGGAACGCGGATGACGCAGGATGAAACCCCGCAGAAAAACGCAGGATCAGACAAAAGCAGAAAGCAGTTTGATCCGCAGATTACGCAGATGGACACAGATTTGAAGACAGAAGACAGTTGAGTTTGAAACCCTGATTTGTCTTGGTTTTGAAATCTGTGTCCATCTGCGTAATCTGCGGATCACTCTCTTCGTCTTCGTCCGCTTGATCCGCGTTTATCCGCGTGCTTTGATCCTGCGTCATCCGCGTTGCGATTTTCGCTCCATCGCAATCACGCCACGTCGAAGAGGCTCGGTTGCACCCATTTCGGTTTGGGCGGCTCGGGCACCGGCAGCAACAACTCGGGTTCGTCGGATGCGGTCACTTTGTTCACGCGATCGCTCACCGCCCAACTTTCCATCTGTTCCACCGGGAAGGGCAACAGCAACGGCAACAGCTTCTCGGCACGCGATTCCTTCGGGTCGAGCCACGCGGCGAAGCGGTCTTCGGTGAGAATGGCAGGCATGCGATCGTGCAATGGCTTCACCAGAGCGTTCGCAGGCACAGTGAGTACAGCGACAGTCTCGACGGGACCATCCGGGCTGTTCCAGGTGTCCCAGACGCCAGCATACGCGAGAACGCCGCCACCCCGCTTGCGGAAGAAATACGGGCGCTTCTTCTTGCCGACGTGCTTCCACTCGAAGAACCCATCGGCCGGCACGAGGCACCGCCGACGGCGAAACGGATCGCGAAACGCGGGTTTCTCGGTCACCGTTTCGACGCGAGCGTTCACGTAGCCGCCGGGCTTCGGCTCGTTCGCCCAGTGGGGAATCAGTCCCCAACGGAGGTCGGCGAGTTCGCGTTTGCCGTTCGCGTTGCGGATTACGGGAATGGCTTGCGAAGGAGCGATGTTGTAGCGTTTCCGACGGTCTTGGCTGAGGTCGTAAGACAGCCCGAAGAGATCGACAATTTCGGTTGTCGTGGTTGTGAGGGTAATGCGTGCGCACATCGGGTGTCAGCTCCAGGTAGTGTGTGGAAGTATACCACACACTCCAGTGACAACCCGATGTCAGTGGCACTGCGAAATCAGTGACTTGGAGGCACGAACGCCACGCCGATCCGGGCCGTCGGCACAGTCGCCGACGTGTGATATCGCAGGTCGATTGGCGGTTGGCCGACTGCACGCGGAAGCCGATCACGCAAGATCATGGGCACATCGTCACCGAGTTGCACGGCGTCCCACAGCACGACGCCACCGCGCTTGTTGAGGTCGTCGTCGTTCGTCCACGGGGTCGCCTTCGACTCGAAAACGAGATACCCCATTGCCCCACTGCTGTAGAGCACCGGTCGGTGACGCGAGAAGCAACACACGTTCCCGGCGGCCCACGCTTCGCCCGCCACAATGGGGAACGGTTCCGAGAACTGCGTATTCCAGCGGCGGTTCACCTCGGTTGTCAGTTGTCTTCCGGGGAACTGCTGACGACTTGGAAGCCGTTCCACATACGGGCGAAGTTCCACCGTTATCACGGAAAACACCATCATCAGGCACGACACGACGAGAACTCGCCGCATGATTCGCAGTGCGGTGAGATCGGTTGCCGTGCCCCGGAAGTTCACCAGAACCCACACGCCGAGGAACGTCCACAGCGGCGAACCCCAGATTTCACGAAGCACACAGCCGGTCGCCACGGAGATGACGTAGAGAAGCGCGACAGGCCCGAGGATTGCCGCGTGCAGGAAGCGCGAGCGTGAAACCTCTTCGGCCGTTCTTGGTGTCGATCGCCGACCCAGCCCCGGGAACAGAATCACGAGCATCGGCAGGATGTGGTACGCCTGGCCGAGTGTGAACTCGGTGGGGTTCCACACACGGCGATACCAGCGGGTGTCAGCCGTTCGATCGGATGCATAGGTGAGCGTGATGAACTCGTTCTGGACAAGCCAGACGAGATGCGGGGCGAACACCGCAATCGCAACCCCGACCGCAACGTATGGCCCAGGTCGGCGCAAGTTCCGCCTCGCGTGCGGGTCGAGGATGAGATACGCGGTCATCGGGATCAGCAGAACGCCGACGGTGTACTTGCACAGAAGCGTCAACCCAATGGCGAGACCAACAGCAGCCCACCAGCGAGTTGAGCCCGTGCGAACTGCGTGATACCCGAAGAGGATGATGCACGCCCATCCGAGATCGAGGGCGACGTTGTTACTCCATTCGGCAGGGTCGCAGGTGAGGTACAACGAACCTTCCAGGCAGAGCGCCGCGAGCAACGCCTGCGGCGGCGGCAGATACTCAAGAGCCAGTTTCCACGCGGCCCAGATGCACGCGGCCGCCGTGAGATAGGCCAGCACATAGACGCCCCACACGTCGCCGGGCGACAGTCTCGCGAACCCCGCAGCGAGCCACGCCGGCAATGGCGGATGCTTCGGATAGCCCATCTGAAGGGAGTGTCCCCACGAGAGCCATTCCACGAGGTCGAGCGGCGGGTTCGCGAGCGTGGCGGTGGTCAAGCAGATCCACGCGACGGTGCGGACAACGAGCCACGCCCAGAACACGCGGGTACACCAGAGATGCGATGCGGGAAAGGAACCAGATGCACGCGAAAGGAGAGTGCCGAGTTGGGCGACAGGCTGAAGTTGCGATGACATGGCCTATCCGGTTGCGGTGACGATCCGTGTCATCAGCGGAATCGACGGGGCCACACGGAAGGCTTCAAGGAGAATCGCGACGGTCGGCGTTCAAGTGTGAACGCCGACCGGAGAATCGGATTAAGCCTCACAAGAGACAGCGAAGACGTGAATGGGATTCCCGTGTTCAAGGAACTGGAAACGAGACTCGAACTTACCGTCCCGGGCCAGACAAAGAAAAGGCAGCCCAGATGACGGGTGGGTTCTTGCCGTCCTTATTGATCGGAGTCTTACCGATCACTTTCGCGGTCTTGTCGAGGTCGGCGTCACCTAAACCGGGACCACGGCGGGCCATGTCCGCGAACTGCTTGGAGTCGGCGCGATAGATCGCCAACTGTGCTTTCTGCAGAGCAACAACGGGAGACAGATTTTCCTCCCAAAGATTTCGGTAGAACTCGCCCATCAAGGCAGCCGTCGCCGCGTCGGGTACCTTCCACAACGATGCGACAACATTACGGGTGCCCGCAAGGTGAAACGCCCGCTGCAAGCCAAACACACCCACACCGTCGGCCACCTCACCAAGCCCCGTCTCGCACGCAGACAACACCGCCACATCCAACCCTGACAGGTCGAGGTCGATCAGACCTTCGCCCGTCAAGATACCTCGCCCCGAAGTTTCGGGGCGATTGGCACCGGCAAGCACCAACCCCGTCATCACCAGTGGACTGTTCGCCGCGCCCCCGATCCGCTCGCCGGTCAACCCACGCTTATCGTCATTTGGATCGAGCTGGAAGGCGGAGCGGAACGAGGCATCGGCGAAGAATCCGTGCGTGGCGAAGTGTGCGTGTTTCGCCTTGGGCAGAGCGTCCAGCACAGCGGCAGTTGTCGCCTGCTCGGCCCCCAGAGCAGCGACAGTCAGCTTCTTCCGGCCGGCAGCGGCAGATACCCCTTTTGCCTCGGCTTCGGTTCCGTCGAGGAAGGCCCAACCCGCTTTCGTCCCCGGTTTCACCAGCGGATCAACGGCGTTGGTCCCGGGAACACGCGATACTTCCGCGTCGTACTTCACACCACCGACCACGAGCAATTGATTCGAAGCATTCTTCTGCGGTTCGCGTGGCCAGAGCATGTCGAGCAGGAACAGACTGTGGGGAATCGCCGCGATGGCGAAGTCTTCCAGCAGTATCGTCCCGGGTTTATCGCCGGGCAGAGCGGTCCACGGAACTCGCGTGAGGTCGGCAGCCGGGCAGATGTAGACCACCTTGGTGCCTGCGGGCAACAGCGTGCGGACCGGTTCCCAGACGAGTTCCCGGACCCGCTGCGGGATGTCGCCAGCGACCGCATACGGCGGAGTCGTGATCGCTTCTCGCCAGTTCGTGATGGCGACCTCAATCTTCTTCGCGGTGTCGAGTTCCACCCACGCGATTTTGTCTTTCGTGACGACGAACGCGGCGTAGCGTTCCGTTCGCTTGATGCCCTCATTCCCTGGCTTTTTCGGGTCGTACTCAACCTGCGTGTACTTGAGGAAATCAATCACGACTGCGTCGGCTGGCAGTGCGGTCTGGAGTTCAGCGGGAGAAGCGTTTGCGAGTTTTTCGACTCGTGCGATCGTCGGCAACCGCGGACGAATCTTGTTGTCCAGATCGACCAGTTTCGCGTCGAGCGTCTTGAGGGCGGCGTCTCGTTTGATCTGGGTCGCGGGGTCGGCCGTGTGCGGCGCGAGCAGGAGTTCGGCTCGCCGCCGTCGGGTTTCGGCCAACTCCTTGAGCAACCCCGCTGCTTGCGGATCGGTGGCGATTGCTCGGGCTTGCAACTGGCGCTGTTCATACACGTGCGCGACCAGGCACTTGTCGCCGTAGACATCCGCGTACAACGTCTCCGGTTTGGTTTTCGACTCCCTGGCAAGCGAGATAAGCGAATCCAGCACTCGCACTTCATTCGCGAGGAACGTGAGTGCTTCCCCTTCGGCCTTCTGGCTCGCGTATGCTCGCACCTTTTGCCTGGCTGTCTGGAGAGCACCACGCAGAAGCGGCTCGGCCTCTGTGTGCTTCCCTTGACGCGCGTACAGGAGCCCCAGGGTGCGACTGACAGACGCCATTTCCACCGTATCTTGATTCGGCGTGATCCGCTTGTACATGGCGAGGGATTCCTTGAGGAGCCGTTCCGACTCCACATATTGCCCTTGCTGTAACCGCAAATTCGCGGTGTTGAACAAACCGAACGCCACATTGTGGTGGTCGCCCTTGTACAGCCGCTGAGACATGGCAAGCGAATCCTTGAAGAGCGGTTCCGCGTCAGCAACCTTCCCTTGCTGGAGATACAACCGCCCAAGAGAGTCCATGCTCGATATCAATTCCGCGCTGTCATGCTTGGGGAGCAGTCGCTTTTGCATCTCCAGCGACTCGCGGAACAACCGCTCCGCTTCCTCGTCCTTTTTCTGGTGCAAGCACGTTGACGCCAGATTATCCAAACTGCTGGCGATGCTCGGGTGATCGCCCTTGAAGAGACGCTTATTCATCGCCAGCACGTCGCGATAGATCGACTCGGACTCGGTCTGTTTCCCCTGCAGATTGAGGAGCATGGCAACGTGGTTGAGAGCATCCCCGATATTTGGGTGGTCGCCCTTGTGGATCCGTTTGGTCATGGCGAGGGCGTCGCGGTAGAGCGTTTCGGCTTCGGCGTGCCGCCACTGATGCTTGTACACGCTCGCAAGATGTGCCATGGCCTCCGCCACCTCGGGGTGGTCGTCCTTGTAAAACCGCTTGAGCATGGCGAGCGACTCCCGGAAGAGCGGTTCGGCTTCCGTGAACTTCGACTGCTCCTCGTAAAGGAATGCGAGGTCTTTCAGCCCGGCCGCGACTTCGGGATTGTCGCCCTCGAAGAGCCGCTTCTTCATTTCGAGGGCTTCGCTGTAGAGCGATTCGGCATCGGCGTATTTCCCCAGCTCGATGCACACCAACCCGACGTCGTAGAGATTGTCGGCGATATCCTCGTGGTCTTGCTTGGGGAACAGCCGCTTTCGCATGTCCAGCGATTCGCGATAGAGCCGTTCCGACTCGGGCAACTTCGATTGCGACTGGAGCAGCGACGCAACGAAGGTAAGGCCGCGAGCCACTTCGGCGTGATCGCCTTTGTGAAGCCGTTTGGTCATGGCCAGGACATCGCGGCCCAACGACTCCGCTTCCGCGAGCTTTCCCTGGGCTCGATACAGGTTCGCCAGGTCTTTGATGCGATTCGCTACCTCGGCGTGGTCGTCCTTGAAGAGTTGCTGGCTCGTGGTCACGGCTTCGCGGTACAACGGCTCTGCCTCAGCTAAATTTCCCTGAACGCGATGGATGAACCCGAGATCTCGGAGGCTGCGGACCAAATTGAGATGGCCGTCGGGGAACTCCGTCTTGGGGTAGAGTTGACGGGCAACGTCGAGCCCGGCAGCGAACGCTTTGTGGGCCTCGCGGTACTTCCCGGCTTTGTACGCCTCGAATCCCTGTTTGCTGAGTTCGCTTCGCTTGGCTTCCAGTTGCTTCTGTTCGGCAGGGGTCAGCTTCTTTGGCGGGTCGTCGGCCGTGGCGAGTTGCGACATGCCACCCATCACCGCCAGCGCGAGCAGTATCCGCAGCATCACTTGCCCCCCTTACTACCGAGTCGCGAGAAACTGATCGCGCGACCAAAATCACTCTGCTTTCCGATTCGCTGTCCCAAGATCGCCTGCTGCCCCAGCGGGCTGTTGTCCTGACCGGTTTCGCCACCGTACTCCGGAGCACGCAGCGGGTCGTGCTTCACCAGATCGAATCCCTCGAACCACGCCTTCGCCTTCTCACCCGCAAACGCCAGCGGGCGAAGGTCGCGGAACCAACCCTGGATCTCGGCATCAGTCGCCGTTAGCGGCTCGGTTCGAGCAATCATCTGCAGCGTCTCCATCCCCGCGTCTTTTCCGCCGATTTTGAACCAATTCCCATTCGGGTCCTTCACCTCCAGCCGACTCGCTTTCTGTTCCGACGCGGGGCGTGTCCCCCACTTCAGCGGAGTCCACGGGTAGATCGGGTAGGTCGTCCCCGTTTCGTCGATCCAGAACAGGTACACGAACGCCGCGGGCTCCACCTCGGCAGTCACCTTGACCGAGTCCCCCGGCTTCAGCGGCCACGCTCGCACGTCCGACAGCGGAAACGCGAGATCCGAACCGTCCATGTCTTTGCGGTGAACGAGCAGATCGACCGACCCCTTGTAAGTCACGGGGCCAACTGCCGCCACCACGGGAGGCGTGGCGGGTGGAACAGGGTCAGCGGCCTTCGGCTTTTCGACGGGTGTATTCGCTGGCTTCGTGGCTGCCCACACGCCAACCCCCAGCAGCAACACTCCTGCGGAAAGTCCAATCGCGACGGCTCGGCGTCGCGGGGATTTCGCGGGCAGTGGCTGGGCCGTTTCGAGCGCGGCCACTGCCTCGGCCACTGCTTGCGCAGAGACGGGCCGGTCGCCTGGCTCCTTTTCCAGAAGTTGCATGATGAGGGCCGACAACGCCGGCGGCACCGCGGGGTTCACCTCGATTGGCGGTGGCGGCTGGTGCGTTGCAATCGCGGTCAGAACGGCGGTGATGGTTGGCCCGGAAAACGCCGGTCGCCCGGCGGCCATTCGATAGAGGATGGCCCCCAGACTGAACAGATCCGCTCGTGCATCGACAGCTCGCCCGCCGGCCTGCTCGGGTGCCATGTAAGCTGGCGTGCCCACTACCGACCCACTGAGAGATAAGCCGTCGGTTCCGTCGATCGCTCGTGCGAGGCCGAAGTCCAAAACTTTCGCACGACGCACCTGCACCATGGGATCGGAAGAGGCAGGGTCGCCTTCGAGCCATGTGTTCGCAGGCTTCACATCGCGGTGAACCAACCCCTTTTCGTGGGCCGCCGACAACCCCAATGCGACTTCGCGGCCGATCTTCAGCACCATGCCAATCGGCGGAAGCGGTTCCCGGCCGAGCCGATCCTCCAACGATTCCCCCTTGAGAGCAGGCATAACCAGGAACGGCGTCTCGTCTTCAACTCCGACCTGATACACAGCGACGACGTGATCGTGCTCCACGGCCATCGCCGAACGTGCTTCCCGGATAAATCGTGCCCTTGCTGTGGGGTCCGCGGCG
>JAIOPV010000120.1 GCA_021413735.1 Planctomycetota bacterium
TTGATTCCGGGCGACTTCCCCACCCCACGTCCGGAAACAACCATTTCAGACCCGGAACCATCCACTCTCGTCCGGAAGAAACTCCATCAGAACGACGCTGTTCGCCGCATCACACGACAACCAAATACCTTGCGATTCTGCTCTGCAATTCATGCGGCACAGAACCGACGAACACACTCCGGAATCAAGTGGCACACCCGTCTTGGCGAGCGAGGATATGTGCCCGCTCGCCACAAGGTCAGCGTTACTTTCGGTCCCGCTTTTGATGCGGGCCTACTTTGGGGTGCGTTACCGGCTTTGGTGTTGCCGGCATCGTAACGGGGCGAATCACATGCACCGGATTCGGAACGGCAACCGGCCGCACTCGGGCTAACGGCGCCCCTGCTGCTGGCAAGTTCGCCATCGGCTTCGGTTCCACTTTCGGCTCGACCTTCGGAGGCAACTTCGGCAGTTCGACCTTGGGAGGGTGTTTTGGCTCCACCTTCGGCAGTTCGACCTTGGGAGGGTGTTTTGGCTCCACCTTCGGCAGCGGCTCGACCTTCGGAGGCAGTTTTGGTTCCACCTTCGGAGGCAGTTTTGGTTCCACCTTCGGAGGTTCGACCTTTGGCAGCGGCTCGACCTTCGGAGGCAACTTTGGCAGTGGCTCAACCTTCGGAGGATCGACCTTCGGGTTCACTTTCGGGTCAATCTTGGGAATCACCTTGGGCTCAACTTTTGGCTCAACCTTGGGAATCACCTTGGGCTCAACTTTCGGCTCAACCTTGGGGATTATCTTCGGGTCGACCTTCGGGTTCGGGTCAACCTTTGGCCCCACCTTCGGATCAACCTTCGGATTCACCTTCGGGTCAATCTTCGGCGTGAACACCGGGTGCGGGTCAGGTTGGTGGTCGATCTTCGGGTCAACCTTGAGAGCCGCTTTCAGATCCCTGTGAGGATTCGGCGGCGGAGCTTTCGTTTCGTCCTTCACGGGAGCCTGAGCCCTCGCGACGACCGTCTTCGGCACGTCCAGCTTCAGCGTCTGAGGAGCGTCGTTTCCCTTCGCCACCGGACCACGAACGACCGCAGCAGTCTCCAGCTTGTTCCGCTGAATACCCACGTCGCGGGTTTGGTTCGCGTGAACGGCTTCTTCTTTCCGCACCTGAGCCGATATCGGCTGAATTTTCGCATTCGGATGCAGATCCTTCGCCAACTTCGCCGGAGCCAGCATCGCCACATCCGTGACGTTGTGGTTGTTCACCGTCACGTGCTTGTTCACAACCGTCACATTGTTGGTCACGTTCGTCACGTTCGTCACATTCGTGATCTTGTTAATCACGGTGTTTTGCTGAACGAGGTTCACCGGTGGACGAGCAACCGTGCCGTTGTAACGGCCACCGTACAGGTGCGTCACACCAGCAGACCACGCCGGGTTCTGGCGATGGTTGAACGAGTAGTAGCTCCACAACGGATCGTAGCCCCAGGTGCGACCGACACCGAAGCCGATTGCGAAGCCACCATTCGCCCCGACGGTGCCACACCACGCGGTGAAGCCAGCCGTGTTGTAACGCGGTGCAAAGTAGTCGCCGAAGTAATAGCTGCCGTAACCGCGGCGCACGAACAACGCACCGACCATCGCGGGTTCGCTCACCACATACGCCGGCGTGTAGACGAACGCCGGGCGAGCATACACCGCAGGCGGAAAATACATCGGAGCGTACAGCACACCACGGCTCGCCAGCGGATAATCCCAGTAACCGTCGATGAACACGTAGCCGACCGGCGACCAGCGATAATGAGCAGGCACCCACACCCAGTTCGGGCGGTGTTCGATCCAGAAGCCAGGACGCCAGAGGAACCTGTTCCGCCAGACCCAACTTCCCGGAACGTAAAAGCTCGTTGCGCTCACGGCCGGAGTCGTCGGGCCGACTTCAATCGAAGCTGGTGGCTGCGGCAGATACTGAATCTCGGGCTGCTGTTGAACTGGTTGCTGCGGTTGTTGGGGTGCGGGTTCTTGCCAGAAGCCGGGTGCCCACTGGTAGCCACCACGCACTTCACGCCATGAACCAGGCACCCAGATGCGTCCTGGCGGGCTGACTCGCCAGAAGCCGCTGATCCAGATGAAGCGATCCGCGTCGTCGTCCCAACTCCAGTAGCCGGGAATCCACTGAACGTTGTCGCCCTCGGGTTTCTCGTCGGGCGGAAGCTCCTCGATCGGGTCGGGGGGTTGCTTCGCAACGATCGGGCTTGCGACCGGAGCTTCGACCGTGGTCGCGAACGCTTCGTGAACCGGTCCGCGAGCCAGCACTTCGGGCTGATTCGGGTCGGCTGGGTTCGGCTGGTTTGGGTCAGGTTGACCCGGTTGGGCAGGCTGTGCGGGCGGTGGCAATTGCGGCAGTGGTTGTTGTGCCGGGGTAATGCCGGCGGTGAGGGCGAATATCAGCCCTATCAGCACGGCGGCGGGCAGGAGTCTGGGAAGGCTTGGGGTCATGGGAACCTCGCTCGGGCGGCATGAGCAGTCTGATGGCAGAACAGAAACACTCACCGCAGCAAAACTTGCGCCGGGGAATACGACTGCTCAGGAATGCAAACTATACCGATTGATGAGAAGCGGCGCGAACGCGAGATGGGGTCGATCGGTGCCGCGAGCGTTCGCGACACCGGTGGTCACGGAGTTGTCGGCACTTGCCAGTGAATATCGACGCGGGCATGTGGTGGGTGGTCGCCGGTCGCCATGTGCTGATACGCTTCCTTCGCGTTGGGTCCAAACTGCGGCAAACCTGCCAGAGCCAACTGCGGGTATTCCCGGTAGAAGCAGATATCGTCCGGAAGTAACGCGGGCGTCAGATCAATACCCGGAAGCGCATTCGTTGCGAGTTCCCTGAGTTCGTCGCCGGCCGGTCCGGCCGGTACGCCAAGCACGTTCATCTCGTAATGCGAACCGCCCTTCGGCATCAATTCCGGCGCAGCACCCTCGAATGCTTCGGCGAGCACCGGCTCCGCACTGCCATCCTCTGTTCGATAGCGGAAGAAGATCATCGCGGGGTCGGCGTGATCGAGATGCTTGTCGAGGAACTCACGCGACTGACGCAGCAGAATCTCGCGGAAGATCGGTCCCTTCTCGTTCGGATGCAGGCACACGCTGCCGACGCCCTTGAGCTTCCGGGTGATCTCCTTCTGAAGCCCCTGCTCGAACGTGAGCAACGCTTCGGGAGCAAGCCCGGCGAGGAACAGGTCGGCTGCTTCGTCCAGATTCGTGCAGCCCGGCGGAAGGATGAGCTTTCCGCCAACGGGGCTGCTCGGCACCGCGCCCGACGCTCCGAGAGCTGCGTGCAGCTCGGCCAAACTGCCACGACAGAAGTTGATCTCTCGCAGGTATTCCGGAGCGACTGCCAGCAACTTCCGATACAGCGACAGACAGCAATCCGCGATGTGGAGCTTGAGCCGTTTGCGAGGATACTCCGCGAACAGATCGCGAATTTCCGCCGTGATTCGCGCCACTCCCCCCCGACCCGAGTTGAGCGCGCCGATGGTTGAGAACAACCGGCCGTAGATCGCGCGAACATCTTTCTCGAGATTGGCCCGCACAGGCTCCAGCCCATCGACCTGGGTCTTGAGTTTCGCCGTGATCTGACGAACCGCTTCCTCGGCCGCGGGTAGGCGGAACTGTGGCACTTCGATGAACGTCGCCGCCATCAACCCGATGTGCCCCTCGGCATCACGAACCAGTCGTTCATACCTCGCGTGCAGCGGACCATGAACCAATCCGGGAGCCGAGCCATCCTCGGTGTCTGGCTTGCCAACGATCTTGAGGAGTTCGTCGAAGACGGTACAGGCACCGACGGCGTCGAATGTGCCACCGGATGGCGTCTGCGTGTTGAGCGGGGTGATGATCGCGTCGAACACCTTATCCGGGTCTTCGCGGAGCGTTTCCTGTACGGCGTGCCGAAGATCCTCGGCCATCGTCGCGAGATCGAATTGCCGATCGGTCCACTGCTGCGAAAGCCAGGTGGCGATCGGTTCGTGGAGGTGTGCCGCTTCCTTCGCGGTCCAGCGTTGAATCTGCCGCTGCGAAAACCGAGAGGTCGCCGCCATGAGCATTTCGGGACGCGGCCACGACAGCCTGAACATGCCGAAAGTCTGGCACATCGGCGCAGCTGCGGTGATGGCCTTCGCGTAAGCTTCGCGGCCTTCGTCGGCGACTCGCCCGATGGGGGTCAGCAGTTCGTTGAACAGCGCACGAGCGGCCAGCCCCGCCGAGGCGGCCTGACTCTTCGGGGTGATCGCCTTCGGCAGAGGCAACACCGCGACCCTGGCGAACGGTGGTTCGGAATCCACGATCGGCGGTTCCGTTTTGTCGAACATCGTCTGATAAATCGACTTCTTCGCCTGGAAGTGGTTCAACTCGGTGAACGCCGCGTAGGTGTTGCCGAGCGCCGCGTTGCGGGCCGTGGAACGAGTCGCTGGCGGCACGAAGAAGAACCCGTTAATCTCCGGCTTGAAGTAGCCGACCTGCCGCATCTCGTGCCGCAGCAGGAAAGCGATATCGAGGAACATACCGCTGCCAGTGCCGCCACCCAAACCGGTGACGATGTACGCACGGGGGCGGTTCGTTCGGAGCCCGAGCTTCGTGTTCTTGTTCGCCTCGTTGACCGGCGTCTCGATCATGAACGCTTCGATTTCCTGCCGAACTCGCTGGGCAATCACTCGGTAGTGATCGAACAACGCGAGCCGACCGAATGCGCGAACCCCCTCGGCCGCGCCCGGATTTCGCGAGAGCTTGTAGAGCGTACCCGAAGGCATCCAACTATCGACGGGAGGCAGCGAATCGCGTTGGAGGTAGTGCCCTGGGCGATTGAGTCGCGCCAGGACCGCTTCGTGTGGCGCGATGTCCGCGGGGTTATCGCTCGCGCCCGATGGGACCGCTTCCGGGTCCGTGTCGAGGTACAGATAGCGGATATTCGGGATCTTGTCGGGGTGCGAGAAGCGATCGCAAATCAGCTTCTTGAAGGATTCGACGACTCGCTTTCCGGTCTGTCCGATGGCGAGAACGAGTGCCGGGAACAGGATTCCTTCACCTGTCTTTTCCGGCGGCGCGATCCCGAGACTTCCCATTCGCCCAGTCTGGAAAATGATCGGACGCTGAGACGTCATCGTCAGATTGTTCCCGCTGGCAGCACCCGGCGTTACCAACCGGGGACCAAACCCCCCAGGCAGCGGAGTGCCATTTTTTGCAGGAACAAGCGGCGGCAGTCGATTCGGCTGTGGGGTTTCGTTCTTGCCGGGCGCGGCCGGAGTCGCGCCAAAGCGACCCGCACTCCCCGGAGCCATACGGGTGATTTGAATCGAGTTCGGAGGGGCAGGAATCGCCGGATCGGCGGGTTGCTCCGTGAGAACGGTCGGTGGCGTTCCGCCTGGGCGAAGTTGCGAAAGAGCAGGCGCAGGAGGTTCACGCTGCGAGGCAAGCAGTTGAGCCAACGGCGACCCCGACATCTTCAACGCTTGCACAAGATCAGCGCAACGCGGGTAGCGGTCGTCGGGCCGCTTGCTCAGGCCACGACCGATGATGGCGGCATCGCTTTCCGAGAGGCTGCTGAGATCGGGCGACCCGTTCATGTGCTGCATCAGCAGTTGACGGGTGTTCGCTCCGTTGAACGGGCGGTTGCCGGTGAGCAGTTCCTGGAACACGATGGCGAGGCTGTACTGATCCGAGAAGCGTGAAATCCAGCCCTCGAACGTCTCCGGGGCCGCGTAAACCGGCGTGACTCCTCCGGTAACCGTGGCACGAACGCCTTCCAGCACTTTCGCAAGCCCGAAGTCCGCGACCTTGATGTGATTGAAAACGAGGAACAGGTTCTGCGGTTTGATGTCGAGGTGCTGGATCTGATAGTGCGTGTTCATCAGATCGAGAGCTTCGGCCGCCTCCGACATGTAGCCGAGCAGTTCTTCACGCGGAATCCCGACAAGTCCTTGACCGCGGCACTCCCGGAAACGGTCCCACAGGTTGCGGTCGGCCAGCTCCATGATGATAATGAGCTGACCTTCGATCGTGTCGTATCGCTCCAGAGAAAGGATGTACGGGTGACGGATCTCGCGGACCCGTTTCATGGCCTTGAGTTCTTGTTCAGCCGGTCGGCTCTCCTCGTCCATTGCGTCGAGGTCGCCGAAGACGAACTTCGCGGCTTTTTGCAGTCCGCCGGGGGCTTCGACTTTCCATACTTCCCCGAAACCGCCACGCCCAAGGCGTTCGATGAGCTTGTAGCCTAGTAGTGGGGCGGGAAGTTCTTCCCCGCTGACCATACGGACCGGCATCTGAGGACCGCCAGATTGGAGGGCGATGGCAGATGGATCGCCAAATGCGCAGACTCGCATCGGCAAAGATTCATCTAATTCCTTAGCTCAGGGTAACACATTTGGCAACAAATGCACCACAGGAAGAATTGAGGTTTGGCCCTGGCGCGAATCTCCAGCCCCAACCTGAACCGCTTGTCGCACTTTCGGTGAAGCAGCCGTGGGCTGCGTTGCTCGTGGCGGGCGTGAAAACCGTCGAAGTGCGGACGTGGCAAACTCGTCGGCGTGGTCGCGTTTTGATTCATGCGTCGAAGATTGCGGATGAGCGGCCCGAGGGTTGGGCGCTCATCTCAACGCCGGAACTCCTCGATTTGGCCCGTTTGCGTGGCGGTTTGATTGGCGTGGGGAACCTGACGGACTGCGTGCGTTATTCGACGGCAGAGGAATTCGCGGCGACAACGGAACAGCACCGGAACGCTCCGGAATGGTTTCTGCCTGCCGGTCTGTTCGGGTTCGTGTTCCAGAACATACGCCCGATCGCGTATCATGCGTATTCGGGGCAAACGATGTTCTTTGCGGTGGAAGGCTACACCCCTCCGGGGTAGCGGTTTTTGCCCTCTCCCCTTGCGGGAGAGGGCAAAAACAAAGGCACGACGAGCCACGTGGTCACGATTTCTCGTGGTTCGAATTTGGTTTCCAGGAAGGAATCACGCTGTCATGAGCACCAAGACAGGACTTCTCGTAAGCGTGCGCTCGGCCGATGAGGTCGCGGCGGCGCTGGCAGGTGGAGCCGACCTGATCGACGTGAAGGAGCCATCTAAAGGCTCGCTCGCGCCCGCCGAGGCCGAAGTGGTCGCTTCTGTCATCGAGGCCGTTGGCGGGAAGGTGCCCGTGAGCGCTGCGCTTGGCGAATGGACGCCGAACGCTTTGACCGAGGCGCACTGGCATCTCGAACTGAAACTGAATTATGTGAAATGGGGGCTGGCGAACTATTCGCCTGTGCCCGGTTGGGGCGAAGACCTCCTCGACACGCGGCGAGAGTTGCCGGTCGGGATGGAGATGGTGGCGGTGGCGTATGCCGACTGGGAACGTGCGAAGTCGGTGCCGCCGGTGGAGATGGCGAAGTTCGCGAAACGATTCCGCTTCAAGGCGTTTCTGCTCGACACCTGGAACAAGGACGGCAAGACGCTGCTGGACTTCATGACCGCAGCGGAAGTGCAGGAGATGGTCGAGAGCTTGCAGCGCGTTTACACGATCGTGGCGGTGGGCGGTTCGTTGCGTCCTGAGCAGATGAAGCAACTCAAGGGCGTGACGCCAGACTTTTTCGCGGTGCGTTCGTCGGTGTGTGCTGCGGGCAAGCGTGACGGCGTGATCGACGAAGCTCGCGTGAAGAAGTGGAAAGAAGCGATTGGGTAGCTCCGAAACCTAACCCCCCAACCCCCTTCCCTAAGAAGGAAGGGGGAGCCGGATTTTTAAGCCCCTCTCCCCTTGGTGGAGGGGTTGGGGAGAGGTTCTTGTGACTCATCCGTTCCAGGCACTTGTTGTTGAAGCGCTCAATCTGATGCATCCGCGGTTCGCCGCGGCTCACGGACGAGAATACACGCCCACCGAAGCCGAGGAACCGCCGGCCGCACGCAAAGTTCGCGAACGCTCATTCGTGATGGAGTTCTATCACGAATTCCGCCGCATGTGGGACAAGGCCATTCCGGTTCAACGCGGTCTCGGGCACATCATCGTTCAAGGCGACCCCGACGCCCCTGCACGTCAGCCCGATCTGCTGTTCTGGCAACTCGGCGAACACGGCGCACCAGATCGACGCTTCGGAGCGGTGGCGCTGGTGTTTCGCACGAACCCGAGCGCGGTTGCCGCTGACCTGAAGCAACTCGCACGCTTCCACAGCGACCTCGGCTACCCGCACGCCATCTGTGTGCTGATTGGAAAGTCGCCGGAAGCGGAACCGCCCGTGGATGGCGTCACGCAAATCTTGTTCGACACGGACCGTTGGCACGTCGTCACGCAACCGGTCTTGTGAGCGTCGAGCCGTCAGGCCGACGGTAGTTTTGGTGAACCCAATGGTTCTCTCAAGGCACCGTCGAGCTAACGCTTCGACGCTCACGTTGATTTTTAGATGCTGGTTTTCTCGTGCGGTGTTTCTCCGGCGCTCGCGATAAACACCCAATACATGAAGACCGCCAGAGTCACGCCGAGGATGATGGCAATCCACGGATTGTACGTATCCGGGGCGGCTACAAATCGCTCCCACTTCACCCAATCAACGACGCCATCTGGCTTCAAATACCACTGGTTGTCGGGACCATATAGTCCATCGGCGACTGTGATTGTTCCTTGATATGTCGTCCAGGAAATCTCATTTGGGGTGGCGTTCCCACTGATTCGGAAATTGGTCCGTGGTCTACCGAACGTGTAACTTCCAGGGGGACAACCGATGATTTGTTCCGCTTCGGCGAGCGTCATTCCTGGCTGAATCTTCTGTGCGGTTGCTTCGGAAGCGTCGAGGAACCAACCACGCCAGACCGACGAGAACCCGACCACAAACACGAGAACCGAAACCACGACCATGCCAACGACCGTTCGGAATCGGATTCGCATGGTTGGGCTCCTCATCGCGTTTCGCCGCGAAACCCCAAGACTGCCCGTAGCCGTGGGCGTGCGGCGCTGGTAGGCTTTCCGCGTTCTCTTTATTAGTATCCTTTCCTGCACGACGCCCCGGAACTACGCCGTGACCCTGACGATCATTCTCGTTCTTGTAACGCTCGTGCTGTTCGGCATATTCCTTGGCGGCGGCCTCATCGCGCAAGGCTATCTCTATCAGGCACCTGCCGAACGATTGCCGCTGCGAGCGCTCGCAGCCGCGGCCCTTGTCAGCGTTTTCCTCACCATGTGGGTGTGGATCGACGCACGTAATCCCCGAAAATACGACACGTTCTTCGAGTTCAGTTCTTACGAAACCAAGAAGTTCGACGAGATGGAAGCCATTCGCTGGGTCTCGCCCGACGGCAGCAAACTGAAAGTGGACCCGAGCGGTAATCCGAGCGAAGTGTCGATGAAGTTCAAGCGAGGCGTCGGCGACAAGAAGACCATCTTCTTCGATGACGCTGGCGAGCCGTTCATGTTGAACAGCACTGGCAAAACTGCCCAGTCATACATGACGGCAGCGATCAAGGTGAAAACGGAAGGCGACAACGAGCCGATACGTTACAACGCTCAGTTGACGAAGGACAAACGGACCTACGTCAACAGTCCGGACGGTCGCAAGTTCATCGAGGAAAAGGGAAGCCGTGAGGTCTTGGCGGATCAACTTGGTGTGTTGTACGTTCCGAGTCGCGGGACGATCGTGGTGGCGCTGTTCATCAATTTGCTGCACTTCGTGGTGTGGTTCGTGGCCTTCTGGCTGATCCTCCAGTTCACTCGCGGGCATGCCGCGATCATGGCCGCTTCGTTCGGGCTTATCACGATGTTGATGGTGTTGCCTTTGCTGTTCGGGCCGAATCGCAAACCGAAGACGCCCGAGGAAGCCCCGAAAGTGGCGCTCGCCTTTCCCGCGCTATCACCAAACACCGATCACGTTTAGCGACCGCCCCTTCGGGGCGGCGCGTTGACATCACCGGACGCACCGCCCCGTTGGGGCGGTGGCTAAACGTCGTCAACTCACTTCACCAATTCGGTCAGATACTTCACCGGCAGCGTGCCGTGGCTCAACACCGACTCGTGAAACTTCGCGAGATCGAACCTGTCGCCGCGTGACCGCTGCACTTCCTGCCGCAACTTGTAGAACGCCGTGCGGCCCACGAAGTACGTCGAAAGCTGCGTGCTGCTCTGCTTCGCTCGCGAAATCTTGCCGACTGCCTCTGCTTCGGTCTGGAAGCCACGTTCCATCAGCAGCTTCTTGGCGTCCGCGTCGGCGAGGTTGTCGCAGTGCATCTTGTGGTCGAGAATCGCGTTGATGACCGCCCGTTGGTAGAACTTCAACTGATGTAATCGCAGCGACAGGTCGCCGTCGCCGTAGCCCTGGTCGAGCATCATCTGCTCGGTATACACGGCCCACCCTTCCGCAAAGGTCCCCGACGAAAGCACCTTCCGCACGAGCGACGGATTGCGATTCGAGTACGCCAATTGCACGTAATGGCCGGGGTACGCTTCGTGGATCGTCAGCACTTGCAGCATTGCCGAGTTGTATTCGCGGAGCAGAGCTTCCACGCGCTCGGGGCTCCAATCGGCAGGCGGCGGCGCGACGGCATACAGGCTGTCGGCTTTCGGATCGAGCGGCGGGGCCGGGTTCAGGTACGCGAGTGAGAACCCACGCTGGAACTCGGGCATCTCGACGATTTTGCACGTATCCGGATCGGGCAGCGTGAGGATCTTCTTCTCGGTGATGAAGGTCTTGATCTTCGCGACGGTCTTGCGGGCATCGCTCACGAGGTCTCCGGGTTTGCCGTGATCCTTGCCGAGTTCCGCGAGCACAGCCTGAATCGCAGCACGCCGGCCAACGGGATCGTCGGCCGGCACCGGCACGCCCGGGAACAACTTCGCGAACAATTGCTTCGAGACGTACCACATCTCACGCTCAACGCGATCGGCTTCGTCCTCGGCGAGTTTCAGCACGGCGTCGGCGTTCAACCCGGCATCGAGTTCGAGTTCGAGCTTCTTGCTGAACTTCTCTTTGCCGAGTCGCCATTCGCCCTTCGACTTCGCGAGCAGTTCTGTTTCGAGGAATGTCTGGTAGTCCTGCAATGCCTTGACGGCAGCACGGCACGGCGAGGCGAGCGGTTCGCTGCCTGGAGTTTCGCCGGAGACGGTGTAGATCTCCTTCTCGAAGAACGCGATCGCTCCGAGGTTCCGCTTGATGGCGACCTGCGTGAGTTCCTTCGGCGGGTTCTTCAGGCTGGCCTTCGCTGCCGCGATGACCTTCGGAATGTGGGTGATGCGTTTCGCGGCGTTCTGCACATTGCGCTCGCGTGGGAGCGTCGATTGCGTGAACAGCAGGAAGACGCCGTCTGAGATGTATTCGCCGTAGACGCGAGGATCGTACACGAAGCGGTTGTCGTTCTCGGCGGACCACACGGCGTAGTTGAGGTTGGCCATCCAGATATCGAGGTCGATTTGGACGCTGCGTGGGAGTTCGTCGCGTTCGAGCGACTTCGGCAGGCGAGCGAGCCAGGTGCGGGCGCGGTCGATGTCTCGGGTGCGTGCGGCGGGTGACAGATCATCGAGTTGGTCGTCGTGTTCGTGGTTGCCCTGTTGGGTGGCGAACAGCGGATGGTTCTCGAATTCCTCGGCGAGCCACGCCTTGAAGAGTTTGTCGAACACGACGTCTTCCTTGACTGGAGCTGGGGGCTTCTGCGCCGCGGGGGTGGGGTTGGGTATGGTCATCAGTGCTGCTCCCGCGAGCAGGACGAAGCAGAGCATGACACGGCGCATCTGGGATTCCTGAATGTGTGAAAAACAGTTCACGATAGCCGAACGAGCGTGACACTTCCGAGCCCGAGCGCCAGCGAGGAATGCGTTCAACCCTCGCTGGCGCTCGGGCTCGGACCGGATGAACTCGGAACGGGTGAACTCGGAACGGGTGAACCCGCACCGAGCATACTCGACTCCGGTGCCGCATACATAGCCATCGGCTCGCCCTGCCGGTAGAGCGTATAACTCACCGCCGACGCAACTGCATCTTCATGCCACAAATACTTCGTGCTGCCGTGCGCTGTCCACCGCTTCCGGTCAGGGTGATCGAAACCGGCCTCGTTCAACCGTTTGCTCGCGGCCGCTTTGCACGACCGCATAACGAACTCGGGTTCCCGCGAGGCATTCACGACCAAATGGACGTGATTGGAACGGACGTGGAGGGCAAGGAGCGACCACCCGCGGAATTGGCATTCCTCGACGATCGCGTCGCGTGTAACTCCTCGCTGCGGGGTATCGAGCCAGAACGGGTCCTGTGTCATCTGGCCGCGAGCGACTGCCCGCCGTTTCGGATCGACAGGCAACCACGGTGAGCCAAACTGATTGCGTTCCCGATCCACTGAGCCGGGCTCGTCGCCATGCAACCATGTGCCGTCGGTCGTGAACGTGATGAAATAAGCCAGCGGGTGATCTGGCATGGCATCACCGGGTGAATGCGGCTTCGTTCGAGCCGGGGTTCTATCCGAGCCCGAGCGCCAGCGAGGACATACGCTCCTCCTCGCTGGCGCTCGGGCTCAGACAATTAATTCGCCGACAACTCAATCACTTCGTCACATTACTTCGCCACCTTGCGGGGCTTCGCCAGGTGCGTCGCGCCGCCGTAGGCCAACTCGGCGCTCTCCATCACCGTTTCCGATAGCGTCGGGTGCGGGTGAATGCTCTCCATCACGTCACGAGCCACCGCTCCCATCTCCACCGCCAACACGCCCTCCGAAATCATCTCGCCCGCTCCCGCACCCACAATACCCACACCCAGAACTCGCTTGCTCTCCGGGTCGATCAGCATCTTCGTCAGCCCCTCCGTGCGGGCAATGCTCACCGCGCGACCACTCGCCGCCCACGGGAACTTCAGCACCTCATGCGGAACATTCTGGGCTTCCGCTTCCTTCTGCGTGATCCCTGCCCACGCGATCTCCGGATCGGTGAAGATCACAGCCGGTATCGCTCGCGGGCTCCACTCCGCAGGCTCGCCCAGAATCACATCCACCGCGACCCGTGCCTCGGCCGTCGCCTTGTGAGCTAGCCCGGGCTCCTCGCCGACATCCCCGATTGCGAAGATGTGCGGCACGTTCGTGCGGCGTTGCTTGTCGATCGGAATGAACCCCCGATCGGTCGCCTTCACGCCGGCCTTGTCGAGTCCGAGGTTCGCCGAGTTCGGACGACGCCCCACCGAGATCAGCACGCGGTCGAACGTGATCGACGCTGGCGTATCCTTTCCTTCGAGCGTGACGACGATTCCCTCAGGCGTCGCCGTGAGTGCCGCGACCTTCGTGCTGGTGTAAATCGCCTCGAACTCCGCTTTCAGCTTCTTGGCGAGCGGCGCGACGAGATCGGCGTCGGCCATCGCGAGCAGGCTATCGAGCGCTTCGACCACCGTAACCTTGCTGCCGAGAGCCGCGTAGACGCTGCCGATTTCCAGGCCGATGTAGCCGCCGCCAATGACGAGCAACTTCTTCGGCACGTCCGGCAACAGAAGCGCCGCTGTGCTGTCCATCACCCGCGGATCGTTCAGTTGCCACGGCTTCGGCACAATCGGAAGCGAACCCGTCGCGATGATCGCGTTCTGGAATTTGATCGTGCAGGGATTCTCTCCAGTCACTTCGACCGTGTTCGCATCGGTGAACGTGGCATGTCCCCTAATCACATCGACGCCGCGGCCCTTCGTCAGACTCGCGATGCCCGACGTGAGCTTGCCGACGACCGTTTGCTGTACGAACGCCCGCAGTTTGTCCATGTCGATCTTCGGGTCGCCGAACGTGACACCGTACTTGGCCATCTCGTGCGCTTCGCGAATGATCTTCGCCGTGTGCAGCAACGCCTTGCTCGGAATGCAGCCACGGTTCAGGCAGACGCCGCCGAGCTTGGGGTCGGAGTCCACGAGCGTGACCTTGATCCCGTGATCGGCCGCGTGAAGCGCCGCCGGGTAACCGCCTGGCCCGCCACCAATGACAAGTAGTTGCGTTTCGCGAATATCGGGCATGTGTTGCGTTCCTGGCAAACGGCCGGTTGGAATAACGGGAACAGCCGGCGTTGGCCGGCTGTTCGCCTACGGGAATTGTATTCACGATGTTCCTGGGGCAACGCGCAAGAGACTCCTCAGCACGATTGTCTCGCCGATTTAGGGCTTCATCTCTCCCAGTTGCCCCGTGCGTTGTATCCTGACCGGATTGACTGCCGTCCGGATGTCGTTCATGTACGAACCGCCCGAAGAACCCGAACCCGCACCGACCGAGTACGGGCCTGAACCCCACTACGGCTCGGGCTACGACAGCATCGGCTTCCGGGGCATCGGTGCCGACCTGCTCAAGACATTCCCATCGCTCACGCCGCCCGTGCTCCCCAAAGCTGACATGCCGATCGTGCCGGCAGTTCACGGGTCGCATCTCGTCTCGCCGATGCAAGCGGGCTCGGATGGATATCGGGTTTCGTCGTGCCCCGTGTGCCTGGCGCATTCCGTTGTGCCGCAACTCGCCGGCGGCTGGGTGCCGTTGCGGTGCGCCTCGTGCGGCACCGAGTTCGTGGCATCCGATGGAAGCCCACCACCGGCACCAACGATCGCGAAGCCGGTTGCCGCTGTGAGTCCGTCGAAGGGCGAATCACGCTGGCTTTCGGTCATCTTGCTCGGCGACGGCGGTCAGCGGTTATCTCGCTGCCCGGCGTGCTATACCATCGAAATCGTGCCAGGCTCAGGCACTCGTGTCGACATGCGATGTGGAACCTGCGGCAGCGAATACACAGCGACCGCAACGCTTCCAGCGCACTCGCCACCACCATCGCCGCGACCCGCAACGCTGCCTCCTCCGCGACCCGGACCGATTCCACCACTTCGAGGGTTCGCACCGCCACCGCCTCCCTCTTCACCCACGAGGCACACCGATGACGTGCTCACGGATTCGGCGGGGAGAAAGTCCGTCATCTGTCCGTTGTGCCGAAAATTCAAGGTTGACCTTCCGCGAGTGTCGCCGACGTTTACGCTGTCGGTAACGTGTCCGGGGTGCCGCAATCCGTTCACGGTGAACCTTCGCGGTGCCAAGAAGCCGTCACCCTTTGCAACGCCCGAGTCGTCGAGGCCGAAGAAACGGAAACTGTTTCGAGGCACGCCCGGATGGGAACGGATTCTAACGATCATATTCGCCTTCTGTGCCACGCTGTTTCTGGTCGGACTGTTCTTCAAGCCGCTGCTGTCATGGCTGTGGGATTACCTCCCCTCGCTGGGAGGCTGACGTGCCCGAGTCACCTCACGGACCGCACCTTGTCGCCCTGATCCTCTCCACAGCAGATGGAGTCAGACTTGCGGCGTGTCCGGTGTGTTTGGTGAAAGCAGATTTGTCTGGCACGCCGGGTGGTTGGGTGCCGTTGCGATGTGCTGCGTGCGGAACCGATTTCGTCGCGTCTGACGGCAGCCCGCCTCCGTTGCCTCCGCCGGCTCCGCCACCGCCTCCGATGCCAGCCCACAAACCCGAGTCGCCTGAACCGAAGCCGCCGATACCGCCGCCGTTGCCCGCGTTTCCAACGTTGCCTCCGTTGCTGCCGCGTGCCCCCTGGCCACCAACATTGCGAGAAGAACCGGCGATCAGATTGCCGTTTTCGTCGAAGCTCACCATCGCGTGCTGCTCACTGCCGTTTGCGATGTGTCTCTTACCGATGATCTTCGGCACACTCTGGAAATTCCTGCAATCCTTTCGAGGCTAACCCGTGCGGGCTGTGTGGTCGTTTTGGACCGAACCGTTCCGCCGTGGCGAAGGCTCCGGCTGGCTGTCGCCGTATCACGCGTACCTCGCGTGGGGACTTTCGGTTCAATGTGCGAGCCGGCATTACCCCGACACGATGCTCGTCACCGATGATGCGGGCGTGGAGCTGCTCGTCGGCAAACTCGGCCTGAAGTTTACACACGTCTCGCGGGAACTGAATCGCCTTGGCGGCAGGTCGCCGGACTGGTGGGCACTTGGCAAGCTCTACGCCTATCGCATGCAAACCGACCCGTTCGTTCACATCGACGGCGACGTGTTCTTGTGGAAGCGACTCCCTGAAGAACTCGAAACGGCACCCGTGTTCGCACAAAGCCCCGAACAGTTCGACCCGGACAACGCGGCTGGTTACTACCCCGTGCGAGCAGTGGAACGCACGTTTCCTGCTGCTGGTGCTGGCTGGCTGCCGGACGCATGGCGACGTTACACGGACGGCGCAGGCACGCGAACGGCAAGTTGCTGCGGCATCGTGGGCGGCACACGAATTGACTTGCTGACGGAGTTCGCACAGCTTGGCATTCGCATCGCGGAGGTCGAGTCGAACGCCCCCGGATGGGCGACGTGGGGAAATAAAGGACTGTGCAATGTGCTGATCGAGCAGATGATGCTCGACGCAGTGGTGGCACATCGGCGGACGTTCCCGCGTTCGTGGGCCGACGCGACGTTACGGGTTCAGCATCTCTTCGCGGAAGCGGCCGATCCGTATGACGCGGCGAAGTCTGCTGCCGTGGGGTACACGCATCTCATCAGTTCGGCGAAACGAAATCGCGAGGTGCTGGCCGATCTCGAAGCCCGCGTGTGCCGTGACTTCCCGGAGTTGGCCGAACGTTGCCGGGTGGCAGCACTCGTCACAGCGTCCGGAACATGACGAGTGAATCGACGAAGCCGAGTTCGGCGTGTCGGAATGCGCCAGGCAACCGACCAACCACCGAAAAGCCGCACGCTTCCCAGACTCGCACCGCAGCCACGTTCGTCGCCACAACGAAGTTGAATTGCATGGCGGAGTATCCGAGTTGTCGAGTTGTGTCGAGCGAGTGTTCGCACATCGTGCGAGCAAGCCCGCGACCGCGAAACGACGGCGACACCATGTAGCCGGCGTTCGCAACGTGACTTCCCCTGCCAGCGGCGTTCGGTCGGACGTAGTACGTGCCCGCGAACTGCTCATCAAGTTCCGCGATGTAGCACACAGTGGGCGCATCGAACCACAGTCGGCGGGCGATATCTTCGGTGGTGGATTCGTCGTAAGCGAACACGTCGCCGCTTGCCGCGACGAGGCGAAACAACTCCCAGACATGCGGCCAATCGGCATCGGTTGCAGAACGGATGAGCATGGTCCGGCCTCCTCTTCAACTCAGCCCGACAATCTCGCACCAACGGGCTTCGAGCATCTCCGCGTAAACCACCGCGTCGAGTCCGTAACATCCGAGTGCGAAGCCATCATTCGCTTCGATGAGGAGCGTTCGGCCGTCGGCAGTCACGCCGAGGTCGAGGCCATACGCGACTGGCGCGGCGGCGTACTCGGCCACCGCACGGCGAACGGTCACGGCGTCCGGATGGATGAAGCAATCGCCCTTGTAGTGGGCCGCTTCCACGACCACGCCACGCAGCACAAAGTACCGCCATTCCGAGACGAACACGACCACTTCCGCAGCCTGCAACGGCAACTCGTCATCAAGGTGTTGAACACGTTTCAAGTCATCCGGTTTGCTCAACACGAGTCCGGCGAACTCTTTCGCCAACGCGAGCGGCTTCACGAACACTGGCTGGCTCGATCCCGACATGAACTGCCGGCGAACCTCGCCGAGCGTGGTCGGCCACACTTGCCGCCCTGCGAATGCTGTGAGTGATTCTGGAATGTTCAACGGCAACGGCACCGCGACGCCGAGCTGCTTTAGCGCGAGTTGCACCGCCACGGTGCCCCCGACGACAAGCGTATCGCGGCTCAACGGCAGGTGTCGCCCGGTGAGTTCGTCCCACTCGAAGAAGTCGAGCGGATATCCTTTCGCAGAGAAGCCTTTCCACGCGGCATAGCACGCTTCCGAGCCAATCTCGCCACCCGCACGCTTGATGTAAACTCGTTTCAGCTTCATGGGTGTTGGCTCCCGCGTGCTCTCGGTAGTGGTCGCAACCCCACTGTGGTAGAATAGCCACATCCCGCGCTGGAGGTTTTCGTATGGTTATGGTCTACGTCGGTGGGAAAGCTGTGAGTTGGGCCGATGCCGAGAAACTTTTCGCCGAAGCAGCTCGCACGCAAGCGGTCGAGTTCCGCGACGGATCGGGGCACGTTTTCGCCACGAGCGTTCCAAATTCCGCTCCAATTCCCGATTGGGAGGCTGCGATTACGCCGGAAGAAACCGCCCGCCGAATGGCCGGTCCGTTTCTCACCCTCGCTGAATACCGCAAGCAAACGGGCCAACAATGACGTTTTCCGTCGTCTGGTCGCTGTTCGCCTTGCAAACGGTGACCCGCCTGGAACAACTCGCCGACGATCCGAAAAGGATACTTGTGGCGCAAGACCGTATTGACTGGGCCTTGCGTCGAACCCCACGAGACATGGGCGAATCGCGAGATCCTAACTTCCGGATCTGGTACGAAGACGTTCTCGGGGTCTATTACCGGATCGATGAAAACGCTCTCCGCGTCGAAGTGTTGTATGCCGGACCTGCTCGACGTCGGTGAACAGGTCGCGTTTCTCTTGGAGAGGCTGCCTTCACTCGTATAATGACCGTTCGACTTTCGCCGCACCACCGACGGACCCGCACCGGATGACGACCAAGAGTTTACCACTCGCAACGGAATCGTCGGCTCACGCTGACCACACGCACAAAGGCAACTTCGCATTCATTTCGCTGGGGTGCCCGAAGAACCTCGTCGATTCCGAACGTATGCTCGGCAAGCTCGCACAAGATGGCTACGCCCTCCAACCCGACGCCGAAGGTGCCGACGTCGTGGTCATCAACACCTGCGGCTTCATCGAACCAGCCCGGCAGGAATCGCTGTCCGTCATTCGCGAAATGCTTGCTCTGAAGGCTGCTGGCAAGGTCGGCTCCGTGGTCGTCGCTGGCTGCATGGCCGAACGGCAACGCGATGTGCTGCTGGAGAACGTGCCCGAAGTCGATCAGATCGTCGGCGTGTTCGGTCGCGAAGAAATCGCCGCGGTCGTCAATCGTGCGACGCATCGGCAACCACAACTCGCTGACGAACAGCGTTCGCTGTTCCGTCCCGCTCCGGTGCGTGCCCTCGAAGATACCTCCCGCCTTCGCATCACGCCGAAGCACTACGCATACCTCAAGATCAGCGAAGGCTGCGACCGCCTCTGCACGTACTGCGCGATTCCCAAGATGCGCGGCAAGCACGTCACGAAGCCGATCGAGGAAGTGATCCGCGAGGCGAACGAACTCGTGGCCGACGGCGTTCGCGAACTCATTATCGTCGCCCAGGACACGACCTACTACGGCATGGATCTCTACGGTCGCACGCGGTTGGTGGAACTGCTCCGCGAACTCGACAAGGTCGAGGGGTTGGAGTGGATCCGCACGTTGTATGCGTACCCCGAACACATCTCGGACGAGTTGATCGACACGTTCGCAGGCGCGAAGAAGATCATTCCGTACCTCGACATGCCGTTGCAGCACATCAGCGACCGCGTGCTGAAACGCATGATTCGCCGCGTCGATCGTGCTTCGACGGAGAAATTGCTCCACCGTCTGCGGGCGAAGTGGCCGGACCTCGCGATTCGCACCACATTCATCGCGGGATTCCCTGGCGAAACCGACGCGGAGTTCGAGGAGCTTCGCCAGTTCGTCGCGGACTTCAAATTCGAGCGAATGGGCGTGTTCCCGTACTCGCTGGAGCCCGGCACGCCAGCCGAAAAGCTCGACGACCGCATCCCCGAAGATGTGAAGGCGGCGCGGGTGGCAGCGATCATGGAAGTGCAGCAGCAGGTTGCGTTCGGCTGGGCTGCGGCACAGGTCGGCAAGGAACATCCCGTCATCATCGACGGTCCGGACCCGGAGTTCGCGGGGCACGCTCGCGGTCGCACGACCGCCGACACCCCCGACATAGACTGTGCCGTGCGAGTGAAGGGCAAGAACCTGCGTCCCGGTGACTTCGTTCGCGTGAAGGTGACCGCCGCCGACGGCTACGATCTCGCGGGCCGTGCCATCGGTCAACCGTGGTAACTTCTCTTCGGCGCGAACCCGCTCGCGCTGTCTGGCTCTCTCTTCACTCGTAACATGCTTGTGACGCTCAGGGAGGTTCCGGCTGTATGACCGGGTGCCACGGGCGTCGGCGGACGAGCCTATTTCGGCTCTGCGAAATCGGGCGAGTCTCAAAGCAAGGATCTCATCACATGGCAACCGAAGCCGAACTCAAGGCCGCTGGCGACAAGTACATCCCCAAAGACTACGACCCCACCCTCTACAAGCTCCGGCACTCCCTCGCGCACGTTCTGGCGCAGGCCGTCGTCGAGAAATTCCCGCAGGCGAAGCCGACAATCGGGCCGCCGATCGAGTACGGCTTCTACTACGACTTCGACCTCGACGTGAACCCCACCGACGGCGACCTCGAATGGATCTCCAACCGGATGAAGCAAATCATCAAGGGGAAGTACCCGTTCAAGGTGCGGGAGATTAGCGCCGATGAGGGTCGCGAACTCTTCAAGGACAACCCATACAAGGTCGAACTCATCGACGGCTTAACCAAGGGCAAGGACGAGTACGGCAACGAGGCCGCGACCAATCCGACGATCACCGTTTACCAGCAGGACACGTTCACCGATTTGTGTCGCGGGCCGCACGTCGAAACTACCGGCAACCTCGATGGCAAAGGCTTCAAGATCACTCAGGTGACCGGCTCATACTGGCGCGGCGACAGCAAGAACAAGATGCTGAAACGCTTCCACGCGACCGCATGGGCCAACGCCGACGACCTGAAAGCCCACCTCGCACGCGTTGAGGAAGCCGCGAAGCGAGACCACCGCAAGATCGGTCGCGAACTCGACCTGTTCTCCAACGAACAAGTCTTCGGTGCCGGCTTCCCGATGTTGCTGCCGAAGGGGGCGACCGTTCGCCGGTTGCTGGAAGCGTTCATCACCGATTACGAACGCAAGGCGGGCTACCTGCACGTCTACACCCCGGACGCGGCGAAGGTGGAGCTGTACAAGATTTCCGGCCACTGGGAGCACTACAAGGACAGCATGTTCCCGCAGATGGACATGGGGGAGAGCGGAAACGAAAACGAGGACGAAAACCTCGTGTTACGGCCGATGTGCTGCCCACACCACATTCAGGTGTTCAAGTCGAAGCCGCGGAGCTATCGCGACCTGCCGATCCGTATTGCCGAACTCGGCAAGATGTATCGCTATGAGCGGTCCGGTGTGGTCGGCGGGTTGAGTCGCGTTCGCTGCATGACTCTGAACGACGCGCACTTGTTCGTGCGCCCAGATCAGATCAAGGGCGAAATCGCGGGCGTGCTGTCGTTGATGAAGAAGGCTTACGCCGACCTCGGCATCACCGAGTACCGGTTCCGCCTCTCCAAGAATGATGACCCCGCAACTCCGCTGCCCCCCGAGACGAAAAGCAAATACGCCGATGACCCGGAGATGTGGGAGAGCAGCATTCGGATTCTACGGGAAGCACTCGTGGAATCGGGTTTGCCGTTTTTCGAAGCGTGGAACGAGGCCGCATTCTACGGGCCGAAGGTCGACGTGCAGGTCAAGGACACGATGGGCCGCGAGGAAACTCTCTCGACCATCCAACTCGACCAACACTTGCCGAAGCAGTTCAAGCTCGAGTTCAAGGACTCGGACGATACCCCGAAGCGGCCCGTGATGATTCACCGCGGCGTGATTAGCACAATGGAACGCATGATGTCGTACCTGATCGAGCTGTACGCGGGGGCGTTCCCGGTGTGGCTCGCACCCGTGCAGGTCGCGATCGTGCCCATCGCGGATCGACACTTCGAGTTCGCTCAGAAGCTCGGCGACTCGCTGCTTGAACAGGATTACCGCGTTGACGTCGATCTCGGCGACAAGCGAATGCAAGCGAAGATTCGCGATGCTCAGTTGCAGAAGGTGCCGTATGTGCTGGTCGTCGGCGACAAGGAAATGGAAGCGAACGCGGTAGCGGTACGGCTCCGCAGTGGCGAAGACCTCGGCGCGAAGCCCGTGGCCGAGTTCGTCGCGATGCTGGAGAAGGTTGTTCGGTCGCGGACGCTGAAATTGGTGCCGTGATGTTTTCGCCGCTTGCGGCGTAGCGCTAACCGGAGTGGCTACGCCGCAAGCGGCGAATACCACCTACGCCGGCTCGCCTTTCGCCTCGCTGTCGGTGAATCCGTGGCCGACCAACTCGATGAACACGTCTTCGAGCGTCGGCTCCACTTTCTTCAAACTCAGAATGCGACCCCCCGAAGTCACCAGAGACTGCACCACGGTGCCGATCGCCGACTCCTCCAACAACGATACCTTCAGTTCCACCGTCGTCGGCGTCGTGGATGCCTTCGACTGATGCACCCCCGCCAACTTCTCCAGATGCGACCAGTCATCGGTTGCGCCCGGAGCGAGTGATAGTTCGTAAAGCGGATACTTCTGCACGCGGCGTTTCAGGTTCGTCGGCGTGTCGCAGGCCAGCACGCGTCCCTGGTCGATGATCGCGAGTCGATCGCACAGTTCATCGGCTTCCGCCATGTAGTGCGTCGTCAGCAACAGCGTGCGCTCGGGCCGCTCCCGCATCCATTCTTTGATGAACGCACGGATGGCGCGAGCGCTAGTCACGTCGAGGCCAAGCGTTGGCTCATCGAGAAACAGAATCTTCGGATCGGTGATGAAGCCGCGACAGAAGTTCATCTTCTGCCGCTGTCCCGTCGAGAGATGGCTCACACGGCTCTTCGCCTTGTCGGTAAGCCCGACGACATCGAGCATCTTGTCGATGCGTTCGTGAGCGAGGGCGGTTGGCACGCCGTAGATGCGAGCGAAGAGCCAGAGGTTTTCGCGGACGTTCAGAATGCCGTAGCCGGAGGATTCGCCACCCGAAACCATGTTGATGAGCGGGCGAATCTTCGCAGCGTCGGCGGTGACATCGAGATCGTCGACGAACGCGGTGCCGGTGCTGGGAGCCAGCAGAGTGGTGAGGATCTTGATGAGCGTGGTTTTGCCGGCACCGTTGGGGCCGAGCAAGCCGAAGAGTTCGCCGGGTCGAACTTCGAGGTTCACGCCGTTGAGCGCGACGAACTCGGTGGGTTCTACAGTTGTGGGCTTCTTGCTCCACCACCAACGCCGCTTACGCGGTTTGGAATACGTGCGGGTGAGAGCGTCGGTGCGAATTGCGGTTGGTGCAGTCGGTTCCATCTCTGGCATTATAGGCACGGCATAACCACGAAGCCCAAAGACCCCAGGCCGTTGGCCTGGGTGCTTTATGGGGAAAACCAATCGGCTCACTTCTTCTTCGCGGCCTTCTTGGCAGGCTTCTTGGCCTCGGGCTTCTTGGCCTCGGGCTTCTTGGCCTCGGCAGGCTTGGCGGTCTTCTTGCCGAAGATCGCTTCGTAGCCGTCACCGAACTTGCCGTCTTCAGCCATACCCATGCGAACGATGCTCACGGTTGTCTCCGCGGTGGTGTGATGTTGGTGCCTCACTCGTCAGTGTAAGTCACAACTCGCGGGTTGTCACGGGGAAGGCTGTCTTTGTCGCCGCTTGTGACGTAGCGTGATCACGATCGCTACGCCGCAAGCGGCGAAGATTGGTTATCCAGGGAACTTGTACGGATCGCGATAGTCGTAGCTCAGCAGCTTGTTCGCTGCGACGCTGTTCGTGAAACGCTCGGCTTTCGCGTCCCATTCGAGGAACGTGCGAGTGCGATGGGCGAGGTTGCCGATGATCGCGGCCGTCGTGCAACGATGACCGTACTCCACATCGCAACTCGGCGTCTTGCGTGACTTCACACAATCGAGGAAGTTGCGGGCGTGGTCCGCGTCCTTGATGGGAGCGTCGAGTTTCTTCGGTTCGATCTGAGCCTTCGCCCCCTCTCGCCAGCCCTTTTCGAGTGCGCGATTCACCGGCGAGCGAGCCGCGAACTCGTTCTGCGTGATGACTTCTGGCACGACTTCGTAGCCGCCCGTGCGGAAGTAGAGTGTGCCCTTCGTGCCGCGAAACTCGATCTCGCACGGCTTCGCCGCTGGTGGCGCACCTGTCGCGTTGAACTGCGAGAACGTCACGAGCGTGTCGTTCGGGTAGTGCCAGACCACTTCCATCGTGTCGGGTACTTCGCGGTTGTCGTAGTTCGCGTACTTGCCGCCAACGGCCACCACCGACAACGGTGCATCGACGCCGAGTGACCTATGAATCTGTGCGAGGTAGTGGACGCCGAAGTTGGTGAGTTGACCGCCGGAGTAATCGTAGAACCAGCGGAAGCGGTAGAAGCTGCGGTTCTTGTTGTACTTTCGCAGCGGTGCCGGGCCGGTCCACGCATCCCAGTCGAAGTCCTTCGGAGCGTCCTCGTCGGCAGGCGAACCAATCCCCTTCGGCCATTCGTTCTGAACGTGGAAGCAGCGAACCGCCGTCACCTTGCCAATGCCGCCACTTCGCACGACCTCGGCCGCTTCCGCACACATCGGGCTTGAGAGCCGTTGGATGCCACACTGCACGACTCGCTTGTTGTCGCGGCCCGCCTTCACCATCGCGCGGCCCTCGGCCACGCAGAGGCTCAACGGCTTCTCGACGTACACATCCTTTTGCGCTTCGCAGGCGTGAATGCATTGCAGGGCGTGCCAGTGGTCGGGGGTACCGATCACGACGCCGTCGAGATCCTTGCGGGCGAGCAGTTTCCGATAGTCGCGGAACTGTTCGGGGTTGCCGCCGATCTTCTTCGAGGCGAAGTCGAGGTATGGCTGATAGATGTCGCAGATGGCAACAACGTCGGCATCTTTGTGTTCGAGGAACGCGCTGAGAACCTGGTCGCCACGATTGCCGATGCCAATGAAGCCGAGGCGAATGCGGTCGTTCGCACCGTGGACTCGCTTCGCGGAAATAGCGGTGGCGATTCCGGCAGCGGTGGCAGTTTTCGAGAACTCTCGACGTGTGATGCGGGGCACGGGATACTCCGAGGCGAGGAACAGGGAATGTTCCTGTCAGAGTACCCGATCTGCGACGTGAAAGCATCTCTGGCGAGCGGGCGTCCAACCAAGACTGGTTAATCAGTAGACGTCCGAGCCGGAGCGCCAAGCGAGGGTTTTGCTATTTCCTCGCTTGGCGCTCCGGCTCGGACCAAGAACACCCCAAGACCAAGACAATCACCAACGGTAGTTGATAATCATCGCCAGCGTGCTCGTGTTCGCCGAGCCCGAGCCGGCAGGCTGCGTCTTCTGGAGGAACTCCCCCGCGAACAGGTACGAGTACGACACCAGCAAGTCGGTCCGCTTGTTCAGGTGGAAGTTCACGATCGTGTCGAGTTCGTTCCCGACGAAGTTCCCAGCCGCACCCGTCGGATCGCGACGCAACGCAACACCCGCCGGACCGTACAACGCATCCTTCGAGCTTGCGAGCCAGAAGTTGTGAGCCTGGAACCACAGGGTCATCCACTTCGCCGGATACAGCGTTAGCGAAGCGTTGATGTCGTGGATGTTCTGTCGGCCAACAACGTCGGCCCAACCCAGGTAGTAGTGTCCGAACGGGAACAACTGGTTGAAGGTCGTGAACGTGCCGTTGTTCGGGTTGTTGTCGCCGCTGGCGTAGTCGTAGTACAGCCAGAACGTCGGGTTCCAGGCGACGTCCTTCGGATGGTAGCCCAACCCGGCGGTGGCCATGCCCGCGAAGAGGTTGTGCGTCCCCTGCTGACCGAGCTGCAACGCACCTTCAAAGTCCCACAGGAATCGATTGTCCTTGTCACCGACGTATCGCGACCCGAACGTGTTCACCGTGTTCGGAGCGCGGTTAATTCCGCTCTGCACGATCGTGGCCCGGTTGTCGAACAGCAAGTAGTACAGGTCAACCGCCGTGCCCTTCTTCGGTTTGTAAGTACCCCACACGCCCGCGAAGTTCACGTTCGTGTCCACCGAGTCGATGCCCTTCGCATTCGGAAGCACCGGCTGCAACCAGAACGCATCGAAGTTGAACTTCTCTGCCGTCGTCATGATGCGAGCACCCTGGAACGTCCGGCGAGTGTTCGCCCATTCCAGCGGAGACACCAACCGTTGCGAGCCGAGCAGGATTTCCTGGCGACCAACGCGAGCGTAAACCGGATGGTCCGCGATCTCGGCAATCTTCAGGTCGATGAACAGGTTGAGGAAGTCGTTCTGGTTGGTGTCGATCGGCAGAGGCGGAAGATCGATCCCTTGGGTGCCCGAGAAGATGCCTTCAGCGTAGATGCGGAAGAAGTCCTTGTACCACAAGTCGCCGTACACGCGGGTTCGGTACTGGCCGTAGTCGTTGTTCTTGCCCGTGAGGCGGCTGTTGGTTTCGGAGAAGTACCGATACCACGCCTGGCCGCCGGTCGAGAACATCCAGTTATCGCCGATACGCATTCGCTTCAGCCGTTCGGACCAGTCCGGCGGCGGGCTCTTGGGATCGTCGAGGTAACTGAAGTCGACATCGTAGTACGATTGCCCCTTCAGCGCGAACGGCAGGTAGCCGTACTGCGGCGGCTTCTCTCGGATCTCACCCCGTAGAGCATCGAGAGCGCTGTAGTAGCCAGGGCCACTGGGCGCAATCGCGAACATGCCCTGCCGTGCAGGCACGCGAATAGGCGGCACCCCCTTGAAGTTAAACCCACTATCGCACGCCGCGCATGGAGCCGCAGCCGGGGCAATCGGCGGTGGTGGAGCTGGTGGCGATGGATCTACACCCGGAGACGCGACCACGGAAGGTGATTCATCCGGAATCGGCAGAGTCGCGGGAGGCTGCGCCGACGCAACCCCCGTTCCGAGAGAGAGTCCGAGAACTGCGAGCGAACGTCGCAGCCAGTATTTTGAGATCAGCATGGGTATCCATTCCATTGAAACAGCCGTCGGCAGCCTGCCGGCGGAAATAGCTCTGGATACGGATATCGACAATTAAAAATGGCCCAGTGATGAAGTGGCGCAAACCTGTTCTGAGCAATGCGTGGTCCCCCACATCATTCCGCACGGCCGGATCAAACTGCCCCCTTTAACCTTTCTCCACTGAATCGCATGAATCCGCATGTGCCGACTTTGCCGGTTATCCCAATCGCGACCTGGCCTGATCTCTTCGCTCGACGCTTCCCGCATCACCCGCAGCATCGCCACAGGCCGATATTCCGGTTGAATCGTCATCCTCATGGAAGATCGGCCGATGGCCACGTTCTACCTGCTACCCCCGCGTTCATGCCTTGAGCAAGCACTCAGCGATATCCTCGCCCGGCTGCTCCCTGGCTTGCCCCTTCCAGCGGAGACGTGGGAAGCGATCACGGATCGCGTCGGCGCTGCCGCGAACTGGCCGGCCGACGTGTTCCTTGTGCCCCGCGATGATCTGCCCGACGGCGAACCCGTCGGCGAAGCGCTCTCGGCAGCGTTTGGAGCCGAACCCGGTGACCGGGTGGTGGAAGTGAGCCTCGCACGCGGGCCGTCGGCGGCTCGGTCGTGGCTGTTGGGGTCAGCGGATGTTTCCAGCTTGTCCGCAGCGCGATAGAATCATTTGTATCACGGCCGAACATTCCGACCGTGTGCCCTGGGCGTGAAAGCCTGGGGCCACGGCGTTTTGCATTTCCTACCTGGACATCATGACTGATTCCACACAACCCGACGACGACTGGGCAGAACTCGCTCGGGAACTCGACCGCGACACTCAGCCAGCCGCCGCGCCTGAACCCGTTGCCAGCCACGAAGAATCATCCGAATCGTTCCCAGAGAACGAGAACGACAACGATGAATTCGAGGACGCCGATTCGGAAGGCGGATCGGAGTCGGGTGAAGGCGAAGAAACCGGCAGCGAAGGCGAACAGGAACCCGGCGACGGCACGCCCGGCACCGGACGCAAACGCCGTCGTCGTCGTCGCCGTCGCCGCAAGGGCGGGCCGGGCCAACCGGCCGACGCTACGGAAACCGCCGAGGGTGAATCTGGCGAGGCGGCGGAAGTCGCTGAGGGTGAGGCCGATCCCGCGCCTGAAGCGGTGGATGATGAAGCGGAATACGACGAGTCGAGTCGTGGTGAGTCCGAGGTCGAAGCAGCGGAGGAAGCGGGTGGGGAATTGCTCCGCGAGTTGATCGCGAACTGGAATGTGCCGTCATGGGATGACATTGTGTCGGGCCTCCATCGGCCTGACCGCTGATTCACCCGAATTACCTTCATTGAGGGGTTCACATGGCGGATGCTGTTATAGACGTGGTTGGGGTGGATGAGTTACCCCTGATCGTGGAGATGTACAATCAGGTTTTTCGCCCCGCGAAGAACCTTGAGTCGTTCAAACGGCGATATCTGGGGCGTTACAACATCCTCCAGATGGTTGCCCGAGTGAAGGACAAGCCGGCCGGCTTCTTCCTGGGATTCGAGTTGAAGCCGGACACGTTCTTCGGCTGGTTTTACGGTGTGATGTCCGAATATCGACGGATGGGAATCGGTTCGCAGCTCATGGACGCGGCTCACAGTTGGGCGAGTCAGCACGACTACGAGACGTTTCGGGTGGAGTGTCACAACACGCACCGCCCGATGATGCATCTTGCGATCGAATTGGGTTACGATGTGGTGGGTATCCGCTGGGACGCCGACCGTGGCGACAACCTCGTGTTGTTCGAGAAGAGTTTGACCGCAGGAAAGTGAACTGTCTTGGTATTTGCCGCTTGCGGCGTTGCAAATGAGTGCAACGCCGCAAGCGGCAAATACATTTACACCGGTGCAAGCTCCAGGAAGTTCCGCAGGATCTTCGGCCCTTCCACCGTCAGGAAGCTCTCCGGGTGGAACTGGACGCCGTGCAATGGCCACGTCTTGTGCCGCACGCCCATGATCTCGCCTTCATCGGTCCACGCGGTCACCTCGAAGTCCGGGTTGTTCCACGTTTCCTTCTTGATGACCAGCGAGTGATACCGCGTCGCGTCGAACGGGTTTGACAGCCCCGCGAACACGCCCTTCGCGTCGTGGTGAATCTGCGACACCTTCCCGTGCATGATGCGGTAATTGCGAATCACTTCGCCGCCGAACGTGTGGCCGATGCACTGGTGCCCGAGGCACACGCCAAAGATCGGGGTCGTCGGGGCGAACCGTTTCAGCACGTCGTTGCAGATGCCAGCTTCTTTCGGCGTGCACGGTCCCGGCGACAGGATGATGTGTGTCGGGGCCATCGCCGCGATTTCGTCGAGGGTGATTTGATCGTTGCGGACAACCTTCATGGGCAGCGACGCATCAAGCTCGCCGAACCGCTGCACGAGGTTGTAAGTGAACGAATCGTAGTTATCGATCAGCAGGATCATGGTGGTGATTTGGGTTGCGACTTGATCAACGGGGTGAGCCATTCGAGATTGTTCGAGCGAGATAGACAACGCTGCCGAAGACGCCCCCGATAACAGTGAACAGCAGCAGCACAAAGAAGGCGACCTCAAAAAACACGGCGTCTTGCGCCGCGGCTGGCACGATCCTCGACTCTCTTTTGCCCTCGTAGAGAGCGACTGGGAGCCCGATGCTTGCAGCGATCGCGACGCACGCGAGAATCGTCCGTCGGTACGACGGCCGGTTTGGAGGCAGCCTCATGAGGTACTCACTGGCGTGCCACCGATTGTCACCCCTGTCTCGCGGGGAGCTTCTGGGCGCTGTTCGCCGTGGCGTCGTACTTGCCCTTCGCTTCCTCGTCAGGCACCACTTCAAGATACTCGGCCAACGCCGGGATGTCGTACCACGCACCGTCCGCGAAATCGACAATCGCCTGACCGCCGTAGTTCACCGTCACCACGCGGCCAATCTTGCCGGCGAACCGCTCGTAACGCGGCTGCCCCGGCTTCACGCGGACGAACTTGTCCGTCCAGGTTCGCTTCAGTTCCTCGGCAGCCGTAAAGGTTGGGAAACGCATCGGATTCTCCACGCTCCCTTTGGGTCGCGGCTCAACTAGGTTTTCCGTCCACGTTGCGGTGGGTCGAAATCAATCGCTTTCACGAATCGACACGCATCGATCGCCCCATACTCACGATCCATTCCAGGGTCGTGCCAGTCAACCGACAACGCTCCCTCGTATCCAATCGCATTCAACGCGCGAATGATCGCGGGCCAGTCGATGCCGCCGTGCCCCGGCGAACGGAACTGCCAGCCCGCTCGCGAGTCGCCACTCGGCCAGTAACCGGCCAGGATACCCGCACGTCCGTTCAGCGTCAGTTGCGCATCCTTCACATGGACATGATAGATGCGATCCGGGAATCGTCGCAAGAACTCGACCGGATCGAACCCCTGCCAGTGCATGTGACTCGGGTCAAACGTGAAGCCGAACTCCTCGCGGTGGTCGAGCGCATCCAGCACCAACTCGGCGGAATACAGGTCGAACGCGAGCTGTCCGGGGTGGATTTCGCACGCGAACCGCACGCCGCACTCGCGTGCAACGTCGAGAATCGGATTCCACTGCTTCGCAAACTGCGCCATAGCGTCCGAAATGATCTCGGCCTTCGGTGCCGGATAGCCCGCGACATACCCCCAGATCGACGACCCCGTGAAGCCACTGACAACGCCGGCCCCGAGTCGCTCGGCGATTCGGAAGGTCGCCATCATTTCCTCGGCTGCACGCTGCTGCACGCCGGATGGGTCGCCGTCACCCCAGACATATTCCGGCACGAGCGCCTGATGTCGGCGGTCGATCAGATCGCACACCGCCTGCCCGGCCTTGTGGTTGGCGATCACCGGAACTTGCAGATCGTGGCGAGTCAGAAGATCGAGACGTGCAGGGCCATATTCGTCGTCGCTGAGACCGCGTTGAACTTCGAGATGGTCGCCCCAACAGCACAACTCGAAGCCGGAGTAGCCCCAACCCGCAGCCTTGGCCGCGAGCGTTTCCAGGGGCTGATCGGCCCACGGACCACTGAAGAGAAGCACTTGGCGAGGCATGTTTCTCCATCCGTGGGAAAGGCCCGAATTGATTTCGCCGCTTGCAGCGTAGCGTAATCACACGCTACACCGCAAGCGGCGAAAAACGAGGCTGCCGAAACATCAACCCATCGGCGGTGGCGCTTCGCCTTCAGGTTGCTTCGGTTCTTCGATCGCCTTCGGAGCCTCAATCGCAGGCGGTTGACTGAACGGAAGAGTCGCGGGTGGCGGTGGCGGCGACACATCAACCACCGGGATCGGCGGCAACGGCGGCGGAGGGACCGGCACCGACGGCGAGGGCGGCGACGCTGGTGCCGAGATGACCGGCAGCGATGTCATCGGCGAAGGCGGAACGCCAGTTCCTTCCGCGATCTTCGGCGGCGCTGGCGGCACTTCTGGTTCTTCGTCGTCGATGAACACCTCGTCGAGTTCAGCCTCATCGACCTTCTTCCGCATGAGGAAGTAGATCACTGTCGCGGCGGTCCAGAAGAAGCTGTAGCTGAAGCCGAGCATCATCAGGAACATCAGCGTCAGCCAGAAGCAGACAATGCCCGCACCCCAGGCGTTGTACGACCAGAACTCCGAGCGTGCTTGCCTGTACGCTTCCGGGTCTTTCGGCTTGTAGGTGTACACGAGCCGCTTGCTTTCCTTGTCCTGTTCCTTCCACTCGCCGACAACTTCGTATGGGCTGTCCTTCGTCAGCAGTTCCTTCCAGCCGAACGATTCGGGGGCGTAGATGAACAGATACTCCGGCTTGCGATCAGTCCAGACAGTGCTCGCGGTCAGCCCAACTGCCCACTTCCCGACGTAAACCGTCAGCGAGAAGAAGAACAGGATGAACAGGGTGACAGCCGCCCCGTAGAAGATCGCCACGAGCCAGTACCAGATGTAGTGCCAGGGCGACTGGTACACATAGTTGATCGACCGACTCAACGCATCGAAGGTGTCGCTCTGATCGCCCTCGGCGCTCAACGTGGTGTACATCAGCGGGTAGCCGACCAACCCCACGAGGAACACGGCCATCACCGCACCACCGATGATGATGACCGGCAGGCCGAGGCCGAAGATCACCAGATCGCCGAAGATCGGGATCAGTCCGAGCAGACCGTACAGGATCAAACCGACGATGCAGGCCGAGATGATGATGAGCGGAACCAACGGAGCGCCGAGATACGCGGTGTAGCGCTTGCAGACGAACTTCGTCGCTTGCTTCAACGAGATCGGGCCCTTGTTAGCCAGTTGGACAGCAGCGAGCCGAGTGATGATGCCCGCACAGAACGCCCAAACCGCGATGTTGCACAGCAAAATCAGGAACAGGTAAAACCGGGTAAGTGGGCTGACTCCGGGCGAAATCAGCTTCGCCACCGGCAGCAACATCTTCACGAGCGGTTCGATCAGAACCGGCACCGACCCAGAAAGGAACCCGCCGATCGCCACCGAGCGATCCTGTGCCGAACCGCTCAGAACATCAGTGACGAACAAGAACGGGTTCGGGCCACGATATTCGTACCACGGCATCGTGCGAAGCCGACCACCGGGGCCAGCCAGTGAGTCGAGAACCTTCCACTGGTCGAGGTCGGTTGCGTATCGCTCAGAGGCGATTCGGCGGAAATCGTCTTCGGTGTAGCCCGAGCCGTCTGGTTTCTTTTTGTCGCCGTATTCCTTGGAGATGGTGCTGTTCTGGTACTCAGCGGCGCTCGGGTCGGGCATCTTGTAGTAGAAGACGACCGAGAGCAGCCACCACAGGAACGACATCGCGAGGATGCCGGCGGCAGCGACGAGCAGTTTCCGGGGGTCGAGTGCAACCTGGAAACAGCGGAATATCTCCATCCAAGAGGCGGAGCGGTCGCTGATTGCGGGATTCGGGGCGCGGCCGTCGGCCATGCTGGCTCCTCAGTCGGGGAAAGTGCCCTGGTCTCTTCGCGGCTCCGCAAAGGCGGTCTGCCGTGGACGGGCAAATTATACCCGGAGTGTCGGTCATGGCAATCTAGAGCGAAAATCGGTGTTTGGTGTTGAGTGTTTCGTGTTGAGTGTTTGGCGTTGTTTGATTGAGAGTGGAGGGTCTTGCGAAGGGGAAGTGGGGCGTGCAGGAAGCGTCGAACCACAACACCAAACGCCAATAAACAAGCCGACCCCGACGGCCTTCTCGCAACAAATGCGAGGAGGTCGGCGGGGTCAGAGGCTCGGGGATTAAAGGGGCGGGGTCGTCCGCCCGGATCCGGTTTTAGAAGAAGAACCCGATTCCGAGGTTGAACCCGTGCAGAAGACGGAATGCCTTGAATTCATACTGCGGGGCGATGTTCCCGAAGTTGAAGCCAACGGGATTAATCATGTACTGCGTGTTGTAGAACGTCATCGCCTGATACCCGACTCGCATCTGAACGCCTTCGATCGGATACCACCAGGCGTTCACGGCGATGTTCGCGTTCGGCGTGATCTGGAAGTCCTGATTACCCCACTTCGACTGAACCGTGTCGTCGCCCAGCTTGTACTTCGCACGTTCCTTCTCCACGTTGAGGAGCAACGCACCGGTCAGTTCGCAACTGAGCGAGAACTGGTTGGCGACGAAGATCTCATGACCGCAGCCCAGCATCGGACCGTACATACGTTGCGACAACGTGTTCGTGTAGTTCGCCGCGTTCTGCGGGAGCAGGTTGCCAGTCTGATCGGTCGACACCGTTCGCCAGAAGAACCGTTCAAAGAACCACGAGAACTGACCGCCGGCGATACCGTAGACCCGGCTGTAGTCGGTCATCAGCATTGGCACACGCGCACCAACCTGAGCCTGCTGATATCGCTGTGTGAACTTGATATCCATCTGGGTGGCCGCGTTCCAGATTCCGTACACCGAGTTATCGTTGACGCCGCTCACCTTGCCGGCTGGTCCCGAGAAGAACGAGTTGAAACTGTACACCGGCGACGACACGAACGAGTCGGCCAGG
This sequence comes from Planctomycetota bacterium, assembly GCA_021413735.1. Lineage (GTDB taxonomy): Bacteria > Planctomycetota > Planctomycetia > Gemmatales > Gemmataceae > Gemmata. The sequence goes on from JAIOPV010000120.1 coordinate 33,657, forward strand.
GTGATCTGGCCATTCTGCCCCAACGGCACAGCGTAGTGCGGCGGAACTGAACTCGCCCCCACAGTGTAGTGGGCATCGTACAGTTGCAGGTAGTTCGCGAAGATTCGGGTACCGTCTTCGAGTCGGTAGCCGATCTCGATGTTAAAACCTGGCTGGAACGTTGGCCCGTTCCTGAACATGCTCGGATTGATCGCCTCGCGACCACTGCCGACAATCTGACCCGGCTTTCCGCCGTTTGATTGCCCCGTGAGGTCGTAGAACCCGTAACGAGCGATCGTCTGGTTCCCGATTGCTCGCGTCTGCGCGAGCATCACATACTCGAAGCTCGAGTAGAACCCGGCATCACCCGCTTGCCCCGTCGGTATGTGTGGTACCACCGCCGGATTGCGAGGAGTTTGGAACCCCCCGTCTGATCCGTCCGTGGACGGCACACTGCCGTTTCCAATCTGAGCACGGGCGACTGCTGGACCTGCCAGCACAGATGCCGCCGCGAGCAAAGCTCCCCCGATGTACCGATAACACATAACCCGCATCCCCCTTCACTGCGTGGACGACCGGTCTGCGGTAGGCTCCCCAACCTATCGCTGACCCGACACCCTGCCGGGCGTCGTTCCCCTGTCAAAATCATTTTCGCGCACTAGGGCGGAAAGTCGCGGCACGATAGCGGGCGGCCCAATGCGGTCAAGCGCGTTTGGCCGGAAATCGCGCCCGATCCGGGGATTTCCCTCACGATTTTCTCCCATTTTGCGAAGCTGGGTGAGAGCGGACCGGACAGCGAATGTGCGGCGAATTATGTGCTGAGAGAGAGGAGGGGAACAGGACGATGTGGGGATGTGATTTGGTAGTTTGGCGTCTCGGTGCTGCTACGGTTATTGTGGATGCACCGACTTCCTGAAGGTTGTCACTCCCATCTGCAAGGCTCGGATGCTCCGATTCATCGCGATTCTCGTCTTACTGACGTTCTCCGCAAGGTCGGTCGCGGCCGAGCCCGATCCTGCTGTCGCGGAGAAGCTCGTTGCTGACGCACTGAAAGCGTGGGATGTGCCAGGCGTTGCCGTGGTTGTTGTGCGTGGCGACGACACCCTTCTCCTAAAGGGATTCGGAAAGCGTGAACTCGGCGCGGCTGCCCCTGTGACCGCGGATACTGTCTTCCCGCTCGCGTCGTGCTCGAAGGCATTCACGACGACACTGCTCGCGATGCTCGCCGACGACGGTGCCATGAACTGGGACGATTCTGTTCACAAGCATCTATCTGGCTTCAAGCTCTCCGATCCGAACGCCGACGCACTCCTGACAATGCGTGACCTGCTGTGCCATCGGTGCGGCATCGGCGGTCACGATATCCTCTGGTATCGCGCTCCGTGGGGCATCGACGAGACGTTGAAACGAGCACAGTTGCTGCCGCTCGATTATCCGTTCCGGAGCGGCTTCCAGTATTCGAGCATCCCGTATCTCGCGGCCGGTCGAGCCATCGAGAAGCGAACGGGCGAAAAGTGGGAGAAGTTGGTTCGCACGCGAATCTGTGAACCGCTTGGCATGAAAGGGGTCACGTTCACCACGATCGCCATTCCGAAAGATGCGGACCGGGCAAGCGGTCACAAACTGGGGAAAGACGGCAAGGTGGGGCGCGTGCCTGGGTACGAAATCCGCGAACCGAATCCGTCTGGCTCCGTGAACGCGACGGCTACTGATGTCGCGGCATGGCTGAAGTTCCACCTTTCCGACGGCCTCGACCCGAACGGTACGCGGCTCGTCTCGATCAAACACCTCGATGAGACGAAGACGCCACAGAACATCATTCGGCTCGAAGGGCTGGCCAAGCAACTGAACCCCGACACGGTGCAACTCAGTTACGCGATGGGCTGGCTGGTCTACGATCATCGCGGCAAGAAGGTGATTTCGCACGGCGGCATGATTGACGGCTTCCGTGTCCAGATCACGATGCTTCCGAACGAGAACCTGGGCATCGCGGTGCTGGCGAATTTGCAAGAAACGCGGATGAACGCGGCACTGACGAACTCGCTGATCGACCTTTACTGCGGCCTGCCAGCGAAGGACTGGAACGCGTATTTTCGGAAGATCGTGGAACAAGAGGCCGCCGACCGCAAGGCCACGCTCGAAGCTCGCAACGCGGCCCGCGACCCAAACGCGAAGCCGACACTTCCCCTAACTGGCTACGCGGGCGAGTACACGCACCCTGCGTATGGCTCACTCAAGGTGGCTATCGTGAATGGCAGGCTCGTGCTGACGTGGGGCGGCTTCGAGTGTGTGTTGGAGCATTTCGAGGCCGATACGTTTCGGATCACCGAGGGATTCTTCGCCGATCGACTGGTGCCGTTCACCGTGGCGGACGGGAAGGCAACGCGATTGAAGTTCTCGGATCAGCAATTCGAGCGGAAATGAAGTTAGCGGCAGCCCCAACGGGGCTGCGTTTACGACACCAGCGCAAAAAACAGCTCTTCCAGATCGTCTTGCTTGTACATCGACCGCAGTTCTTCGAGCGTGCCGCAACACACGATCTTGCCGTGAGCCATGATCGCCACGCGGTCGCACAATCGCTCGACCTCACGCATGATGTGCGTCGAGAACAGGATCGTCTTGCCGCGTCCACGAAGCTGCTTGATGTTCTCCAACACGGCACGCTGAATCAGCACATCAAGCCCCGCTGTCGGCTCATCGAAGATCAACACCGGCGGGTCGTTCACCAATGCCCGAGCAATCGACACCTTCTGCTTCATCCCGGTGCTCATCTTGCCGCCGACCACATTGCGGAAGTCATTCATCTTGAGCGTCGTGAACAGTTCTTCGAGTCTGGGCTCCAGCACATCGGGCGGAAGTTGATGAAGCTGCCCGTAATACTTGACCATTTCCCACGCGGTCATGCGGTCGTAGACGCCAGTGTTCGCGGACAGGAACCCGACGTGTCGGCGAACCTCCGACGCCTGCGTGACCACATCGTAGCCGGCGACGGTCGCGGCTCCCTGCGTCGGCTTCAGGACCGTGCAGAGCATTCGCAGCGTGGTCGTTTTGCCGGCTCCGTTCGGTCCGAGCAAGCCCAGCACTTCGCCGGGACGCACGATGAAGCGAACCGAGTCCACGGCCGTTTTGATGCCGTTCGGTGACGGGAACGACTTCGACAGATCGCAGACTTCGATCATGAGTTACCGGCGATTGAGGTTGGTTCCGCTGGCAGTGGGTAAGCGATTCGCCATTTCTGGTAGTTTGCCCAGCTCGCGTCGGCGATCTCGAACTCCGGGTGCGGGACATCGTAAATCGAGAACAGAGCCTTGCGTCGGCCGGTCCCGCGGTCGGCCTTCTCACGCAAAATCTCGAAGTCGTGCGGCCCGGCAATCAACACTGTGTGCCCTCGCGTGGCAACAAAGAAGACCGTCGTTCCGAGCAGTTTCCCTTTCCAGTGCGGATCGGTCGGCAGGTCGAGAGCCAGTTCATCGGACTGCGGATCGGCTGCGCGAATTTCCGCGACGAGATCATCGAACCAGGCCATGTGCTCGGCACTCGGTCGTTGCGCGAACATGCGACGGAGTTGACCGTATGCCTTGAACCGTCCGATTGCTCCCCAGAGCATGAAAAGCCCCAGGAGGATCGCCCAGCCAGGCGGACGAACACCGCCCAGAAAACCGAGAAAGTTGTAACCCACGAACACCAACAGCACGATGCCGTCGAGGAGAACGCCCTCGGCTGAGGGCAGCAGCCATTTGAAGAGTCCAACAAACAACTCGCCGAGCGCGAGCAAACCGTACAGAACGAGAGCCACGACCGCAGCGGGGCGTCCGTTGCCGTTTTCCCAGGCGAGGTATGCGAAGAGAAGTAGGATCAGGGCGAAGAAGACGTTCTCACGCCCGGAGCGACGAACGCTCCGGCACAATTCGCGGTAGGCGACCACTTTTTGGAGTTGCAACCGCATCGCGAAGTCGTCGGACATGCAGACCCCGCATCAAAACTGAAGAGTTTCGTCTGTGGGGTCATTGTGCCGACTCAGACGAGAACCGGCAACGCGGTCTCCGGTTTCGGTTTCGGCTGACGCTCCTCAACGAGTTGATAAAAGACGTTGCGTTGTCGCGGTTCCCAGCCGGCTTCGCGAATGCTTCGCTTGATCTCTTCGAGCGTCAGATAGTGAACAGTGCCCGCCGACGCGACTACGTTTTCCTCGATCATCAGCGAGCCCATGTCGTTCGCACCGAAGAACAACGCGACCTGCCCGATCTTGCCGCCTTGCGTCACCCACGACGACTGAATGTTCGGGATGTTGTCGAGGTACAACCGGGCGATGGCTTGCGTCCGCAGGTACTCGAACGCCCCAGACTCGGGAGCGTCGGCCATCTTGTGCCCGGGTTGCATCGTCCAGCAAATGAAAGCCGTGAAGCCGCCAGTCTCGTCTTGCAGATCACGTAGTCGCGTCAAGTGTTCGATGCGTTCTGCTTCTGTCTCGATGTGACCGAACATCATGGTGCAGGTCGAACGGCCGCCAAGCTGGTGCCAGACTCGCGACACTTCCAGCCATTCCTCGGTGAGCGCTTTGTTCTTGGTGAGTTCCTTGCGAACGCGGTCAACGAGGATTTCGCCGCCGCCGCCGGGAAGGCTGCCCATGCCCGCGTCTTTGAGGCGTTGCAGCACCTCCCGCAACGGCAGCTTGTTGATCTTGTGGAAGTGCCAGAGTTCCGGCGGACTGAAAGCGTGAAGGTTCACTTTCGGGAAGCGTGTTCGCAGATCGCGGAGCAGTTCCTCGTACCATTCGAGCTTCAGCGACGGATGCATTCCACCCTGCATGAGAATCTGATCGCCACCGAGCGCGATGGTTTCCTCGATCTTCTTGTAGAGTTCTTCCCGCGGCAGCACATACGCCTCGGCATCGCCGGACTTGCGGTAGAAGGCGCAGAAGTCGCACACGGCGGCGCAGACGTTCGTGTAGTTCACGTTCCGGTCGATGTTGAACGTGCGGTACGGCTCGGGGTGCAGTCGCATCGTGACAGCGTGTGCCGCTCGCCCGAGTTTGTGCAGATCGCGACACTGAAACAGCTCGACGCCCTCGGCGGGCGTGAGGCGGACGCCGTTGACGGCTTTCGCGAGAATCGTGTCGATAGTTGTGGTCATGTGAAAATTCTCCGCAAACGAACTGCTTGTGAGCGTCGAGGCGTAAGCCCGACGGTGCTTGCATCTCGAACGGCGTTCGACCGTCGGCCTCACGGCTCGACGCTCACGAGGTCCGCAATTGGCTCCGGAACCAAATCCAGTTCAGCCGCGAGTTCCTGATATCGCCGCAACCCCGCGAGTTCCGCCGCCCCGAGATCGTAGCGAATCACCGTTTCGAGATATCGCCGACAGAAGCCCGCGTCGAGGCTCAGCCCTGCCGCTTCACGTTGAGCAATCGCCCCGGCTGCCGCGAGCCCGTGTTCCTTCGCCTTGTGGAAGCCACGTTCCGCAGCACCCAACTCGACACCGCCACGAACCGCCCACACCGCGTACACCATCGGCAGACCGGTCCACGCAGTCCATGCTTCGCCGAGGTCGAAGGCGTAGCGATGCCCCGGCAAGCACGCTCGCATCGCACGATCACCGATGAGCAGCACCGCGTCGGTCTTCACAGACTCGGCAGGAACATCGATCGGCAGTTGCTCGAAGCGTGGGTTCAGTCCGTGCTTCGTTCGCAGCAGAATCTTCGTGAGTGCGGCACTCGTGCGGGAACCTTCATCGAGCGCGACCGACCGAATCTCGGCCCACGGCACCCGGCTAAATAGCGTGACGCTGAGAACGGGCCCGCGGGAAGCGATGGCGATGTTTGGGATGAAGGTGTAGCCGTCGCCGCGAAAGAACTCGACCACGGGGATCAGCCCGACATCGAGGTCGCCGGCCGCCATTTGATCGGCGAGCCTGCTCGGCAGATCGAGCGATAATTCGATTGACGGCGCGAAGTCTGTGAGCCGTTCGATGAGCGGCTTGGAGTTCAGGTAGTTGACCGCACCGACGCGGAGTTTGCTGGCCATCGTTTCCGACCTTTTCCGGCTCAATCGGAGTGGATGAGAACCCAGCAGGCCGCGTTCTCATCCGACGGCTTCGTGAGTAGCCGTCGTTATAAGAACCGAAAACGGTCGAGGAAATGCAACAACGCCACCAGATTGGTTTCGCCGCTTGCGGCGTAGCGATTTCTAAAGAGCGCTACGCCGCAAGCGGCGACAATCAGTTCCACACCAACTGAGCGGCGTCGAACGCGGGGCCGTCCATGCACACCCGCTTGTAATCCCAGCCGTCGGGGGTGGTCACCTTCGCCACGCAACTGAAGCAGATGCCGACGCCGCACGCCATCGGCGTTTCCAGCGACACCTGACACGGCACCTGCCACGCCGCAGCGACCTTCGCCAAGGCGTGCAACATTGGTTCAGGTCCGCAGCCCACGAGCGGCCCCGTCTTGCCATGCGACGCGAGAAGTTGCGTCACGAACCCCTTCGTTCCGATGCTGCCGTCGTCGCTCGCCAGTTGAACATCAACACCAGCCGCATGGAAATCCTCGACGCCAGCGGCAAGCGAAGCGGTCCGCACTCCGTAGTAGAGCGACACCTTCTCGGTCCGTTTGCGGGGTGCGTCGCCACCGAAGCCGCGGGTGCCGAGCAGTTCCCGTGCGAACGCCAGGAAAGGCGTCTGCCCGATGCCGCCGGCGACGAACGTGACCCGCTCAGGCGTGCCGACGTCGAGGAATGGCTTGCCGAGCGGCCCACAGACTTCGAGCGACTTACCCGCCTCAACGCCAGGCAACCGTGCTGTCATCTTCCCGACGACGAGATACACGACATCGATGCAAACGGGCGTTCCCGACGCATCGAGAACGGTGTCGTAGAGCGCGAAAGGGCGGCCGAGGAGCGGATCGGTGGTGCCGGGGAGCCTGAGCATCACGAACTGTCCGGGCCGAATCGCGGCCGCAAGTTCGGGACATTCGAGCCGCACGCGGTGGGTGCGTTCGGCGAGTCGGACGTGTTCGATGACGCGGGCCGTGCGGTGGAACATGCGGAATAGTCCCCAGGCCGTTGGCCTGGGCTCAGGAAGCGCGGTCCTTCAGACCGCAAAGACACACCGGATTTTGAGGTCTGAAGGACCGATCTCTCTCAGCCCAGGCCAACGGCCTGGGTTCTTTTTATTTCGGGCCGTCGCCAGAACGTTTTTCCAGCAACCGCTGCCGTGCCGTTTCGATCTTCGTCTTCGACGCGACCACGAACTTTCGCAGGTCCGCCAACTCAGGTTCGCTGATTCGGCGAGCCTTGCCCTTCGGCAACTTATCCAACTTGATCGGGCCGATCGCCACGCGACGCAGCTTCATCACCTTGTGGCCGAGCTTCGCGAGCATTCGCCGAATCTCGCGGTTCTTCCCCTCCGTCAGCACGACACGCAGCCAGGTGCTGTTCCCCTGTGCCTTCATCCGCCGGACGCTGCGAGCCTTCACCTTTCCGTCGCTCAGCCAGACGCCATCGAGCAACTTCTGAAGATCGTCGGGACCGGGCTTCCCAGCGACCAACACGAAATACATCTTCGGGATGCCGAAACGCGGGTGCATCAGCGACACGGCAAGGTCGCCGTCGTTCGTCATGAGCAGCAGCCCTTCGCTGCCTTCATCGAGCCGCCCGACGGTGTAAACTCGTTGTTCGACGTGCGGCAACAGATCAATGGCACGCGGGCGACCGGCTGGGTCGTCGTTCGTGCAAAGATGCCCAACCGGTTTGTTGACGGCCCAGTAGACGAGCTTCTCGGCCTTCACGGGTTGGTCATCGACCGCAATTTGGTGAGCGCTTGGCTCGATTTTCAGGCCGAGTTCGGTGACGCGAACGCCGTCCACCTTGACACGCCCCGCGGCGATGAGGGTGTCGCAGAATCGCCGCGAGCCGACGCCAGCATGTGCCAGATATTTGTTGAGACGTTCCATGAAGTGCATTGTATCCGACGAGCCGTAACTGCGCCAGAACCGAATCCGTTTCACTCATTCCCAGGCTATCTGGGGACGCAAGGGGCCGAATGTGGAATGTGGTTGACGCCACTTGCTTTGCAGAGTCTCATGAACACGCCATGCCATCGTCTTCGAGGTGCAACGATGCTTCGCTCCCTGATTCTGGCCGCGGGACTGGGGTTCATTATCACACAGACCCAGGCTCAGGACGCGATTCCTGCCGACACGGTTGTGGCAGTGAAAAAAGCCACCGTGTTCGTTCGCGTGCAGGCCGGACCCCTCAAAGGCAGTGGCTCCGGATTCGTCGTCTCAGCAGACAAAGATAGCGTTCTCATCGCTACGAATTATCACGTCATCGCCGGCGCGGAATTCGACAAAAAGCGACTCTCACCCGCTGAATTCGCCAAGAACTTGAAATCACCGACGATCACGGTCGTGTTCGACGGCGGCACCACGACCGAACTCTCCGCGCCGGCTGAAGCCATCGCCGCGGACCCGGACGCCGATCTCGCGATTCTTCGCGTCACTGGCCTGAAAGCTCCGCCAAAACCAATCGACTATGCCGCGTTGCCGAAACTGTCGGAAACGATGTCGGTCTACACCTTCGGCTATCCGTTCGGGCAGGCGCTCGCCACGGGTAAGGGCGCGCCGGCGATCACCGTCGGCAAAGGCTCGGTTTCTAGCCTCCGCAACGACGACAACGGCGAACTCTCCGTCGTGCAGATCGACGGCTCGCTGAATCCCGGAAACAGCGGCGGTCCGGTCGTGGACACCAAGGGTCAACTCGTTGGTGTCGCGGTCGCAACGATCAAGAACGGGCAGGGCATCGGGTTCGCGGTTCCCGCTGCCGAGCTTGGGAAGGTGCTGAAGGGTCGGCTCGGTGGCTTCCAAATGACGGCAACCAAAGCAGCCGACGGTAAGCTCACAATCAAGGCCGAAGTCGGCGTGATCGACCCCGTCGCGGCGCTTCGTGGTGTCACGCTGCATTACGTTGTCGTCGATGCCAAGGCGAAGAAGCCAGACAGCAAGGAAGCCATCGAGAAGCAAACCGGAGCCAAGAAAGCGCTCCTGAAGATCGAAAGTGGCGTCGCATCCGGTGAAGTCATCCTCGATGCGATCGAGGGCGAACTCTTCGTGCAGGCTGTGCCCGATGGGGGTCTGGGTGCTGCGGGCGTCAGCACCGTTCGCAGTTTCGGGCTGGTGGCTCCCAAGGGTGCGTCCGGTGCGGTGGTCCTTGGTGCGCCGGGGGCCGTGCCTGGAGGCAGTGGTGCAGGTGACGTTCCGGCGCCGGCCGGTTGGAAGGAGTACACGGCGACCAACAAGACCTACAAGGTGTGGATACCGGAGAAGGCCAACACCAGCGAGAAACAGCGAACCTCGGGCAAGTTTCCCGCACAGCGAGTGAACTTCAACTCGGTCGTCGCCGACATGCCCGGCGGCGCGACGTACATCGTCGAACAACTCATTCTCATTCCGCCGCCTCGCATGATTAACCGCGAGGAGGTCATGAAACTGCTGCGTGACGTGTCTGTCGGCGAAGGCGTCGGTGCGAAAGTAGTCCGCGAGAACGACACGAAGATGGGGAAGTTCAACGGCACGGAATTCCTGATCGAACGCGGCGGGTCGGCAACTCGGGCACGTGGGTTCGTCATCGGCAGCAGCATCTACCTGCTTCGTGCGATTGGAACCCGCGATCAGGTCGATTCCACCGAGAGCATGTTGTTCCTCGACTCGTGCCGATTGCAGGTCATCACTCACCAATCCGGCAATTCGGGCTCGGTGATCGCGGGCAGCGGTGGCGACCCGGAATTCAAGGAAATGGTGCCCGCTGGCGGTACGCTGGTCGGGTTGGAAATCGGTCTCGGGAAGCACGGCACCAAAGATGTCGTGAAGGCGATGCGACCGATCTATCTGGTGGGGGACAAGGAGTCCACGGGCGAGTGGCAAGGCCCGACATCGGCCGAGATCGTGAAGGAAACCAAGAAGGTGATCGCCAAGCCGGGGTATGCGATCGGCGGGTTGTCGGTCCGGTTCGGGCCGGCTCTTTACGGGGTTTCCATCACGTTCATGAAACTGGCAGACGGCAAACTCGACCCCAAGGACAGCTACGACAGCGAATGGATTGGGACCGAATTTGGTGCTGGCCCAACCAAGATCGGCGGCACGGGCGAGTTGGCACTCGGCTTCATCGGGAAGAAGAACGCCAACGCCACGATGGGGGTCGGGCTGCTGTACAAGGAAGTCGCGGTGCAGATTCCACCGCCGCCGGTAAATCGTGGCCCTCGCATCCAGGGCGGCGGCAACACGGAGAACAGGGACCTCGCACCCGAAGGCGGCTTGCTCGTCGGGGTGGAGGTGGCCCTCGGGAAGTTCGGCCCTAACGACACCATCGCTGCAGTTCGGCCGATCTTCCGCGTTGGTGACAAGGAAACGCAAGGCGAGCAGTACGGCACCAATAACGCCCGCATCGTGAAGGTCGTGGCGAAGCCTGGGTACGCCGTGGGTTCGATGACGGTGAAAACGGGGCTTGGGATGGATGGTTTGTCGCTAACATTCATGAAGGTTCTGGATGGCAAGCTCGACCCGAAGGACAGCTACGAGAGCGACTGGCTCGGCGGCAAGGGCGGCGGTGGTCCCGTGCGGATGGGTGGCGATGGCACGCAAGTGATCGGACTTCTCGTGCGGACGAACCCCAAGGACGTCAGCGGGTTGGGGCTGGCGTATCTGGGTGAGAAGCCATGGCCGGCAGGCAAGCCCGACAAGATTCTGGGCGGCGGTGACGTCGAGTTCCGCGTCGGCGGTCCCGCTGGCAGCCTGCTGGTCGGGTTGGAGGTGGGCCTGGGCAAGTCGTTCAACAACGATGTTGTGCGTGCTGTGCGTCCGATCTATCGCGTGGGAGACAAGGACACCGTTGGCGACCCAGTTGGGGTGGAGTTCGGTCAGGTGGTGAAGGTTGTGGCGAAGCCTGGTTACGCGATCGGTGCGTTGAGCGCGAAGGGCGGCCTCTACGCCGACGGGCTCTCGGTGACGTTCATGAAGGTGCTGGACGGCAAACTCGACCCCAAGGACGCTTACGAGAGCGAGTGGGTGGGTAGCAAGGGCGGTGCCGGTCCGACGACGTCCGGCGGCAGCGGCACGTTGGTGGTTGGCGTGATCGGGCGAATGCGCAACAAGGACATCGCCGCCTGGGGTTTGCTGCTGAAGGACGAGCCGAAGAAGTGATTGCGGTGAAGTGGATTTCACATTGTGGGTTCGGCAGGTCAGCGTGACCTGTCGAACCCCCGCCGTTGATTCGCTTCACATCCCGTCGGGCTTCGCAGTCGTGGCCGCCTTGCTCGTTCCAGCACCCGAATCGTTCGCGCTCTTCGGTTCCACAGGCGTGCTGCGTGCGCCCTCCATGCGAGCCAGCTTCTCGCGGCAATCCTGTAAGCCCCTCTGCAACTCCTTCAGCGATTCCTCGACCTGCTTGCACTGCGCATCACGACTTACCTTCCGCTCCGATTCACTCAGCTTCGTGCGGTCCTGCTCCTGCTGAATCTTCACCATCTCATCGTGAACTGACTTCAGTTCCGCGACCGTCGCCGTCAGCTTCTCCTTCAAAACCTCCAACCCAACGGCGTCCTTCTTCCCCGCCTCCAGCGCAACCACCCGTTCCTTCAACACGTCAATCGTGGCAGCGTCTTTCTTCACCGCGTCGGATGCCGCGACCGCTTCCTTCTTGACCGAATCCACGCTTGTCGCGGTGTCTTTCTTCAGGGAATCCAGTGCCGCAACGTTCGCGTTCACTCGCTCCTTGAAGCCCTCGAATTCCGCCTTCAGCCCCTCGAACGAACGGATGCGTTCATACTGCGATGAGGTGCGTGTGTTGAATTCGTCCTTCTTCACCAACTCCGCACGAGCTTCGCGTTCGTGGTTCAAGTCGGATCGCAGTTCGGCGATGCTCGATGAGATGCTGTTGTACAGTGTGATTGTGCCCAGCGCGACCATGCTCAAGAGGGTGCCGCCGAAGACTCGCCAAAAAACGGAGATCTTCTCGTCGTCGCTTTTCGTGGCTTTCTGATCTGCGGACTGCGAGGCAGTTCGAGCCGCCTCCGACATTCCAACGATGATATCCTGGTCCTGGTCCTGTCCGGAACGTTTCTGAGACACGGCTTCCTACCCCCACTCGGGCGCGTCATCGTGACAGCGCGAAGATGTAGAATCCCTGGATATCGGGGTGTATAGCGAGCCTTCCCCCAGCCCGCAACCCGATCCGGTGATGCGAATGAACGGTGGGAAACGGGCGACTTGCGCTCCCTGAGCTTGCGAGCCACGGGGTTTATCCCCGTGGTCTTCGATGAAGCAAAAGACCACGGGGATAAACCCCGTGGCTCGCAAGTATTTCAAGTTGCATCACATATCCGGGCCGATCTCTTTCGCCTGGAGCATCTCGACCTTCTCCCCACGGCCCACCGCATACTTGAAGTTCGTCTTCGCGGTACACGCAGCCCCCACGTTCCCCTTCGGATCGAGCGCCAGAAACGCCACCGCTGCCGGGTGAACTCCGCGTCGGCCGGCTGTTGCGTTCACTCGCTTGCAGGCGAGTTCGCACGCTTCTTGTGGCGACTTCCCACCACGCATTAACTCCACGACGAAGCTACTTCCGCTGATGCGAATGATTTCCTCGCCGACGCCGGTTGCACCAGCGGCTCCCGCGAGATCGTCCACGTACAGCCCCGCTCCGATGATCGGTGAATCACCGACTCGGCCCGGCAGCTTGTAGGCCAGCCCGCTCGTCGTGCAGACACCGCCCAGATTGCCCTTCTTGTCGCGTGTCAGCACCGTCACCGTGTCGTGGTTATGTTCATCGACGTTGATATCGGATGGGTTGTCGTAGCGCACCGGTTGCGTCTTCGGAGGGCCGGCCTCGCTTTTCTCCTTCTTCTTGAAGTCCGGGTGCTTCTCCAGCCATTCCTTGATGGCCTCCGCGGTATACGGCACTTCCAACGGGAAGCCCTGTTGCAACGCGAACCACTTGGCCGCTTCGCCAACGAGGAAGATGTGCGGCGTCTTCTCCATGACCCGTCGAGCGAGCGCCGCGGGGTGCTTGATGTGTTCAACGCCCGCCACGGCCCCACACGAGAGCGTTTTGCCGTCCATCACGCAGGCGTCGAGCGTCAACCGGCCGAGCCGGTCAGGAAGGCTGCCGAAGCCAACCGATGTGCGAACGCTGTAATCGTCCTCGACGGCCTGTGCCCCGATGAGGGCTGCGTCGAGAGCGGCATCGCCCTGAGTGAGCGATTTCAGCGAGGCTTCCGCTGCGACCTTTCCGAATGGCCAAGTGGCAATGACGATGGGGTCGGGCATATTCGTGTTTGGTGTTTTGTGTTGAGTGTTTTGTGTTTCGTCCGGTCCCGCGAATCGCGATTCGAGCGGAAGCGGGAATACCCAACACTAAACACGAAACACTCAACACGAAACACCAAAAGAAACAAACCGGCGGACGCGCTCTTCGACGTGAAGCGCATCCGCCGGAGTTGTTCATCGGAGGAGTGAAGACGAATCGCCCGTTCCAGCGAATCCACGAACCGCCCCAGCGGTCAGGACTACGAGCCGGAGGGGATAATGAAGGATGAGTCCGAACTTAGGACACAGCCGGCAAATTCGTCTGCCCTTCCGTTTTCTGTTGGTGCAGGGGGAGCAACTCCTGCCGGTAAATCGGCACGTCGCGCGGAGCTTCGATCCCTAAACGGATCTTGCCGCGGTCGATGTCGACCACCGTAATACAGATGTTGTCTCCGATGAAAATCTTTTCCCCGAGCTTGCGACTGAGTACTAGCATGGGGCTGTCCTCCGTTGAGCGCCAGTCGTCCTGAAAACGCTTTTCAATTCTACGCCATGAATCTCACGCAAATGGGAGCCAGCGAGAAATGCGAGGCTCGCTATTTGGTCGGGCGAGCGCACCGTCGGTACAACGGGCGCACCCCCACCCCAAAACCGCCAACGCATCACAATCCCCCGTGTGTATGCATGTTACGCTCGCGATTGTGAGGTCAATGTCCCACAATGACCAAGAAGTGACCAAACTTGCCCATTCCCCCGGAATAACCCCACCAAACAGACCCCGACCGGACACCTTGGGTTCGGAACAACTGTGACAGCGTGTTGTCACTCTGAAAACGCCGAATCCCATCCGTGGGCAACGGATGGGATTCGGGGAGAACCGAGATCGTCGCTTCCTGCGACCCCGATTCATGATCCGTTTTGCGATCTCATCACGCGGCGACGGCTTGCGTTTTCAGGAATTCGTGCGGACGGGCATCGCCTGCGAAGCGAGCGTCGGCTGGGTGGAAGAGAGCCTGCTTCAGCTTCGCGCGTTGTTCGAGAACGGCGAGTTTTTCAGGCGTGCCGGGTGCAGCCGTCGTTGGTGCCGACGGAAGCGGAGCGTTTCCGCTGAAGTTGCCAACCCCGCGTCGGGCGTACTTGCTCGTGGACGGGAACATTTCTTTCACGCCTGGGGTGTAGTAACAACTCCAGCACAGACCCCGAGGGCGGTTCACTTTCGACTTCGAGCAGTGACGACATGTGGCGATCATGACTCTCTCTCCGCATTACGATTGTTATTGTTTGATTTTGGTGGAAGTTATTACGCTGCTGCTGTTTCAGTCTTGTCTGCTATTTCGACTTTTTGCGTTGCGGGTTCGATCGGAACTCGCTCGGAAAGCTCGCGTTCGACTTCGGCGAGCAGTTCGCGACGCATTTCGGATCGTGGGGTATCGTCGAACCAGTTCAGGAACCACCGGCACGCGGCAGGTTCGCCGAGTCGCTGATCGGCCTCGAAACACAGCCGAGCGAAGAATTCCTCGACCTGCCCAACCGTCTCCAGATCGTCGCCTTGCCAGCCGCAGAAACCGAGGGCACAGGCGGCTTCGACCGGCCAATCTTGCACGCACATGAGAGGTGGTGGCGTGGTTGTGCTGCCTTGAGTCAACCGCGGATCGTCGCTTTGCAGTGCGGCTCGCAGCGATTCCAGCCCGGTCGTCGAAACGACGGGTGCAAACCCTTCTCGCCAAACTAAACGCCAGCTTTCCATGGTTGTCCCTCCGCTCCTCTGCGGCTTTCGCCGCCCCCTGGTGTCCCACCCCGTCGGTGCTCAACTCCTCAGTTGCATCCGACACGATTACTTATACGCCTGTTCACTATGTGTGTCAACCGAACGGCGGCGGAATTTGTCACTTTTCTCCCCGAAAAACCGATTCGAGAGGAATTCTCCACGATAAATGGCAGTTGTTGGTGCCACTGAGACGACTAAATTATACATTTCTATACATTTCGACGGTCGGAACTGAGGAGTTGGGCAAACTCGACGGGCGGGAGACCGCTTCAACGCAGACCTTGCGCGGCGTAGGAATACGAAGCGCGTTTGCGGATCAGGGAAGTGGAGTGTGAAATCAGCCAAGAGGCAGCAAGGAGCGTCGTCAAAACAATTCTTGTGCTGCTCGCCGTGGTTGGCTCAATTGGCTCAATTTGCTTTGTTCTTGTCAGTTTCGTGGTTGCGATTCTGACTTCACTCGCGGTGCAACTCGTGCCTCCGGTGATCGTTGCAGTAACCAAGCCTGTGGAGGGACTCAACCAGACAGTTGAAGCGATCTGCCTGCTCGTCTTCTGTGTGGGCTGGGGTTCCGAACTTATGCCGTGCGTATCACGGCTGCTGAGGCACTATGGCGAATGAACAAGGACGAGCGTGTTGTGCCGTTGCTGGTGCGGACGCTGGAAGAATCGAACCTTCACGGGAGCGGTCGCACTGAGAACGAGCGCTACATGGCTGTGCGAGCGATCGGTCGGATTGGTGTTCCCGCGAAGGCTGCGGTGCCCGAACTGCTGAAACTGGTGAACCACCACGATGTCGCGCTGGCGACGACAGCCGCAGCAGCGATCAAAGCGATCTCGCCGGAGCCGCCCAAGAAGCCCGACGCGAAATGACGCTATGCGTTCAGGGTGCCGACTACTTCCGCAAGACTCGCGGCACCGAGCGAACGCAACGCCTCGGGTAACGCTTCCGCGATCCGCACGCTCGCCGTCGGATCGTAGAAGTTCGCCGTGCCGACCTGAATCGCGTTCGCTCCCGCAACGATGAAATCCATCGCGTCGTCGAGCGTCGCGATGCCGCCCACACCGATCACCGGAATCGCTTTCAACTTCGCGATTCGCCACACAGCCCGCAACGCCAATGGCTTGATCGCTGGCCCGCTCAAGCCGCCCGTCACGTTCCCCAAAATCGCCTTCCGTCGTCGCCAATCGACCGCCATGCCGACGAACGTGTTCACCGCACTCACAGCATCGGCCCCTGCATCGGCTGCGGCACGAGCGATCAGCGTGATATCAGTGACGTTCGGCGTGAGCTTCGCGATCAGCGGAATGTTCGGGCACGCATCGCGACACTTGCGAATGATACGGCGAGTCACTTCCGGATCGGTGGCGAAGTCGAGGCCGCCGGAAACGTTTGGGCACGACAGGTTCAGTTCCAATCCTGCAAGCCCCTGACCCAACTCCGCGACACGCGTGGCCATCGCGACGAACTCGTCTTCGGTCTTGCCGGCGATGTTGCCGATCACAGCAGTCGGCAGCGTTCGCAGATACGGCAAGTGATGGCTCAGGAAGTGTTCGAGGCCGTCGTTGTCGAGGCCGATGGCGTTCAACATGCCCGACGCGGTTTCGACCGTTCGCGGTGGCGTGTTCCCCGCTCGCGATGCCTGCGTGACCGTTTTCGGAATCACGCCACCGAGCTTGGCGAAGTCCACGAAGTGCGTCATTTCCTTGGCGTAGCCGAACGTGCCCGATGCAACGAGGACAGGGTTGCGGAGAATCAGGCGACCGAGCGTGACAGACAGGTCTGGCATGAGGCTACCCACTGACGACGAGATCGCGGAACCGTCCCCGCGTTGCGGTGTTTAATGAGGTGAGCACGTTCGTTTCCAGACCACTGGAGGTTTGAATGTTTCGCAAGTCACTTGCAGCACTCTTATTCACGCTGGGATGTTCGATCACGCTCTACGCTGAAGCAGCCGAGGAAGCTCCGGCCCCGCGTGCCGTTGAAGCCAAGAAACCCGAGGGTGCCGCTGGGAAATTCGGCGGCAAGTTCGGTGGCAAGCTGGACCCCGAGAAGATGGCGAAGCTCAAGGAAAAGCTCAAGAATATCGACCCCGAGAAGCTGAAGGAACTCAAGGAAAAGTTCGGCGGCAAGATCGATCTGGAGAAGCTGAAAGAGAAACTCAAGAAGGCCGACGGCAACGAGTGAATCAGTGAAAGACAACAATCGCCGCACGATCAGAGACAGATAAAAACACGATCAAAACGGAAGACAGAGTTTGAAAGCCAGTGTTCTGCGTCTTTCAAAACGAATTTTCTTGGTTTATGTTTGGATCGTGTCTTTATCTGTCTTTGATCGTGCGGCGATTTCTGCTGTTTTTGGTTTCATTTGTAGCGTGTCGGGTCGGACATGTGCGCCTCGGCGAACCCCTTCTTCCGCAGCACGCACGAATCGCACCGACCACACGCACGGCCTTCCGCATCCGGGTCGTAACAACTCAGCGTCAGCGAATAATCGACGCCCAACTTCGCACCTTCGCGGATGATCTCCGCCTTCGTCAACTTCAACAGCGGTGAGTGAACGCGGAACCGGCCCGCACCTTCAACGCCCGCTTTAGTCGCGAGGTTCGCCAGGTTCTCGAACGCAGCGAGGAATTCTGGCCGGCAATCGGGATAGCCTGAGTAATCGAGAACGTTTGCCCCGATGAAGATGTCGAACGCGCCGACCGTCTCGGCATACCCCAGCGCCAGCCCCAGCAGAATCGTGTTACGGGCGGGCACATACGTCGTCGGAATGCCGTGGCTCATGTCGTCGGCTGAACGATCCTTGGGCACCGCGACATCCGCGGTCAGAGCCGATCCGCCGATCGCACGCAGATCGAGCTTCACGACGCGGTGATCGGCGACCCCGAGCGCTTTCGCCACGTCCGCAGCCCGTTCCAACTCGACACGGTGACGCTGCCCGTAATCGACGCTCAGGGCGAACGTGGTGAAGCCCTGAGCGTTCGCGAACGCAAGCGCTGTGGTGCTATCCAATCCGCCACTGAGTAGAACGACTGCTTTCGGCATGGTTCCTTCCGATCCCGAGAAAAGACAAGCCGCACGATCCACGTTGATCGTGCGGCTGTTCTTCTTGCTGTCGCACGCCCGCAATCAAGCGAAGACGAGTTTCATCTGCACGGTGCCGACCTGCAACACGTCGCCGGGTTTGAGTTGCTTCGGTTGCTTTGGAGCAATGCGGGTTCCGTTCACCCACGTTCCGTTGAGACTGTTCAGATCCTCGACCGCGACAATACCACGCTCGAAAATCACCACCGCGTGCTGTCTGGAACACCAGATTTGTTCGAGCGATTCCTGCGTCATCAGGTCGATGTCCACCGGTTTGTCGGCGAACCGGCCGATCATGTTCCGGCCTTCGTAAAGCGGGTATTCCATGTTGATCTTCATGCCGCGGAGCACCACCAGCTTGGGCTTGATCGCCGGTGCCGCGGGAACCGGTTGCACGGCCTCGTCGGCGCGAGCGGTTGCCGGGATGGTCACCGCCATGTTCTGTTGTGGATCGTTCATCGGATGTCCCGGAAGGCCAGGGAGAGCATGGGCGGTACCGTCACCATCGAGTTTTCGGCGGTCGCGAACGGAAGAACCACTACCTCGAGGGGGTGGCGGTGTAATTTCCAGACCAAAGCGAGCACCGTTGAATGCTCCGCTTGGCTTCTCATCGAGAAGGAGCGTCTTGGGTGCCTGCGCGGTTGGCAACCCGCCGTCGGGAACCTTCACCGGGGTGTGGATTGGTTCCACCATCGGGGCTGGCAGTCCTGCCAAGAGTGAGAGTGCCGAAAGGGTTAGCAGATCAGCCCCACACTGGCCACACAGTTCTGCGGAAGGGAGATTCGCGTGTTGGCAGCGCGGACAAGTGGCCATCGCAGGCAGTCCTTCAGCAACGGGCGGTCTGATAAATGAAAATACCCATCCCCGCGGAAGTGTAGCTCACGATTTTCGAGCGTTGTTCGACTGAACCCTCAATCGGGCCGACCTGTTCACTCCTCCAGATTACCCCAGCGGACTCCGGACTTCAAGAGTTACGTCGCCGAGCGATTCCGCAGCCTCGACCGCGAACACGACCGTGTTCCGTGGATGAACGACTTTCGTGATCTCGACTGCGAACGCTCCCGCAGCCACGCCGACGACAATCGGGTCGCCATTCAGGAGAACATCTGCCTGTCCTGGGATGTGAGAGCAGACGAGCCAGAGTTGATCGCCGACGTCGAGCGGTTTGGGCCAGCCGAAGTTCCGGGAATGACAGGTTCGCGAATTGTCGGTGGTGGTGATCCACGCACCGCGGAGACGAATCGAATGAGTAACGATGAATGATGAACGATGAACGATGAATGGGGGAACCCCTGGCGGGGGACACTCTTCCGTTCTTGATTCATCGTTCATCGTTCATCATTCATCGTTATGCAGACTGGAGGCGGTCGTTCCATTCGTCGAGCAACTTGCCGATGTTCTTGAACGTGAAGTCGAGGTTGGCGAGTTCATGGCCCAGGTCGATGGCTCGCGGCAAATCGCCATTCTCGGCGCACCCGCTCGCCAATTGGAACAGCAGCTCCTTCTTGCCGCCTTCCTCGCCTGGTGGCAACGCCGTCAACGCTTCCTCGAAGTTGCGTTGAGCGAGTCGCCAGTTGTTCCGCTTGCGGAAGCACACCCCCAGCAGCATCGCGGCCCGCCACTTCAACTTCTCATCGCGACGAGCGACCTGCAGTTCCGTGATGGCCTCATCGATCAGATCAGCCTTGAGAAGTCGCGTTCCGAGTTCGATTCGATGCTGATTCTCGCTCGGGAAGCGGTCGGCCTTCACGCGGTAAAGGTCGATCTCGCGGGTGTTGATCTCCTTCAGGAGTTTCACCCGAAGTTGCAACAGTTCCTTTTCCGAGAGGTCGCCCGTATCGGTGCTGTTCTCGGCCGTGTCGTCTTCTGCTGCGGTCTTGTCCTTGAGTTTGCGAATCCGGGCTTCGGTGAGTTCGAGATTCTTGCGAACCGGTGCGAGGTCGAGATCCATCAGTTCCAGTTGCAACTGGAACGCATTCCCGGTTGGGCCAAGTCCTTGTTGAAGCGTGGCGCGTGCTCGATCCGCATGTCCGTGACGGCGATACAGCGTCGCGAGTTGCACGTACAGTGACGGCTCGGTCGGGTCGGCTTCGATGCGTTTCCGCAGTGGGTCGGCATCGCGGGCGAGCTTATCCGGCTTCTCGGTTGCGCGGCTTTCGATGCGACCCAGCACCGGCGATTCCTGGCTACCCGAAGCTGTTTGTTCGTACTGCCCCTTGGCGATGGTGTCGCTCGCGGCGAGGTCTTTCGCCTTGTGCGCGGCTTCCACATCCGACGGGTTCGATTCCTTCACGATTTGCCAGAGAACGATCGCACTCTTGAAGTCACCTCGCTTCTCGAACTGACGGGCTAGGGCACGGTTCAGTGTCGCGTCTTTCGGATTCTTTTGACGTGCTTGATCGAGCGTGAACACGGCGAGATCGCTCAGACCCAGAGCGTCGAACGCTTCAGCCATGTCGAGTTGTGTGCCGAGATCCCAGGGGTTGCGGCAGAGGACTTGTTCCGCGTGTTCGAGAGCCTTCAGGTAGTCACGGTTACGTTTCGCATTCTTGACCCGTGCCTTCAAGCGTGGCGTCGTGAGGAACGCGAACCGACTGCCTCGGAGGTTGTTGCCGAACTTCTCCTTCTGGGTTTTGCGAAGGTTCTGACGGTAGAAGAAGTTGGCCGGATCGAGACGGCAGCAGGTGAGCAGCAGGCTGATAGCGTAGTCGAGTTGCTCGTTGGCGATGGCTTCGCGGGCCTTGGCGAACGTGTCTTGCGCGATGCGCCGTTGGTCGGCTGTCGGCGACGGAACCTTCGGCGCGGGTTGTTCGGACATGGAGAGGCTCTCCTAGCCGGGACGGCCGGCACACATTCAGCGTACCATACAGTTGTAGCAGAACCAACAGACACCTACCACTCCTCACAATCGCTACAAAATAAGCCGCTTCTGTGGATCAAATGCAGTGACAACCGTGCCATTTGTGCCAGTGTTGCCACCTTTTGCACGGGTTGCCGTGCGGAATATCGTGCAGAGAATTTGCAGGCTTTCAGCGTCGATAATGGTGTTCAGCGGCTCCCAACACTCCCGAAAGACACCTGCTAAAAGAAAACCCCTGTCAGTGCCGGGGGGTATTTCATTACTTCCAGCGTTCGGCGGTTGTTGACGAAACCTGAATGCCGCTGGCGATCGAGGCGATCGAGAAATCGAGTTCCTGGTTCGCTCGTGGAGCGATATTTCTATTTCCTCAACCTGTCCGCCCGAAGATGTTGGCAGCACGATGGGCCAGGCGGAGTTCATCCGCGCTGCCGAGGCGAGTGTCGCCGCGTGCCTTCGTGAACCAGTACACGGACTTGCCGATCGTCTTCTTGCGAAGTTGAGGCCGATGCGTCATCGCCCGACTCGAAAGGAGAAAGGGGCTTCTTGCCCACGAGAATGACAAGCTGTAAGATCATTACAATCAACGGTTTGAAACTTTGGGAGTGTTTGCACGGCTGGTGCCGGCCCTGGTCTTCAAAACCTGTGGGGGGTGTGAACAACGCCCCCAGTCGGTTCGATTCCGATACACTCCCGCTGAACAACTGGACGGTAAAAGTCGACCTCAGCCGTGCCTCGCACCGAGACGCAGGGGCACTTTGATCAGATGCCCAATCACTTCGCAATCGCAGCGAGCAGGAAGCTCTGAGCCAAATCGAATTCGCCCGAATCGCACAGCGAATGCCACAACCACATCTCCGGTTTTCAGAAGCACACCAGACAATCTTCCGGGCCTCGTCGGAATGCGATGCTCTCACCTCTCCAGCACATTTTTACACACAAACTGCTTGACGTTGGGGCATTATGCAAAGACTATCAGTTGCTCATCATTAGCCCCACCACTCGTTCTCCAAGTGGATCACGCCCATGCGTCGCCCTGTTCGCCCAGCGCTCGAAGAATTGGAAGATCGCACCATCCCTTCTGTGACTTTCATCAAAGACATCAACCCGGGGAGCGGCAGTTCAAGCCCCGGCGACAGCTATCTCACCAGTGAGACCGTCGGGGTGAATGTCAATGGTGTCCTGTTTTTTGCGGCGGACGATGGCCTCCACGGTCAAGAGTTGTGGAAAAGCGACGGCACGCCCGGGGGAACCGTTTTCGTCAAGGACATCTACCCCGGAAGCCACCCCTCGTATCTCGCCGATTTCACGAATGTGAATGGCACGCTGTACTTCGCGGCTAAGGACGACGTTCACGGCGTCGAATTGTGGAAAAGCGATGGCACAGCCGCCGGGACCGTCCTTGTAACCGACCTGGCTGTTGGGGTCTTCGGGTCCGACCCAAATAACCTCACGAACGTAAGTGGCACACTGTTCTTCGCTGCCAATGACCAGTTCACTGGGCCGGAGTTGTGGAAGATCGTCGGAAACGGCTTACCCACTCTCGTCAAGGATATTTCCGTACCGGGTGGGTTTGGTTCCGCGCCCGCTTTCCTGGTGAACATGAATGGCGTTCTGTTCTTCCAGGCAGAAGATCCCACTCACGGTCACGAGTTGTGGAAGAGCGACGGCACGGAAGCCGGAACCGTTCTGGTCAAAGACATCAATCCCTCGGCCAACGGCAACATCTATAGCTCCTTTCCTCGCTACATGACGAATGTGAACGGGACGTTGTTCTTCCAGGCCACCGACGACACTGCGATGGGTAGCATTTCTGGTGGCGAGTTGTGGAAGAGCGACGGCACGGAAGCCGGAACCGTGATAGTCAAGGACATCTTCCCTGGCAGCACGGGTTCGTATCCGAATCGTTTCACAGCCGTGAACGGGACCGTCTTCTTCGCTGCTCGCGACCCCGTTCATGAAGTTGAGTTATGGAAGAGCGACGGCACCAACGCCGGAACTGTTCTCGTCAAGGACATCAGACCGGGAATTTACTCCGGAGGCCCTTTCTACATGGAGAATGTAAACGGCACGTTGTTCTTCGAGGCCAGTGGTTCTGCAATCGGCCCCGAGTTGTGGAAGAGCGACGGGACCGATGCCGGGACCGTTCTCGTCAAAGACATCAACCCAGGCCCTGACACCGCGAGCCCACGCTTTTTGACAAACGTAAACGGGACGCTGTTCTTCACGGCCAGCGACCACACCAACCCGTCCGCGTTTGAAGTGTGGCAGAGCGACGGCACAGACGCGGGAACGTTTCGCCTCGACGTCGTCCCCGGAGCCGCTGGTTCCAACGCGGGCTATCTGGTGAATGTGGGCGGAACCGTGTTCTTCGGGGCCAACGACGGCACAACTGGTCAGGAGTTGTGGAGCGTCACGTCGGCGAGTGTTCCGACCGACACCGCTGGCGCGAAGATTACGGCAGCGGCGTTCTCTGGGGTCGCCACGGAGACGTTCGACAAGGTGCGGCTCACGTTCAGCGAGGCAATGACCGCGAGCAGTTTCTCGACCAACGATATTGTGTTCAGCGGTCCCAACGGCTCGTTCAACGCGACGGCGGTGACTCTTGTCGGCGGTTCCACCACACAGTTCGACGTGACATTCCCCACTCAGACCGCGCCGGGAAAATACACGCTCATCACGAGTGTGGACATCCTCGACCTCGCCAGCAACCTGATGAACCAGGACGACGACGCATTCAACGGAGAGAACCCCGACGACGTGTTCACATTTTCGGCCACGATTGCGGCAGGATCGACTCCGCCGTTTTTCGCGGTTGGGGATAAGGGCGGCCGAGTTCGCCTCCTGAGCACCAACGGCGGAACGCCCATCGCGGATTTCCGACCGCTCGATGTGGGTGTTCCGTACACGGGTGTCGTTGAAGTTGCTCTCGGCGATTTCAACGGCGATGCGGTGCCAGATCTCCTCGTCTCAGCAGCCGACCCCGCAGGGCTGAACGACTTGGCATTGAGCAAGTCGGGACAGGTGTTTGTGTACGACGGAGCCACACTCCTCACGGGCACGATTCCCACCGACCCGTTCCGCAGATTCACCCCGTTCGCGACCACGGACGGACCCGGGGGCACGGGCGGATCCTACGTCAACGGCTTGAACATCGCGGTGGGCGACGTGAACGGCGACGGAACCCTCGATCTCATCGCGGGCAGTCGGGGTGGGTCGAATGTCGCTGGCCTCACGGAATACGGTCGCGTGTCGGTGATTGATGGCACTTCACCCGCGGGCACCGATATCGTGATTGGCGGCATTCAGAAGCCGTTCGGAGCTGGCTATCAGAAGGGTGTGGTCGTTGCTGCGGGGAACGCAGACGGCGTTGGCGGCGACGAGATCGCAGTGACACGCGGCGGGCCGGTGGCGAGTCCCAACCCCGCTGTTCAACGGATCAAGGTGAAGGTGCTTCAACTCCAGGGCGGGGCGTTGACCGAACTTCACCTGTCGGCGGACGGATCGACATCCTTCGCGCCGTTTGGATCGCTGAGCGGCCCAGCAAAAGCCATCAATCGCGATGGTCGAGTGGCGTTTGTGGACAACAACGGCGACGGCAAAGCCGAGTTAGTCTTCACGGCACTCGATCCGCTGACCAATCCCGCGAACAAGCAGATTCGAGTCGGCGTGTATGCGATCTCGGTTCTCAGTTCGGGAGCGGCAACGATCGTGAGCACGGGGCCAGACGCGGGACCTTATCTGACGGGGAAGGCCGTGGTGGATCACGCCCCGACTCACGTTGCCGCGACGGGGGGACAACAGAA
>JAIOPV010000121.1 GCA_021413735.1 Planctomycetota bacterium
CCATACTGACCGCGCGAAATAGCCCGCTTCCCATCTGCCGAGATCCCGACTTGCGCTACCGGATCCGGGTGTTTGGTGAACCGGCTGATTTCTCGCCCCTTGTCTGTGTCCCACACACGCACGATCCGATCCTCTCCGGAATCGCTCGACACGGCACGCTTTCCATCGGGAGTGATCGCAACGTGCTCTACCGACTGTGTGTGCCCGCCGAGTCGGTGAAGTTCCCTGGCGTTCTCCAGATCCCAAATTCGAACAAGATATTCGACAGGCGGTCCGAATAAAGTCGTTCCGAAGACAACCCGTTTCCCGTCTGCTGAAATCGCCACACTGCGGATGTGACCGACATCCTTGATTTGGAAGAGTTGCTTCCCGACTACCGCATCCCAGACAACTCCAAACCCACCCTCATCACAGGAGACGGCTCGCGTCCCGTCAGCGGAGATGGCGACACGGTGAATCGCAGATTTGTGATCAGTCAATCGGTGAAGTTCCTTCCGGGTTTCCGGGTTCCAGATGCGGACGGTCATGTCCTTGCCGCCAGAGATGGCACGTTTGCCATCACCTGAAATACCAAGAGTGTGAATTGTGTCGGTGTGCCCCGCAAGAATGATGGGCTGGCCGGGCACTGTGGGAACTGGCGGGGCCTCTTCAACCTGCACCGCAATATCGAGCGGGTCGTTGATCTCTTCGCCATTACTGCGGGCTTGCAACCTCACGATGACGTTGCAGGCCGGAGCGGACTCGGCGGCAGTGAGTGCAAATCTCACCGCATTCGTGGCACCTGGAATTGGGACAGGTTTCGCTGTCACTCCTGCCGGTAACCCGGTCAAGTGGATTACCAGTGGTTCGGTGCGGCCATTCCGATCGATCTGAACATCGAGTACCTTGGTTTCCCCGGTCTTCAGTGACACGCCGTTTGCGGTCAGTTGAACGGCGATCGGTGTTGGAGTGGGTGTTGGAGCCACGGGTTTCGCCGAATCGACAAACTCCGGGCCATTCCACATCCGAACGGTCTTGTCCTCGCTTCCAAAAACAACTCGTTTGCCGTCGGCTGAGATTGCCACGCTCGATACCACATCGGAGTTCCTGTCGAAGCGACCGATCTCCTTGCCCGTCTCCAGATCCCACATGACGACGTCCTTATCGTGACCGCTGGAGACAACCCGCCTGCCATCCGCCGAAATCGCCACGCCGCGAACCGTGCTCTCGTGCCCAAACCGTTGGATTTCCTTGCCACTCTCAAGATTCCACGCGGATGTGGTGCTGTCCTGGGCACCCGAGACGGCCCGCTTGCCATCCGCTGAAATCCCTACTGCACGAATCGCGAATGTGTGTCCGGTGAGCCGTTGGATTTCTTTGCCGGTTTCGAGATTCCACACGAACACTGCCTTCTCTTCACCCGCGGAGACGGCCCGCTTGCCATCAGCCGAGATCCCCACCGCGTAAACAGTGAGTTGATGTCCCGTGAGTCGCTGCAGTTCCTGGCCCGTCTCCAGATCCCAGACGAACAAAGCCTTGTCCTGCCCGCCGGAGATCGCTCGCTTACCGTCTGGTGTGATTGAGACGCTCCAAACCGGTTGCGTGGGTCCGGTGAGTCGTCGAATTTCTTTGCCGGTTTCGAGGTTCCACACAATCACAGCGTTGTCGTAGCCACCGGAGACGGCCCGCTTACCATCGGCCGAGATTCCCACTCCGAACACCCAATTCTTGTGGCCTGTGAGCCGTTGGATTTCTTTGCCGGTTTCGAGATTCCACACAATCACGGCATTGTCGTAGCCGCCGGAGATGGCCCGCTTGCCGTCCGCCGAGATCGCGACGGTCGCCACTTTATCCGTGTGCCCTGTCATCACAAGTTGCTTTGCCAGCGAAGGCGCAGGCGACTTCTCAGAGCTTTTGGTGGCGACCTTGGGTGGCGATGGGGTCATGGTCGATTGACCACGGTCCGCGGAGCCACCTTGCGCGATGGCGGCAGTTCCAACCCCACTCGATGAACGCGGCGAGTTCATGACGGCAGCGATGATGCTCGAAATCACGAGGAGAGCACCCAGACCACCTGCAAGAAGCCCAAGTCGTTGAGCATTGGTCAACGACTTCAACCAACTCTTGCTGCCATCTGCATCAAGGGGAAGCGGCGCTGGAGTTGTCTTCTTCGCTGGCGTAACTGGTGCTGGCTGTGTACCTGGTCGCGTGACGGACACGGGCGTCGATTTGCGAGGAACCGGCTTGGGTTCAGACGCCACGGGTTGCGTCGCTGTCATCAATCGCCGAACCTCGGCTTCCTGCAGCCCAGTCAACGCCGGCGTTTGCTTTCCATCAGGCCCGATGATTTCGTCGAGCAGTGGCACTTTGCGCAACGGCATCCGGCTCGCAAGAATCACCCAGCCCGCCAACGCTCGCACTTCCGGATCGGGCGAGGACCACAGTTCGCGGAATAACGCCGACCCTGCGGGATTCTTGATGTCCGATTCCTTGAACAGCAGATTGTCGCCGCTGTCGAACCGGTTCCACAAGGCTCGCCCGCCCGTCGCGAGGCACCGCACTGCGGTATACACCAACAGCAGCGGGAAGCGGTCAATCTCAAGGTGAAAGCGGTCGGCGTTACGTCCGGGGTGTTGGTAGTTGGCGTGCCCGATCTCACTTGCGGGGATACCCTCCAGAGCCGGGACATACATCCCGTCGTAGTCGATCAGTTGCGGAATCACACCCTTCGCGGACGGCACCAAGATCACGTTGCCGTGCTGCAAGTCACCGTGGGCCATCCCGGCCGCACGGAGGTTCTGACCGAGTTTGTGCCAGATGCCCGTCAGCTTCGTCAGCACAACGGGATCGTCGGCGTGTTCGCGAACGAACTCGTGCAACAGCTTTCCTTCAACCCAGGTCATTTTCACTGCAGGATATCGTTCAGGACCGACGCGGATTTCCTCGTCCAAATACTGAAAGTCGACCATGAACCGCAGTCCGCCACTTTCGCGGGCGGCGGAAAGATGATCGCTGATGGCCTGATAACGGCGACGCAGCTCGGTCACTTCGCGGGTGAAGCATTTGACGGCCCAGCATTCACCGGTCGGTGTGCGGAGTTGATAGACATCGGCGAAACCGCCGGAGCGGGCGACCGGCAATCCATGAGCGTTGACCGTTGCTTCTGCGACTTGCAGGCCAGCGTCCTTGAAGGAGTAGGATGGGTCTTGCACCGCCTCGTTGTAATCGCGTGAACCTGGCCAACGCATCGGGAGCCTCCGTGGAATTGGTTGGTCAGCCTGATATGAGCCGCGGCGTCGCAGACCCGCATTCCAGAGTTACCTGCCACAGCGATTGAAACGATTCGACACGCGACAGAATCCTCCGCTACGTTACCGTCGAGGGGCGAGAAAGTGTTACAGGGGATTTTGGACATTTTTGGAAATATTGTCGTCGTGATACCACAACGGTGATGACCCAACTGAGGCAAGAGTTGAGAAACCCATCAAAAGTCTTTGGAATGCAGATCGAAATACTTGACTCTCGTATATGGTTGACGGACAGTGTCAAAACGATGCAGACGGCTTCGGACGGTGCTCCAGCCCAGACAAGGTGACGTATGGCTCTCCCAGTTGGAATCGATCTCGGCACTACCAACTCCGTGATCTCGATTTATCGTCGTGGTCGGCCTGAAACGCTTCGCGTGGAGGGAAGCGAAACGATGCCGTCGGCTGTTTGTTTTCGAGATAAGGGGAACTCCCTCGTCGGAAACAAAGCACTGAACATGGCGATGATTCGTCCCGAGAGTACGATCCTGTCCGTCAAACGAGACATGGGCAAGGCTGGCTTCACTTACAACCTTCAGGGACAGTCGTACACACCGATCGACATCTCGGCGATGATCCTCCGGAAGTTGTGCGAAGGGCACGAAGCGGAGGTCGGGGGGAAGATTACGCAAGCCGTGGTTACGGTTCCCGCGTACTTCACCGACGAGCAGAAACGCGACACGAAACTCGCAGCCGAGAAGGCCGGGTTGGATGTCCTGCGGTTGCTGCCCGAGCCGACCGCAGCGGCCATTGCCATCGGGCTGAACCGCGGCAAGGACCAAACGATTCTGGTGTACGACCTTGGCGGCGGCACCTTCGACGTATCGATCCTCGAAGTGCGAGGCAACACGTTCAAGGTCAAGGCGGTGAACGGCGATCACGACCTGGGCGGTAACGACTTCGACCGTGCGTTGCGAGATCACGCCATCGCGACGTTCAAGACGCAGAAAGGGATCGACCTCAACAAAGAAGACGCAAAAGACGCCCAGGTTCGGCAGGCGTTGCAGGTGCTCACGTCAGCCTGCGAGCGGATCAAGAAGGAACTATCAGACGCGGAGACGGCACACCTCGATTTGCCGAACTTCTACAAGGGCCAGCATCTCGAAACGGCCATCGACCGGGCCACGTTCGAGAGCCTGATCCGGAATCACGTGTATCGCACGAAGGATGTCGTGCTGGCGACCATCAAGGACGCGAAGCTCGACCTCGACGACATCGACCAGCTCGTGATGGTTGGCGGATCGACGAAGATTCCTCTCGTGCGGCGAGTTCTGGCGGACACGATTCGCGAGCCGTATGTCGCCGACTATGTGGACCTGGCGGTATCGCACGGCGCGGCGATCATGGCTGCGAGTATGCTTGACATCGAGGATGCGGACTCGGCTCCGATGGAGTTGAATGTTCAGGATGTCGTGGCGCATCCGATTTCGATTGGGCTCGGTGACGAGAACCGCAGACTGCGTTGCTTCGTAGTGATTCCGAAGAATGCCCCGCTTCCCGCGACGGGAATGAAACTCGGTGCGGCTCCCCCAGGGCAACTCGTTGGTTTACTCCCCATATTTCGCGGTGGGGAAGCGGAGCCGGTGCAAAACAAATTCCTCGGTGACCTCACGCTAACCTTCACTCCGAGCCTGAGCCCGACGCTTCTGAGGTTCGAGTTGATGCTCGATAAGAATGGCATCCTTAACGTGGATGGCGCAGAGATCGACCTGAATGATGTCTCTCCGTCGGCGCTGCAATATCTCTCCGACGATGACATCGCACGGCTCAAGATCAAGCGCCGGACTCGCGTTGAACTGAAGATGCGGGATTGAACATTTGTGGCGCTACGCCGCAAGCGGCAAGATTTTGCCCTCCCCCCTTGTGGGGGAGGGTGGCGAGGCTTTGCGAGCCGGGTGGGTGGTGAGCTACAACAGTTCCACAGGCATACCCTCCACCCGCTCCTCGAAGACTCGGAACGACCTCCCCCACAAGGGGGGAGGTCAAAACCAAAACCAACCACCCTGAGCGTTATTTCGCCAACGCTGATTAGGACCTCTCCATGTCCGAACTGCAGGAAAAGAATTCTCCGTATGTCGTGGGCATCGACCTGGGCACGTCGACCTCGATCCTGGCGATTTACAGGAAGGGTCGGCCCGAGGTGATCCCGATCTCGGGCGAACGGGTCACGCCGTCAGCGGTGAGTTACCGTGCTGACACCGCACCGCTCATCGGCGTGCAAGCCAAGCGTCGAACGCTCATCGACCCCGAGAATACCGTCGTTTCGATCAAGCGCGAGATCGGCAACGCTTCCTACGATCGGACGGTCTGCGGTCAGAAGATCACGCCTGAAGCGGTCTCGGCGCTGATCCTCGAACATCTCAAGAACGGTGCGACGGAGCACGTCGAAGGCAACGCCCGCAAGGCGATCATCACCATTCCCGCGAACTTCGAGAACAACCAGCGACAGGCGACCCTGGAAGCCGGCCGCCTCGCGGGCCTGGAAGTGCTGCAACTCGTTGAGGAGCCGGTGGCGGCGGCCGTCGCTTACGGATTCGGCTCCGAGCGCGATCAGACGATTCTCGTGTACGACCTCGGCGGCGGCACGTTCGACGTCTGCATCCTCAAGGTCGATACGCAGGCTGGGGGACAGGCGAAGTTCCGCGTCCTCGGCAAAGCGGGGATTCCTAAACTCGGCGGCGACGACTTCGATGATGCCATCATGGCGATTCTCGCGGCCGAGTTGGTCAAGGCCGGCGGGCCGGATGTTCTCGATCTGAAGAAGGATCAGGGCGTCAGCAAGAAGAAGCTTCGCACAGCCTGCCAGACGCTCAAGGAGAAGGCTGAGATCGCCAAGATCGAACTGACCGACGCGGAGAAGGTCGCGGTGGACGCACCGAACCTCATCAAGAACGAAAACGGGCAGGAGTTCCACCTGTCGTGTGAGTTGACACGAGAGCAGTTCAACGCCGCTGTGAAGCCATTGCTTGAGCAGAGCACAGAATGCATCAGGCAGGCACTTGTTGAGGCGAAACTGACTGCGGAAGACATTGACCGCATCATCCTCGTTGGCGGGTCCACACGGGTGCCCTGCGTGCGAACGATGGTGACCGAAATGTTCGGCAAGGAACCCTACGGCGACATCGAACCCGACACTGCGGTTGCTCAAGGTGCCGCGATCATCGGCGCGTCACTTTCTGAAGCGGCGGAGAAGCCGCCGGTCAACTACATCACGACAACGAGCCACTTCCTCGGAATCGAAACGGTCGGTCGGCGCTTCAACGAGATCC
This sequence comes from Planctomycetota bacterium, assembly GCA_021413735.1. Classification (GTDB taxonomy): domain Bacteria; phylum Planctomycetota; class Planctomycetia; order Gemmatales; family Gemmataceae; genus Gemmata. Next base: position 6,554 of record JAIOPV010000121.1, read on the forward strand.
TGCCGAAGAACTCTGACGTGCCAGCCGAGAACAAGAAGGTTTACGCCACGACCTACGACAACATGAAAGAGATTCGGATCTCGATCTTTCAGTTCCCCGAGAAGGTCGAGTTCATCGACTTGAAGGTGCCCGGGAGTGCCTGTCTTGGAGAGTTCTACCTCGGGCCACTGCGGGAAGCGCCGAAGGGCCAGGTTCACGTCGAGGTAAGGTTTGGGATCGACCAAAACGGGATGCTGACTGTGGCGGCCCAGGAACTCGGCGCCGCAGGCGGCGGACAGGCCAAGCAGCTTGAGATCCGCGTGTCCTGATCTGAGAAGGGCCGCCACGGAGGGCGGCCCCTACAAGCAGAATTGTCTTTGATTTGTAGGGGCCGCCCTCCGTGGCGGCCCGGCCTTAGCTTCGCATCGTAGAGCGAGACATTCATGGAACCGAACAAGTCGAACGAACCGCCCGCGTCTGTTGCGGGCGAGTCGCTTCCGGCCACGTCAGAGGTTGCCCCGCTGGTGGTTGGTGGGCCTGCCGTCGATCCTGTTGCGCCCCCGGCTGATCCTCCGGTGGCGGAGCCTGTTACAGAGCCGTCACCGGAGGAACGCGACCAGCTCATTGCGACAGTGGAGGCGGCTCGCGGCAAGTTCCTCGCGCTCTTGCGTGCCGATGCGAAGCCGAAGTCTCCGGATGTGATGGCAGCGGCCACAGCATACGCAGCAGCACTGAATGAGTCGCAGATACCGCTTGCCGAAGAATGGAGCCGGTTGCAGTCGGGCGTGGACGCAGAAACGGCAGTCGGTCACACATCTGAGTGCGACAAACTCAGGAACGATGCGGACCGGCTCATCGCGAACTATGCGGCTCTCTTCGCAGGTCTGCCGGTTCTTGAACAGGCGGTCGTCACGGAACTCGACCGCATGAAAGAAGACGATCCGCCGTTCCTGGCAGCCCCCGCAGAGATTCGCGAACCGCTCATCAACTACAAGAAGGGACTTCAGATCATTCAGCGGATGTTCGGGAGATTGCACGCTCGCAAGAAGCCATTGGAAGGTATCGCGCCGCTGCCACCAGCGCCCACGCTACCCAACGAAGCTCCGTCGGCAACGGAGTTGGCGAACAAGCTCACGGAATTCGGCCACGCGGTGAATGACTGGCGTGTGGCAGGCAACACCACGCAGCGAGAGATTCGCAAAAAGGTCGATGGGCTTCGCAAAGAGGTCACTGGCTTCGTCTCCGCTCTGCTTGGTCCCATCGACGGAATCGAAGGCGGATTGCGGAACGAGCCGGAGTTGCTGGGTCGGTTGGAGTCGTTCCGGAGTGACCACGCGGCGGTGATCGACGGTTGGACTCGGGCATACGAACGCCTCGATGCGGGGCTGCTTCCGTACTTCGAGGCAACCGGACTGAGTTCGCTGACAGTTGAACCCGGAAGTGCCTTCCGCCCCGAGACAATGGAGCCGGGTGGCACTGTTGTTCGCCTCGATCGACCGCTTGAGGAAGTCGTTTCGGTGATGCGGCGGGGTTACGCTCTCAACGGCGAGCAACTCCGTCCTGTGCAGGTCGAAGTTGTGGTTCACACAGCGTCCGAAACACCCGAGTAATTGCCCATGCCCGATGACACACTCAATCCGGTTGTTGGTATCGACCTGGGTACCACCTACTCATCCATCGCGCGTTGGGACGGCGAACGAATCGACGTCTACCGAATGCACGACGGGCAGGAGTCGATTCCGTCGATCGTCCACATTCAGGACAGCGGAACGCCGCTCGTGGGCGAGATGGCACGGCCCCGCCTGATGACCGATCCCTCGAACACGGTCGAGAAAGCGAAGCGGTTCATCGGCGACGAAACGAAGGTGTACACGCTCCGCGGCAAACCATACACGCCTGTCGATATTTCGAGCTTGGTGCTTCAACGCCTCAAGCAGGACGTGGAGAAAAGGTATCCGAAGACAGCGGGATTCGACATCGCCGGGGCTGTGATTACGCACCCGCACTACTTCAAGTTTCCGCAGATCGCCCGCACACAAGAGGCCGCGGTCAAGGCTGGGTTGCCGGTCCTGCGGTTGGCGTCGGAACCAGTCGCGGCAGCGCTCGACTACGGCTTCACCAACTACTCGCGCATGGAGAAGACCGGCAGCGAGAAGATTCTCGTCTTCGACCTTGGTGGCGGCACTTTCGATGTGACGGTGATTGAGGTCATCAATGAAGCCACCAAGCTGACGTTCAAGGTTCTCGCGACCGGCGGCGACGACATGCTCGGTGGCACGAACTTCGACGAAGCTTTGGCGCAGTGGGCACTCAACGCCCAGGGAATCAAGTTCGACGGATTGAAGCCCGAGGCCAAGAGTCGAGCGGTTGCCAACCTGATGGAACAGGTCATCAAGACCAAGCGGGAACTGTCGTCGGTTGATTCGTCGTACCTGACGGTGCCGAACATTCTCCCTGGGCAGCACATGGAGTTGGAGATCACCCGTGCCCAGTTCAACAAGATCCTTGAGCCGTCTTGTGAGCGGATTCGTCGCATCCTGTCCGATACGCTCACGACAGCTCGCCTCCGCTCTGGTGAACTGAACAAGTCCCTGATGATTGGGGGGTCAAGTTTGATCCCGGTCATGGAGGACATTGTTCGCGAAGAAACCGGGGTGGACCCATGGGCCGACGCTGACCGCCATCTCGCGGTGTGTCGCGGAGCTGCGTTCCTCGCGGCGATGGATGACGGCCGCGTGACGAAGAAAGAGATTGTCATTGAGGAAGTGACGGCTCACGCTCTGGGAGTGCGAGCGGCTGGGAACGTCTTCTCGGTGATGATTCCCGCGAATCGTGCGGCACCAGTGCAGGCCACACGCATCTACACCGTGAAGAGTTCCAGTTTTGAGGTACAGCCGTTCCAAGGGCACGGCCGCCTCGTGACCGAACCAACTGTCACGGCACTGAAGCCCATTTCGATCACAGGCGTTCGGCTTGGACCTAATGGCGACGCAGACGTGAAGATCACGTTCTCGGTGAACAATCAGCAAATCCTGTTCGTGAAGATTGAAGCGCCGGGGGTCTCGGAGCAACGACAGTTGGAGGTGTGATTGTCTTCGCCCTCTCCCCTTGCGGGAGAGGGCAGCGAACGAAGTGAGCGGGTGAGGGGTAAGGCCAACGGAAATGTTAAGGTCTCACCCCTCACCCGGCTCGAAGACTCGCCACCCTCTCCCGCAAGGGGAGAGGGCAAAAACTACAGCCACCCACCAACACAATTTGGTGTGTCCCGGAAGCTCGCCAGCCATGAATATCGGGCCGTATCAACTTGGTCGCTCGCTCGGAACCGGAACGGTCTGTGAGAGCTTTCTCGCAACCGATTCCTCCGGGAAGTCCGTCATTATCAAACGGCTCACGGCTCCAGTGGCGGGCAACCAACAGGTCATCGAACGCTTTGTGAACGCGAGCGTTTTATCCGCGAAGATAACGTCGCCTCGCTTCCTGACCAAAGTGTTGATGCATCATCAGTCGGATAGCGGAGTGCATCTCGTTCGCGATTACGTTGAGGGGAAATCACTGGCCCAGATCGAGGCAGAGGGTGGTCTGGCTGACCTCAATGGGAAGCAACTCGCGTTGGATCTGTGCGAGGCACTGCGAGCGCTGCACCGGCAGGGGATTATTCATGGGGGCATCCATCCCGGCAACGTATTCGTGCAGAGCGATGGCCGGTTGAAGCTGACGGACTACGGGATCAGTCGCGTCTTGTTGATGGGGTCGGTGGACGCAGAGTATTCCCTGTCGGCGATGCGTTACCTGGCACCTGAAATGATTCGCGGCCGAGCCGCGGGACTCGCCGCCGATATCTGTTCGGCTGGGTTGGTCGCGTATCTGTTGGCTGAGCGAAAGCACCTGATCGAAGGCACAACGGCCGCCCGCATTCGCGACAACATCGAGAAAGCCCACAGCGCTGCAGCTCAGTTTCCGGCACGAGCACTCAGCCCGGACCCTGGCAATCGCTTCTCGAATCCCGACGAACTTCGTGCCGCCCTGATGACATGGTTTGATTCACGCACAGCGACAACATCACCACCGCCCGCACGCGAGGAACCGGTTCCGCCACCGCCGCCTGCCGTGCCAGTCGCTCCACGAGTCGAGAATCCGGTCGGGGCACGAGGCACTCTCGCTGCGGTACGAGATTTGAAAAGCGGACAGGATTTGCTGTCGTTGAAGGGACACCCCTGGCAACTGCGGCGTTCCGCGATGCCGCAAGAGTGGCCGATTGTGTTTGCGAACAGTGGTCCCGGCGACCTTCATCTGCGGGTGCGATGCGTGGGCGACGGTCTGCGTCTCACGCCATTCGACAGACTCCGTGTGCCGCCCGCGACGAGTCGGTATGTGATCTTGCAGCTCGATCAAGTGGGTGGCGACTTCGCCCGCTTGGAGATCGAAGTCGAAGGTGGGAAGGTGTCTGAGTTGGTTCGGATTCGTCTTTACCGACCGCAGTAACGCACGTAACTCGTTCGATCCAAGATGCCATCTATGTCTGAACTCACCGAAAAAGACCCGTGCCTGAAACGCATCCTCGACAAGCGAACGGGGCGAAATCTCCTCGAAGATGTTCACCCCCTTGAAGCGAACCCAACTGCGGGCACAAAGGTCACAGTCACCGTGCGAATCGAGAATGGGGCCGAGGCTCCAATCGAACTGGTCGTCACCACCGACCGCGACTGGCTCAAGCCCAGCCGCGAGAAGCTCTACCTGATGGGCGGTGAGACCGGCGAGTTCGATGCGACTGTCACGGCAGCCGGAACGGGCGAGTTCGCCAACCTCTGCTTCGCGTGGAGTGGTGCAACTGAGACCTACCGCGAGTACGTGCTGGTGTGGCGCAAGGGAAAGAGCGAGCAGCCGGCCGCGGCCAGTCCCAAGAACCCCACCGGTATCACCGCACCACCCGATTGGATGAAACGATAAGTGGCGGTCTCTGACTGCCACATCCCCGACCAATATGCCCAAGTTCTCTCCGGTGCCACCATGCCATACGACGCCGAAATCAGCCGTGCGAATCCGACCTGCGTTCTCTTTTTGTTGGACCAATCTGGCTCAATGGCTGAACCATTCGGTCAACAGCCGGGGAAGGCCAAGAAGGATGGCGTCGCCGACGTCATCAACAAGTTCCTGTACGACCTCGTAATCAAATGCTCCCGCGATGCAGGCATTTACGAGTACCTCCGCGTCGGCGTGATCGGCTACGGCGTCCACGTTCGTTCAGCATTGGGTGGCCCACTCGCAGGCTCCGTACTCCAGATGATCGGAGCCATCGCGACCAACCCATTACGGGTCGAGCAACGAACACGTCGCGAAGACGACGGTGCCGGTGGCGTGATCGAGCGAAAGATCAAGTTTCCCGTTTGGGTCGAACCGATGGCCAACGGGAAAACGCCGATGGCTGAGGCGTTGAATCTCGCCTATGAGTCCATTGACGCGTTTATCCGCGAGAAGCCGGACTGCTTCCCGCCGGTCGTCATCAACATCACGGATGGGATTCCCACAACGGAGCCGAGACCCGCATCCGAAGCCCTTCGTGCTTTGAAATCGTCCAATGGGAACGTCTTGCTATTCAATATCCATGTGTCAGACAAACCCGACCGGCCCATTGAGTTTCCCGATGCCGAAACCAACTTGCCGGACAAATTCGCCAAGTTGCTGTATCGCTTGTCGAGCACGCTGCCCGCACCGTTCGTGGCCGCAGCCCAGAGCGAAGGATTCCAGGTCTCTCCGCAATCTCGGGGATTCGTGTTCAACGGCGACCTGGTTTCGGTGGCTCGCTTCATCAGCTTTGGAACCCGAGCTGCACAAGACCGTCCTTCTCCGACCGGATAACGCATGACTCCAGTTCGTATTCGATCGATCGAGTTCTCCATTCCGAAACGTGGAAAGACGGAAGCCGAGAACGACGATCGATACGCCGTCGATCTCGATCAGGCTCGTTTCGCGATTGCGGACGGAGCGACGGAAAGCTCGTTTTCTGGCCCGTGGGCCGGGTTGCTCGTCCGTCGATTCATGGAAGATACCTCGATCGTGAAAGGGTCGGCCTGGGGCGAGTGGCTCAGTCCCATTCAGAAGACGTGGCTTGAAAGCGTGGAGAAGCAAGAGATCCCGTGGTACGCGGAAGAGAAGGTGGCTCGCGGAGCGCATGCTGCTTTTCTGGGTTTGGTGATTCGCTCAGACGGCACATGGCGTGCGATCGCGGTTGGGGATTGTTGCCTGTTCCAGTTCCGCAACAAGCTCCCGCGGCAATGGTTCCCGTTCCGGCAATTGAACGAGTTCCCACTTCGACCGTGGCTGCTCGGATCACGGAGCAAAGCCAACGAGATCACCGGAACCGATCGCGAGTTTCTCTCAGACAAGGTGCTCGCCCCGTGGCTGGGAGAGTCTCTGGAGGGGCCCACCAATCCGGACAAGCCACGTCGCCCCGACTGGAAGTATGGAGACGAGTTCATCCTCGCGACGGATGCCTTATCGAAATGGTTCGTCAATCAAATTGCGGAACGCTGGGGAACCGTGGACCCTCCTGAGATCCCCATTCCCCGCAACGCACAAGAGTTCGTGGACTTCGTGAATGAGCTTCGAGAGAAGAAGGAGATCGAGAGCGACGACGTGACCATGATTCGGGTGACACTGAAGAAGCCAAAAGAGCCGGCACCACAGCCCGCGGAGGAAGTACTCCCAATGGCTGAAGAAGTACACGTGAGCGAATCCACCGAACCGCGTGTGGAGGGTGAGTGATGCGTTGGCCAAGTTCGCGGGAGTACAACGAGGCGGTTCAAGATCCAGCGTTCTCGTTCAAGGATGCCGACCTTCGCTCCGCCGAGGTGGCTGCCAACGCCCACGGGTTGCCAGTCGCGCGATCGGGTGGGTTCGCGGATGTGTATCAGTTTCGGTCTGCCGCAGGCGAAAGCTGGGCAGTCAAGTGCTTCACGCGAGAGGTCTCGGAACTCCACCGCCGATACCAGGCCATCAGCGAACACCTTGCCACGGCTCGCGAAACAAGCTCGCTGCCGTTCATGGTCGAGTTCCAGTACCTCGACGACGACATTCGGATCGGTCCAACGCGCTACCCCGTCGTGAAGATGGCGTGGGTTGAAGGCAAGCTCCTCCATGAGTTCGTGCGCGAGCATCTCGACGATTCCACACTGCTGACGAAGCTCGCCGGCATCTGGCACAAGCTCGGTCAGAACCTCCGTGCTGCGGGAATGGCTCACGGTGACTTGCAACATGGCAACGTGATGTTGGTGCGATCCGGGAAAGGCGTGATTCCCCAGTTGATCGACTATGACGGCATCCATGTCCCCGCACTGGAGGGCACCCCCGCAAGCGAAATCGGACACGCCAACTACCAGCACCCCGGCCGCGATGCCGACAGGTTTCATTCCGAGATCGACCGATTCCCGTTGCTGCTGGTGTACACGGCGATTCGTTGTCTCGCGGTCGGCGGTCGGAGTCTGTGGGATCGCTTCGACAATGGCGACAACCTCCTCTTCAAAGAAGCAGACATCAAGAACCCCGCAAGCTCGGCGTTGTGTCTTGAGCTGTGGGGAATGGCCGATCCGGCAACTCGTGCGTTGGCTGGCTGGGCGATGCTCGCGAGCCGAATGCCGATTCGCGAAGTCCCTCTGCTCGAAGACCTGATTGGAGCCGACGGCAAACAAACACCGACTTTGACCTCACAACAAGAAGCCGATGTTCGACGGTTGCTCGGCGTGGCTTCCAAGACCGTTCCAGTTCCTGAACCCAAAGCAACCACGCGGCCAGCGGCTCCTGTTCCACCCCCAGTTACTCCCATCACGCCGCCACAGCCCCCGAAACGGACCAAAACTCGCCCAACTGCTCCAAGCCCTGTCCGCGATGACGAAACGGTCATCGCGTCTGTGTCAGCGCTCGCACGCATCCGCAAAATCAAGATACTTGCCGTCGCTGGCAGCGCACTCATCGCGATTCTCGCCATCGTCGTCTTGATGATGCAGAAGCCGGGCACTCCACCAAAGTTTGATGCGGTGGCGATGAACCCCATAGAGCCTTTTACTGACCAGTCCGAGGGGACAGCACCGCCGCTGGGTATGGGCCCCCCATCCCAGACGCTGCCCTCATGGAAAGCTGGTCCCGTGCTGAAAGGGCATAAAGGTGAAGTGCGCAGTGTCGCGGTCTCTGCGAACGGCCAACGAGCCATTTCCGTTGGCAAGGACCAAACGGTGCGTGTCTGGGATCTGAATGCCGGGGTAGGACTGAGTGAGTATTCGGACTCAGCCAATCCCTATCTCTGCGTTGCAATTTCTGCCACTGGCAAGCACGGTTGTTTTGGCGCTAGCGACGGAACTGTCCGAGTTTGGGACATCGAAAACGGCAGCACTCTCTCGGAAACCAAAGCGCACACTGGCGAGGTCACAGGTGTGTGTTTGGACCCCGCTGCCATGCATGTGATTTCGTGCGGCGCAGACAAGCGAGCGCGAGTCTGGCATATCCTCAAACGATTTGAGATGAGTTCCGTCAACGCCGATACAGATCCAGCCTTGGGCATCGCCATCTCCCCGTTTTTGCCTCACTGGCTTGTCGCGGGGAACAAAGACCGGAGCGTTCGCCGCTGGGATATGATTGGTAGGCGGGAACTTCCTCCTCTCGTGGGAAACACCAGCGCGGTGACGTGTGTGGCGACTTCCACGAATGGAAGCCGGGTTCTCACAGGTTGCGATGATAAGACTGTGCGATTGTGGGATGGGGGATCGGGGAAATTCCTCTATCAACTTGGGGGCGCAACGGATGTGCCTCGCTGTGTGGCGATGTCGAGCGATGGAAGCCGAGCCGTGACTGGAAGCGTTTCCGGCATTGTGCGCATTTGGGATACAACCAACGGAAAGGAACTCTCTCGGATTCAGGCGCATAACGGAGAAGTTCACGGTGTGGCAATGTCGTACGACGGACGCCGAGCCATAACTTGCGGCAAGGATGGAATGATTCGTGTGTGGCTGAGTCCAGAAGCTCCACCCTTGCCTCCGCTCCAACTTTTCGCGAATGACGTGAGCGTGAGCATCAGTGCAGGTTCCGTGATCGACGTCCGTTTGGAGCGAAATGGCTTTCAAGGCGCACTGACACTGAAAACAACGGGGTTACCCAAGTCAGTGACTGCGAAGACTGTCGCTGACCTTGGCACTGGCGACACTGCCCAAATCGAAGTGCACGCGGCGGCGGCCGCCGTTCCGGGCGTCACCATCATCCGCCTTCAAGCTGAAAGCGCGGGTGCAGCCTTGCGCGACGCGTGCGAGATTGCCGTCACGGTTTTGCCCACTGGGACGACGATCACACCACCGCGACTCCTGGTTGTGTCCAGCAAGAAAACTGGGAATGGCGATGTCTACACCGTTGAACCCGAGACAGGCGAAACGAAAAACCTCACGGACCACAAAGCAGAGGACACCGAACCGGTCTGGTCGCCAGATGGCAAGAGGATTGCATTCGTCTCTGACCGTGAGGGCACACCAGAGATCTGGGCGATGAACGCAGACGGAACCGATGTGAAACAGATCACGAAAAGCAGTGCCGTCACGAATCCGCGGTGGTCTCCAGATGGAAGTCGCATTGCGTTTATCGGGAGCAAAGGCGGGAAGGGAAGCGTCTGGACAGTAGAGACAGACACGGGGAAGTTGACTCAGTTGTCGTTCCACGCCCAACCGAGCAGACAGCCTGAGTGGTCACCGGATGGGAAACGAATCGCGTACGCGAACTACAGAGCCTCCGATAGCCGATGGTGCCCTTATGTGGTGCCTGCGGGCGGTGGCACATATCAGAGCTTGGCAACCACCTACGGCGGTCAGGACATGGCGTGGTCGCCGGGGGGTTCGTCTATCGCGTTCACTGATGTTCGCGATCAACCCGGCTGGCGACTCTTCATGATGAATGCGGACGGGAAGAATGTTCGGACTGTGAACAAGACAGGCAACACTTATGGGAACGTCTATCCGCAGTGGTCGCCCGATGGGAGGCGGCTCGCATACGGAGAGATGGTGGACGGGTTTGTGCAAGTGGGTGTCATCAAGTTCGACGGCACCGGGGGCAAAGTTGTGACGTCGAAATTCCAGCACATGCTCGCTCGCTGGTCGCCCGATGGTAAGTCGCTGAGTTACTGCCGCTTCGAGAAGGACAAGCCAACAGTGTTGATCGTGAGCGACGCCGACGGTCAGAATCCCAAAGAGCTGCTCAGTGATATCGGTGCCGCCACCGCGGAGTGGCAACCGAAGTAACGCCGAAAGCTCCGATCAATCATTTCGCCTCGTCGGACAGATCACTTTGACCTGTCGCCACAAGAGGCGCCTTGCAAAGAGGATGTGTCAGAAGAAATCTCATCGGGTTGCTTGAACGGTCTTTCTTCCGGATAAATCAAATGGTTCCGGGGCTGAAATCATGGTTCCGGACCTCTTTTGGATGGTTCCGGACGTGGGGTGGGTAACTCGCCCGGAATCAATGAGAAGCCTTCCAACCACTTGACTTGCGCATTCTGTTCATCTCGGAATCGAATGGCGAAACCCCAGGCTGAATAGCATGGTGTTGTCACTTCGCTCGATTTACAATCAACTCAATTCCTCCGCAACAAGGTCGGCCATGCTTCCGGACGATGGCGTTACCCACTGGTTGAAACAACTCAACGCGGGAAATCCACAGGCGGCCGAAGAGATTTGGAACCGGTACTTCCGTCGCGTTGTGGGGCTCGCTCGCCGAAAACTTCGTGGACTTCCAACCGCGATGGCCGATGAGGAAGATGTCGCCCTGAGCGCACTGCGAACCTTCTTCCGCCGAGCACAGGAAGGTCAATTCCCACGATTGGAAAGCCGCGAAAACCTGTGGCCGCTGCTCGTGAAAATCACTGCGAGGAAAGCGTACAACCTCCAACGGTACGCTCACCAGGAGAAACGCTGGAGCGAGAAGCAACTCCCCACCGGTAGCGATCCGACGGAAGACGATCTCATCGCCATGATTGGAGATGAGCCCACGCCGGAGTTCGTTGGGGATCTCATCGAGGAACTTCGCCAGCTCGTCGAGTTACTCCCCGAAGAAGAGATCAAGCGAATCGCGATGCTGCAACTGGAAGGCATGGAGACAACCGAGATCGCCGAGAAGCTTGGCATCAACCTCCGACGAGTTCAACGTCGAGTTCAGGTCATTCACGCGCTCTGGCGGGAGAAGCTATCCGGATGAGCCAGCCTTCGGTTGATGAACTCGATGGCTCGCAGTGGTGCGCGGTCGATGCGGTGTGCTGTCGATTCGAAGCCGCGTGGGAAAATGACCAGCAGCCACATCTGAGCGACTACCTCGGCGACATCGCCAACCCCGTGCGAACCGTATTGTTTCGAGAACTGCTGCTGATTGAACTCGATCACCGACGAGCACGTGGCGAACCAATTCGGCGAGATGATTACGAACATCATTGGTCGGAATTCGCTCACTTGATCCGTGCGGTGTTCGCTGAAGTGGGATTGTCAGGCAACAAAGGGAAACTCATGAAGTGTCCGCAGTGTGGGTCAGAGAACGCCGCGATCCGAGACAGTTGCGCGAAGTGCGGGCAAGCGCTCACGGAAGGCACGCTCGCCGGACCTGCTGTTTTGCAGTGCCCCAAGTGCGGACGGGTGATGCCGGTCGGAGCGAAGTTCTGCGGATTCGACCGCACGCCGCTCTATCCGTCGGCAACGCCCGTTCCTGCTGCGTCTCCACCGCCGACGCCGAAAAGCACGCCCCCAGCAGAGCGGCCAGATGTCAAAGTGGCTCCCGCTGCTGTCGCGAAAAGCTCGGCTCCGCTTCCCGCGACTCGCATGATGACGGAAGAGCGCATCGAGGTGGGGGCATCGGTCCGCGACGAACGGCGAGAGGCGACCGCGGAACTTCTTTCGCCACACGCTTCGTTGCGCGAGATGGTCTTGATCTCAGGCGGCGAGGTGATGCTCGGCTCTCCTGAAGGCGTCGGCAACGAGGACGAACAACCTCAGCACAAGGTTAAGCTGAGCGCTTACTACATCGACCGCTGTGCTGTGTCGAATGTCGAATACGAACGATTCGATCCAACACACAAGACCCGGCGAACGGACGTGGCCGACGGTGACAACGACCCGGTGGTGATGGTCAGTCATCAGGATGCGTTGAACTACTGCCGTTGGCGATCCACGCAGGAAGGAGTGTCGCCCGATGCCTACACGCTCCCGAGCGAGGCACAGTGGGAACGGGCGGCACGTGGCGGCTATCCCGATCGCCTCTACCCTTGGGGCGATGTGATTCGGCCAGAGCTGTGCAATAGCCAGGAGACAGGTCGGGGCCGCACGCTGCCGGTGAATCAGTCGCATCCGAACGGGTTCCTTCTGTTCCACATGGGCAGTAACATTCGGGAGTGGTGTTGGGACTACTACTCCCGAATCTACTATTCGCAGAAGCTGTTCCCGTGGGTTGATCCGCGTGGGCCTGGTCCGCAAATACTGGACGTGTTCCGCGTCGTGCGGGGTGCCAGCTTCCTGGAATCGGCTGCGAATTTCGGGCGGTGTGCTGCTCGTGGGTTTGCGGACTCACGCGGGAAGCAAACGGATATCGGTTTCCGCTGTGTCCGAGCTGTCACGGTGCGGTGAGTAACATGCTCCAGGTTAATGCACTCTTCAATGCGCAATACGAGATTCGCGGCTGGAGCGAAGGCGGGATGGGTCGCGTCTACTTCGTGTACGATCAGGTAACGCAAAACGAACTTGTGGTCAAAGTCATCCGGGAGGAGTTTCGCAAGATTCCGGAAGCGTGCGAACGCTTCGAGCGAGAGGCGAAGGCCTGGATCAACCTCCGCGATCATCCGCATATCGTGCGAGCGATTTCGTTCCACCGAGTTCCGCTTCCGTTTCTGCTCGAAGAGTTGATGGATGGGCCGAGTCTGAACGAATTGCTCAAACAGGAAGGTGGACGCCTCACATTCCGACAGGCGGTGATCTTCGCGATGCACATCGCCAGGGGATTGCAGCACGCACATTCATGCCCGCTTCCTGACGGCAAGATCGGCATCATCCATCGCGATCTGAAACCACACAATGTATTGCTCACTCGCCGGGGACAGGCGAAGATCGCCGACTTTGGACTCGCCAAGGTTGTGGGCGACAACACCTCGGCCAGCGGACCGATGGGCACGCCCGCGTACATGCCGCCCGAGCAGGTCAAAGGGAAGAAGGTGGGCGCTGGGTCGGATGTGTATTCGCTGGGTGTGACGCTGTATCAGATGGTTGCGGGCCGGTTGCCCTTCCCGAGCTGTGGCTGGCACGAAATGGTGAAACACATCCAGAACAGCACGCCTGCTCGGATCTCGCAAGTCCGCCCCGACGTTCCAGGCCGCTTGCAGGATTTCATCTATCAGTGCCTGGAAAAGAAACCGTCGCGGCGACCGGAATCAGCCGCCGTCGTGGTTCGCGAACTGGAAGAGATTCTCGCCGGTTTGCCGAACGAAGAGTTGCCAGCGTGTCCGAGTTGCGGCTACTTGCCCCACAAGACACATCCGCAGTGCCCGGTTTGTGGACCAAGCCCGCCATTCCCCAATTCCGAACCGCGGCCCACTCGACCGATGAGTGCGCCGCCAGAGTTGCCTTCACCAGTGAGTACGGCGTCCGTGGCTCCGAAGGGCGAACGGGTTGATACGGATTCGGCGAGGGACACCTTATGGCGGTGCCGACACGGTCACGATGTTCCTCACGGCTTCGCGTTCTGCCTGGAATGCGGCGAACAAGATGAGCAAGCGGTGGAGTGTGCCGTCCCGACGTGCCAGGCCATCAACCCAGCGGGTTTCTGCTTCTGTTGCCAGTGTGGGCAACCGCTGACGCCGCGTTAATGCCGCGATGGTCAGGTGTGCATGTCGTGTGTGAACGAATGCATCACCAAAACCACCGCGAAACTCTGTCCAAGTTCGGCTTACTTCGCCCCGATCGCCCAGAGGTAACCGTAACCTCGGAAGTAGATGCGACCATTGGCGATGGCTGGCGAGCCGAAAATCTTGTCGGGCAGGGTGTTGGTCGCGAGCTTCTTGAACTCCCTGCCAGCCTGCACCACATCCGTGACCCCTTCCTGACTCGTCGCGTAGATCTTGCCGTCGCCGGCGACCATGTTCGCCCAGTGGTAACCCTTGGTGACGTCGGCCTTGTAGATCTGCTGACCGGTCTTGGCCTCGTGCGCCGAGAATGGCCCGTGACCGCACAGGTAGATCACATCGCCGATGCGGATCGGCGACACCACGTCCGGCGTCGTCTTGATGCGCCAGATCTCGGCCGCGTTGTCTGAGTCGATGTTCCCCTTCGCGCCAACTGGATTCAGGCCAACGGTCGGCCCGTTCTTACACGACGGCACGACGATCAGGTCTGGGGTGACAAGAGGATCGGACACGAACCGCCAGTGGCTGTTGCTTGTCGGGTTCAAACCCTGAACTCGCCACACTTCGGTGCCATCCGTGATTTTGTGACCCGTGCAGAAGTCGTTGCCATGCGAGATCAGAAGCGGGCCGCCCTCGCCCTCCCACATGAACGCGGAAGCATACACGTCTGGGCTTTCGCCTTTGCCATAGCCAGGACGGTCAACAGCCCACTCCTCCTTCCCGGTGAGCGCATCGTACTTCACCAACTTCTGTGCGGCTCGGTGCATCACCTGAAGGTAGAGCTTGTCCTTGTACAGCACGGGGGTCCAGTGAGGACCGAAGGCGATGTCGATCTTCCCGTACTTCGAGACGTCGTTTGCCCACACTTGCGTGCCGTCCATCGTGAAGCAGGCGAGAACGCCGTTGCCAGCGAAGGCCCAGACATGCTTGCCGTCGGTGGAGCAGGATGCGGACGCATCCGACACATCCGCACCAGCCGGGTTCTTGTATCGCTTCGCTCCGGTGTTCGAGAGCTTCTTCTTCCACTTCTCCTTGCTGTCCGTGCCGATGCACATCGCCACCACGTCGTCGCCGTCCACTGAGGTCACGAAGATCTTGTCGCCCCACACAGCCGGCGTGCCCGCCCCGATGCCGGGCATCTTGAGCTTCCAGACGACGTTCTTCTCGGCTCCCCACTCGGTTGGCAGACCCTTCTCGTCGGAAAGGCCGTCGTTCTTCAATCCTCGCCACTGAGGCCAGTCATCAGCGGCTGCGGCCGCTCCACAAACCACGAGCATGAACAGGGTGCGAAGGCAGGTCATTGGTGTCATTCCGGTTGGTGAGTTCAGGCGAGTGCGGACGGAGTAACGTCGCAAGGGGGGAGATTGCCATTATAAGACAGGCTCACCGCATCGTCCGGGTGGCTGGCAGCGCCGTTCGCACCGCGTCCAGTGTTTTCGCTTCGAGCGGTCGGACCGAATGACCTACTCGCTGCGCAAAGATGATTACGTCGGGGGTTCTCCGGACACAATTGTGCCCAACAATCCGTACCATAATTGCGCACACAACTCGGAGCGACTCAATCACATCCGCACCGATTATGGGCAGTCAAGAATGAGTACCATTCGAATTCTGTTGGCAGACGATCATGCGGTCGTTCGTGAGGGATTGAAAACCCTCATCAATACCCAATCGGATATGGAAGTGATTGGCGAGGTTGCGGATGGTCTTGCTGCGGTGGCGATGACCGCCAAACTTGATCCCGACGTTGTCATCGTCGATGTCTCAATGCCCGGACTCAATGGGGCACAAGTGACGACCGAACTGCGCAAGGCTCACGCGGATCGGAAAGTGCTCGCTCTGACTGTTCACGAGGACAAGAGTTACTTGAGACTTTTGCTCTCGGCCGGGGCAGCGGGTTACGTCTTGAAGCGTGCGGCAGCGGTTGAATTGGTACAGGCCATTCGAGTGGTTGCCGAAGGCGGAACTTACCTGGACCCGACGATGGTGGGCACAGTCGTCGAAGATTTCATGCGCCCGCAACACGCCGAGGAACCTCCAGTGGTTGAGTTGAGCGAACGGGAGGCGGAAGTCGTTCGTCACATTGCCCTGGGGTACAGCAACAAGGAGATCGGTACTCGCTTGAAAATCAGCGTCAAGACGGTGGAAACTTACAAAACGCGATCGTTGGAAAAGTTGGGGATTCGCAGCCGCGTTGAGCTTGTTCAATACGCGGCGAGACGAGGATGGCTTGAAAGGGTTTGAAGGAGACGCTCGCGTTCTCTCGTTTGAATCAGGACAAGATTCGCCACCAAACATTCACATGCATCAGCCTCGACATCCGTAACTTATCCTGCCTTTGGCGATGGTTGAGCAGGAGCGGAAGGCATGGCCAAATGCTCGCGGACTCGTTCCAGGAGTTGGACAAGAACTGCCGGGGCGACTGGCTTCACGAGGTGCAGATCAGCCCCTGCGTCTGCTGATCGCCACTTGTCGGCCTCAAGGCCGAAGCCAGTCACGGCCACGACGACAGGCTGACGTCTCTTTGCTCGATCGCGGATCTGACGTGCCACCTCCCAACCGTTCATTCCTGGAAGCCCGATATCCAACAAGATCACATCCGGAAGTTGACTGTCGATCTGAGTGAGAGCATCTTCACCGGATCGTGCAACTCGCGTCTCGTGGCCAATCAGTCGGAGTAATTCGGCCAGAGATTGCGCCACCTCTTCTTGATCCTCGACAATGAGGATGGAAAGGGGAGGGAGAGGTTTTTCCATCATCGACTGCGCTCCGAGAATCGGCTCGCCTGGCGAATGGGACAACTCGACTGTTCGATTTGTCGCCGCCATCAGATGAGAGATACCCAAGAGATCGGTAGTTCTTACCCAGACCGGGGCAACTCAGTCTGCGAGTTCAATTCTTCCAACCCCTTACTCCTCATCCGCTGGCAATTCCAACCCAAGCGCTTTGCGTATTTCCCGGATCTTCGCTTCGAGTTCGGGCGGGATGGGTTGGCACTCCTCCCACAGCTCTGTTTTCACCCGCATCAGCCGATCGAGCTTTACTCGGAGTCCATGCAGTGCCGATTCGGTTGGCCTCACTTCATTCCCGGTCTGGCTCGGATTACCCATGAACGTCTCACGAAACGTGGCGGGCGATGCCGGAGTTTGCCACAACCGGAGTTCGTGTCAAGCAACTGTCCACACACTGACCAGACACCGTGGGTTTCATGTCGGCGTCAGTAACCCGGCTTCGTTAGAGACTCAACTCAGAAACGCCTTGCTCGCCCATAGGCTCTGGAGGGATCACTTGAGCGAACGCCGCAAGGAACGCTCGGCATCTGGTCGAAAATCAAGTGAATGAATGATGCCGACGATCGCAATCATCGGGTTACCACGTTGTCGATGGGTCGAAATGTGTCGAACGAGCAGGACGCAATCGGAGAGTGGTTGCGGTTCACGAACGTGAGCGGGTGCATGAGGTGTCTCGACAGTTGCGGCACCAACTCCATCTCCGATTCACTTCCCGGAGACTTCGCGGACGGTGAGCGGGGGCCGGCTTGGCGAGTTGTTCTTGCAACGGAGGCGAGTTGGAGCGGGTCCGCCACGAGTAGATTTCGACAAGTGTGGCCTTCAGTTTTTCTTTGCTGCGCCGAATTTCATTTCGTTCCAAGCCCGGCGGATCGCTGCATGACGGAACAGTTCAGGGTCGATGGCAATCTTCCCGCTGACGTTCACGGATGTCAACCCAACGGCTCGTGGGGGGAGCGTTTTCGCGAGTCCGCCGAACTCAAATGTCACCTCCATCCCTTCCGTAACGTCGCTCACACGCGCGCCCTCAGCCCGACCGTTGATTGTAAATTTCGTATCGGACCCGATGCCAGGGCAAACGCATTCAAATCCCCTTGAAACCCGAGGATTTTCAATTCTGAGCCATCTCTTGTCTCGACTCGATGCGGTGTATCATCAGTGATTTACTGGGGATAGTGTCGCTCCCCTAGTTTTGCCAGGAGATGAAAGAGACGGAAATCTTCGATTCCAAGGGGATTTGAATGCGTTTGCCCTGGACCCGATGCCAAGCCACATGGCTTCCGTTGAGAAGCCGTCGTCCTTGAACCGAACGACCAAGAGAGAGCCGGCATTACCCTCAGCAGCGGGTTGGACCTTGCCGACCTTCCAGATCCTTAGCTTCATCCGTTCTAACACCTTTCTCGATGTTTCGATATCATCCGCGCCTCGACCGGAGTCTGTGGCTGCCAGACGCTTTCGGCACACCGTCAAGCTCACATTGGTTTCAACACTGCAAACCGAGAATGAAACGGCCCTGAATTGCTGAGGATTTTCGACTTGCACTTGCGTACTGAGTGGGTATATCTCCCGGCGTTTCTAAGGGGGAAGGGGGACGCGAGATGGCAATTCGTGCTATTGGTTTTGGTTTGCTGGTCTTTAGCCTCGCAGCCGTGGGTTGCGGGACAACAAAAAACATAGCCATGTTGGGCGATGCGGGGGGTAAGGCCCCTTTCGGCGGAGTGCAGCAAGATAGGCAATGTCTTGATGCCGCAGCAAACGGAGGATACAACTTTTTTGTTCAACCTTCACCGGAGTCGGAAGAACGGCCACGGGATCAAGCCCCACGAGTTGCACGCATGGTCTTCGCCGCCCTCGACATGCCATTCAGTTTTGTCGGGGATATCCTGACCTTGCCTTACACTCTTGGCTACACTTGGGCTAATCAACCCGTCGCCGGCCCAACTGTGACAATCGCTAATCAGCCCGCGGCGAGACTCGCGAACCCATCTGCGACATCCCCGAGCCCCGCAATGCTCCCCAATCCCAATACGCTCCCCGCGACGCTCCCGAACCTTGCTCCCAAACAGGATCCACCGAAGATCTATCCCTAAATGGATGCACAGGTTGGGAAAGTTCTGAAGGCACTCGACGACCACAAATTGACCGATCGCACCGTGATCGTGTTCGTGTCGGATCACGGCTACCACATCGGCGAACACGGACTCTGGGCGAAGACTTCCTGCTTTGAGCTCGACGCCCGAGTGCCGCACATTGTTGCTGCACCCAAGATGCATACTGCTGGTAAGGCAACGCCGGCTCTCGAGGAACTGGTCGATCTGTTCCCAAGCTCACCGAGTTGTGCGGGCAAAAGAGTTTCGGTCTTCATCGCGTGAAAATGAGGAATTGGTGGCACTCGTTGCAGATTTCACCTCTTCACCGGGAATCGGTGTGTAGCCTACTCGTTTGGTCACGCGGGTGTAACGTCCTCACCGAATGGGACTGACAGGTTCGAGGTATATCGACTAGGATTTCGTTCGGCTTGTTACGCGGACCTGGAGCTTGGCATGTTTGCAACTCGCTTGCTTGCTCTTGCGGTGATTGTCCTTGCCAGAACAGTTCCACCGTCGGCCTGACGGCTCGACGCTCACTAACTCCAGAATGAAACGACCCTGCCTCAGCAATTCGACTCAGTTATCTTTTGAGTCGTTGATTCTGCTTTCCCGGTGTGGGCGGAGCCATTACACTTCGCCGTGAAGAACTGCCTGCACGGGAGCAAGCCGATGCTCGACCCAGCCGAAGCCGCCTTCTTGCAATCAATCGCTCAAAATCACGCCGAGAACACGGCTCGCCTCGTGTACGCCGACTGGCTGCAAGAACACGGCGAAGGATCGCGTGCGGAGTTCATTCGCGTGCAGTGCGATCTGTCATTGCCCAAACTCACCAAGAAACGCCGGCAGACACTTCAGGCACGCGAGCGAGAATTGCTCGTCGAACACCGGCAAGCATGGTGCGACGCGTTCGGGCTACCCATCGAAGATGTTCACTTCTCGCGGGGACTGATCGACCAAATGCGGCTTTCAAAGTGGCAACGCGGAAAGCTGCTCAAGCCTGAGTTTGCGCCGAGATTCGCCTCGCTCACGGAGTTGGACCTCTCGGGGCTCCAACTCGGCGACGCAGAAATCAGCGAGTTCGCGAAGTCCGCACGGTTCCCGGCACTTCGCAAACTCATCCTCAGCGATAACATCATCACGGACATCGGTGCCACTGCCCTCGCTTCCGCGATGGGTTTGCCGAGCCTCGACACGCTTTATCTCTTTCAGAACAACATCAGTGATAGCGTTCAAAGCGCCCTCAAGAAAAGCAAACAGTTCAAGCTGACGAATCTGGATGTGGGGGTGCGAGCCGTCGGCTATTCCATGAGTGCAGGCGAAACCGACATCGCCCGGCGTCAGTATCTTCGGCGGTTGCTGCCAGTCGTGATGAAGTACTTCAAAAAGTACGAGCGATTGCAGTCGGCTGCCTTGTGTGTGGCGCAGTACTGGGCAGACGAAGCCGACGACGCGGTCCACTGTGAGTTGGTGGTGAGTGAGCTACCTGAGCCGGCTCTGAAAGGCGCGGGCTCCAAGAGCGATCCCAATTTGCCCAACACGTTCATCAAACACAAATACAGCACGGAGTCGAGTTCACGGATTTGGGACATCGAGATTGGTTGGGATGATAACGGCAGTGCGATTCCGCTCTGGGCCGCGTTTGCTCCCGAGGAAGGGAGCCAGGAGTACGACTCGATCGCCGAGGTGTATCTGCCTGCGGTGCTGTTCTACCGACACGGTGGCTACGAAATCCTGCCGATGACACGCCCGCATCTCAACGGGATTCGACCTGAGCATGATGAGGAAGAATAGGTCCGAAAAGGAGCTTGTCGTGCTTTACCTCGCTTTGAGTTGCTTTCAAAGTCGCCGCATGAGTGACGCGGCGGAAACGTTGGCCGCTCTGGCACCCGGGCAAGTCGGGCTTCAGTTGACACCCGGTTGTGCTCCAAGCCCCATCAATATTCAGTGCCCAACGCGCACCCATCACGGCTTCAGTCAGCGAGCGTTGCGTGCGCCGGTGTGGAACGAAGGAGCGTTAGTTTGGCGTGGGGATAGTGTGCACCCACCACGGGAACGCGAGGTACCGGACAACTGGCAACCGCCTGATGATGTCGTGCTGGAAACGATGTACCCCGGCTATGCTGCTCTGGCGAACGGCGATCAGATTGCGGCAGCGATGGACGCGGGTCGCTGGCTGGCGGTGGATGTCGCACATCTCGACATCCAACTGTTTCACGGCATCCTGTCGAAATCGGTGAAGCGTCGGCTTCTGGAATATGAACGAGTCGCGGAAGTTCATGTCTCAAACAGTCACGAATCCCGCGACACGCACGCCAAACTTGTTCGGAGTACCTGGGGAATTGAGTGGGCACGGGCACGGCTTGCAGCAGGAACGCCCGTCATCTTGGAGTGCTACATGCACAAGCTGTCCCACGAAGAACGCCTGGAACAGATTGCGTGGATGTCGCTGTAGCAGACGCTATTGGGGACATCCTGGGATCGCGTTCATCGTGGCCGCTCTTCGCTTTTGAAGACGAGGCAATGTCCGAGAGATAACTTTGTTTCCCTCAGAGCCGGGGCCGTCATGGCCACAGACCTCGCTTCGCTGTTGAAGAAGTCAGCAGGATATTCGCGATCCCAGGATGGGGCATCACACTCCGAGGCCAGCGGCGAGTTCAGCGTCGCTGCGGCTACCCGTCTTGGTCGACTCTGGCCGGTTGGCCAGAATCTCAGCTTTCACGCGGCGCGTCATTTGGAGCACGAAGGCCGCATCGCGAAGCATCTTCTTCACTTCGTCGCGGGTCATTGGTGCTGGCTTCGTGGCGGTGGTGTTCGGGGTGGTTTCGGTGGTGTTGGCAACCGTGGTGGCGGTGATGTTCTGGGTCATGGTCGTTATCCTTTTCGGAGGGTTGGTTGTTTCTTTCGTGATCTACTCCAATGCAGTGACCGTGCCACTCGCCGCGAAAAACAATCAGAATCGCGCCGTCTCCAGGGATTTCTAGGCGTTTGTGCGTGTTGGATGGGGGATTGCAAAATGGTGAACACTTGCCGGATCGTTGCAACTCTTACCACTTAACAGAAAGGGTACAAACCGTTGGGGAATTGCTTGAAACCATGACAAAGCCCGCGGGGGAAACCTCGCGGGCTTGTGCATCTTGAGCGAATTTAGGCGATTCGGGCAGTTCGTTACGGTTCGTCGGCCACGATAACCGGGGCAGCTTTCGGAGCCTCCAGATCGCTCGTGTCGAGCCGTCCCTCGGCCTGGAGCTGTTTGAAGATCGCCACCGTCTCGCGGATGCCATCGACGAGCGACGTTTTCGGCATCGGTCCGAGGTCGCGTTCAATGCCCGCGTCGCTCAGATCGTATGCGATGGCAATTTGGGTTGTGCCGGTGGTTACCAGCTTTGCCGCGTCGGGCAGAACTTGCGTCAAAGCCTTGTGGAAGTCCGTCAGCGTGACGACCGCACCGCGAAGGTTGTAACTCTTCGCTCCGGTATATGGGCGGTCGAGGCACGCGATGAACGTCTTCGCCACGTCGTCCACGTACTGGAAGTCGCTCCAACCGCCAAAGTTGATCTGATACGGCCGACCGAGCAGCACAGCCTTGATCGCCTTCGTGGGTTCGCTGGTCATGCCGAGGTCGCGGCCGACACCGTAAACGGTCCACGGTCGCAGACCGATGCTTGAGATGCCGGAATCCTGGAAGTAGATGCGGGCGTTGCCTTCGTTGCAGCACTTGAAGATGCCGTAGTGCGTGCTGGGTGTCAGCAGCACATCATCGCCGAGCGAGCCAGCCGGGTACTTGTCGGGACCACCGAACACGGCTGCGCTGCTGGCGTACACGAGACGCTTGATCTGCGTGCCAGCCGCTTTCACCGCTTCAAATACCGCGAGCGTTCCGAGCACGTTTACCTTCGCGCCGAGCATGGGGTCTGTGCGGCACGTCGGCACCTGTAAGCCCGCGAGGTGGATGATGTGCGTGATGCCGAAGTCGCTGATGGCCTTCTTCAGCGCGGCGAGGTCGGTCACGTCGCCTTGCACGAACGTGACCTTCTTCACTTCCGATTCGGGCAGGACGAGCCGCAGTCGGCGAGCGTCTTCTCGCAGATCGAAGACCCAGATTTGGTCGCCGCGAGCGAGGAGGTTGCGGGCGATCCACGCGCCGATGAAGCCGTAACCGCCGGTGATAAGCACACGCATCAGTGATGTCTTTCGTGGTGGGATGTTGCGTTCATCATATTCGTTGAGCGGTGGTCCCGTTGGGACCGCCCGCCCCGTTGGGGCGGCCGCTAAACTTTGGGTTCTTCAGGTGTCGGTTCCGTTGTATCGGTCGCGACGTTCTCCTGCGCGACCTTCGCCACGGACACGAGTTTGTCGCCATCCTTGAGGTTCATCACCCGCACGCCCTGCGTGTTCCGACCCACAATGCGGATGTCATCGACCTTGCTTCGCGTCACCATTCCCTGTGCCGTGATAAGCATGATCTCGTCGCCGTTGCGGACGCTGTTGATGCTCACGACCTTGCCGTTCTTCGCCGTCACCTTCACGTCCTTCACGCCCTTGCCGCCTCGCTTCTGGAGACGATAACGCATCCCCGATGGATCGTTCTCGTCGGCTGGCTCATCTTCGGGTTCGACCACCGCCGGCTCGTCGCCGTTTTCGTCTCCCTCACCTTCCGCATCCACCAGCGTCGAGGGGTCGGCGTTCGCACCGAACGGTGTCCGCTTGCCGTAACCGTTTTCGCACACGGTCAGCAGCAAGCCGTCAGGCTCCGCGACGACCATGCCGACAACCTCGTCGCCCTTGCGGAGATTGATGCCACGCACGCCGCGAGCATTGCGACCAACTGACCGCACACCACGACCGCCGCCCTCAGGGAAGCGAATCGCCATGCCATCACGCGACGAAAGGATCACTTCGTCGCCGTGCTTCGTGAGACACACGTCGATCAGTTCGTCGCCTTCGTCGAGCGTGATGCCGATGATGCCGTTGGCTCGCACGTTGCTGTACGCCATCAGTTCCGTCTTCTTCACGATCCCCTTGCGAGTTGCCATCAGCAGATGGAAGCCTTCGGTGAACTCGCGAATCGGCACGATGCTCGTGATCTTCTCGTCGGGCTTCAGTGATGCCAACACGTTCGCGATGCTGCGACCGGCTGAGGTTCGGCTCGCGGTCGGAATCTTGTAGACCTTCAGCCAGTACAGTTGCCCCTTGTTCGTAAAGCACAGCAGATACGCTTTGGTACTTGCGATGAAGAAGTGTTCGACGAAATCCTCATCCTTCACGCCGCCTTGCACGCCCTTGCCGCCGCGATTTTGCAGCTTATATTCCGTCAACGGCATCCGCTTGATGAACTGCTGGTGCGAGATCGTGACGACGTTCGGCTCGTCCTCGATCAGGTCTTCGATTTCCGCGTCGCCAGCGTCGTCGCTGAACTCGGTCTTGCGGTCGTCGCCGTAGCGATTCGCCATCTGTTCGAGGTCGGCACGAATGACCGCCCGGATATTCGCATCGTCCGAAAGCAGCGTTTCGTACTCGCGAATCTGCTCTCGCAGCGACTTGTATTCCTTGAGGATTTCGTCGCTTTCGAGGTTGGCGAGCTGACCGAGTTGCAACCGCACGACAGCCTCAGCCTGCGCCTCGGTCATCTGGTATTCAGCGGTTGTGCCGAGTTCGCTCTGAAGTGCCGCGAACGCTTCCACGCCGATGGCTCGTTCCATCATGCTCGCCGCGACCTTCATCCCTTGTAGTCGAAGTTTCGCCTCGGTGCGGTTCGGCGACGTGCGACAAATGCGAATCACTTCCTCGATGTTCGCGATCGCGATGAGCTGGCCTTCGAGAACGTGCCCGCGACGCTTCGCCTCACGAAGCAGATACTCTGTGCGGCGTCGAATCACCTGCATGCGGTGTTCGAGGAACTTCCGCATGATCTCTTTGAGCGGCATCCGACGCGGGTAGCCGTCGGTGAGCGCCCACATATTGATGCTGATCGTCTTTTGCAGCTTCGAGTACTGGTAGAGCTGATTCAGAATCATGTGCGGATCGCCGCCGCGTTTCAACTCGATGACGATTCGCACGGGCTCGCCGCCACGGGCGCTCGACTCGTCGCGAACGGCGCTGATGCCCGTGATGCGTTCGTCCTTCACGAGCTGGCCGATCTCTTCCAGTAGCGGAATTCGGCTCACCTGGAACGGCACTTCCGAAATGAGGATGTACGGGTTCTTCCCCTTTGCATCCTCAACAACTCTCGCCCGCGCTCGCAGAGTCAGCTTGCCATAACCGTCGCGGTAGGCGTTGATGACCCCCTGCCGACCCATCACGATGCCGCCGGTCGGAAAGTCCGGGCCTGGGATCGCTTCGAGAAGTTCCAGCAGCGACACGTCGGGATCGTCGAGCAGTTTGAGAAGCCCCTTGCAGACTTCGCGAAGATTGTGCGGCGGGATGTGCGTGGCGATGCCAACCGCGATGCCGTCGGACCCGTTCACGAGCAGGTTCGGGAACTTCGCGGGCAGCACGAGCGGCTCGCGATACTTGCCGTCGTAGTTGTCGATGAAGTCGACCGTTTCGTGGTCGATGTCGTTCAGCAGTTCGTTGGCGACCGGCGTGAGGCGTGCTTCGGTATAACGGTGAGCAGCAGGCGGAAGGCCAGCGATGGAGCCGAAGTTGCCCTGCCCGTGAACGAGGCGATACCGCAAAACCCAATCTTGCGCCATGCGAACGAGCGAATCGTAGATGGACGCATCGCCGTGGGGGTGATAGCGTTTCATTGTCTCGCCGATGATGCCAGCGCACTTGCTGGTCGCGGCCGTCGGCGTGAGGCCGAGGTCGTTCATGGCGACGAGAATGCGGCGCTGCGAGGGCTTGAGGCCGTCGCGAACGTCGGGCAACGCTCGGCTAACGATCACCGAAAGAGCGTATGTTCGGTAGCTGGTCTGAAGTTCATCGACGATATCGAGATCGTCGATTGGTGCTGGTGGTAGGGGTGGTGCTTCGGGTGGTGTGCCGTCTGGTGGAGTGGGGGGTGGGGTGCGTTTTGCCAACTGCGTCTCCTCGCTCGAACCCGCGGATTTTGGGGTCGTCCACAGGGCTTCGGAACTCACTCCATATGACTCGGTTATTTTACAAAAACAGGCGTTTCCGAACCAGCGAAGTTGTGCGGTATCGGGAACTTTTCTTTGCGTCGGAAGTCTAAGTGGTATTTAGTGTTGGGTGTTTTGTGTTTCGTGGTCAACGTTGGAAGTTTAGCGTCAGCCTCAACGGGGCTGCGCCAACCGTGTGCGCAGCCTCGTTGGGGCTGACGCTAAACTGTGATTGAATTTGGAGATAACACATGCGTGTCATCCTGTTTGCGGGACTTGTAGCGGGCCTCATCGCGGTTGCGGAAACCCCCGTCGCGACTCGCGCTCAGGTGGCGAAAGATCCGCCGAAAGAGCCAGCCAAACTCACCGTCAAGGATTCGACGTTAGCCGACTTCACGAGAACGAAGGCGCTCAGAACGAAGATCACGGCCGACTTCACCGATGCCCGCCTTGGCGAGATTCTGAAGGAGTTCGCCCACCTCGCTGAAGAGAAGACCGACGAACCGTTGATGCTCAGTTACGGCGAAGGTTTCCCATTCACGCAGAAGGTCACGTTCGGCGTGAAGAACCAACCGCTGGAGGTTGCGCTCGACTCGTTGTTCAAGAAGGCGGGCGGCGGATTGGGTTACGTCGTGGTATCGAAGGAGGGGGACAAGTACGATGGATGGCTGCGGCTGACCACGACCGGTGAACGCGGCATCGAGGCACCGCCACCGGGAGCAGCCGAGGAAGCCGAGGCTGGTGCAAAACTCGCGCTCGCGAAGAAACTCCTCGACGCGGGCAAACCGGCTTCCGCGAAGCCCGTGTTGGAGATTGTGGCCCGGAAGTTCGCGGGCACGAAAGCCGGAGCCGAGGCGAAAGCGTTGCTAGAGAAGCTGGAGAAGGAGAAAGAAAAAGAGTGAGCAGGGAGCAGCGAAAGCGTGATGTGCCGTGGATTCCGCCGGAACTGGCGGACCCAGATGGGTTCGTCGGCGTCGGTGGCGATCTCGGTCCGCGAATGCTCCTGCGAGCGTACTCTGAAGGCGTGTTCCCGTGGTTCAACGAAGGCGATCCCATTCTGTGGTGGTCGCCGAACCCACGGACCATCTTCGAGTTGGCCGACAACTCCACTCCCGACGGCACCCCCGGTTATGGCGGGCTTCACGTCTCACATCGGTTCGCTCGCACCATTCGTTCGGGCAAG
Source organism: Planctomycetota bacterium (assembly GCA_021413735.1). Lineage (GTDB taxonomy): Bacteria > Planctomycetota > Planctomycetia > Gemmatales > Gemmataceae > Gemmata. Next base: position 33,553 of record JAIOPV010000121.1, read on the forward strand.
TTTCGCGTGACGGTCAATCAGTGCTTCGAGACGGTGATGCGAAGTTGCGGCGAGAACCGCGACGGCGGCACTTGGGTCACGCCGGACATGCTCGCCGCGTACACCACGATGCACCGCCTCGGCCATGCTCACAGCGTCGAAACGTGGGTTGGCGACGAACTGGCCGGCGGCATTTATGGCATTGCCATCGGCGGTGCGTTCGCGGCTGAATCGATGTTCTTCCGCGTGACGGATGGCTCGAAGGTGGCGCTGGCGGCGCTCGTCTCGCGGTTACGAGAACGTGGCTTCACGCTGCTCGACGTGCAGATGAAAACGTCACACACTTCACGGCTGGGCGCGACGAACATTTCCCGCACTGAGTATTTGCAGCGATTGCGTGAAGCCGTCGCGATGGTCGGAATCAGTTTCGTGTGACAACCGACGAAACCACGACACCGCGTAGCCGCGACCGAAGGGAGCGCTCTGGTATCGCTCCCTTCGGTCGCGGCTACGCGAAATGCGATGCTTGTGTTTCAGCGTCCGTTGCCGATAATTGCACTGCCGCCCTGGTTGCGCTGGTCGATACGCATGATCGTCACCTGTCCGAACTGCCACCGCACACTCTCCACCGCTGACGACGGTGATGTCCCGTCGTTCTGCATGTACTGCGGCTCCAAACTCAGCAACAAAGGCGACAACGCCGCCACGCGAACCGCTCCGTTTGTGCCCGAATCATCTGCATCCAGCACCGGCGAAGACGTTCCATTCGGTCCCGATACCGCCCCCAAAACCATCGGCGGCTACAAGCTCCTTCGCCTCCTCGGTGCCGGCGGAATGGGCGCGGTTTACGAAGCCGAGGCACCCGGTTCCTCTGCTCGCGTCGCCGTGAAACTGCTCTCATCGCGGCTCGCTTCCAGCCCCACATCTGTCGAACGCTTCAAGCAGGAAGGGCGGCTTGCCAGCCAGCTTGCCCACCCCCGTTGCGTGTTCGTGATCGCGGCCGACGCCGACGCCGGACGGCCTTACATCGTCATGGAGTTGATGCCCGGCGATACGCTGAAAGATGCCGTCGATAAACGTGGGCCGCTGCCCGCGGAACAGGCCATCACGTACCTGCTCGACGTGATCGACGGGCTTTCGGAAGCTCACCGCGTCGGCATGATTCACCGCGACATGAAGCCGAGCAACTGTTTCCTGACGGCCGACGGTCGCGTGAAAGTCGGCGACTTCGGGCTGTCGAAATCGCTCATCGGGTCACGCGATCAACACCTCACGCACAGCGGCGCGTTCCTCGGTACGGTCATGTTTGCGTCGCCGGAGCAGATTCGTGGCGAGCCACTCGATTACGGTTCCGACATCTATTCGCTGTGTGCGACGCTCTACTACCTGCTCTGCGGGCAAGCTCCATACCAGCACGAAAGCATGACCGCAGCGCTTGCGAAAGCCATCTCCGAAGATGCGCCGCCCGTTCGCCAGAAACGCCGGGACGTGTCGCGTGGTCTCGATGCGATCGTAATGAAGGGACTCGAACGCGACCGCGAACGTCGCTGGCAATCGCTCGACGACCTGCGGGAAGCCCTCGTCGCCCTGTTGCCGAGCCATCAGCACCCCGCACGTCCGCGAGTCCTCATTGGCGCGTATCTCCTCGACATCATCGCAATCTCGTTCATCACGATTCCAATCGAACTCACGCGAACCTGGGGCACGGTTTCGGAAGGGCATCTCAACCCGTTCGAGTTTCGCCCGATCGCGATCCTGATTGCGTTGCTGTACTTTGCCATCGCTGAGGGCGTGTTCGGGGCGACCATTGGGAAGGGCTTGCTCGGGTTGCGCGTGAGTCGAGTTGGGCACACCGAACCGCCCGGCATCCTGCGCGGGTTCGTTCGAGCGACCGTGTTCCGCGTGCTGATGCTGAGTGTGGTGCTCTTCCCCGAAGACTGCGTTATCTGGTTTGGACCGGTGACGGGCGGAATCCTCGGCGGCGTGTCGCTGGTCGTTGGCCTCGCGGGTTTGCTCGTTCAGGTTCGGCGACAGTGGGGATTCCGTGGTTTGCACGACCGCATCAGCGGCTGTCACGTCACGCAAAGCCCGTTCCCGCGTCGAAAGCTCCGACTCACAGTGAAGCATCCGACGCCGTTGTCGGCGCTGTTGCCCCCGCCGGCAGACGCCTTGCCCGAGTTGGTCGGCGGCTACGCCATTCGCGGCCGATTGGCGGTCGATCCTGACGGCGAACAGGTCTGGGTTGGCGAAGACCGGGCGCTTGCGCGTTCCGTGCTGATCTGGCTGAAACCCGCCGAACGGGGAACGGTTGCGTTGCACGAAGCAGCTCGCCCCACGCGGCTCCGGCATCTCGGCAACGGGTCGCTGACCTGGGCGGGCACGGCGTTCGATTGGGTTTCGTTCGCGTCTCCGCTCGGCGCTCCGCTCGCCGATTCCATCAACCCATCGCGTCCGTTGCGGTGGGCGGATGCTCGCTTGTTGTTGGAACAACTGGTTGAGGAGTTTCGGGCTGCGGAATCCGATGGAACCATGCCGCCGCGAATCGGACTCGATCAGGTTTGGGCCGAACCGAACGGTCGGATTCAGTTGCTCGAATGCTCTCTCTCGGGCAGACACGCCGCCTCTGGCACCTCGTTCGGATTGCTGCGTGAAGTTGCGTCGCTCGCACTGGAAGGTAAGCCAAGGTCGCACGCCGGTGCTGTTCGCGCTCCGTTGCCGGCTCACGCCGTACCGATCCTCGACAAGCTGTTCACCGATGGCGGTTATTCGGCGCTCGCGGATTTCCAAAAGGAATTGGCCGAGACGCACGCTCACCGACCAGAAGTGACGCCCGCAGTGCGAGCCGCGCAACTCGGCATTCAGGCTGTGGTGCTGCTGATTCCGTTCGCGACCATGTTCATCTTGACCGGTGCGGTTGCTCCGTTCTTGACGCACGCCGCGAAGATTCGTTCCGAACAGGCCGACGCAGCGATGGCCACCATCGCGGACCCCGAGAAAGCGAAGCGGCTCGCGCCGGGACTCGACAAAGAGTTGAAGCACCCGCAACTCAAGGAACGTCTGGAAGCGTACCGCGACCGGATGCGAACTGAGGCCGAGGCTCGTCGCCCGATGCTATTCACGCCGCAACGATTCGGGTTGGAACAACTTGTCGAGAAGTCGGATGTCGAAGCGGTGAATCGGCAGAATGGCTATCCGGTGCAGGTGCGAGAAGCGATTCAGTGGGCTGGTGCGGAGAATGGCACGCCGCGTTCCCGGTTGCGCAGCCCATGGCGTTCCGAAGCGGAACCGATCATTGTTGTGCTGGTCCTGATTCCGGTTGGGCTTGTGATCGGCGGAGCGGTGTTACGAGGTGGTCTGTCGATGCTTGTGGCCGGAATCGCTGTTGTGCGAGCCGACGGACAGCGTGCGTCTCACCAACTTTGTGGTTTGCGTGCGTTCGTATGGCTTCCGGTGGCGGCATTGCTGTTCGCGGCGGCGTGGCTTCAGGTGCTCGACCCCGAACCCGAGCGAGTGTATGCCGCTGCGGGGTTGTGGTTGGTCGCAATTGCTCTGCTGGCGGTGTATGTGGTGATTGCGTTGCGATATCCTGACCGGCCGCCGCACGATCGCCTCACGGGAACGTATCTCGTTCCGGCGTGATCGTCGCCGCTTGCGGCGAAATCCAAAGCCTGTTCACTACCAAACCTGTCTGTCGGACACGTTTCCGTTGCAGCATCACGGGAGCGTCGGCATAATACGCTCACAGCCCCGCCTAACAAGGATGATGACACAGCGGGTTAACCGGTCCGGGCGTCCCGTGGCCGACCGTCTGGATGACGGCAGATTGTTTTAACCGATACTGTATCGCCCGTCGCACCTCGGCCCCGCGTCCGACGCGGGAGTGATATCGACGATGATTGTGTGTGAACTCGTGCCCGGGCCTATTTGGGTCTTGCTGACCCTGTACCCGCGGATGACCATCGACCGCCCCGGTTTCCAGCCGGTTCGCGGCTCCGTTCCCACGCCTCCCCGAGTTTCGACGGGCACCGGCCGTCTGTTTGGTCGGCCGACAGGTTGGCCGACCAAACAGCAGGAGTTGCCCTCTCATGGATCCGCTCGACCCGCTTATTGCGGGCCTCCTCATTGTCGTAGCCGTCCTGCTCAGCATGGGCGGGACGTACTTCATGGTCCGCCGCGCAATACCCAAGACCACCGACACCCAGACCCGCACCGAAGACACCCGTGAAGCACAATCTCGCGGAAACGAACTGATCGAGCAGTCTCGCCGAGATGCCGAACAACTTCTCCGCGAAGCCGAACTCAAAGCTCGCGACGAGGCATTCCGTCGCCGCGAAGAAGTGACACGCGAACTCGAAATCGCACGCACGGAACTGCGTGAACTGGAACGCCGCGCCGAGAAACGCGAAGACGCTGCCGAGCAGAAGCAGAAGGATCTCGCACGCAAAGAAAAGCACATCGAAAGCCTCAAGGAGAAGATCGCCGACCGCAAGGAGTTGCTCGAAAAGAAGGCCAAGCATCTCGACGAAGTGATCGAACAGGAGAAGCAGAAGCTCCACGAGATCACGGGGCTGTCTCGCGAAACCGCCGAGAAGATGCTGCTCGACCGCCTAGAACGCGAGTTGTCGAACGAACTCGCCACAAAGATTCGCCAGCACGAGGAACGCCTCAAGCAGCACTCCGAAGGCAAAGCCCGCGAGATTCTGGCGACCGTCATTCAGCGTTGGGCCGCGGAGTACACCGCAAGCGCGACTGTCAGCACCGTGGACATTCCTTCCGACGACATGAAGGGCCGCATCATCGGTCGCGAAGGCCGCAACATCCGCACATTCGAGAAGGCCACGGGCGTCGATGTCATTGTCGATGACACGCCTGGCGTGGTGATTGTGTCGGCGTTCGACAACGTTCGCCGAGAAACCGCACGGCTCGCGTTGACGAAGCTCATTCAGGATGGCCGCATTCATCCGAGCCGCATTGAGGAAGTCGTCGCGGAAACGCAAGTCGAGATGGAGAAGCACATCACGGAGTTGGGCAAGCAAGCGGTGCTTGATGCGGACGTCGCGATGCCGCACGAGAAGCTGGTGTACCTGCTTGGTCGGCTACGCTTCCGCACAAGTTACAGTCAGAACGTGCTGGCACACTCCGTTGAAGTGGCGCATCTGTGCGGGTTGATGGCTGGCGAACTTGGCCTGAATCCGGGGCTGGCGCGACGTTGCGGCTTGCTTCACGATGTGGGCAAGGCAGCGGATCACGAGATGGAGGGCGGTCACCCGAAGGTCGGGGCGGAACTGGCGAAACGTTACGGCGAAACGAGCAAGGAAGTGCTGCACGCAATTGTCGGCCACCACGACGATGTAACCATCGACAACATTTACACGGTTCTGGTTTCCGCTGCGGACGCGATCAGTGCGAGCCGTCCGGGGGCACGTCGTGAGACGCTGGAAAAGTACGTCAAACGCCTTGAGGATTTGGAAGCGGTGGCGTGTGGCTTCCCGGAAGTGGAACACGCTTACGCGATCCAGGCGGGTCGTGAGTTGCGAGTGATCGCGAACGCTCACAAGACGAGCGACGCCGACGCGGTTCGTGTATGTCGTGCGATTGCTCGCGCGATCGAGGAACAGCTTGACTATCCGGGCGAGATCAAGGTGACGGTGATTCGCGAGACTCGCAGCGTGGACACCGCGAAGTGACTTTCGGTGCGAGCCACGGGGTTTATCCCCGTGGTGCTGTGGTGAACAAAACACCACGGGGGTAAACCCCGTGGCTCGCAGAAGCACTATCGTCCTTCGCGGAGGCGGTCGCCGAGGAAGTTCGTGAGTTCGGGTATGTCGTAAATCTTCCGCACAGTTGCGTCCACGTCATACTCGACACGCCGAAACGTCAGGTTCAACCCATCTACGAGAACGTAGCACGCTCGCCAGTCGCCATCACGCGGTTGACCAACGCTGCCGACGTTCACGATCCTCTTCCGCTCGCCAAGTCGATAGGAACCACCGCACTCGTCCGGCGACAGGAATTGAAGGCCGTCGGTGAAGATGCCCGGAACGTGAGTGTGCCCTGCAAAACAGTAGCGGTCAATCAGGGCGAAGTTGGCATCCATCTTCTTCTGGTTGTAGACATCCTCGGGGAACAGGTACTCGTTGAGCGGGTTTCGTGGAGACCCATGCACGAAGAGGAAATCGCCCCGTCGATATGAACTCTGCATCACTGTAAGAAATTCCAACGAGGTGTTGTCCGAAAAAAGAGTGCGAGACCATACAAGGCTCTCAGCCGAATGCCGAGCACCCCAACCTTCAAAGGCTTGAGTTCGGAATGCCTCCTCAAAGTTGCCCCGCAGCGTCACTTCAAACGATCGCGTGCGTTCGAGGCATTCGATGGGATTTGGGCCACAACCAAGAACATCACCCAAGCAGAAGATACGAGTCACTGGGTGCTTCGCGATGTCGTCGAGCACCGCGTCGAGTGCTTCGAGGTTCGCGTGAATGTCGCTCAGCACCGCCCACATGGTCGCAGGTTCCGTTAAAGTGCGAGTTCCAACAGCGGGAAGCGACCCTGTTCCTTGAAGTAACGGCTATAGAACCCCACAAGATGGCGTGCGTCTGACGAACATTGCGCCGCGAACGCATTCACAGAGCCGTCGGTCATCTCGACGCTCAACGCACCCAGCAGAGTCAGAGCCGCCGTGATGGTTCGATCTGGCTCCGCAACCAAAAAGCTAAACAGCCCGTTCACACGCTTGGTATTCAACCCCTCGGTGCCAAACGCGCCGAGTCGGAAACACGGTGCCAACGGATCAATCTTTCGCACGTCGGCGTAGTCGCCGTTCTCGATCCCCAAACCCACCGCGAACGGCACCCCAGTCCCCTTCGCACGCAGCACCCGAACAGAACTCGACGGGAAGTACGGGTTCCCGAAGAAGTACGATTCGAGCTTTGCCGCCGGCAGACGAAGCACCCCCTGACCCATTGCCGCCAACGCTGGTAGATCCTCGGGCTTCAACTGATCGGCCACTTGCGAACTGTTCACGACGGTCAGGGAGTCGCCCGGCGGTAGCCAGTAGTTAATCATGTCGCGGGTGTGGGCGAATCCATGGTCGGTGAAGAACCGCAACACCGGCTGCCAATCTCGTCGATACGCGGCGAAGAGTTGCGTCAGACCGCGTTCCCGGGCCGATTGCACGGCCGCTTCAAGGAGTTGCGGCGCAGCCGACTCGAAGCCCACGTCACACCACGGAAAACTGACTCGCCCTTGTTCCGGTTCGAGCGTGCAATAACCGACGACCTTCCCAGCTTCCTCGGCGTAAAACCGAGTAGTTGGATCGAATGCAAGGTTGGCTGTGCGTTTGCGGATGTCGGCTTCGGCTGCGAATTTGAAGCCGGGTAGGTCGGTGATGGCAGCGTTGAAAACGCGAACTTGTGCGGCTTCGTCATCAGGCTGGAACGTGCGAATTTTCACGGGCGTTCATCGGGTTATGGGATGGGCAAACGCGATGTTATCCGTTCTCGCGGCGCGTGTCCTGAGATTCTGGCAATTTTGGTGAGCCGAAAAATCCTTGGGGTTGATTCCACTTTCCGCTGGCGGTTACCCTTTCGCGCCCACAGCGACATGGAGTGCCACCAATGGCGCAGGTGAAGGTCGGCCCCAAACTTGAGAATCGATTCCTGTCGCTCGGCGAACCAGCCATCGTAGTGTCGCCGGAACAGGGCACCTCCGCGAACAACTCATGGCTCAATTCGCGGGGGTTTGTCGTCGCTTTGATTCTGCTGGGCATCGGCTTGCGAATTGTGCCAATCCTGCAGAATCGCAACCTGTGGATCGACGAGGCGATGATCGCGTTGAATCTCGTGGAGCGTTCTGCGTCGGGGTTGCTCGAACCGCTGAGTTGGAACCAGGGCGCACCGGTTGGATTCCTGCTCGCCTCGAAAGCGACCATCACGTTGTTCGGTGCTTCTGAATGGGTTTTGCGATTGTTCCCATTTGTCGTCTCGGTGCTGGGATTGATCGGGTTCGCGTGGCTCGTGCGGCGAATGTTGCCGGGTTCCTCGGGAACCCTCGCTCTGGCGCTGATGGCGATCAACCCGGTCCTCATCAGCTACACGGCCGAGTGCAAGCAGTACGCCATCGACGCGGCCATTGCCATCGGGTTGTTCACGGCCGCGTTCGGGCTGCTTCACGGCGAGGGCGGTTTGCGGCGATTCCTGGTGCTCGCGCTCAGCGGCGCGGCAGCAGTTTGGTTCTCGCATCCGGCAGCGTTCGTGCTCGGCGGCATCGGTACAGCGTTATTCCTCGAAGCCGCGTATAACCACGACCGCCAGCGGATGTTGATGTGTTCCGCGACGATCGGATGTTGGCTGGCGAGCTTCGCAGCCTGCTATCTGCTGACGCTGCAGCATCTCGGGAACAATCAATATCTGCTCGACTACTGGGCGGGGCACTTTCTGCCGCTGCCGAACTCGCCGGGGGCCATCGCCTGGCTCGTGGATCACTTTTTCGCGTTCTTCGCGTATCCGGGCGGCCTTGGCGGAACCGAGTTCAAGATCGGTGGCATCGCGGCGCTGCTGTGTCTCGTGGGAATCGGGAACTTCTGGCGAGATCGTTGGCCCGTGGCGGTGGCGTTGGTCGTTCCAGCACTGTTGGCGCTGCTGGCGTCTGGTGTTCACAAGTATCCGTTCGCGGGGCGATTACTGCTATTCCTGGTGCCGTTGATGCTGCTGGCGGTTGCCCGCGGTGTGTCGGCGATCGTGGCGAGTTTGCACCCGACGCAACCGTTCGCCGCGAGGCTGATCGTCGGGTTGCTACTCCTCGCGCCGTTGGTCGAAACCTATCAGCGGTTCAAGCGGCCGCGTCGTCACGAGCAGATCACGGAGGTGCTGGCGGAACTGCGGAGTCGCGTCCAACCCGGCGACAAGGTGTACCTCTATTACAACGCCGCTCCGGCGTTCACGTTCTACACGCGAGATGAGGCGTTCCCTGTGGCGGTGACAGTGGGAAGCGAGTTTCGCCAGCATCGCACTGGTTACCGCGATGAACTCCGCGAGTTTGCGGGTGAACCGCGAGTGTGGGTGGTTTTCAGTCACCCATACCTGTCGGAGGAGTCACTGATTCGAGCTTACGCGGAATCGCTCGGCGACTGTCAGGAGGAGATTCACCGCACCGGAACGGCCGCCTACCGCTACGACTTCCGAACCGTGAAACCATGACCCAGGCCGTTGGCCTGGGCTAAGGGAACGCGGTCCTTCAGACCGCAAAGACATCACCGGTTTTTAAGGTCTGAAGGACCGATCTTCCTCAGCCCAGGCCAACGGCCTGGGGTCTTAGCTGTACAGCGCGGGTGTCGGGTTTCTCCGTAAGTTGTTTATCGGGGAGGATTCCCGATGACAGAGCAAGAGATTACGGACCTCGGTCCGGC
>JAIOPV010000122.1 GCA_021413735.1 Planctomycetota bacterium
AATCGGTTTCACTCGAAATCCTTGGTGAGGTCTGGTGGTGTGTGATGCGGCTACATCTACAAACCCCAGAAACCGCTGAGGATTTCGAGCTTTTTGGAGATCACGTCAAAAGATCAGTCTGAGATCACGCTTGGTTTAGGACTAGTGAGAGCGAGTGAGGTTCTCACGCCGGAGTTGCTTCACAAACTGGATGCCTACTGGCGGGCCGCCAACTACCTGTCGGTCGGCCAGATCTATCTCTACGACAACCCGCTCCTGAAGGTGCCGCTAACGCTGGCACACGTGAAACCGCTGGTGGTCGGACATTGGGGCACGACGCCGGGCCAGAACTTCATCTATGTGCATCTGAATCGGGTCATCAAGAAGTACGACCTGAACATGTTCTACGTCGCTGGCCCCGGTCACGGCGGCCCGGCCATCGTCGGCAACGTCTACCTCGAAGGCACTTGGAGCGAAGTTTATCCGAATGTCACCCAGGACGAAGCGGGCCTCAAGAAGCTGTTCAAGCAGTTCTCGTTTCCCGGTGGCATTTCCAGCCACGTGGCACCGACGACGCCGGGGTCGATTCACGAGGGCGGTGAATTGGGGTACTCCCTCAGCCACGCCTTCGGGGCGGCGTTCGACAACCCAGATCTGATCGTCGCTTGCGTCGTCGGCGATGGTGAAGCGGAGACGGGCCCGCTGGCGACCGCGTGGCAGTCCAACAAGTTTCTCGACCCCATCACCGACGGGGCCGTGCTCCCGATCCTGCACTTGAACGGGTACAAGATCAGCAACCCGACGGTCATGGCACGCATCGAACACGAGGAACTGGAGCAGTTCTTCCATGGCTGTGGCTGGACGCCATACTTCGTGGAAGGAGACGAGCCGAAGGCAATGCACGAATTGATGGCACGGACGTTGGAAACGGTCATCGCGGACATCCAACACATCCAGAAGCACGCACGCGACAACAACGACCCCACGCGGCCGCGCTGGCCCGTGATCGTCTTGAAGTCGCCCAAGGGTTGGACGGGACCGAAAGTCGTCGACGGGTTGCCCGTGGAAGGCACGTTCCGGGCGCACCAAGTGCCGCTCCTGGCGAACGCCGAGCACCCTGAACATGTCCAGCAACTCGAAAGCTGGATGAAGAGCTACAAACCGGAAGAGCTTTTCGATGACAACGGCCGACTCATGCCGGAGTTGGCCGAACTGGCGCCGACGGGGGACCGGCGGATGGGCGCCAATCCACACGCCAACGGCGGCACACTTCTGCGCGACCTCCGCATGCCGGACTTTCGCGACCACGCGGTCCATGTGCCCTCGCCCGGCGCCGTCGAGGGCCAGGACACGCTTGTGTTGGGCAAGTTCCTGCGCGATGTGGCCAAGTTGAACATAGACCAGCGGAACTTCCGCGTCTTCGGCCCCGATGAGACGCTCTCGAACCTGTTGGGCGCGGTGTTCGAAGTCACTAACCGGCAGTGGGACGCGCGGGCGGTCAAGAACGACGAATTCCTCGCGCCCGCGGGACGCGTACTCGACTCGATGCTGAGCGAGCACCAGTGCGAGGGGTGGCTGGAGGGCTATCTGCTGACCGGGCGGCACGGGCTGTTCAACAGCTACGAGGCCTTCATACGCATCGTCGATTCGATGTTCAGCCAGCACGCCAAGTGGTTGAAAGTCACGTCGGAACTGCCGTGGCGTCGGAAGATCGCGTCACTGAACTACCTGCTCGCGTCGCACGTCTGGCAACAGGATCACAATGGCTTCACGCACCAGGACCCGGGCTTCCTCGACCACGTGATCAACAAGAAGGCCGACATCGTTCGCGTGTATCTACCGCCCGACGCGAACTGTCTGCTGTCGGTCGTTGATCACTGCCTGCGAAGCCGGCACTACGTCAACGTGGTCGTGGCCGGGAAACACGCACTGCCGCAGTGGCTGAGCGTGGACGACGGCGGCGTCCATTGCACGGAAGGCATCGGCATCTGGCAGTGGGCCAGCAACGACCAGGGCTCCGAACCAGACGTGGTGATGGCGTGCTGCGGCGACACCCCCACGCTGGAGATCCTGGCCGCCGTTTCCATTTTGCAAGAGCACCTGCCCGCTCTGAAAATCCGGGTGATTAATGTGGTCGATCTGATGCGACTCCAGCCGAGCGCTGAACACCCACACGGGCTGAGCGAAACAGACTACGACTCGCTCTTCACCAAAAACAAGCACATCGTGTTCGGCTTCCACGGCTACCCCTGGCTGGTTCACCGGCTAACCTACCGCCGGACGAACCGCAATCTGCACGTCCGCGGGTACAAGGAAGAGGGCACGATCACGACAGCGTTCGATATGCGGGTGCAAAACGAACTGGACCGCTTTCATCTCGTGCAGGATGTGGTGGATCGCCTACCGCATCTGGGGGCGAAGGGGGCTTACCTCAAGCAGATGGTGAAGGACAAGCTGATCGAGCACAAGCACTACATCGACGAGCATGGCGAGGACATGCCGGAGATTCGCAACTGGAAGTGGAGCGCTGCCAAGTGAACTCGCATGCGAATTGCGGAATGGTCGCGTCGGTGCGCGGAAGCGTGGTTGATGTGCGATTCGAGGATCGCTTGCCTGCTATCTACACACTGCTACGTGCCGGGAGCGAGGCGGAAATCGCCATCGAGGTGCTGATGCAACTCGATGCCCATCACGTCCGCGGGATTGCGCTCAGTCCCACTCAAGGGCTTGCTCGTGGAATGGCCGTGGAGGACACAGGCGGCCCCCTCAAGGTACCAGTGGGCAAAGGCATTCTGTCCCGCATGTTCGACGTGTTCGGAACCCCCATCGACCGCCAACCGGCCCCGGTCGATGTGGAATGGCGGACCATCCACTGCGATCCACCACCCTTGTCCAGTCGGTCTACCAAGTCCGAAGTGTTTGAAACCGGCATCAAGGTTATCGACGTACTGGTGCCACTGGAGCGCGGCGGCAAGGCTGGACTGTTCGGCGGCGCGGGCGTGGGCAAGACGGTGTTGCTCACCGAGATGATTCACAACATGGTCGGGCACCAAAAGGGTGTGAGCATGTTTTGTGGCATCGGCGAGCGCTGTCGCGAGGGGGAAGAGCTTTACCAGGACATGAAGGCCGCTGGCGTTCTCCCGCACATGGTGATGATGTTCGGCCAGATGAACGAACCGCCCGGTGCCCGGTTCCGCGTGGGGTTGGCGGCGCTCACGATGGCCGAGTACTTCCGGGACGATGAGCACCGCGACGTGCTGCTGCTCATCGATAACATTTTCCGCTTCATCCAGGCCGGTATGGAGGTTTCGGGGTTGATGGGGCAGATGCCCTCGCGCCTGGGCTATCAGCCGACGATGGGCACCGAGTTGTCGGGACTGGAAGAACGCATCGCCAACACCGACTCGGGCGCGATCACGTCCATTCAGGCTGTCTATGTGCCAGCGGACGACCTGACCGACCCCGCCGCGGTGCACACGTTCGGGCACCTCTCCGCGTCGATCGTCCTCTCCCGGAAGCGAGCGAGCGAGGGGTTGTACCCAGCCATCGACTTGTTGCAATCGAACTCCAAGATGGCGACACCGGGCATTGTCGGCGAACGACACTACCTGCTGGCTCAGGAGATCCGCAAGACACTGGCGCACTACGAGGAACTCAAGGACATCATTGCCATGCTCGGAATGGAGCAACTCTCCACGGAAGACCGCAACGTGGTGGGTCGCGCCCGCCGGTTGGAGCGGTTCCTGACACAGCCGTTTTTCGCGACCGAGCAGTTCAGTGGCATTGCGGGGAAGGACGTCAGCCTGAAGGACGCGCTCGACGGCTGCGAGCGCATCTTGAAGGACGAGTTCAAGGACTATCCCGAGAGCGCCTTCTACATGATTGGGTCGATCGACGAGGCCAAAGACAAAGCGAAGGCGGCGAAGTCGGGCAAGTCCGCCGATCCCGGACCCGAACCCAAAGTTGCAGCGAAACCTGCGGCCCTATAGGGAGCCAAAGCCCATGAATCTCAAGATTCTGCTCCCCTTCCGGGTCTTTGCCGAGAAGAAGGACGTGAAGCGGATCGTGGCCCACACCCTGCAAGGTTCCCTGGGGCTTCTACCGCACCGACTCGACTGCACGGCCGCACTTACGCCGGGCATTCTGGCATATGAAACCGAGGCCGAGGGCGAGGTGTTTCTGGCCATCGATCAGGGCGTTCTGGTTAAGGCGGGCGCGGACGTTCTGGTCTCGGTGCGGAACGCGATCGGTGGGACAGATCTCGACAAACTCCACGAAGCGGTGAAGCAGGAGTTTCTCACCGTGGATGAGCAGGAGAAAAGTGTTCGTGCCGTGCTGGCGAAGATGGAGAGCGGGTTGATTCGCCGTTTGAGGGAATTTCAACATGGATGACGTGGACAAGCTAAAGGGCGTGAACGAGGAGACGGACTTCAGCCGGCAGGTCGCGGCCCAGGCAGCACGCAAACTGAAGGCACGCCGGAACCCCGCGCCGGGCGTCTGGTTCGGCCTCGGCATGACGGGGCTCATCGGCTGGTCGGTTGTGGTTCCGACGCTGCTCGGCGCGGCGCTCGGCGTGTGGTTGGACAAGCGGCACCCAGGGACGCATTCCTGGACGCTGGCGCTGCTGGTCGCGGGTCTTGTACTCGGTTGTTTCAACGCATGGCACTGGGTCGCCAAGGAGGACAAGGCTATGCACGATGAACAGGCGGATCAACATGAATGAAACACTGGCTCTTGTGCTGTCGGGATTGGCCGGCCTCTTGCTCGGTACGATCTTCTTTGGCGGATTGTGGTGGACCGTGAACAAGGGCGTTTTGTCCCAGCAACCGGCGCTTTGGTTCCTCGGTAGCTTTCTCGTGAGGATGAGCATCGCTCTGACCGGCTTCTATTTCATCGGGCGCGGGAATTGGGAGCGACTGCTCCTGTGCCTTCTTGGGTTCCTCACGGCACGCATCATGGTGACATGGATGACGCGGGCGTCGGGCACAGACTTTATCCGTCGAGCACCGGAGGTAAGTCATGCGCCTGAGTCCCGATGAACTGATTGTCTGGCAACTCGGGTGGTTCAAATTGAACGGGACCATCGTGTTCACCTGGGGATTGATGCTTGTGCTGGCCGTCGGCTCGAAGCTCGTCACGCGGCACCTGTCCGTGGATCTGGCACGCTCACGCTGGCAGAACCTTCTGGAAATCGTTATCGCCGCGATCGAGAAGCAGATTCAAGAGGTCGGACTCCAGCAACCCAAAAAGTACATCGGCTTCCTGGGTACGCTCTTCCTATTCGTCGCGGCGTCCGCGCTTTGCACGATCATCCCAGGCTATGAGCCGCCGACCGCTTCGCTCTCGACGACTGTTGCGCTCGCGCTGTGCGTGTTCGTGGCAGTGCCGTTCTTCGGCATCGCGGGCCAAGGGGTCGGCGGATACCTGAAGTCCTACGCGGAGCCGACGTTCATCATGCTGCCGTTCAACATCATCAGCGAAGTGTCACGTACACTGGCGCTCGCCGTCCGCTTGTTCGGCAACATGATGAGCGGCGCGATGATTATCGGCATCCTGCTCACCATTACCCCGTTCCTCTTCCCGATCGTGATGACGGCGCTTGGCCTGCTGACCGGCATGGTGCAGGCGTACATCTTTTTCATCCTCGCGGCGGTTTACATCGCAGCCGCCACGCGGAAGACCAAAACCGTGCCCGAATCGACACCCGCGAAGTAATCCAACAACAAACCAAAAGGATGCCATGGATTCCACGACTCTCATCGCCGTCGCCTCGATTGTCACCGCGGGCCTCTCCACGGCGATCGGTTGTATGTGCCCGGCCCTCGGCGAAGGGCGTTCAGTGGCGACCGCGCTGACCGCACTGGCCCAGCAGCCCGACGCCTCTCCCACAATCACCAGGACCTTGTTCGTCGGCCTGGCGATGATCGAGTCCACGGCCATCTACTGCTTCGTGGTGTCGATGATCCTCATCTTCGCCAACCCGTTCTGGAACCACATCATCGCCCAATCCGCAGGACACTAACCCATGCTCATCGATTGGTTCACCGTCGGTGCGCAAACGCTCAACTTCCTCATCCTGGTCTGGTTGATGAAGCGGTTCCTTTACAAACCCATCCTCAACGCCATCGACGCGAGGGAGAAGCGGATCGCCGCGGAACTCGCGGACGCCGACGCGAAAAAGGCCGAGGCCAAGAAAGAACGCGACGAATTTCAGCACAAGAACGAGACGTTCGACAAAGAGCGAGTTGCACTTTTGAAAACCGCGACGGACGCGGCCGAAGTCGAGCGGCAAAAACTGTTCGGCGAGGCTCGGACGGCCGCGGACGCGTTGCGGACCAAACGCGAGGAAGCGTTACAAAACGAACAACGCAACCTGAACCAGGAAATCATCCGCTGGACTCAGAAGGAAGTCTTCGCGATCGCTCGAAAGGCATTGGCTGACCTCGCAAACGCGAATCTCGAAGAACACATGAGCGAAGCGTTCGTTCAGCGGTTGCGTGCCTTGTCCGGTACAGCCAAGGAGCAGTTGGCGACCGCCCTCAAAGGTTCGACCCGTCCGGTGTCTGTGCGCAGCGCGTTGAATCTGCCACCGGCGCAACAGGCCGCGATCCAAAAAGCGATCAACGAAACCTTCTCGGCGGATATTCACATCCAGTTCGAGACCGTGCCAGACCTGGTCGGTGGTATCGAACTCTCCGCCAGCGGGCAGAAGGTGGCCTGGAGCATCGCGGATTACCTCGCGACCCTGGAAAAGAGCGCGGGCGAGTTGCTGCACAAGCAAGAGAAAGCGGCGGTGAAACCCGAAGCCAAAGCCAACGCGAAGCCGATAGCCAAGGCTGAGCCGAAGACCAACGGCAAGCCCGATCCGAAGCCCCAGACAACAAAGTCCGAACCGAAGCCCGAGACGAAAACGTGAACCACACCACGGGGTTGAACCGGGGCCTCGGCTCTAAAGGCGGACCATTGGATCGCTTGCCCGAGAGCCTGCATGCCGCGTTCGACTGCGCGTTCGCGGGGATCAGCCGGACGTTGGAAACGTTCACCCCTCAATTGACACCGCGCGAGGTGGGCACGATCACGAGCGTCTCCGTCGGCATCGCCAAGGTGTCAGGCCTTCCGGGCGTGGGCTTCGAGGAACTGGTGAAGTTCCCCGGCGGTCTGTACGGCATCGCGTTCAACGTCGACGAGGACGAAATCGGCGTCGTGCTACTCGGCGAATGCCAGCACCTGCGGGCGGGTGACGAGGTCGAGCGTACCGGTCGAGTGATGGACGTGCCGGTGGGCGACGGGTTGATCGGGCGCGTCATCGACCCGCTGGGCGGCACGCTCGACGGCAAGGGGCCGGTTGCCTTCAGCGAACGCCTGCCCATCGAACGGCCGGCGCAGCCCATCATGAACCGCGCGCCCGTCACCGTGCCCCTCCAGACGGGTCTCCTGGTCATCGACGCTCTCGTTCCGATCGGTCGCGGTCAGCGCGAACTGATCCTCGGCGATAGACAGACGGGCAAGTCCGCTATTGCGATCGACACCATTTTGAACCAGCGCGACCAGAACGTGCTGTGTGTCTACTGCGCCATCGGGCAACGTGCGTCCTCGGTGGCGAAGGTGATCGCCAATCTGCGAGAACAGGGCGCGATGGTGTACACCGTCGTAGTCGTGGTCGAAGGCAACGACCCGCCCGGACTCGCCTATATCGCCCCCTATGCCGCTACCAGCATCGCCGAACACTTTATGGAAGCAGGCCGGGACGTGCTGATTGTCTACGACGACCTCACCCACCACGCGCGAGCTTACCGCGAACTGTCCTTGCTGCTGCGCCGTCCGCCTGGGCGCGAAGCGTTTCCTGGCGACATCTTTTACATCCACTCGCGCTTGCTGGAACGCGCCACGCACCTGCGCGACGATCTTCGCGGCGGCTCACTAACCGCTTTGCCGATCATCGAGACAGAGGCGCAGAATATCTCCGCGTACATCCCAACCAATCTCATCTCCATAACGGACGGCCAGATCTACCTCTCACCGACACTGTTCGAACTGGGCAATCTTCCCGCAGTTGATGTCGGCAAGTCCGTGTCGCGTGTCGGCGGCAAGGCGCAGCGGGCGGCCTACCGAGGGGTCGCGGGCAATCTCAAACTCGCGTACGCGCAGTTCACGGAACTGGAATCCTTCGCCAAGTTCGGCACCCGGCTCGATGACCACACTCGTAAGATCATCGACCACGGGCAGCGGATCCGGGCCGTCCTCAAACAGCCAGAGTTCCAACCGGCGTCCGTTTCCGAACAAATTGTCGTGCTCCTGGCGCTAACCTGTGGCCTTTTGGATGCGGTACCGATTGAGAAGGTGCGGGACGCCGAGCAGGCTCTCCGAAAGGCGGCCGCGGACATCCCGTCCGCAATTCGTCAGCGGTTCACTTCAAGCGACAAGTTGAGTGACCAGGATCGCAAAGCGATGCTGGATGTCGTCGGCAACGCGCTCGCTCCGTTCCAACCAAAACCCGATCCGGAACTCAAGAAGAACCCATGAGCGATACATCGGCGAGTTTGCGTCGCCAGATCAGCGGGGCGGGCGATCTGGAATCGGTAGTCCGCTCGATGAAGGCGCTGGCTGCAGCGAGCATCGGCCAGTACGAGAAGGCGGTCGTGGCACTGGCGGACTACTACCACGGCGTGGAGTTGGGCCTGGTTGTCTGTTTGCGGAACCGGGGTGTCGAGCAGCCGGCGCCGGCACGCGCGGTCGCGAAGCCAGTATGCGCGGTCGTTTTCGGCTCGGATCAGGGTCTCGTTGGTCAGTTCAACGACGTGCTGGCGGATTACGTCGGCAAAACTCTGAGCGAACTGCCCGGCGAAAAGAAGATCTGGGCAGTCGGCGAGCGCGTTCACGCACGGCTTGCGGATGCCGGTCTCGCGCCGGTGGGACTCTTCCCGGTTCCAACTTCCATCAACGCCATCACGTATCTCGTCGGGAAAATACTCATCGAAATTGAAACACATCACGGCGGGGGCGAGATCGGGCACCTCTACCTCTTCCACAACGGTCCCAAGTCCGGGGCGGCTTACGAACCCGTCAGTCAACGCGTGCT
Source organism: Planctomycetota bacterium (assembly GCA_021413735.1). Taxonomy (GTDB): domain Bacteria; phylum Planctomycetota; class Planctomycetia; order Gemmatales; family Gemmataceae; genus Gemmata. Next base: position 9,059 of record JAIOPV010000122.1, read on the forward strand.
ACCACTGGACGAACAATGGGGGCGTAGGCTGGCTCATCTCCCCTGGCCGAGTGGAAACTTGCCCGAGGTGATCGGCGATCGGGAGCAGACGTTGCGGGCACTCGTGCGGGAGTACCTCTTCGTTTCGATCTACAAGGCGTGCGCCGAATCATTGGCCAGCGAGAACGCGAGCCGCCTGGCCGCCATGCAACGAGCTGAGAAAAACATCGACGAACTGGTTGCGAACCTGAATCAGACGTTCCGCAGGCTGCGACAGTCTTCCATCGATGAGGAGTTATTCGATGTGCTGTCCGGTTACGAATCTTTGTCCAGACCAAAGCTTCAGCGAGGTGCCAAGTGACCAAATCGAATAACGATTCCTGACGAATGGTGGTTGTGGATGTGACGCCTTGAAACCAAAAAGATGATCGGGAATTGCTATAGGCAACGACCTGATCTGTGACACGTCGGTGAACGTAGCATCCTCGATGTGTGTCGGGCGTAACGGACACAATTTACCATTTTTGCAGCGATCACAATCGGCAGGATTTTTCTTACAGCATCCGCTCCCTCGAAGCACGAAGAGTCACCACGGGGATACGCCATCTGCGCTTACCCGATGCACCCGAGGTGCAGCAAGATCATCCCGGCGAGACCCAAGTGCGAATCGAATTCGCGATCACCAACTTCATCGAGAAGATGGTTTTCGGCCTGTTTGTAGAGGTCAGCACGGAACTGAACCCAGGTCGGTAGCGAGCGGAAATCACGTCCGACTCATCCGCCGCGTGCGCCCTCTGTGGCCAAACAACAAGCAGCACCGACGGAACGCCTCGCCGACGAGTTCGACATTCCCAACCCGCCAGTACTTCCACCCCGCTACAACATCGCTCCGACGCAACTGATTGCTGCCGTTGCATTGAAGCCGGACGGCGAACACCGTGGCATGGTTCGCTTGCCGTGGGGCATGGTGCCAAACTGGGCAGACACGCCGACCTCGGCCCCGAAACTGTTCAACGCTCGCGCCGAAAGCGTGTCGTTCAAGTTCGGCGAGTGTTTGCGGGAGCGGCGAGTTCTGATTCCGGCCGATGGGTTCGACGAGTGGAAGACGGTCGGCAAGAAGAAGCACGCTTGCCACTTCTCCCGCCAGGACGGAGCGCCCTTCGCCTTCGCGGGGTTGTGGGATCTCTGGCAGGATGAAGACTTGCGAATCGTTGGGGCGTGCCTGGTCACGACGACACCGAACGAGGTTGTGCAACCGTACCACGACCGAATGCCCGTCATCCTGCACCGTGAGAGTTACGCCGAGTGGCTTGATCCCGAGACGTCGGTTGAGCGTTTGCT
>JAIOPV010000123.1 GCA_021413735.1 Planctomycetota bacterium
CGGGGATAAACCCCGTGGCTCGCAATGCATTGCTGTCATGTTCCGCCAGGACGTGATGGCCACGAGCGTTCACCGCCGGTATCGTTTGAAGAGCAACCATTCTACTCCGATTCCCACACTGAGAGACACTCTCCAATGGCCAAGAAGCAGCTTCGCGTCGGCATGATCGGCTACGGATTCATGGGCCGCGCTCACTCGAACGCCTACAAACAAGTCGGTCAGTTTTTCCCGTCGGAACATCAGGTCGTGCTCAAGGCCGCGTGTGCCCGCAACGCCGGCGAGATCAAGAAATTCGCCGACCAGTGGGGCTACGAGTCCATCGAAACCGACTGGCGCAAGCTCATCGAACGCCCCGATATCGACGTGATCGACATCTGCACGCCGAACAACCTTCACAAAGAAATCGCACTCGCAGCTGCCGCCAACAAGAAGGCGATTCTGTGCGAGAAGCCATTGGCCATGAACGCGATCGAAGGGCGTGAGATGGTCGCGGCCGTCGAGAAGGCCGGCGTGCCGAACATGGTGTGGTACAACTATCGCCGCATTCCCGCGGTGTCGCTCGCCAAGAAGCTCATCGATGAAGGCCGACTCGGTCGCGTGTTCCACTACCGGGCGAAGTTCCTGCAAGACTGGACGATCAAGGCTGATCTGCCGCAGGGCGGCCAAGGGCTGTGGCGGCTCGACGTCGCGGCGGCTGGTTCGGGCGTCAGCGGCGACCTGCTCGCGCACTGCATCGACACGAGCCTCTGGATGAACGGCTCGATGGCCAGCGTCTGTGCGATGACCGAGACGTTCGTGAAGGAGCGGATGCACAACCTGACGGGCAAGGTCGAGAAGGTTGGCATCGACGACGCCTGCACATTCATGGGTCGCTACGAGAACGGCTCGCTGGCGAACTTCGAGAGCACGCGATACGCACGCGGCCACAAGGCGGCGTACACGTTCGAGATCAACGGTGAGAATATGTCGCTGGCGTGGGATCTGCACGACCTGCAACGGCTGCAAGTGTTCGACTACAAGGACGACAGCAAGATTCGCGGTTGGAAGAGCGTTCACGTGACGGACAACAGCCCGGATCATCCGTACATGGCGAACTGGTGGGTGCCGGGGTTGTCGATTGGCTACGAGTCGAGTTTCGTTCACCAAGTGGCGGACTTCATCAAGGGTCTGGAGACGGGCAAGCCGGAAAGCCCGACGTTCAAGGACGCCCTGGAAACGCAGCATGTGCTCGACGCGGTGTTGGCTTCGGCGAAAGCTGAGAAGTGGGTGAACGTCGCGAAGGGATAACTTCGATCCGTTTAGCAGCCGCCCCACCGGGCGGCCTCGGTCGCTTGAAACGACGAACGGCGACCTTTCGGTCGCCGTTCGTTTGGATCACGGTAACTTCACCCAGAGCGGCACGACCGACTTGTACTGCGGTCCGGTCGGATCAAAACCCGTCTGCGGACCTGGATTGCCCGGTATCATGTTCGAGACACATTCACCGGCATAGTGCGCCTTGAGCGCCTGACCGCTGATTTGCTTGACCGTCACCGACGTAGCGGTGACCGCTGTCACAGTCACGATATCCTGATTCGCTCCAACCCCGATCGCCAATGTGGAGCCGATCGCCACCGGTATCCCGTTAGAGTAGACGTTGCCCGTCCCGTCTGTCGAGATGGTGAGGACCACCGAACCACCCGCAGCCGCTGAAGCCGAGTTCGCTTCGACCGTCGTGAAGAACGGCTGAGCGACCTGCGTGTACGATGTCCCTGCCGGTGGTGGCGTGATGAGTTGCGACGGGTCGTACCCGATGTTCGAGCGATCCACGATCGCGAAGAACTTCTTCCGCGTGTCGCCTGGGGCGTTCAGGTAATACTCCTTACCAAGCTTCACGAATGTCCCAACATTGATCCCGGCATTTGGAGCGGGAACCTCACCGGTGCCGGGGCCGGCACTGTCGTCAACTTCGAAGTAGCCCACGGTGGTCCACACCGCGAACGTGTGGCTCACCGTCGTCGTGTTGTTCAGGATCTTCCGGATCGCTTCCGCTTGCTGATACGGATGCGTTCCCGTGAGGACGCTGAGGTACGGTAAGTTGGGTGGAGTCGGACTTCGGCGGAGCAGGGTGTCGTCCAAGCCAACCCCAGCCGCGAAGGTTGGCGATGTCGCGTTGAGTGGAACGGTCGATACGCCGAAGGGTAGGAACGGTCGATCCCCGGTTGCGGTGCCAGTGTCGTGAACTGTCGCACCAGGGATGGGGCAGATGTAGGGCGCACCCGTCGCATCGTACCGGTTTGGTGTCGTTGGCGTGTTCACCGTTCGGCTCGCCATCAGTGCCGTCCATGCGGCGTCCACAAATGGCTGATCGAACCCATTGCCCGCCTGAGCGTCGAAGAGCGAGTCCCACACTCGCTTGTCCTGAATCGTGTTGATGTTGATGAGCCCGGGGATGCGGCCGCCGAGTGCCGTCTGGTGCCCGTATGGCTGCACCGTCAGCAGGTCCAGTGCCCGGTACAGTTGTGGGAAGGTGCCGGCAAGCAGGACGGTTTGCGTCGAGCCGACGTACTTGGTTCCACCAGCCCCGACGAAGTTCGTCGTCAGGTCGTGCGGCTTGCCCGTCGAAACATGCAGCAATTCCATCTGGTTGATAAGTGGCCGATCCATGTGAACCATCCAGTCGAACGGCAACTGAATGGTTTCGCCCAAGTAACCCGCAGTCGTCGGATTCGTCGGGGCAACCGGCCCAGCGGGCGCTGTGACCGCCTGGCTGTTCGCTCGACCAAGCGTCTGTTTCACGGCGGTCATTCCGACGGCAGTTGCGGTCTGCGGAAGCACCATCGAGTTCGTTGGGTACCTCAGCGTCGCCGCAGTTGCAACGTTTGGATCGGCGTAGCTCGCGTACGGTTGAACCTTCCCGACCGATTGCGGAGTCGGTTCGAAGCCGGTGGCACCAGACATCGCTCCGGCGGTCCGCTTCTGGCTGTATTTCTGTCCCTGCTCCACGAGGAGGCGGTCAGCGGCGCCAACGTGGTCGAGAATGTCGACCGTGATGTATGGGTTGGTCGGCCCGGTAGCGAGATACGGATTCGCGAGACGACGGAGAAGAAGAACGTGCCGACCCGTCGGCGCTCCGGCGGTGTGGAGGTTGTCCCCCATGCCCATGGTGGGAAGCGGGATCGTATACGTCAGCGAGTTGGCCGAGCCGACCGCGGGAGCATTGAAGACCGTGGCTGCCGGACTCACCCCCGCGGGTGGGGTGTACGAATAGTCCAGCCAATCGGTGGCGGGAACATTAGCTGCAGGCGGTGCAGCCGGGACGTTCGCGGCCAGCACCAGCATTCCGCCGCTTGCGGTCGTGTTGACGGTCGCGTTCGCCGGCAGGACATTCCCGACCCCAGTGAAGTCAAACGACAGGTTTGGTGCGGCTCCGTAGCTGCCCGTGACGTTCGATGCATAGTTCCCGTCGGTAGGATCCCGGAGTTGCTTGGCAACTGTGCTCGGCGCCCCCTTGGTGTTCTGCACGATCTCTAGCACGTAGGGCTTTGATCCGCTCAGATTCGTAAAGGCCACAGAGCCATCGCCGAGCGGGCCAGCGGTCGAAGCGGCAGTGTACGGCGTGGCCGTTGGGTTCTGGAGTTCCACCCAGAACCGCACGTGGGCGTCCAACTTTGCAGTCTTGTTCCCGCCCATCTGGAACGGGTCGTCCATCGCGTCGTTCACCACTTCGGCATACGCCTCGTTGATGACCAGTCGCGGCTTTTCAACGCCGTAGACCACCTGCGTCGCGTCCGTTGGGTGCCACGGGAACCGGGTGCTGATGTCGTCGTTGTCGATGTAGTCGACCATGTTCACGGCGAGTTGCGCCAGCGTTCGTGATCTGACGTATGGAGACGCTTCCGCGATGGTCACGACACCAGCCGGGGTGACAGTCGCGACCGTGGAATCCGCACACGCCGCAACCAGCCGAGCGAAGATGTCCGACGCGAGTTGGATGCGGTCCGTATCCGCAGTCGGGCTCAAGGACGGTTGTTGAGAAAGAGGCTTCGTGAGATCGGTTCGGTAGTCGCTTAGTTGACGGTTCAGGTCGATCGCGCCCATGATCGCGTTTGGGTCCGTTGTTTGTGGCGCTCCACCCACGATGCCACCCATCAAGCCCGTGCGATGCAACGAATTCGAAATCACCGTGAAGAGTTGCCGGTTCGCGTGCGACGGATCGGTGCGGTACTGATTCGGCGTGCTCTGGGCAGGTGGGTTCGGAATCGAAATCGGTTTCGTTCCCACCAATGTCGTCGGAACCGAGGCCGCGAACGACAGCTTGCTCATCTCGAACGGATACGGAGCGTATCGAACGTCCATCGCACGGAAATCGGTCGGAGGGAACGCCTTCGGACTGGAGCCACCAAGCCACTCGTTCGGGTTGAACAAGCTCGGGTGGTTCTGATTTTGAGGAGGTACAGTCGAGTTCGTGCCCGAGTAGCCGTTGAGGTATGACGGGTTGGTGGCGTACGAAGTTCCTGTCGCGCTCGGCAACTGCAACGGAGTCACGCCCGTGAAGCCGCTCCACGCAACCTGGGCGTATTGCGGGATCTCGTTGTTCGGGAACGCGAGGGTCGGGCGCGAGTAGAACGGCTTGGCGGTGAGCCCGGCGCGGGTGCGTGCCGGTCCGCGTGCGTTCACCAAAGCACGCATTTCCGCTGCGAACGTTGGGGGGTTCGCAGCCATCGCTTTCTCCAGGCTGATTTCCCACGGGGCAAAGCCCTGACCCGAAGAGTGAATGCCACCGTTCAGCACGTTACCGTGCATGCTCAGGTTCAAGCGACCGTCGAGATCGAGGATCAGCGCGGCGATCAGCGGCTTGACTCGCTTTCCATTCGGCAGCGAAAACGCTGGCAAACCCGTGTCGATCCAGATGCTGTCGTAGCGAGCTACGCCCGCTCCGCCGGAGGTAGCGTTGAAGAAACCACCGGGCAGGTTCTGCACATCGCCGGTGACGGTGCCGTCGGCGTTTGGTGGCACCGGCGGGAAGTTCGGGTGATTTTTCTGCGTTGGCCGAGCAATCATGAACATGCCATTGGCACTCGTCCAGTTCGGGTTGCTTGCAGCGAGCGGCCCGAACACCTGTGACCGGTAAAAGGACGGCACCAAAACCTCGCCGGTCGCCGGACAGATGCTGGCGAGGTAGTAGTCCTTGATGTCCGGGTACGTGTACGGCGGGTTCTTGCCGTAATAGGTGGCAGGATTGGGGCCCGTGTAGCTGGTGGTCGGAATGCGGGTGCCGTCGTATTCGGGGTCAATGATGTTGAGAACGCCGGGGAACACTTGGTGGTTCACGGCGAGTCGGCGATCGACCCCGTTGTATTGCGCGATCCCCGTGCCGCCGAACGTGCCCGGACCGTTCCAGGCGACATACGCGCCGGGCTTGCGACCGTACATGGTTGCCGCCAGGCTGTGTCCACGAACGGAGTTCAACAGGCTCGGGCCATAGTCGTTGGTGTCGAAGAGGAATGTGCCCAGGAAGGCCATCGCGGCGGCAGAGCCGTCAGCGGAGAAGCCTTCGCCGCCGCCCTTGGGCTGTCCCTGAATGCGAGCGCGTTCGGCCTGGTCTTTCGTGTAGTAGACGGCCGTGATGCCCACAACCGCCATGAGCGCGAGCAGGGCCAAGGTGACAATCAGGATGTTTCCGCGGCGTGTGGCACGCCGGGAAGTCGTCGGCCGCAACATGGTCAAATCTCCGTGTGGGCACGGGCGTATTCGGGTTCAAACCCCAGGGAATCCTGAGGCTGTGCGACGTTTACATCGCGAATTTCCAAGTGTTCTGTCGGGCTGCTTTCAATCGCGGATCGTAGATCCGGATCGTGACCTGCAACGACTTGATGCGGACCGGCATCGGCGGTGGTGTGATGCCAGTGTCGAAGATACCACCCGGGTAGGCCGCGACGCCGTTCAGGAAGTCGTAAGGCGCATCCGTGTTTCCAGCAGTGAAAGCGCGTGGATAGTTCGCTGCGGCCGTGGCCGTCCAGTCGGCTAACACCTCGAACGACAGTACATTCGAGACGACGATGTCTTCGCCGTAGCGTGCGGTATTTGTGGTCGCGAAAGGAGCGAGAGTCATTCGGTTCGGTGCTGGTGCCAGCGTCAGGGGCACCAACGATGCCATCGTGTTCACGTTGGCGCCCGTCACGCTAATCACATCCGAATCGCCTGCCGCAGGTGCCAGTGACGACACTTCGCCCGAGTTGAGAGCCACGAGACGTTGCCGACGAATGAGGTTGTACAAGTCCTGTCCGCCGGCTGTTACCGATGTCTTCTTCCCCATTGGGGCGAGGAAGTACGCGATCTCGGCAGCCTGACTGCTGTACTGATTGCCGCCGGAGTTCGCCGTGAAACTGCCCGCGATCGGACCGCCATTCAGCAAGATTGACGTGAAGTGCAACTGATGGCCAGTCGAAGGCAAGTTGATGTTGAACCCTTGAGGGTCCGTCTGTTCGATCCCCACGGCAGGAGCGGAGATTCGAAAGAACCCTCCCGTCGATGGAGTCCAACCCGCCACATCGAGGCGTTGATCGGCGAGCTTCGGACCGCTTGTTGCCGACTTGGCATCAAGGAAGTGGTCCGCCTGCAAATCGCGAGTCATCAGAATCCCGGCCCCGTTGAGCTGAGAAATCATCTCACCCGTCGAGTTCGCCCCGCGAACGAAGTCGAGCGCCATCTTGAACGATTCGGTGAGGATCAGCATGATCCCGAGCGACAGGGCCATCGCCACCATCATTTCGACGAGTGTGAAGCCCGAACGGGTCAGTCGGTTGCGGGTCATGTCGTATCCTCAGCAGCGATGAACGATGAATGTCGATCGAATCAGCCCAGATCAAGGAGTGAGATCCGGACGCGGATAAACGTTGGTAACGCCTCGCAGCACCACGAACTTCCCTTGGTATGCCCCGGTGACTGCAAGATCGTTCGCCTTCTTCAACGGCTTCTGAAGTTCAAGGAACAGCGTATTGCCGGTCATGTCGGGCGTTGCGGTCACGACCTGGTAGAAGTTCGCGTGCCGAATCTTGTTGGGCCCCGTGTTCACCGTCGGATCCGTGACATCCATGATCCACTGACCAGCCTTGACGTTCGGGAAGACGCCAGCGGTCATGCCCAGATTGAGCGAAGTGCTGCCAGGAACAACGTGCGGGGTTTGCGTGTTGAAGACCCCTTCGGAGCCAGCCGGAGCGAACAAGTTTGGTCGGTTGTCGTACACGACCACGTTCATCGTTGCGGTCTTCTTGTCTGTGACATTCGGACACTGCACGACCCACATCCAGTTGTAACGCAACTCGCGATCCTTGGTCGGATGGCCGTTGTCGTCGTAGCCCAGGCCATCCATCTGGCTGCACACACGGAATGCGTGCTGGGCTCCGGTCAACAGATTGAGCGCTCGGCGAGGAACCTTCGCCGCCGCGCTATCCCCCAACCAATTTTGGTTTGGCGCCGAGCGAGCGTAATACCCCATCGGGTCGATCGCAACCGGGTAACTCGGTTCGGTAGCAACCGCAGGAGGAAGTCCGCCTCCTGGGTTGTCAAAAGCGGACATCACCGTTGGCTCGTTCGCTCCGCTCTTCTCGACGAACTCGGTCTTCCAGTAGGCCCGGATGTAGCCGTCGGCGGCGTTGGCTGCTTGAGCACTGCGATCTTCCCGGACGGCGATTGCCATCTGCGATGCTGCGAGCGGGAAGAGTGTGAGGATGCCGAGTATCCCAAACGCCAGAATGGCCAGGGTCACCAGCACCTCAGTTAGCGTCAATCCGGAACGACGTGTCATGGTCATGATTGTGTCTCCACCTTCGGCGGGTCCACCGGTGTTGCACATCCCGTTGAAGTCGCTGACCGCCCAGCGAACGGGTAAAATCAACCTTCAAAATCTCCTTCGGACTGGGCGAGGCGAGGTCCATCTCGTTTCGTCTGACTCAGTTGGCCGTGAGCGGCGGTCGCGGGTAAACACCCGTCACACCCTTCAGCACCACGAACTTCCTGACCGTGACCCCCAGAAGAATCCCCGGATCGTTCTTCAGCGGGTTGTTCAGCTCCAAATTCAGCGACAGGCCCGCGGGTGCCGTGCTCACCACCTGATAGAAGTTCGCCTGGGGAATCTTCACCGCAGGTGGAAGCGTCAAAATATCCAGGGCTGGGTCGGAGACATCAACGATCCACATTCCGGGCTTCACATCCGGGCTGACACCCGAGTTGAACGACAGACTCAGCGAACTACTGCCCGGAAGCGCCACACCCACAATCGTGAACCAACCTTCGACACCAGTTGGAGCGAACATATTCGGCCGGTTGTCGTAAACGACCACGGTCATGTTCGCCGTGAACTTGTCGTTTATCTGCGGTCGTTGCAGAACCCACATCCAGTTGTACCGTAGCTCGCGATTCGGCGTTGGGTGCCCGTTATCGTCGTACCCCATGCCATCCATCAAGCTGCACGTCCGAAACGCATACTGCGAGTCGGTGAAGAAGGGCTTGAGCGTCCGCCGGGGAGCGTTCGTCCCTCCGCCATCGCCGACCCAACCCCTCGTTGTCCCTGACCGGGCCGCGAATCCAATCGGGTCAACGAACACGGGCGAACTCGTGCCTCCTCCGAGGAGCGACGCGACCAGAGCTCCCGGGTGCCGCTGCAAGAGCGGGAGCGGAGCACCCGTGATGGGATCCGTGTTTGGGTCCTCAAGGGCTTTGTAAAACGCTTCCGGGGTGCCCCCACTTTTGATCACTTCGACGACTTCCGTTTTCCAGTACGCTCGCATGTAGCTGTCTGCGGCGTTCGCAGCTTGTGCGCTTCGATCTTCACGCACGGCAATCGCCATCTGTGACGCTGCCAGCGGAAACATTGTCAGAATTCCAAGAATCCCGAAGGCCAAAATCGCGAGCGTCACCAGCACTTCCGTGAGAGTCAAACCAGGGCGACTTCGCATTAATTTCTCCTGGGCTAAGCGGAAAGATTCAGTCAGTCGGAGAGGTCTTTTGGCAGGGCAGTGTTACTGCCCAGAGAGAGCCTTCTTCGCCAGAATGAACGGGTCCGGTCCCCAGTCCACCGGGGCCGCCCCAATACCACCAGACTTCGCCTTGATCGAGACAACCAACTGCTCGCCACCCTGATTGAAGTTGCTCGGCTTGTTCGGATCGCGAACCCACAGGAAGATTTGCCCGTATCCTTGCGTCGAGTTCGTGTTCACCAACAGACCACTCGGTGCGAACAGGATATCGTAGTCGCCGCCGCCACCCGCGGGAGACGACTGCTGCAGGTCGATGCACGTGCCGGAGGGCAATTGCATGGTGGGTTCACCGAGCAGGGTACGCGGTCCGCCGTTCAACCCGAAGTGATACGTCCGCCACTGCGTCTCGGCCCCGAGTTGCTGATCGGGATACGAGTCGAGCGTGACCGTCAGCACGGACCCTGGGTACGTCGGGTTCGTCACGGTTACCGCCATGAAGCGGTGCCACGTACCGAGCGTCGGCAGGAAGATTGTGCCGCCGGTGTATACCTGAGCTTGATCGGCGGCATTCAGGTTGTTGATGGTGCAAGTTCGGTTGTTGACGGTGCCCGTATTGGGCGTGTATTTGAACTCGACGTAAGGCGCGTTCGGCGACGCATACGGTGCGACAGCAAGCGGAGCGCCCGGGTTCGGCACGAACATCGGCGCAACTTCGATGTACTGATACTCGGTCACGAGGTTGCTGCCGTTGAAGATGAATCGGACGCCCCGCGGCAGTCCATCGCGGATGGCGCGTGCCCGACTGATCTGGAGCCCATTCTGGATCTGCGACACTGCGGTGGCAGCGCGATCCTTGTTCATCGCTCCCGGTGCGACGAGCATGGCGACCGCCGCAAGCGTGGCGATCAACGCCATCACCACGAGCATTTCGATCAGCGTGAATCCCCGGCGAAACCGAACTGAGTTCGTGCGAGTCATTACCTGGCCCCCTTCGCGCCAATGGATCGGAGCCGGTAGCCCATAATGTCATCGACGGAGCCGATCGGAGCGTCGATTGTTTTGTTGGTGCCTGCGGAATATGCGAGCACCGTTGTGTTGCGGCCCAGTGCCCCGAGTCCAACGGTGCTCTGGAACGCGGCCTTATTCGCGGCGTTCGCCCAACCAAAGATCTTCGCCCGAGGGTCGAATGGATCTTTCCAGGCTTTGGCGTCGGCATAGGGCGGTGCGTCCAGTTCCGCTGATTGAAAGAACCGCACGAACGGAATCGGATTCCCCCAACCATCCTTGAATACACGGATATTGCCGCTCCCAGAGGGAATGTCGAGGATCGCACCCGACAGCGCTTCGTCGGTAGCGAAACTGTTCCCGCCTTGCGTTTGAGCGGTGATGATTGCGTACAAAGCTGCCGCAGATACCTTTTCCGGGGTATCAGAGATTCCTGCGATGGATGCGAAAGCCAGAGGGCGGTTGAAAATCACCCCCCCGAACGTGAAACTCGGGACCGAGAGTTCGGCCTGCGTTTGCGGTAGATACTGGCGAAGTCGGCAGTGCAGCAATACAGCAGCCGCGAGGTCTTCGTTGCTGCCGCCGCCACCACAGAACGACAGCATAGTCGTGAAGTCGGGCGACTTGTTGATTTGCTCCTGCCGCACATTGTCGGCGATGATCTTCACCTGGTTGTCGAGGCCCATCTGAATCTTGGCGACGGTTTGTTCGCTGGTTCTCACCATTTGAGTGATTCGAACTCGCTGATACGCGGCTGCGCTCAGGCTCACGAGAACTGCGATGATCGCGAGAACCACGAGGATCTCGATCAGCGTGAAGCCGACCCGCGACTGTCGGTTTGTGTGATTCCTGTAGTTCATCGAGTCCTCCATATTGAGCGGGCGGCACTGCCTCGTGATTCGCGGCTTTCCCCTCTCCCCTTGGGATGGAGAAGCCCTTTGCGAGCCACGGGGTTTACCCCCGTGGTCTGGTTATCCGAGGCAAAAACCCACGGGGATAAACCCCGTGGCTCGCCTTCCTGCAAATCATGTCAATCCAACCGACCGCCGAGCAGATACTGGCTGAAGTTCGATTGGTTATCTTCCCCGCCAGGACTTCCGATTGCTGGCAACATGCCGCCCGCTCCGAACACTTTATCCCGACCTGCCGAGATGATTTGGAAGCCGCCTTCGTTCATCATTCGCGCCGGTGGACCAGCAGACGAGAAGTACGGCGAAGCTGTTCCGGCGCCGCCGCCTGGGCTGAACGTCTGGGTGCCGTAGTTGTTCAGCTTGGCATCGACCGACGCGAAGTAGGCATACGGCACACCGTACACATCCACGAGCCACGGCTGACCACCTGGCCCTGGCCCGAACAACTTGTTGGGATTCCCCTGAAACCACGGCCCCTTGCGGATTTCGCCGCCGCCTGCAGAGGGAGTAAATGGCTTCCTCGGATTGTTCGAGAAGCCAGTGAAGTTCGTGACACCGCCCCCCGTCAGGAAGAAGCAGAGGGTTTGATTGCTGTCGAGAGTGACGTTCGGCAAACCCGTGTTGCTGGTATCGAGGTTTGGAAATGCTTGCAAAAGGACATTGAGTTCCGGTTCGCTTCCGCCGTAGGTCGCCTTCAGTTGGAAGCCGCCTCCGGTCGCAGCAGCGGAAGATCCCACTTGTTGCGACGGAATGTACGTCAGTTTGAGTTCGCCCTTGCAGGTGCCGATTGCCTGCGAAATCTGGCTGATCCGGCTCGCGTTCTCGGTCTGTGGGCCGAGCACGCGGACTCGCTGCACCGCGGCCATGAGCAGGCTTACGAGGATGGCGATGATCGCGATCACCACCAGCAGTTCGATCAGAGTGAAGGCCGCCCGTTGTTGTTGGCGGCGAGTCGTCAGCGTCATGTGCGGCCCCTTGGAGAAGGCGGAATTCGGAGGGCGGAAGGCAAAAGGAAAACCAAATCCGAATCTGCCTTCCGCCTTCCGCCCTCCGCCTTACTTACTGAGTCCTTCGAGCAGCTTGATGAGCGGCAAGAAGAGTGAGATCACAATGGCCCCGATGGTGAAACCGAGGAACACGATCATGATTGGTTCGAGCAGCGAAATCAGCGACTTGACGACGTTGTCCACCTGCTCGTCGTAGAAGTCCGAGATCTTGTAGAGCATCGTGTCGAGGTCACCGGTTTCTTCGCCGACCTCGATCATGTTCACGACCATGTCATCGACGAGCCTCGCCTCCCGCAACGGGTCCGCGATCGTATCGCCCTCACGAATCGATTCGAGAATCCGCTGGAACATCCGCTCGAAAACCGCGTTGTTAGCCGTCTCCTTCACGATGAAGATCGCTTCGAGAATCGGCACACCCGAACTGATAAGGGTGCCGAGCGTTCGCATGGTTCGAGCAACGATGGTCTTCTCGACCAGGTCGCCGACGACGGGTATCCAGAGCGTGGCTCTGTCGAGCGCGAAGTTCCCCGATCTCGTCATTCTGAGCGCTTTGGCGAGGAAGTAGAGACCAGCCGGGAACAGGGGAATCGTCCACCAGAACTCGCTCATCCACACGCTGATCTTGATGAGCGTTTGCGTGGCCCACGGCAGCGTGAGGCCGAACTCGTCGAAGATCTTTTTGAACTTCGGGATGATCGCGACCATGATGAACGTCAAGATCGCGACGGCCACGAAGATGACGACAGCCGGATAGACCATCGCACCGATGATCTTGGCCTTGAGGCTCGCGGCTTTTTCGAGGAAGTCCGCGAGACGCTGGAGAATGACTTCGAGCGCACCGCCGGCTTCACCGGCTTTCACCATGTTGATGTAGAGCTTGCTGAACGCCTTCGGGTGCTTGGCCATCGCCTCGGACAACGCCGAGCCGCTTTCGACATCTTCGACGACGTCGATGAGCGAGTTCTTCAGCGCCGACGGCTTCATCTGCTTTTCGAGAATGCGGAGCGACCGCAACACGGGCAGGCCAGCATCCTGAAGCGTCGAGAACTGGCGGGTGAAGGTCACCAGCATCTTGTTCTTGACGCCGCCCATCACGAACGTCTTGCGGCTCTTGCCGCCTTTCTTCTTTTTCTTCTTGCCGTCTTTCGTGGCCGCTCCCGCCACGGCAGTCAGTTTCGTGACGAAGTAGCCCATTGACTTGATCTTGGCCGACGCTTCTTCCTCGTTGGTCGCCTCGACGGAGTCTTTTACCTCCTTACCAGAGGTATCCAGGGCTTCGTACTTAAAGTTTGGCATTGCGTCCTCAACCCATGATGTCTGTCGAGCGTCAGGCCGAATCCCGCGCCCCGCGGGGCTAACGTCTGTGGGAGCTTTTCATTCCACTGCGAACAGTTCAGGTTTGTGAGCGTCGAGGCGTAAGCCCGCCGGTGAGAAGGCATACCGTCGGGCTTACGCCTCGACGCTCACGACTACGCTTCATCCTCTTGCACCGTTTCGCGAACGACTTCGTCGAGTGTCGTGGTGCCTGCGAACAGCGCTCGCAAGCCCGAATCGCGAAGGCTCGCAGTGCCGATCTTTCGAGTGTAGGCTCGAATCGCATCGGTACTGCAACCACGGCTCACCATATCTCGCAAATCGTCATTCAGCAGGAGGAGTTCGTAAAGACCAGTTCGGCCCTTGAACCCCAGGTTGTTGCACTTGTCGCAGCCTTCGCCGTAGTAGAACTGCTTGCCCTTGCACTGGTCGGCGGTCAGGTTGATTTCCATCATCTGCTCGCGCGTCGGATCGTACCCCGCACGGCAGTTCTGACAGACGCGACGCACGAGCCGCTGAGCCTGAATCGCTTCGACCGTCGCCGTGATGAGGAACGGCTCGACACCCATATCGCGAAGACGAGTGATCGAACTCGGAGCATCGTTCGTGTGCAGCGTGCTGAACACCATGTGCCCCGTCAGCGACGCCTGAATGCCGATCTGAGCCGTTTCCAGGTCGCGGATTTCGCCGACGAGAATCACGTCTGGGTCTTGCCGCAGAATGGCTCGAAGTGCCGTCGCGAACGTCACGTCGATCTCGTGATTGATCGGGCACTGCACGATGCCGTCGATTTCGTACTCGACGGGGTCTTCAGTCGTGATGATCTTCGTGTCGACTTCGTTCAACTCGGAGAGCGCTGAATACAGCGTTGTCGTTTTGCCGGAACCGGTTGGCCCGGTCACGAGAACGATGCCGTTTGGCTTGCGGATGCACGCACGGAACTGATTCAGGATGTCCGGCGGCATGCCGATGCGGTCGAGGCTCAGGCCGACGTTCGTGCGGTCGAGAACTCGGATGACGACGCTTTCGCCGAACAACGTCGGCAGCACGCTGACGCGCATATCGACGGGGTTTCCACCGACGTTCAGTTCGATGCGTCCGTCTTGCGGCAGTCGGCGTTCGGCAATGTCGAGGTTCGCCATGACCTTGATACGCGAGGCGATCGCGGTCGCGAGGTGTCGCGGCGGCGGCACCATTTCGTAGAGCACGCCGTCGCAGCGATACCGCATCTTGTATTCTTCTTCGAACGGCTCGAAGTGAACGTCGGATGCGTGGTCGCGAATCGCCATCAACAGAACCATGTTGATGAGCTTGCGAACCGGGGCGGAGTTCGCCATTTCCATCGCACCGTCGAGGTCGATGGAGTTCTCGCGGCCGGTCCAGTCGTTGCCAGCACCCGACGCTTCGAGCGCCGAGATCACCGACGAGATCGACTCTTCCTTCTCGCTGGAGTAAGCCTTGTTGAGAAGCGCATCGACCTGAGCTTGCGGCGCGAGAATGGCACTGACGTTGCGAATCCCGA
>JAIOPV010000126.1 GCA_021413735.1 Planctomycetota bacterium
ACGAACCCGAAGGTCGTGAAGATCACCGCGAAGACGAAGGCTACGGTGTACGTCGTCGGGCAGGCGAAGGAAGGGGGCTGGGTCGGGCTGAAGACCGAATCGGTTGAGACGTGAATGACGGTCAGGAACGCCGATTGAACAGCGGAATCTTCAGCCGTGAGCGTTTCAGCCTCACCGCTTCTTCCGTTCGCCCCAACTTCTCCGCAACAGCCTGATCGGTGTCCGTGCCGAGGAGCGAGAGTTGTTCGACTGACCAAACGGTTCGATCAGTGAGTTTTCTTCTCGGCTTCCGCCCCTTCGCCGCGAGCCGCTTCCGCCAACACGATTTGCATCCGCTCGTCTTGCCACCACCGAGGTTGCCGATCTGCCGGACTGCCTCAAACCCGCACTCACAGCGGCAGACGTAACCAGCCGCGTGCTTGTTGCGTCGCAGGATCGTCCAACTTCCGATCTTCTTGCCGGGCTTGTAGCGAGGCACCGCGCCACGGCCCTTGTCCGCGCACTTCTTGCAGTGCGGGCTTCTCCCATCGCGGAGGTACTGGCCTCGAACGGTACTGACGGTGCCGCACTTGCACCGACAGACCCAGTAGGCAACCTTCTCCGGCCTCGTGTCGTCGCGATGGAGCACGTGCCAGGACTCGAAATCTTGTTCGGTGAGGTCAATGAACTTGCCCATCAGGTTATCGTCGCTTGCGAGGCGGAGATGGCCAGCGGTCGCTGGCGACAACAGACGATCAGGGCATACGCTGGAGAGAATACCGCAGCGCCCGGGCCTGGGAATAGGTAGGATCAAGAGCCAACGCCCGATCGACATCCCCGAGAGCTTTTTCGCGGCGACCGAGACGGATGTTCGCGATCGCTTGATGCAGGTAACCCGCAGGGTTGTCGGGGTCCTGTCCCACGCAAACGGCGAACGACAACAGAGCTTCCTCCGGATGCCCGAGCGCCAGGTCGCTACGACCGAGTTGCAACCGTGCCCAGAACGACCGGGGATGGCGGACCGTGGCTCGCTCGAACTCCGTCCGGGCGAGATGGTATGAGCCGCAACGGAAGTAGTGGTTTCCAATCGCAAGATGATGCCAAGCAGACGTGGCGGGGGTGGCGGCCGCGCGGCGGCGGTCCGCACTAGCCTCCGCAATTTGGCCAACACTCTGCGCGAGCGTTGCCCGCTCGAGGTACACGCCCGCCCACGGCCCGAGTTCGCGATCGACTTCAGTCAAAGCCTCTAGTGCCCCCCTTCGCCGAGCATCCAACTGCTCAGGCGGGGCCAGTTGAACTTGCAAGTGAATCCAGATTAGAAGCAATTCGAGGAGGTCGGCCCGGGCATTCTCCCGAACGGCGAGTGGAAGACCGCTCTTCACCAGGGCAAAGAGGTCCGTCCGCTTATCCCAGATCTCCGCACCGACCCGTTCGGCCTTCGCCAGGTCGTTGGGTTGAATGGTGTCCGCGATCGAGATCGTCCGCATGCCCTCGGCCACAGCATGAAGCTCACCACAGGCAACAGCCTGGTCGGCCTGACGGAGCCCACGAACGAGATCGGCCACCATTTCTCCGCTCATGGGGAGATCCTCGGCTACCGCCAGACCGCGACGGAACGCGCCCCGAGCCTCTGGATATCGACACCGAGTGAGTTCTGCGTTTCCCTCGTCGAGTGCAATCTGGGCAGCCTCCCGGCGATGACCAACATACCCGGCACCAAGCCCGATCACGAGAAGTAACAACCCGAGCGATCCTGAGAGTACCAACGCGTGCGGCTGTCGCCGTCGCCACTTCCTCCATCGCTCCCACATCGAGCGGTTTCGGACACCGTGCAGCGGAAGATCATTGAGGTGACGGCGAAGATCAACGGCGAGTTTCACGGCGTCGGAGTAACGGTCCGTGGGGTTGGTTGCCATACACTTGGCGATGATGTCCGACAGTCCCGGGCTCACGCGACGGTTCAGAGCCGACAGATGGGCCGGTTTGGTCTTGGGTAACTCGCCAGCGAGAGCTTCGTAGAGCATCACTCCGAGCGAGTACACGTCCGACCGGCCATCGACTTGAATCGGCACCGACTGGCCACTGCGGATCGCATCCATGGCCGCTCGCTGCTCGGGAGACTGATATGCCGGTGTGCCACCAAGGCGCATCGGAAGCGGACCGACAGTGGAGATCGGTGGGCGAGCGAGGTGGAAGTCGAGGAGCATCGGCTGCCCTTCCAGCGTGAGCAATACATTTGATGGCTTCACGTCCATGTGAACCAACTGCCGCTCGTGCGCGAACTGGAGAGCGTCCGCCAGACATGCCCCGATCTGGGCGATTACCCACACATAGTCCGTTGCCCAGCGCGGAGGAAGCGGCGGGTGCGGTCCCACTGCAACCCCGCTCTCGGTGGCGGAGGCGATTGCCTCCCACATTGCATCTGAACTGCGGTTTACCGGCGGAACCAACGCCAGTTTCCCAAGGATGTGCGCCAGGGTTGCCCCGCCAAAGAAGGGCATGCAGAGCACCCGGAGACGGCGATTAGAATCGTCGTGTGCGGCGTACAGCGGAACGATGTTCGTGTGTTGGAGTCGGGCAAGGGTGTGGTGTTCGGCGTCCGCGCGTGGAGTCAACTTCAGCACAACTGGTCGGTCGGCGAGTGCGGTTTGGCGGGCGAGATACACACGCCCCCGACGGCCCCGGCCGAGTTCAGCCAATAGTTCAAACTCTCCCAGTCGCTCACCTGCCGCAGGGTAGTCGGGTTCACTACCAACTTCCAGTGCGTCGCGGAGATTCAGGAGCACTCGGAGTTGGGCGGCCCACTGCGGGAACCGACGGAGCACCTCCGTGGAACCGCCCTCTTCACCGCGGTCCCGACGGAGCGATATCTCTTCGTAGATCAGTTCGCCAACTGCGCCGGGGTGGTTCCGAAGACTCGGATGAGCGGAGACGAAGTCCTCTGTCAGGCGTCGGTCGCCCTGCTCCCACAATCGACGCATCTCGTTTGCAAGAGTGTCCGCGAGGGCATTCACCTCGGTCGAGGACGGTGCGGTCGGCAGATCATTGAGCATCGGAAGACGAGGGGTTGAGTGCAATCGTGTCGTCGAACGCGATCCGCCGGGCGAGGTTGCGGAGAATTCGTCGGACGCTCCCTGCATGAAAACCGGTTCGGGTGCCGATCTCTTCGCAGGTATACCCAAGCCGTCGGAGTTCGAGGACTTGGCGATGTTCCGGTGGGCACGCGGCGAGCAATGTCTGCCAGGCCGCCCCAGCCCTGGCATGTTCACTCGGGCGAGGCTCACTACCCGGCAACTCTGCGCCGAGTTCGGCGAGCGGTTCTTCCCGGTCGGTCTGGGTGAGAGCTCCTCTGGCCCGGTCGTATAATCGGTACAGCACGACTCGCGTCAGAAACGCACGGAGGTGGGTCGCATCGTTGAACTGCCAACGCGCCCCCCGGAAGCCATCGAGTAGAGTCGCCCACGCGGACTGAACAATGTCGGCCGAATCGAACCGAGTCCGGACTGCGGCCGGTATTCGACGGCGAACCAACCCCCGGAGGAATGGCTCGAACGCCTGGAACAGATCCCCGGTCGCGGTATCATCCCCTCCCCGGAGGCGCGCCAACATGCTTTCAATCGATGGGTCGATCATCGCCGTACCAAAAGAAAGGGCGTCTCGTGGTGTGGATACCGAACTCGAGCACTCTGCCGAGCCCACTCAACCGCAATACCAACGGCACCGGCTGACACGACCCAATACCCAATCCGAAGCCAAGCCGATTCTGGGGCAAGCGGGTCGCGGGTCGCTGATTCCAGGCTATCGAGAAACCGGGTGGCTGTTTCCTTCCAATTGTCCACGTCGATCCGCGCGACCAGCGCATCCACCAATGGGATTGTCTCGACGAGGGTGAAATCCATCCCTTCGGATTCCGGCTGCGAAGACGCCACCCTTGGCGGAACAAGTTCTGACTGCCCTGCGTGAGCTAACTCAGGAAAATCCGGCTCTTTTGTCACGACAGGTTGAGGATACCACAATGTTGATTCCTCACCACGTGATGCGATCTTGGTCGGAATCGCGGCTGTGTGTGGGTTAATGCCTCGCAAGTCATGGGTCGCCAGCAGAACGACCGGAGCATCGGGTAACCGATGTGTAACAATCGTGATGACTGTGGGTGGAAGGAATCTGGAGGCTTGGGATCGCGGAGCAGTGGACGCATCAGTGAGTGGAGCAAAGAACTCTGCTCCCGGAGCAAAGAAGCCCAGATTGGTGGGTAACGACCGATCTTCGAGCGATTCCAGGCCAAGTCGAAGAGTTGTGACACCGAGCATAAGGGTCCTCGTGGGCCTGACCCGATAATGGATGATACTCGGACGGCGGACGGCCGACTACCCCATCAAATTCTGACCTACCCAGTTTGTTGAGGGCAAAAAGAAAGAAGATTCTCGTTGGAAACGACAGTTGTAACCTCAGTGCGCTGATTGATCTTTCCAAAACTTTAGCCATGCCTTCTTGGGGTTTACCACCGACTAACCATCGGAAAATACCGTTCCGCTGGCGGTTCCTGCAAGACGTTTTCGCTCGCCACTCGATTGCATCGAACCACGAGCCAAATACACCAACCGCGCCCACTATGCCATCATCGACCACGTTCTCGATGACAGCATGAACCTCCATCGCTTGCACCAATCCTGCAACGCGGCTTCCACTTCAACCTATCCGATGGATTCCTCTCGGCTGCCTCAACTGGAAAGTCCGCCGGACCGAGATGCCCGACTACCGCTCGCCTGCTGTCCACCCAGCCATTTCGCACATTCTTTTCGACAACGCGCTCGTCTTGGTCGCCGGATGCGATGAGTACTGCGGGAGCCTACGTCAGGTCGCCCACGATTGTGTTTTTCTGAGGAGGACTATCTATGTCGATCAACCGCACGAATCTGATGGTTGAAGAACTCGGTACCCGCACGCTGCCCAGTTCCACCATCAGCCTGCTCCCAGGGTTCACGGCATCGCAAGCAATTTTCCAGCCTGCCTCAACACAACTTGCGCAGCCCATCCACTTGCACGGACTCGGAGCGGGGATTTACACGCAGAATCCCACCAACCCCGACACGGGCTTGAGTACCAGTTTGTCGGGGGTTGTCACAACCCCCGGGCTGGGCACGTTCAACGTGACCGGCATGCTTCATGGAGTCGGGTTCGTCGCACCAGACGTTGCACATTTCGTGACCATCTAATCGGTCTTCAACTGTTGCACAATGCCATCGCGACGTCCGTAGCGTTTACTGCTGCGGAGTTCGCGACTTGCGCTATAGGGTAAGCCTTCAATCTTCCCTGTGATCAACAGTTGGAGGTCGAGCACTTCTGGCCGGAATTTCGTCCCTGGCGCAGGGAGGGGATTCTGTGTCGACGAAGAAAGTGGTCCTTTATTGTCGGTTCTCAACCGACATGCAACGGGCCGACAGTTGCGCGGACCAAGAGAGAGAGATTCGTGCCGGACTCGTCCGGCTCGGAATCGATCCGACGAACGCTATCGTGATTCGCGACGAGGGCGAGTCTGGCACCAAGACCGCACGAGACGGATTCCAGCAACTCTCGGGCATGGTCGCCCGTGGGGAAGTCGGTGTTTTGGCTGTGGATGATCAGGCCCGCCTCACTCGAGCCGAGAACGCATTCGCTTTCATCACCGATCTGGTCTTCGCCGGAGGTCGGTTCGTCTCCACGGGGGAAAACATTGACACCTCCGTCCCGGGGTGGGAACTCCGCGTGCAGGTGATGGAACTGCACAATGGGCTGGAGATTCGCGGGCTCCGACACAAGGTTCGTCGTGGGCAGGAGGGGCGGGTTCGCGACGACGGCAGCGCCGGCGACCACCCGTTCGGGTACGACTCCCATTACATCGATCCCGACTGGGCCGCGCAGCTCGCCCGGCGCGGGCCGAAGCCGAAGAAAGCGCTTCGCATCTGTCAGGAGGAAGCCAATTGGGTTCGTCAGGTGTTCGCATGGTTCATCGCCGGTCTGTCGATCGGATGGATTGCGCGTGAGTTGACCAAGCTGAAGGTAGACAAGGGTCGCCGGGCGTCCCAGCCCGGGTGGCATCACGAGCAGGTTCGCCGCATGGTGGCGAACGCGAAGTACATTGGCCAGTGGGTGTGGGGCAAGACGACCACGCAACGCAACTCTCGTGGCCAGAAAAAGCAGATCGACGTTCCGCAGGGAGAGCAGGTCTGCCGATACCGGCCCGACTTGCGGATTATCGAGCAGGAAATTTGGGACCAGGCAAAGGCACGACTCGCCGTGCTCGAAGAAGCCTTCGGTCACAAGGAGGGGCAGAAGCCCCGTGGTCCGAAGCCGAACCCGGCCGAGGTGTACCCGCGCTCGCCGCTCGGGGGGTTGCTGACGTGCGGACGTTGCGGAGCGGTGATGTGGCAACAGAAACGAAAGGAGCATCGGTATTATGTGTGCTCGGGTGTCAAATCGTCCCGATGCAACATGACCACCCAGGTTCCCGCCGAGCGAGCCGAGCAGGGGTTGACGGACTTCCTCCTCGAGAAGCTCAAGACGTGGCCCGAGTGGATGAATCACCTTTACCAAGAAACTTCCGCGGCAATTCACGCCGCCGCGGCTCGGGTTCCCGAGGATCGTGAACGGGATGTCCGTCGTGCGGGCGAACTGGATCGTCAGATCAACAACCTGGTCACCGCTCTCGCGGAGGGTGGGTTGACCAGTTCGGCCGTGGCGAATCGGCTTTGCGTTGCCGAGCGAGAGAAGGCAGAGATCGATGTGCGGCTCGCCGCATACGCCAAGGTTACGCCCGATGCCGTGGCGTTGCCGGATGAATCGTGGGTGGCTGAACAACTCAGTACCTGGGCGACCAACCTGGCTACAGGAGTCGGTGGGGGAAGTCTGCTGCAAACGGCCATCCGCGGTGTTGTTGCCGACCCGGTGATTGCACCAGGCAAGACACGGGGGTTCATTCGATTGAAGTTCCAGGTGAATGCCTGGGATACGCTCATTGCCGCGATCGGTGACCACTTGCCCGTTCGTGGTCTTGTCGGTGCACCCGATCAACCCCATCCCAATGATCCCGAGTTCACACTCGACCTTGGGGAACCAACGGCGATGGAGCGTTGGGCACCCCAAATCGCGACGTGGCGAACCGAGGGTGTGACCTGGGAGGAGATCGTGAGCCGCACGGGAATGGATCTCAGCCGGGTGTTCGTCGCCTGGAAGCGATACACCGGAGCAACGGACTCCCCGCCGCCGATCTGACGATAGCCGATTCTGAAGCAGCACCCCGAGGCCCGGCTTTTGCCGGGCCGTTTTCGTTCACCACTCCATTCGGTCCGAACACACAAAGGAGGGACGGATGCACAACTGGTGGAATCAGTGGTCCACGCAAATCGCTCGGATTTTGGCCGAATGGTGGATCCAGTCAAAGTCCGATCACCCGGAACCGCGTGAAAAGCAAACTGGAGACCGATTGTCGGTCGATTCCGTGATTCCGCAAGTCGCTCCAAACTCAACGAAGGGCGAGTGCTCGACGGATCGCCAACCGCCAACGTGAGGTAGTGGGCAGTTGGCCTGCACACTCGTCGTCATCAACATTCCCCGCCGCCCCAGTCTGCCCCCTGCCGACCGGGGCGGTTCCATTTTTGAGAGGAGGTCGCATGCTCACGCGAGGCAATCACAAACTCGGCCAAGATCGGATCTGGAGTTTCTCGCTGCCGTCGGGAACCACCGAGACCTGTCCGGGTATGACGCCGACGTGCGGGAGTCACTGCTACGCCGTTGCACTGGAACGATACCGGCTGGCGACAGCCATCGCCTACCGGCGGAATCTCGAACTGTCTCGACGCCGCGACTTCGCCCGCCGCGTGCGGGCGTTCATCGTCGCACACGAGATCCGCATCGTCCGCATTCACGTCGGGGGGGACTTTTATTCACCCCGGTATGCCCGCGCGTGGCTCCGCATCGTGCGGCGCTCGCCAGGGGTGGCGTTCTACTTCTACTCGCGTGCCTGGAGGGTTCTGGCGATCCGTGCGGTCATCCAACGCATGGCCGCTCTGACGAATTGCGTTGTCTGGTTTTCGGCCGATCGTGACACCGGGGTGCCCGCGGACGTGCCGCCACGAGTCCGGGTGGCGTGGTTGATGACGGCACCCGACGACCTGCCGCCCGCCTCCACGGACCTGATCTTCCGGGTTCGGCGACTTCGCCGTGTGCCACATCCAACCGGAGGTCCGGCGGTGTGCCCGAACGAGGACGGTGCCGTGCGGACACGTCCGACGACTTGCGACGTGTGCGGACGTTGCTGGCGGCCGACACCCAGTGGCCGATTTCCGCTGCCCGTCATCCAGCCTGGCCTGTGACCAACCCGTTCGACGGAGAGGAGGTGATTGTGACTGTCGAAGTGCAGAACCTTGTCTTGACCCGCCCGCTGTGCGTGATCGATTTGGAGTCGACGGGTACGGATGTTCGAGAGGACCGCATCATCGAGGTGGCAGTGCTCACCGTTCGCCCGGACCAGTCGATCTCATCCTTCATACGGCGGGTGAACCCCGGACGCCCCATTCCCTCGGCGGCGACCGCTGTCCACAGGATCCGCGATGCGGATGTCGCGAACTCGCCAACCTTCGCAACTGTCGCTCCGGAACTGTTTGCCTTACTCGACGGGTGCGATCTCGCGGGCTTTGGCATCGTCGGGTTCGATCTGCCGATACTGATCGCCGAGTTCGCGCGAGCGGGACTGGCGTTTCCCGTCGCAGGTCGGGCCGTGATCGACGCCTTGGCCGTCTTCCGTCGCCGCGAACCTCGCGACCTGACCGCAGCCGTCCGCCTTTATCGAGGCGAGGACCGCTGCGGGGCACACACGGCCCTCGCGGACGCGACGAACGCGCTGGCGGTTCTCGACGCCCAGGTCCTTCGGTACGGTTTGCCACGGAGTCCCGCCGAACTCCACGCGGCGCTCGTGGACGTGGACGTTGGCGGAGCCTTCCGCCGTGGACCGGATGGTGAAGTCGTGCTGTCGTTCGGAAAGTATCGCGGCCGGCCCCTCGCCGGGGTCGCTACGGATGACCCGGGATACCTACGATGGGTTCTCCGCCAGCCGTTTCTCGACGACGCCCACGCACTGGTTCGGGCCGCCCTCACCGCTCATTTCGTTCCGTCCTGACCAACTCGTTCCGTTTGTGGTCGCTCGTGGCGACCACTTCATTCTCACGGGAGGATTCATGCCCGAATCGGTCCTTCTGGAGCAATTACACCTCTCACTATTCTTACCCATCGCCGCGGACAAGGCAGTTGTTGATGCGGCCCGAGCCGCTCTCGATGACCCCCAGTTTCTCGACTCCGTGCATACTGCCGTCCGCAACGTCCTCGACGCGATTCCCGCTCTCGCCCCTCTTTCGGCCGCCGTGGACTGGTGATTCTCACCGGCTCTCGTTCGTCCTTCTCAACCAAAACCTGATCCCAGACCCAGGAGGCATTCTTCATGCCCAGCGATCCGCTCCGCACCAAGTTCACGGCCGTCCGCGCCGCGTTGGCTTCCTCCCTCGTGGAACGCGACGACGAGATCGATCTGTGTCTCACTGCGCTCGTCGCCCGCGAGCACATTCTGTTCGTCGGCCCACCGGGGCTCGCCAAGAGTGCCCTGCTCGACGGCCTGCTCGCCTGTGCCACCGGCACCAAGTTCTCCATCCTCATGACCAAGTACACGCAACCCGAGGAGATTTTCGGGCCCGTCAGTCTTTCGGCACTCAAGGCCGACCGGTACGTCCGCGTCACGACCGGCCGAGTCCCCGAAGCGGAGTTCCTGTTCACCGACGAGCTCTTCAAGGCGAGTAGCGCGATCCTGAACACGCTCCTCCGAATTCTGAACGAGCGCACGTTCGACGCGGGCGACGGGACGGCCCGGCGGGTGCCGCTGCGGTTGTGTGTCGCGGCCGGGAACGAGTGGCCCGATCCGGAAAGCGGCAAGGAACTCGCGGCGGCGTTCGATCGCTTCTTGTTGCGGAAGGCGGTGCAACCCGTGCGGTCAGCAACGGGTCGGTCGCGGCTGTTGTGGGAGACTCGACCCCTGCCGCGAGTCGAGCACCCTCTGGCTCCTGCCGATCTCGATGCGGCATCCGCTGCGTCCACCTCGTTGCCCTGGACCAAGGAGGCCAGGGAGTCACTCGAAACCATTCTGAAAGAGTTGGCGAAGGAAGGGATCCGGCCCGGCGACCGAAGACAGTTCAAGACGGTGAATGTGGTGCGGGCCTTTGCCTGGCACAGCGGTGCCGACGCTGTGCGTCCCGAACACCTCGAGGTGGCCCAGCACTGTTTGTGGGATTCACCCGAGGGTCAACCCCAGAAGGTCGCCCAGGTGATCGCCCGGATTGCCAACCCCACAGGAATGCGGGTGACGCAACTCCTCCTGGAAGTGGAGAACGTTGTCGCGGACACCGACACGCGGAACCTCGCGGACGCCGCCAAGGCGGCCGCGAAGTTGGGCGAGGTTGAGAAGC
>JAIOPV010000125.1 GCA_021413735.1 Planctomycetota bacterium
TGTGTGATTGGCACGGGATCGGCCAGCTACTGAGGGAGGTGCTCTCGGATCTTCCTTGCGATGTCTTCGTGTCCGTTGTCCTGGAGTTTGTCGCTCCACGCCAGGAACGTCGACCACTCACCCCGCATCGACAGCATCGCCTGCTCGAACTCGCCGAAGTATGGCGTATCCGGGAACGTGGTCCGGAAGTAGGTTACGGTCGCCTTCCAGACAACCTCCCGAATCGTGTGACCGTGTGCGAGGTGCTCTGGGTGCTCCTGCGAATCGGGATCGCGAACGGTGTACTTGAACGGTGTTCCCGATCTCTTGCGAAGTTCCCAGCCGTTGGAGAGCTGACGCACGTCTGCCGCGTGAGTCGCGCTGTACCAGTTTCCCAAGAGTGCGAGCCCCTGACGTGTCATCCGCGGCGGCATGCGCAGGGTGAAGTCGGCACCGTAACCGAGAACTCGCTGGCAGCACTCACGGGCCACGACCCAGCCGTCGTCACCGTCCGTTCCGTCGGAACTGACCGAGTACATCTTGCCGAAGTGGTGGTGCAGCACGACAAGGCAGGCACAGACGGCCGCGTCGTAGGGCTTCCTCGCCGTCTTGGTGAACTCGACCCACCCATCGCCCCGGGCAGGTTTCGCCTGATCGTCGTACGGGATGTAAAGGCGGTCGACGGCGAACGTCTCGTGCCCGAGTTCGTCCTCACCATTGAACCGAATCCCGTCTTTGCTGAACTGGGGCGGCCTGGTGTCATCCGATTCCCACTGAACTCGGAATCCCTTCTCCTGGCAGAGCGTCTCGACGACCTTCCGGCAGTCCTCAGCCGCGAGCCTGAACTTGCGGGCCGGCAGGTTCTTCGGCCGGGTCGCGTAGTGTGTGTAGCCCATTTGACTGCATCTCCTCGTGGCGATGATCGAAAGCGACTAATCCTCATCGGGCAAAAGAATCGTAATGACGGGCTCGGCATCGTCGCCGGGGTGGCAGAGAGCCTTCAGTTCCGCCCTTTGTGGGGCGATGTTGTCGTTCCGGACCAGGACGGTGAAGGCGAGCGAATCTCCACCCGTCGAAAGGCGAATGGCGACCGCGAGCATCTGGAGAATGTCCCAGAGTCGTCCCGCTTCATCCTGATCGGTCACCCCATCAGGAACCCGGACGTACTTCTCGAAGATCGCGTGTGTCACCGCGGTCGGATACTTGATGCCAGCCTGTTTCGCGGTGTTGGTCACATCCACCAGCACGCCATCCGCGATGGCGTCCGCTCGCGTGTAACGCGAGATCAACTCAAACTCGTCGTTCATGAATCTCCTTGGTGAGCGGTGAGTTGATCGCGACGGAGCCAGGCCCGGAGATTCCGGAGCCGTCTGCCTTGCCCGCCGGGAATGAACGTGGCCTTCGTGCCGGATATGATGATGGTCTCGTACCCTTCCACCGCCTTCTGGTAATCGTGCCCAACGCAAAACGCGACTTCCTCGTACCGCGTCCGACCGAGATGCGAAGCCAGGACACGCAAGACATCGGCTCGGATGGCTTCCGCGATTGCAGCAGTGATGCGACAGTCGTAGTCGGGGATCGCGTGGTCGGCTTCAATGAGACCGTACTTCGCCGACAGGATCAGAACCGTTGGTGGCTCGGTCGCTCGCCGCAGATACTTCCGCAGAACGTGGAATGCTGGCCCGTCGTATCGAACCCGTGCCGGCAGAAGACCAACGTCCTTCTTCTTGGTTGCCGAGCATGCCAGCACCAGGAGCCGATTGGTGGGTGTCGTGATGGACTCGACGGAACCGGAACCAACGGGCTGCGTGGAACGCTGTGAACTCTCAATCGTGCCTCTCCTTTGTGATTGAATGAAGCGGATGTGAATCGGAAACCGCGAGCGTGTTCGCGGTTTGCCGTGTGGCGTGGCTTACATGGCCCAATCGAGGACTGGTCCGGGTTGTTGGTTGGCATCCACGGCGGCGAGAACTTCCGCGAGCGAGAACCCGTGTCGGAACGTGTGGTTCATCTTCCGCTCGGCCTCGACGTATCGCAGAAGCAGTTCGCGGTTGTGTTTGCCAGCGAGGATGAGCGCGGACTTGGGGCTGAAGATGCAGAAGCAGCAACTCAATCTCGGCATGCCCAGGTCGTAAGCCCGGTGATGCCGAACACCACTGGCCCTGATTCTGGCCCAAACCTCGTCCTTTGTCAGTTTGAAGATCGGCAGCCAGTTGAAGACGTCACGTAGTCCGTTGCTGGCTGACGTGTTGAGCGTCCAGTTGGGCAACCGGTTACGTGCATCACTTTCCTCGGCTCGCATTCCCAGGCAACTCACCACGCGGTATTTCTTCTGGTCCGGCTTGAGGCGGTGTCGTCGGCCCGCTGCCTGGGCGTAGCGGGTCATGAGTGTCTGAACCGGACCTCGCTTGAAGTCAGCCGTGCAAAATCTCGCCTGTGAATCGGGCCACATGCCGCGTTTCAGGATGTGTTCGAGCAGGTCGTGGCTTTCGCCCCTCGCGTTCTTGTGCCGGACGACCTCGAACCGCAACCCATAATGCTTGGCCTGCTCCTGGGCGAGTTCGCGAGTGCCGGGCCACTCCACGGCACCCAGGTCGGCATGAACCACGACCAGCCTGTGCATGGAGATGCAGAGCCGACGAGCGGTGCGAACGACTTCCTCAAGTGCCGTTTGGCTGTCCTTGCCACCGCTGCTGTTGATGAGGATGAGGTCGGCCGCAGCCAGCCCGGCTTCGATCACGGTCAGCGGTGTCAACGGAGCAGGTTCACCGCTTCGTTTCGGCTTCTTCGGTTCCTCGAAAACGAAGAGTGGGAACATGATTGATTCCTCGTTGTGAGGGGCAGTTCGGTACGGGGAGTCGATGTGGTTGGTCAGAACGACTCCGCGACCGTGGACGCCCGGTAGGTCAGGAATGACCTCCTTCGCGTTTGGGGCTGGAAGTGATGGGAAGTGAGGAGAAAGGTTCAGGCGGCTTCGATGCTGGCGAGTTTGAGCTTCTTGAGCTGATCCTTCACGTACAAACGGGCTTTCTCGATCCGACCATTGCCACTCAATCCCGCGAGTTGCTTCTCAACCTCACCCAACTTCGCGGCCGCCTTTGCGGCGTCGGCGAGATTCCGAACATCGGTCGCTGCGATTACGCTTTCCACTTCGAGGAGAAGTTGCGTGATCCGCATTCCCGTGGGGTTTGCAATCTTCGCGATGATCTTCGCTCAGACCTCGGGTTGCTCCTCGGGAGCGTCCCACAAGACGTGAGCCAGAACTTCCAGGTGCTCCGAGCGAACCTCGTTCGCGTCGTTGAGCCAGGCATACGCCTGGGCGGCTCCAACGGCTTTGAACTGCCGTCGGTCACCCGGTCGTACCCCCTCCTTCGCCAACTCAACGAGGATGGCTTCCAGGGCTTGCTTCGCGTCCTTGCCCCAGGGCACCGCTGCTGCGGCCGTGTGTGCTGCGTGAACCTCGTCCGGCGTCACGGTCGTTGACAGGACTGGATCATGGCGGCGCCTCCACAAAAGAGACTCGCGACCAACGCGGGACATGATCGGGCGTACGACCTTGCGGAACAGGAAGCGGTCGGAAATCGCGGCGAGTTCCTTGCCCGTGTCGGGCGACGCCCACTCGTTCGACGCCGCGACACAGAGTTTCAACGGCACCTTGCGGACGACGCCGTCGCCCGCGTCGAACACCCGCTCGTTGAGGATTTTCAAGAGCGTGTTCAGGACCGCTGAGCTGGCCTTGAACAACTCGTCGCAGAACACAAAGTCGGCTTCAGGCAACTTGCCGGTCGTCACCCGGACGTACTTGTCCTCCTTGAGTGCGGTAAGGCTGACCGGCCCGAAGCATTCTTCCGGCACCGTGAACCGCGTGAAGAGGATGCTGAACTTCTTCCCACCTGTCCACGACAACAGGGAATCGAGCAACAGTGATTTGCCACATCCGGGTGGTCCGACGAGCAGCACGTGTTCCTGTGCTAACAACGCGGTGAGGACGAGATCAATTTCCTCATCTCGCTCGATCAGTGAGGCGGACAACTCCTTGCGGGCTTGCGAAAACTTCTCACGAACCTTGTCTGCGGGCATCTGGCATCTCCTGGAAAAAGTGTCATCGAAGCAGTCGGCAGAGAACGTGAATCACGAGTCGGTTCTTGCTGATGGTTCTCCCTCGGGCACGGGGTTGATGAGTGACAGTGGGATTCGAGTGGTGGGATTCGGTCGCCAGCAATGCCCGCAGCGTTCGCACGTTACCACTGGCTTGCCCGTTCGAGGCGTTTCGGTCGGGCAGACTGGTGGGCCGCTCAGTGGAACTGGAAGGGAACGCAGCCGACGAACGCGAAAGATCAGGTGTGCCTCCGCAGGTGGTCGGTCTTCTGGCGTTGTTGCGAGCCAAGCGAGACGAACTCGCGCCGGCACGTCGGTCGGAACACCGGTGTCGCGGTCCACGGAATACCACACACGGCAGTTGGGCAGTTCCGCCATTCGGTCGATGACCGGTTTGATTGTCGGGACGGTCCAAACGCGAGTGTAGAAATAGAACTGCACGCTCGATGATCTCTTCATGATGTGCCACCAAGCACGCGCATATCGCAGTGAAGTGAAATCACCGCCAACATGAACACGCACGATGCGGACCGCGTGCGCGACGAGGAACGCCTGCATGCGGCGAGCGAAGTTCCGTCGTTGGGTTAATGCCAGGTTTCGCCGATACCGTGCAGTCGCGACGGGTCGAAACCGTTCGAGAGCGATCGCGTAGCAGTGCTTCTGACAAGTTGGCGTCATTCCGGGACAGGTTTCGGTCGTGCCGCTCGGAAGCGTGAACGTCCAGATTCGATTGCTGCCGAGTTTGCGGTTGCCGCGGGTCAGCACTGTTGCCTCCTCGAAAAATGGAATCGCCCCGGTCAGCACAGGCTGATCGAGGCGATGGGTATGTAACTGTTGAGACGAATTCCGCAGACGCTGTCAGCCACTCCTCCGGCGTGGCAATCAGGATCTCCTCAACGCGAAGCCGAAGTGCGTCCCGGAGAGCTTTGGCTTGTGCAATCGCATCGGGAACGAGATACCCGGGTCGATCACGGACTTGAGTCGCCTTCTCCTTGCGGCTTGCAAAACTCTGTTCAGCGATTTCATCGCACCTCGTTTGTGTTCACTGCACCGCACGATCACGCCAAGTGTCGCGTAGCGGTTGAACTCTGCGGTCAGAATGGCTAACCATGGGTTCATCAGAAAGTGACAGCTATTTCACCGAAGTTAAGCTATCGTTAGACCGTCTTGGCGACGGTGGCCATTGCATTGCTACGAGTCGAGTGCGCTGTTCATTCTGGTTTTCGCTGAGCCTCGCCCCGAATCTCTTTCGCCGAAATGAACGCGAATGGCTTCCGGGCCGCGATGTCAGAGTTTCCATACGGAGTGCGGCAATGAACTGGCTCATGATCTCGATGTCTTTGGCCCTCGCCGGTGTGGTGTTTGCTCACGCCGAACCGCCGAAGCCGGCGCTCGAGATCCAATCAAACCTGAAAGTAGCCGTCGCCAAGGTGGACATCACGCCCCCGGTCGGGACCAAGGTGGTTGGTCACGTCCGTGAGGTGGACGGTGCGCGAGATCGACTGCACGCCGTCGCACTTCTCCTCGACGACGGGAAAACGAAGGCCGCAATCGTAACGCTCGACCTGCTCAACTGCCCACCGGAGATGATCCTCCAACTCCGCGAGTCCGTCGGTGCCGCGACCGGGGCACCCGCGGACAACATCATGATCGCGGTGTCCCACAACCATTCCGGGCCAAGCTGGATGCAGAATCCGGAGTGGGCGAGGAAGGTCGTCGCGGGGGTAGGCGATGCGACCGGCAAAGCCGCGAAGCAGATGCGCACAGTGAACGTGGGGTATGGGGAGGGGCGAATTGACTTCAACATTCAGCGACGCAAGGTGATTAATGACCGAGCCGTCGTGCGCCTCAATCCAGACGGGCCATGCGACCACCGAGTCAAGGTGCTGCGGTTCGACGACGGGAGGTCGCCCGATCCGGTGGCTGTGCTCCTGCACGCAGTCTGTCACCCGTGCGTGTTCACATGGGGTGACAAGTGGACGACCCCCTACGCCGAGGGCTACCCGAAGATGAGCGCCGATTTCCCCGGTGAAGCGAAATCCCTGGTCGAGAAGGTATACGGGTCCGACACCACCGCCCTGTTCCTTCAGGGGTGCGCCGGCGACATCCGCCCGAACCTCCCCGGGCACCCGTACCGATGTGGGGACGAGGCCGACATCAGGTGGTGTGGGCGTGACCTCGGGTGTGCCGCCGTTAAGGTTGCCGACCGCTCCTTCGTGAGAGAGGAGCGCGCTCGTCGCCCGGCAGTCTACCCGATCCGCTGCGCCCGTAAGTTGATTAGCGTCCCGTCGATCAAGAAGGGCGAGACGGTGGAGTGCGAGTTGCAGGCGATGAAAGTCGGTCCGTACCTGTTCCTCACGTTGCCAGGCGAACCGTTTGTGGAGTACGGGTTCCGCCTGGAGAAAGCGATTGCCGACCGAGCAATTCCAGTCGTGGTGGGGTATGCGAACGGCGACATTGGATACATTTGCACGGCGAAGGCGTTCAAGGAGGGTGGTTACGAGCCCCACAACTCGAAGTCCGGACCGGAGGCAGAGGAAGTCCTGATCGCCGAGTCGCTGAAACTGGCCGATCAGGTTATCGGCGACGTGTTCGAGTCGTTCGCCCCGCTCAAGGCTGCCGGTCGCAACGACAAGAAGTGATCCTGCTGAGGCGTTCCGAATGAATGAAGTTTAACTCGTTTGGCGTGATACGGGACGCCGGGCGATGTGCTCATCGGACCCTGACCGATCAACGCTTGGAACGTGAAGGTTGCCCGTGGCATTGGGGTGGGGGCCGCCGGTAGAATCGGGGAACGGTGCCGTCTCCTCTCGGAACTCACAATGTCGCACATCTCGCTCTCCCGCCGGCAGTGGCTTCTTGCTGCGGGCGTATCACCATTCGCGCTCGACTTATCCGGGCACGCTCTCGGTCAGGAGAAACGGCCAGCACCCGCAGCTCTCACGCCATTGAACCGCTTCCCGCGAATGGTGCAAGAGTTCTACGTCGAGCAAATTCGAGCCGCAGAGAAAATCGGGCTCGACGCACAAGCAGCGCTCAAGTCGAAAGCTGACGCCGAGGCTTACGTCGAAGGCGTGCGCAAGAAGATCGCCACTTGCTTCGGTCCGTTTCCCGAGAAGATGCCGCTCAACGCCAAGGTCACGGGGAAACTTGAACGCGATGCTTACACCATCGAGAAAGTCATCTTCGAGAGCCGACCGGGGTTCTTCGTTACGGCCAACCTCTATGTCCCGCACGACGCGAAGAAGGGGAAGAAGCTCCCCGGTGTTGTGGGGTCATGCGGGCACTCCCACAACGGGAAAGCAGAGCCTGCGTATCAGTCGTTTTGTCAGGGATTGGCGCGGATGGGAAATGGCTACGTCGTGCTGATCTTCGACCCGATTGGGCAGGGCGAACGGCTGCAATATGGACACGTCGAGAAACCCGAGCGGCCAGGCGTCGGCGTTGGCGAACATCTCCTTGCGGGCAATCAGCAGTTCCTTGTCGGCGAGTTCTTCGGAAGCTGGCGAGCGTGGGACGGCATTCGTGCTCTCGATTATTTACTCTCGCGGCCGGAGGTCGATCCGAAGCACGTCGGGATCACGGGCAACTCCGGCGGCGGCACGATGACGACATGGCTGTGCGGTCTCGAATCACGCTGGACGATGGCCGCACCCGGATGCTTCGTCACGACGTTTCGCCGCAACATGGAGAACGAGCTGCCGGCCGACACGGAGCAGTGCCCGCCGCACTGCCTGGCGTTGGGGTTGGATCACTCCGACTTCCTCGCGGCGATGGCACCGAAGCCGGTCGTAATTCTGGCGAAGGAGAAAGACTTCTTCGACGTTCGCGGCTCCGAAGAAGCGTATCGCCGGTTGAAACGCATCTACGGATTGCTCGGCGCGGAAGAGAACGTGAAGTTGCACATCGGCCCGACGGGTCACGGCTACACGATCGAGAACCGCGAGGCGATGTATCAGTGGTTCAACAAGGCGACCGGCATCTCCGACGCGAAGACCGAACCGACACTGACCATCGAGAAGGAAGAAGACCTGTGGGCAGCCCCGAAGGGGCAGGTCAGCGAGTTGAAGTCGAAGACCGTGTTCTCGTTCACGCGCAGGTTGCTCACGGAGCAATATGGGCAGTTAATGATACAGAGGGCGGTCGATAAGGAGATATTGAAGAGTGATCAGGCGAGACTCAAGGCGCTCGGGAAAACCATCTCGTTGGCAATCAAGTCGCCAGAGTCCAAGAGCGTGCCGGACTTCCGCATTCTTCGTGCTATCGGTGATCGCAAGTATCCGAAGCCGCACGCCACGAGTTACGCTGTCGAAACGGAGAAGGGCGTGTTCGCGGTCGTGTATCGGCTGTCGGATCAGGCACACATTTCACGGCCGTCGAAGGATGAAAGCCCCGAGATCCTGTACGTCTCGCATCATACAGCGGATGCCGAGTTACGCGATGAACCGCTGCTCACCGAGTTGGTGAAGGCTGAGCCGAAGACGCCGTTCTATGCGATGGATGTGCGAGGGGTCGGTGAGTCGCGGCCCGACACCTGCGGCGGCTCAAATCAGTTCCTCACGCCCTACGGCAACGACTACTTCTACGCGATTCACGGCATCATGTTGGACCGGCCCTACGTCGGGCAGCGCACCTTTGATGTGCTGCGTGTTCTCGCCTGGCTCGCGGACGCCGGGCACAAAGAAGTGCATCTCGTGGCGAAGGGCTGGGGCGCGATTCCAGCGACGTTTGCAGCGGTGATCTCGGATGTTGTGAAGCGTGTCACGCTGAAGAATGCGTTGAGTCGCTATTCCGATGTCGCGGTATCGGAAACGTATTCGTGGCCGCTGTCGTCGTTCGTGCCGAGCGCGTTGGGGTCGTTCGATCTCGAAGACTGTTACAAGGCACTCGAAGCGAAGAAGCTGAAGCAAATCGAACCGTGGGGCCCGAACGGCAAGGTGGAGTAAATTGTTTTCGCCGCTTGCGGCGTAGCGCTCCAATTTGAGCGCTACGCCGCAAGCGGCCAGAGGATCAACTCGCCTTTGGTTGTCGCACGAACTCCCAGTTTGGCAGGCCCCCAACCAACTCGCTCTTGCCCACCAACTCCAGCCCGAGCTTTTGGTAGATCGTCACGTTGATTTCCTTCATCGTCTCCAGATACACGGGCACCTTGTGACGATCCGCGGCCGCGAACATCGGCGTGAACAGCGCTCGGCTCAGTCCCTTCCCCTGCATGTCGGGCCGCACGCCAAGCAACTGCACGTACCAGTGTGGACCTGGGACATGCTTGATCCGCGAGATATCGAAGCCGTGTTCGTATTGCGTGAGTAGCCGACCCGCACGCCATCCGAGTTGCCACATGAGCGATAGCCCGCCGCAACGGATGTTCGTCCAGCGACCGGGCCACTCCTGACCGGGCATCCACGTACACATCACGGCCGCACGGTCGGCGGTCGCAAACACGCCCTCGCAACGCATCGACATCCAAAACTGATAGCGACAGAATTCCTCGACGATGCGGAGGCGTTTTGCCGGGTCCGGGCACAGTGGTGGAAACAGCGGGTAGTCCGCGAACGCCGCCGTGAGCGTGGCGACCGCAGCGGCTTCATCGCGAGGGGTCAGTTGATCGATTTGCTGTTGAGCCATGGTATTGTAGGGCCGGTTCAGTCGGCCTTCTTGTGTTGACCGGCTCAGCCGGCTCTACGAAGGAGTTGGCCGGCTGAGCCGGCCCTACGAAGGAGTGACTTCCACAAGGTTATCGAAGAATGTCGCGCCGCCGCCGAGATCTGTCATCGCGGTGCTCGTTGTCGTGTTGCAGTTCGCGCCGTCGTCGGTCCACTTTCGCCACCACAAACCCAACGTGACCACCACGCCCGGCTTCACCGTATCCGCGATGATCGCACGCGCCCGGAAACGACCGCGATCATTGAACACGCTCACCATCGCCCCATCCGCGATGCCACGCTTTTCAGCGTCTTGAGCGGAAATCTCCAAGGTGCGTTCTCCGGCGTTCTTCCGAGCCACATCCAGGTTCGCGAACGTCGAATTCAGGAACGACGGAGCCGGCGGCGTCAGCATCTGCAGCGGATACTTCGCGGCAAGTTCCGGCTTCGTTTGCGGGTCTTCGTGCGGCGGGGCGTAGTGCGGCAACGGGTCGCGACCCGCACGAGCTTCACGGGCTGAATACAGTTCGCACTTCCCAGACGGCGTCGGAAACTTGCCCTCGGCAAACGGAGCCCAGTTCGCGGGCAAGTTCAGTCGAACAGGTCCGGCTTTCGTTGCTTCGAGCGTAATGCCTACGTGTGCTCCGGTCGCTGACGCTCCCGTCTCGCCCAAAGACATTCGGGCAAGTTCGTCGTCGCTGATGTCGAACAGTTCCGGCTCGATGTCCATCGCCTTCGCCAGTAAGCGGAACACTTCCGTGTTCGGCTTCGACTCACCCAGCGGCGCGATCGCCTGGTTGTTCGACTGCACATACAGGTGCCCGTAACTGCTGTGGATGTCGAAGTGCTCCAACTGCGATGTTGCGGGCAGCACGATGTCGGCGTAATCCGCACTGTCGGTCTGAAACAGATCGTGAACCACCGTGAACAGATCTTCGCGCATCAACCCCGACAGCACTCGCGACTGATCCGGGTTCACGGCCGCCGGGTTCGAGTTGTACACATACAGAGCCTTCACCGGCGGACCGGGAAGTTCGCCGTGCAACGCTTCCGCAAGTTGAACCATGTTGATCGTGCGAGTGCCGCGTGGAATCAGATCGGGTCGCGTGAGGTAAGTGTCGTCGAAGGCGTAAGCCTTGCTCGTGCTGAGGAGCGCACCGGCCCCAGAGTGTCGCCAGTCGCCCGTGAAGGCAGGCAGACACACGATGGTGCGAACCGCCATACCGCCACCGCCGTGCCGTTGCAGGCCGTAGTTCAGGCGAATCAGCGCCGGGCCACCAAAGAGTTCCTGCGACCGTGCGTACTCGTTCGCGAACTTCTCGATCTCTTCAACCGACAGCCCCGTGATGTGCGAGACCCGCAACACCGGGTATTCGTTCATCACTCGTTCACGAAGCTCCTTCACGCCAACGCAGTGATCGTTCAGGTATGCATCGTCCTGCCAGCCTTCGCGCCAGATGACGTGCATGACACCGAGAGCGAGAGCGGCGTCGGTACCCGGGCGAATCGGAATCCACCAATCGGACTTCGCAGCGGTCGGTGACTTGTACGGGTCGATCGTGACGATGCGTGCGCCGCGTTTGCGAGCTTCGTGTTCGATGCGCCAGAAGTGCGTGTTCGTGACGGCTGTGTTCGAGCCCCAGTTCACGATGTACCGCGAGTTCACCGCCGCTTCGGGGTCGGTCATCGCGCGAGTGCCGAGGGTCACGTCGCAGCCCACAGCTCCTGCCGTCGCACAGATTGTGCGGTCGAGCAATGATGCTCCGAGTCGGTGAAAGAAGCGACGGTCGAGGCTGCCGTACATCAGCTTGCCCATCGTGCCCGCGTAGCTGTAAGGCAGGATGGCTTGCGGGCCGTGTTCCGACGCGGCGATGCTCTTGAAGCGATCAGCGATCTCGCGAATCGCGGCATCCCAGGAAATGCGCTCGAATTTTCCGACACCCTTTTTCCCGACACGTCTCAGGGGATGCGTGAGGCGGTCGGCGTGGTAAACGCGGTCGAGGTAGCTCGCGACTTTTTGGCACAAAAAACCACGGGTAAAAGGGTGATCCTTGTCGCCGCGAAGCTCGACCGCACGACCCGCAGAATCGACACTGACTACCATCCCGCAGGTGTCGGGACAGTCGTGCGGACAAACTGCTTTTACAGTCGTCAATTCTCGGCGCATTCGATTCCCTCTGAAACTGCTGTTGCGTTATGATACCATGAGGAAGCGTCGCCGAGAGCGAACACATGAGTCGAACGCACGGAGCACACCGACTGGGTGTTCTGTGCGGGTTGAATTCTTGGCAAAATTTGAACCGATCTCTTGCTCTCGGTCGCCGCTCCGCACAGAGTATGTAACATCCCCCGCGAATCCGATTCGCCTTGCCCCGTTTGCCGCACGGGACACAATCGGTTCCTGTGAGCCGGACCGACTCACTCGGGACGAGGAACGCACATGCCCGCGCCCGCATCAGCAGCCGAATTTCTGGACATCCTCCGGAAGAGCGGGCTTATCCCAGCCGACAAACTCGATGCGCTGCTCGAAAAGCATCAAGCCGCCGGAACCACTCCGCAAACTCTCGATCAGATCGCGAATCTCCTCGTCCGCGAATCCTTCCTGACGTTTTTCCAGGCGAAACAACTTCGGCTCGGCCGCTACAAACGTTTCACAATCGGAGCGAAATATCGGCTGCTCGAATTGATCGGCGCTGGCGGGATGGGCGCGGTTTACCTCTGCGAACACACCCTGATGCGACGGTTGGTCGCGCTCAAGGTGCTGCCCGTCGAGAAACTCGAAGACAAGTCGAACGAGGAGCGGTTCTACCGCGAAGCCCGAGCCGTTGCTGCCCTCGACCACCCGAACATCGTCCGCGCTTACGACATCGACCATTACGAGAAGTTGCACTTCCTCGTCATGGAATACGTGGACGGCACAAGCCTGCAAGAAATCATCGCTCGTTGCGTCGTCGAGAAGAAGCAGTTCGACCCGGTTCGGGCAGCTCACTACATCGCCCAGTCGGCCGTTGGTATGCAGCACGGGCACGAGTTGGGAATGGTTCACCGCGACATCAAGCCCGGCAACCTGCTCCTCGATCGTAGCGGTGTCATCAAAGTTCTCGACATGGGTCTGGCGCGGTTCTTCAACAAACAACAAGACAGCGTCACCGAGAAGTACGACGACAAGTGCGTTCTCGGCACGGCCGACTATCTCGCTCCGGAGCAGGCCGTCAGCAACATGGTCGATATCCGGGCCGACATCTACGCGCTCGGTGGCACCTTCTACTTCATGCTGACCGGACAGACGCCATACCCCGACGGCACCATCGCCGCGAAACTCGTCGCGCACCAGACGAAGGAACCGCGACCCGTCGAATCGTTCCGGGCGGATGTGCCTCCCGGCATGCTCGCCGTGTTGCGGAAGATGATGGCGAAGCACCCCCGCGACCGCTACCAGGAACCAATGGAAGTCGCCGAGGCGTTGGCGGAATGGGCTGAACAACCGGTCCCGCCGCCGACCCCACGAGAAATGCCGATCCACTGCCCGTTCGTGCAATCGCTCGCAGCCCCGAGCCTGACCGCATCGGGTTCCACGCTGCCTCTGGCGCGAGTTCTGTTCGGCTCCGGTCGCGGCATGATGGCGCGAACTTCAGGGAACTCTTCCGTTCGCAGCTTGGAAGCCAGCAAAGCCGGTTCAATCGGGACAAACACTCCCCCGAGCCTCAGCGGGTCTGGAGAGAACGCGAAGTTCAACGGTCGCAATGGTCGCTCTCGACCCAACGGCACTGGCTCGACGGCACGAGCGTCTCTGGCACCAACGACACCGATTCCGTCCGACACCGACGAAGAGTACGATGAGATTGAGGAGTACACGGAAGAGGACGACTCGGGTGCCGACCGCAGCACGCGCCGAAACCGGCAGGCTCCGCCGAAACGAACCGGTTTCTTGGTACTTGTCGGAATTCTGGTCACCCTGTTGTTCGTGGCTGGTGTGGTCGGTGCGTATCTCCTTGGAAAAGGGGATCAACAGACACCCACACCCACGCAGCCGCAGCGATAATTGGGCGGAACTGCTCTGCCCTTATCTGGTTCCGACGACGAGAATGAGGTCGGACTAGATAGTAAATCGTTCAAGCTGATGTCAGCTATTTCAGACTACCAACGCCGACATTCTGAGAGATTCGGCAACTCATGCTAAGTCTTTGGGATTGGTGGCGAAAAAACCTCCCCTCTGGGGTTTGGTTAGCATATACTTAGGCCGGTATCGCCAGTCGTTCCTTCATTGTCCTCCGTTCCGGGTTCTTGCCCCGTCGGAGAGGTTTACAATGCCCCCCCCCGCAAATGCCGACGAATTTCTGGAGTTGATCCAGCGGAGTGGGGTCGCCGATGAAGGCAAACTCCGCAACTACATCCAGAAACTCAAAGATTCCGGTGCCTTCCCCACCGACTCGCAGAAATTTGCGGGCCGTCTGGTTCAAGACGG
This sequence comes from Planctomycetota bacterium, assembly GCA_021413735.1. GTDB lineage: Bacteria > Planctomycetota > Planctomycetia > Gemmatales > Gemmataceae > Gemmata. The sequence goes on from JAIOPV010000125.1 coordinate 14,185, forward strand.
CTTGCTCACCTACTTCCAGGCAGAGCAACTTCTGCAAGGGAAGTACAAGCGATTCACCATCGGCAAATACAAGGTGTTGGAGAAACTTGGTGCCGGTGGGATGGCCCAGGTCTTTCTCTGCGAACACAAGATGATGCGGCGGCGTGTCGCCATCAAGGTGCTCCCGACCGCGAAAGCCGACGATCCATCCAGTCTTGAACGCTTCTACCGGGAAGCACGTGCGGTTGCCGCCGTGGACCACCCGAACATCGTCCGCGCTTACGACATCGACCAGGACGAGAACCTGCACTTCCTCGTCATGGAGTATGTTGACGGCACCAACCTTCAGGATCTCGTCAAGAAGTTCGGCCAGCTCGACATGCTGCGAGCGTGTCACTACATCTATGCGTCCGCCGTCGGGCTTCAGCACGCTCACGAGATGGGGTTGATTCACCGCGACATCAAGCCCGGCAACATTCTGCTCGACCGTACCGGTGTCGTGAAGATCCTCGACATGGGCCTTGCGCGATTCTTCCACGACGAGGAAGACGCGCTCACCAAGAAGTACGACGAGAACGTTCTCGGCACGGCGGACTATCTCGCGCCCGAGCAAGCACTCGACAGCCACACGGTCGATATTCGCGCCGACATCTATTCACTCGGTGCGACCTTCTACTTCCTGCTCACCGGCAGCGCTGTGTTTCCGGAAGGCTCGGTCGCGCAAAAGCTGATTTGGCACCAGAACCGCGTGCCGAAACCGATCAAGTCGTTCCGAGCGGATGTTCCCGATGAAGTGATTGCCATCGTCGAGAAGATGATGGCGAAGAAGGTCGAGAATCGGTATCAGACGCCAGCCGACGTGATGGGAGCGCTGGCTCCCTGGGTCGCCACTCCGATTCCCCCGCCAGCCGAGCGGGAGATGCCGCAGGTTTCCGCAGCAGCACGCGGCGACGCGCGAGCCGGCCCCGTGACCATGACGACGAGTGCGATCTCGACAGCGGGGATGACGCTTCCTCGTCCGCCTTCGCAGCAATCCATGCACTTGGCACCGGGTCTGCCTGCGGCAACTGTGACGCCAACACACCCAGGCCCGAGTGCGGCACCAGCACAGATCCCCAACGGACCAGCGCCTCAGCAAGATGCGCACCCGGTGGTGTGGTCGAACATCGACGAGGAAAATACCCCCTCCAACGCGCAGGGGAACACGAACCGATCGTCGGCCCACAACTCGCCCCCGCCTCGCAAGAAGAGCGGTCGGCTCAATGTTCAGTCAAAAGCCGGGCAACGGCCAGTTCAGCGAGCAGGCAAACAACGCCCTCTCTCGGCTGAAGAGCCGAGAGGAAAGAACAAGGGAATTATTCTCGGCGTGGTTGCGTTGCTGGTCCTCGTCCTGATTGTTGTCGGTGCCTACTTCGCATTCTTTTCTGGAGGCAAACCGCCAGGCGACGGCGAGGAAAAGCCAGCCCCGGAAAAAGGAATCTACCGCGTGCCGAGCGACGAAACTCCGTCGCTCAGCGAGGCACTCAAAAAGGCCAAACCGGGCGAGACAATCATTCTCGCGAAGGCGAACATCAAGACCGGCGCACTGTCGCTCACCCGAAACCAGCACAAGGATGTCATTATCGAGGGGACGATTCACGACGGGAAGCCGACGGTGCTTGAACCCAATGGGAACCTGCGCTACCTCATCAACATCGAAAGCTCCGAAGGCATTCGGTTCAAGAACATCGATTTCGACGGGGGCGGCAAGGTCGATTGTTGCGTGCAGGTCGTTGGCTCATGCCCGGGGGTCACGATCGAAGGTGGTGTGGTGCGGGGCGCCAAACTAGCCGGAGTTCGCTTCTCCAATGCAGCCGGGAGCGATACGCGACCATTACTTCTCGACCGGGTCCGCTTCCTCCTCCAAGCCGGGCAAACGGGTGTCTCGCTTGAGGCGGATGCCCAGAGAAGCGATACTCGTCGCCTCGCGATACGTGGCTGTCGCTTTGAGGGGTCGGGTGGTCAGGTTGGTAAGGGAATCCGATTCGACGCGGCGACATCCGAGGTGGATGTTTCCAACAACCGGTTCTTCAGCCTTGAATCGGCACTGTTCTTCAGCAAGCCGATCTCGAAAACGATCAAAGGGCAGATTGTGTCGAACACGATCTTCGATTCGCGGGTTGGCCTGGAGTTCGACCTCAACAATCTGCCGCCAAACGCCTTTGACCTGAGCGTGCGACAGAACTACATCGGCAAGACACAACAAGGCGGCCAGGGGAACGGCGGCGGTGGTGGCATTCCCGGCGTGAATGCGGACTCGAACGGTCACGGTCCGGACACGAACCCGGGGAACATCGACTTGAAGATGAGTCGGATCGAGAACCCGCAGATCCCGCAACCACCGGACCTGAACAACGACTCGGCCTTCCTTCGGTTCCCGGGTCCGATGCCCGAGGTGAACGGCAAGAAGGTTGGAGCCCCCTGATTTCCGAAAGCCCCGGATGGTTCGCCATCCGGGGCTTTCTTATTCCTTTCGCACGCCAGCCACAGTAATCGCAAAGCCGAGCGTTGTCTTACCGCCGTCGGCCACAACAGGCCGCTTGATCGTCGCCACCAACACGCCATTCCCCTTCTCAAGCACCTTCACGCCGACGTCCTTGCCGTTGTTCGGCCACATGAGCAGCACTGCGGGGTGTCGGCCTTCGTTCACCTTGCTGCTGATCTCGATGAGCTTCTTCTTCTCGATGGGTTCTTCGTCCTTGTCCTCGGTGGCCTGGCAGAGCAGGCAGAAGTCGGGGTGCGGGCTTGTGCCGGTATGGTCACCGATGTCGGGTTGCACGGCGAACCGCAGCGTGTAGACGCCTGCCGCGAGTTCTTGCTTGCGGTAGTCGGTGAACTTGGTGGGGAACTCGATCGCGCCGACGAGAGCGCCTTCGGGGATCTCGCGGTAGGTGATGCCGTTCTTGATTTGTTCTTCGGTGGCCTTGGCGGGGATCTCTCTGCGGAACCACACTCGCATGACGACGGCATCGCCCTCACGCACGACGAGCGCATCGGGGTCGAGCAGTTTGCGGATCGGTTCCGCGAGTTTGGCCGACGGCTCGGCCTTCTCGACCTTCGCGGTGAATTTGGCTTCCGCCCCGGTGGCGAACAGCGCGACAAACAACAACGCAAATTGCATGACATGATCTCGTTAAGCGGTCGCCGCAACGCGGCGACGGAATCAACCCGCGACCTTCTCGCCGAACCGTTCGATGACCTTCTGCCAGACTTTCCCGCTGACGTCGTTACCCTGGAGAAACAGCAGTTGCTTGAGGTTATCGAGATACGGCGATTGTGCCAGTGCCCGTGCCGCGTCGTTGTCGAGGTTGTTGTTGCGAAGGTCAAGTGACGTGATGCGACTTGCTGCACGGAGACGCGCGAGGACATTCACGCCGGCTGGCGTCACCACCGGCCGATGATCCGTTCCCGGAGTCATCGGGAGGAAGTCGAGATTATCGTCGCTTTCGTCCGCGTCACTCCACTCCGTGTACGGCAGATTCACATGGTACAGGCCTGACAGATTCCAGTCCGTGACCTGTCGGATGAACGGTAGCTCGCAGAGGGTGCGAATGTGTTCCGGAGAGATTTGTGAACCTGCGCGAACGACCAGCTTCCTCTCGCCGTACCAAGCCGGGTTCACTCGCACGACCCACTCGCGGAACTTCCGAGGGTCATCCAACTCCTTCCCCGAGACGGCAACGCCTCCGGTGGCTGGATCATGCCATAACCCGCGGTTAATCTTGACCTCGCAACCCGGTGGCAGTTCGTGCCACGGTATTGCGTGACGATAGAACCATTCATTCTTTTCCTGCGTTGCGACCCAACGGCTTTGCTCCTCGCCATGCTGTTTAAGTTTTTCGTCGGGATCCCAAGGGCCCCAAGTATCGTCCTCGCCAGTCCCCCACCAGTAACTCGGATCCTCACTCCGAAACTCAGGGTCCAATTGCACGCGGATCAGCTCAGCCCGGTCTTCTTCGCCGTTTTCCTGCAAGAAGTCCGCATACACGAGGCGTGCGGTGTCGTCTTCGGGATTGTCGAAGATCGCACGCAAGAACGCCTCGTGTTGCGATAACAGATCCATCACATCAATCCAGTTCGTTCGTCGAAGCCATACATGCGGTTGAAGTTCTGCACGGCCACGCCCGACGCCCCGCGAATCAAGTTGTCCTCGGCCGCGATCACCACGACCTTGCCGCGAACCACTTTCACGCACACATCCAGGAAGTTCGTGCCCAGCGTGTCCTTCGTCGCAGGTGGCGTCTTGCGAATCCGCACGAACGGCTTGCCCACGTAATATTCGCGATACAGGTCGCCAAGTTCCGCTTCGGTGACGGTGCGTGTCGGGGTCGCGTAGATCGTGCTGAGGATGCCGCGATCCATCGGCATCAGGTGCGGCGTGAAGATCACCGACACCGGCTTGCCCGCAATGTCGGCGAGAGCCTGTTCAATCTCCGGCGTGTGACGATGTGTGCCCACCGAATACGCGGACACGCTCTCGTTGCACTCCGGAAAGTGCGTGGCCAGTTTCGGCGTCCGCCCTGCCCCGCTCACGCCGCTCTTACTGTCCACGATGATACTTGACAGCTCGATGAGCCCCTTCGCCGCGAGCGGTGCCAGCCCCAGAATCGCCGTCTGCGGATAACAACCCGGATTCGCGATCAACTTCGCCCCATTGATGGCATCTCCGTACACCTCCGGCAAACCATACACCGCGTGAGCAAGGTTCGCCGTGTCCGTGTGCGATTCCTTGTACCATTCCTGATACACCTTGACGTCACGAAGGCGGTAGTCGGCACTGAGATCGACCACACGAATGCCGCGTTCGAGCAACGGCGGAATGCTCTCCATGCTGTTGCCGTGCGGCAGACAACCGAACGCGAGTTGCACGCCCTTCGCCTTGAGTTTGTCGGCGTCGAACGGCTCACAGCGCAGATCGAGCCTCCCGAGGAGACTTGGGTGAAGGTCTGCGATGTGTTCGTCTTGTCGTGATGTGGCTGCGACAATCTCCGCGTGCGGGTGCCGCAACAGAATCTTGATTAGCTCGACGCCGGTGTAGCCCGACGCCCCAAGAATCGCGATCTTCACCTTGTCCATTCGCTTTGCCTCTCCGCGCTCAGGGGTTCTCCGGTAAAGTATATCCACCATGCCAGAACCAACGACAATCACCGCCGCCGCCGGGTTCATCCGGTCGGGCGAACTCACGCCTTCCGAATTGCTCGAACAGTGCTTCAAGCGCATCGACCGCTACGAGGACCGCGTGCAAGCGTGGGCGTACCTCGACCGCGACGGTGCCTGCGAACAAGCCGTGCGCCTGACGTCCGAACTGAAGGCCGGCCAGAATCGCGGCCCGCTGCATGGCATTCCCATTGGCATCAAGGACATCATTGACGTCTTCGACATGCCGACGGGTTGCGGCTCGAAGTTGTGGGCGAACAGTTACGCTCGCCACGATGCAACGGTGGTGGAGCGATTGCGTCAGGCCGGCGCGATCATCATCGGGAAGACAGTCACGACGACATTCGCGAGCTTCGATCCGCCGAAGACTCGCAATCCGTGGAACCTCGACCGCACCCCCGGCGGCAGTTCCAGCGGCTCGGCGGCAGCCGTGGCATGTGGAATGTGCCTCGGTGCGCTCGCCTCACAGACGGGAGGCTCAATCACACGCCCGGCGAGTTATTGCGGTGTTTACAGCATCAAGCCGACGCATGGCCGCGTCAGCGTGAACGGCGTGATGCCACTGGCCCCGAGTTTGGATCACGTCGGCGCGATGGCGAACTGCGTCCGCGACCTGGCGATCTTGCTTCAACCTCTCGCTCGAACCAATGACGACTGGCGGGACAGCCCGCCGGTCCCGTACCATTACGAATCTGAACTCAAGAACGAACTATATCACGACCGGCGCCGGAGACTCTCGCTGCTCCCCGGTTTCCCCGCGATCGCCGACCAGGACATGACCACGGCTGTCGCTACGCTCCGGAAGCTCACGGACTGCTCGCTCGGGGAGAGAACGGAAACCAACCGTTGGGAGTGGAATGAACTGCCGCTGCCGCCATCGTTCTCGGATGTGCCGCGTTTCCAACATCTCGTCATGGCCGTGGAAGCCGCCGCGTATCACGCCGACCGCATGCGACGCCACCCCGACGACTACCCGCCGAAGGTCCGGCAGTTGATCGAGAAGGGCTTGAACACGCCGGCACCGGAATACGTTCACGCGAAAGAGCTCCTGGAACACTACCGCGAGGAGAGCGAACCGGCGTTCGTGGACGGTTGGAGGACGTACCTGACCCCCGCGACCACCGGCCCTGCCCCGAGCGCCGAAACGACCGGCAACCCCGCGTTCAACTCGCCGTGGAGTTACTGCGGATTACCGACGGTGTCTCTGCCCTTCGCGTGGACGGCCGACGGGCTTCCCCTCGCCGTTCAACTCACCGGCGAGCGGTGGTGCGAGGACGACTTGCTCATGGTAGCTGCGATGCTGGAGGCAGACATTGCTTTCGAGCGCCGCCCGCTTCCGTTATGATGTTCCCATGTCATTCGCAGACTCGCTCGACATCCTGTACGAAGACAATCACTGTCTGGCTTTGAACAAGCCCGCCGGGTGGCCGACCACGCACTTCGATGGCAAGGAGGAAACGGTTGATCGACTCGCGAAGTCGTACCTGAAAGAGAAGTACGACAAGCCCGGTAACGTGTTCCTGGGCGTGGTGCATCGCCTCGACAAGCCGGTGAGCGGGTCGCTGCTGTTCGCACGCACGAGCAAGTCGGCGGCGCGACTCTGCGAGCAGTTCCGTGAGGGTATGGTCGAGAAGCAGTATTGGGCTGTGGTGGCTGATCCGCCGAAGCCGACCGAGCGTGTGCCGTGGAGCGTTTCTGATACCGGTTCGCTCGAAGATTATCTGAAGAAAGACGAGCCAAATGCTCGCGTGGAAGTGGTGCCGAAGGAAACGCCGGGAGCCCAGTTCGCACGGCTGCTGTACATCGTTCGCGGCAGGCACCACGGTCTGACGTGGCTTGAACTTCGCCCGCATACGGGTCGGAAGCATCAGTTGCGGGTGCAGCTCGCGAGCAGGGGTAGTCCGATCTATGGCGACCTGAAATACGGCAGCGATCACGTCTTCGGCCACGGCATCGGCCTGCACGCACGGAGCCTGACGTTCCTGCATCCGACGTCGAAGGAACCGATCACGGTGAAGGCCGACGTGCCGAAGATTTGGCGTGGCCGCTTCGCCCACTTGTTGGCCAGCAGCGGAATATGATCGCGGTTTTAGTCCGAGCCCGAGCGCCAGCGAGGGCAACGCCGGACCCATCGCTGGCGCTCGGGCTCGGACGTTATTGCCATGACCCCGTATGAAAAACTCGCGGCGATTCTGGCAGCCGTGCAGACCGACCCCGGCAACCGTGGCCTGGCCCGCGACCCGCACGACAACCTCTTCACCGCGACGAAAGGTGACTTTCAGGCGGCGTGCAGCAGCATTGCGAATGAAACGGAACCGCGGCTGCTTGTAGCGACAGGATTCTTCATCTCGACGGCGCAGCCACCAACCCACGAAACCGATGGTCCATTGGGTGCTGTATTCCTTGTTCGGGCACTTCTACCACTTGGTGTTTCGATCCACATTTGGGCCGAACCAGAACTCCAACTACCCATCAAGTGTGTGTGCCCCGATTCAAAAAACCGACTGCTTATAAGGCAACTGCCTCCAGATGTCCCGGAGGCAGAATGGTTACTTCATCGCAGCACCGCAGGTTTCGCCACAACCCATTACCTCGCCCTTGAACGCGTCGGGCCAGGAAATGATGGGCGTTGCAGATCCATGCGTGGGGTCGATGTCTCGAACTTCACTCGACCGGCGCATCTCCTTTTTCAGAACACGAGGCGAGCCCATCCCAACGCAGTGACAATCGGCATCGGCGATGGCGGCAACGAAATTGGCATGGGGAAGATTCCGCACGAGACGATCGTGAAGAATATTCCCAACGGCGACCTTATCCACTGCCGCGTGCCGACGGATCATCTCATCGTCGCGGGGGTCAGCAACTGGGGTGCGTATGCTCTCGCCGCAGGCGTGTATGTGCTACGCGGAGTGAAACCACCCGCCGATCTCTTCGACCCAGACCGCGAACGGGAAATCCTCGAAGTGATGGTTCGCGAAGGGCCGCTCGTGGATGGCGTCACCGGCAAGCAGGCCGCGACCGTCGATGGCCTGACGTGGGATGAATACGTGAAGCCGCTCATTCGCATCCGCGAAATTCTGGAGTCGTGATGGCAGTCGATCTGCGAAACGCAACCGGGGCAGACGTGCGGGCAGCGTGTCGGCGGGGCGAACTGACCGGACCGACGCCGGGGCTGGCACTCGGATATGTGCAGGCGAATCTCGTCGTGCTGCCGCGGGATTGGGCCTTCGACTTCCTGCTGTTCTGCCAGCGAAACCCAAAACCGTGCCCGCTACTCGATGTCACCGAGCCCGGCGATCCCGAACCGAAATTCGTCGCACCCGGAAGCGATCTTCGCACCGATTTGCCTGCGTATCGAGTCTGGCGAAATGGCGAACTGGTCGAAGAACCGACCGACATCTCGAAGCACTGGCGAGACGACTTGGTCTCCTTCGTGATCGGCTGTTCGTTCACGTTCGAGAATGCATTGCTGGCCGCGAACGTTCCCGTGCGGCACATCGAGCAGAACGTGAACGTGCCGATGTACCGCACGAATATCGAATGTCGCAGAGCTGGTCGCTTCTCGGGGCCGTTGGTTGTGTCAATGCGACCACTGACGCCTGGCGATGCCGTGAAGGCCACGAAGATTTGTTCGCGCTTCGCACGGGCACACGGGGCACCGGTTCATCTGGGCGATCCTGCTGCGATTGGCATTCGAGATGTTGCCAAGCCAGATTTCGGAGATGCCGTCGAGGTTCGAGCAGGAGAGTTGCCAGTGTTCTGGGCGTGCGGTGTGACGCCTCAAGCAGCACTGATGCAAGCGAAGCCGCCGTTCGCGATCACGCACAAGCCAGGGCATATGTTCCTGACGGACGTGCGAGATGTCGATTTGGATGGTGAATAAAGGTGCCCCGGCCGGAGTAGCCTTCCGACCGGGGCGGTGTTCCAAAACCGGTTAAGGTTTCAGTGTGCTGTCTCAGGGAGTGACCACAGTAAGCCAGTTGCCGGCGCTCAACCTGTTAAACTTGCGTGATGCGATTTCACTACCCCCGCAGGGTTCATTGGGCGAAGCGCGGGGGGCCGGAATTGAACCGGCATTTCAAGTCTGACGTTTATCGCCGATCGTTCGAGTAGTCACCTCAGCACGGGTTTGAATCTGGCGTGAAAGTCTGATTCTGGTTTGCGGGACGCCTGCCTCTACCTGTTGGGCTATCCCGCCGTGGTTGGAAGTGGCGGGAGCAGGATTCGAACCTGCAACTGTCGGTCACCCACGTTTCAGCCTGAAGCGAAGCCTCAGCCTGCACGCCTGTGCGTTGGTAATGATGCGCGATGTGACCGAAAGGTTCAAGTTAATCTGGTTTTCCGTTCAGCCGCGACGCGAAAGCGGAGCGTGTGGACCTTGTGGGGCTCACACGCACCGCTTTCACGTCGCGGCTAATCATGGGTTCTCACCCACCGAAGACGAAGTCGAGCAGCGGGTCACCGGCCTTCTGCCGTTCGACTTCCAGCAAGTTCGCCTGCTCCTTTGCGGCCTTGATGGCGTCTTGCAGCTTCCGAACACGAGCCAGGATCGCGTTCTTGCGGTCCGTCGAGATGCACCCGCTGTACAGAATCTGCGTCCACGTTCCGACCGGAACATCCTTCGTGAACAGTTCCGTCTGCGCTGGGTGTTCCTTCGTCGGAGCGTACTTCACGATGACAGTCGGCTCCTTGCTCGTCCGCAGCGATTCCGACGCTTTACTGCGAAGCAGACCGCTACTCGGGTCGTGGTTCCATTCCTCGGCTGGGTCAGGCGTCGGCAACTTGGAGATGAACGTTTCGAGGTCGTTCACCTGCTTGTCGAGGAACAGCAAGCTCGTGACCGGGACATTCGCGAGGACGACCTTGCCATCAACGACGATGTCGGCGCGTGCCGACTGGTTCCCGGTGTCTTGCGTCAGAACGAGATTCCAGAGTTCGGTCCACTTCTCGCGGGCCTGTCGGATGAGGTCATCGACTCGCTGCTGAACCCGCTGGCTTTCCGGCGGCAACTTCTGCCCGTTCACTTCGTCGAGCGGGCGGTAGGTTCGCTCACGCCCGACGAAGAGCTGTTCCTTCTGAACGAGCTTGTACAGTTCCGTGACGGCCTTCTCGGCTTCGTTCTTGCGAGCCGACACGACGGCGTTGATCTGGTTGAGCTTCGGCATAGGTAAACCTCGTGAGGCGTGATACTGAAGTTGAATCTGTTTCAAGGACACGATCGCTGACGACGGGTTCACAGCCGGAACAGCAGCTTGGCATTCGTCTCGAAGACTTGTTCGTGGAACTCGGCAGGGATCGCCTCGAAGATGAAATCGCGATATGCGGTCATTGGCGCGAGCGGCCAGTCGGTGCCGTAGATGAAGCGGTTCGGCCGTTCGGAGTACCGCATCGCTCGCTGGATCGCGTGGCTTAACTCGACTGCCGCCTCGCGTCCCTCGTCATCGGCGAACGCTTCGTCGGTGCCGACAAGCAACCCGGACACATCCGCCCAGACGTTCATGTTCTTGTAGATCACTTCCGCTGCGTCGAGCGTCCACGGATTGCCGATGTGACACATCACGAAGCGAGTATCCGGGTGATCGACTGCCACTTCATCGACGCCGAGCGGATGAGCGTACTTCAGCTTGGCACGCGGCGAATATGTGTCGCCCGTGTGGAACATCACGGGGATCTTGTACTTCGCGGCGAGTTCGTAATACCGGCGGTAGTTGGCGTGTGCCGGCTCGAAGTGCAGGTAGCCGAGATAGCCCTTGAGAGCGACCACGCGACCAGCAGCGAGCAGTTCTTCGACATGGCGAAAGTGGGCGTCGTCGGTGCGGGTGGGGTCGGCGATGCCGATGGCTTTCAGGCCGGGGACTTGCTCGGCGATTTCGAGCGTTGTGTTGATCCCGAGGGGGTCGTCTTCGCCGCAGTTCCAGGCACCCATCGCGAACGCCATCGACACGCCGGATGTCTGCATCTCGCGGCGAATCTCGGCAGCGACAACCGCAGGCGGTTGCAGCAGCAGCGGCGCGAGCGGCCCCGTTCCCGGAAGGTTTGGTGAAACCGCGTGGATGTGAGCATCAATCATCACGAGACCCGGTGCGAGCGATGGCACACCGGATCAGTTTATTGAACATGAACCAACTTTTAGCGGTGGTCCCAATGGGACCACACCAATCACGGTTGAACCACCGGCGCCACGGCTGGACCACCTGGAGCAGCCTGTCCCGCTGCGGGTTGCCCCGCAGCTTGACGGAACTTCGTCATGTCGTGCCGACGGATCGCGACACCGCTGCCGTTCGCGCCCGGGCCCATCGTGAACACTCCGAACTGACCCGTCGATGTTTCCGCGAGGTAGAGCGCCGACTGCCCCTGCGTGATGTAACCAGTCGTCATCATGAAGTGGACATCGGCCGCTCGCTGAAGCCCGAACTCGGTGGTCAGATCGACTTCTGCCCAACCCACGATCTTCCCCTGCGTGCGGTCGATCACCGTGCCGAGCAGCTTGCCCGACTTGTAATCGAGCAGCCAGACGCCATCAGTCTGAATCTTCGGGTTCACCGACACGGCACCTGTGGCCATGATCGAATCTTGATAGCGATCGTTGGACGCGGCCACGACCTGTCGCGGGGGTGCCATGAACATCATCGCGGCGACCACGCCGGTCGCTCCCGCCAACGCAACGCTCCCAACTTGCAGCAGTGTGCGCATCGCCGCTCCTCCACTTCCTGAGTCCGGATTCAGGGCACACGCATACCATGCGAAGCGGCCGTGTCCAGTCGAACTCGAAACTGGTTGTGATAGTGGGTAAGCTGTAGGCGACCCGATCCGACGAACAAGGAGGAAACATGATGACGAAGAATTCGGACGCGAACTCGCAAGCAGTTCAACAACTGCTCGCGGCATTCATGAAGTTGCCGTGGAAGGCGAGAGTCGCAGTCGGCATTCTCCTTCTGCTCGTCGCCGGTGTCGTGTACGGGATCGGGTGCCACAATAAATCAACGCAAACGCAGCCAGGTGATGCTACATCAACGACGTTCCCGGCAGGTTCTCAGAGCGTCGTGTTCTGCCACTGGAACATGGAAAACCTCTTCGACGACAAGGACGACAAACGCCGTCAGCCGGATGAGGATTACGATCAGTGGTTCATTAACAAGCCCGAGGATCGCAAGGCGAAGTACGACAAACTCGCGGGCTGGCTGGTCAAGCAAAATGGTGGCATCGGGCCTGATGTGATCGTCGGCAACGAGATCGAAAGCGCTCGCGCCGCAGAGTTGATGCAACAAGCCTTGAACGCTGCCTTACCTGCCGACGCCGTGAAGTACGATTACGTCGCGATGAAGGAACTCGACGCGGGCCGGCACATCGCGCCGTGCGTTATCTCGCGGTATCCCCTCAGCGGGGCGAAGCTCCTCGGCAAACGGCAACGCATTCTCGAAGTTCACATAGCCGTGAATGGCCACGATCTCTGTTTGGTTGCGTCGCACTGGACGTCGCAGCTCACCGACAAAGGAACGGGCAAGGAAGGCACCGGCCGCGACGGCTACGCACACACGATTTACGAGGAGTACACCGAGCAACTGAAGGCGAACCCGAAGGTCGATTTCCTGGTGTGTGGTGACTTCAACGACACGCCTGAATCCGATCCGGTCGTCAAGACTCTGCACGCCGTCGCTGATCCAAAGCTCGTGACTGCCGACGCACAACCGCCACACTTGCTGGATCTGCTGTCGGGCAAGTCGCCGGAAGAGTTCGGCACGCTCTATTACAACAAGCCGCTGATCTACGATCACATCTGCGTGTCGCCGGGCCTGCTCGATGCGACGGGTTGGGGCTGCATGGTCGATACCGTGAGCGTGCCGACGGATGGACTGATTCGGCACGGCTCGAAGGGGCGTCGTCCGTGGCGATTTGGTTCCGCAAAGGATGACGCAGTGGGCCGCGGGTTCAGCGATCACTTCCCGGTGATGGTGACACTGAAGGTGGCACCGTAACAGTTGAGCCGCTTGCGGCGTAGCGATTCACAATTGCTACGCCGCAAGCGGCTCAACCCAATCACAACGATGGAACGTGGTGGTGTTCGCCGAGTTTCATCCTCGGTGGGCCGTTCTTCAACTCGATCAACGACTGAATCGCGACGTAAAACACCGGCACGAAGAACACCGCCAGCACCGTCGATGTAATCATCCCTCCGAATACCGCAGTGCCAAGCGACTGCCGACTCGCAGCTCCCGCGCCCGTCGCGAACACCAACGGCACCACACCAAGAATGAACGCGAAGCTCGTCATGATGATGGGGCGGAATCGCATTCGCGCCGCATCAGATGCCGACTCGCGAATGCTCTTGCCGCTCAGTCGCAGTTCACGCGCGAACTCCACAATCAAAATCGCGTTCTTGCTCGCCAACGCGATAATCAACACGATGCCAATCTGCGTGTAGATGTTGTTGTCGAAGCCTCGATAGTTCACAGCCAAGACAACACCCAGCAAGCCGAGCGGCACCACCAAAATCACCGCGAACGGCAACAGCCAGCTCTCGTACAGCGCCGCGAGCACGAGATACACCAAGAACACGGCCAACAAGTACAGAAACAGAGCCTCCCCGGTCACACGCTGCTCTTGATACGCGATGCCGGTCCACTCGAAGCCCATCGTCGAGGGCAACGTTTGTGCGGCGATCTGCTCCATTTCTTTGAGAGCATCCCCGGAACTCGCGCCTGGCGTTGATACCCCCTGCATCTGAGCGGTCGGGTACAGATTGTAGCGAATGATCGACTGCGGACCGACCTGAACCTCGGTCGCGAGCAGCGTTCCGAGTGGCACTCTCGGGCGCTGCAACACTTTTCCGTCTGGTCCTTCCATGCCCTCGCGGCCAGGCACTTCGAGCCGACGAATGATGCTCGTGTCGCTGCGGAACGAGGCGTCGGCTTGCACACGCACCTGATACGTGCGGCCGAACTTGTTGAAGTCGTTCACGTATACTGAGCCGAGATTCGCCTGAAGCGTCGCGAAGATATCGTTCATCTTCACGCCCATTTTCTCGGCCTTCTCGCGGTCGATGTTCAGATACACCTGCGGCACGCCCGCCCGGAACGTGCTGCTCACCATCGCCACATTCGTCGGCGGATCACCTGGGTTCTTGGGCTGCCGACGCGCCACTTCCATCGTGATCGCCTGGGCACGTTCCTGAAGGACATCAAGCCCGACACCCTCGCGATCCTGAATCTGCATCTGGAAGCCGCCCGCCAATCCAAGCCCCTGAATCGACGGAGGAACCAACACCAACGTGAACGCTTCCCGCATTTGCGAAAGTTCCATCTGCACGCGCTTCACCAACACGTCTTGCTGAAGCTCGGGTGTCGTGCGGTGTTTCCAGTCTTTCCAGGCGATGAACGCGGTCGCGGCGTTTGGAGCTGCCGTGCCATCGAGCAGCGAGAAGCCGCCAAGCACGAACCAGTTCTCGACGCCGGGCGTGTCGCGGAACGCCACGTTGATCTTGTCCACGAGTTCCGTTGTGCGATCGAGCGACGCCGAATCCGGCAACTGCACGGCGATGATGATGTAGCCCTGGTCTTCTGTCGGAAGGAAGCCGGTCGGCGTGCGTTGATAGAGCCAGCCCGTCAGCAAGGCGACTAGCAGGAAGACCAACAACACGGCCCACCACACTTTCAACAACTGACGGATCGACCACGAGTATGCGTGCTCAATGGGTTTGTAGATGAAGTCGAAGAAGCGGCTGAACACGCTTTTCTTGGCGACGGGTCGCAGCCACAACGCACACTGAGCCGGCTTCAACGTCAAGGCATTCACGGCACTGATGAACGCGGTTGCTGCGATGGTCAGCGCGAACTGACGGTACATCTGACCGGTGATCCCGCTCATAAACGCCGTCGGAATGAACACGGCCATCAGCACGAGCGTGATCGAGATGACTGGCCCGGTCACTTCTGCCATCGCCTTGATTGTCGCCTCGCGTGGGGCTTCGCCCTTCTCGATGTGGTGGCTCGCGTTCTCGACAATCACAATGGCATCATCGACCACGATGCCAATCGCGAGGATCAGCCCGAACAGCGTGAGGAGGTTGATCGAGAAGCCAAGGAACGGCATGAACGCGAACGCACCGATGATGGTGATCGGCACCGTCGTTGCCGGAACGAGCAGTGCCCGCCAGCTCTGCAAGAAAACGAGGATAACGATGAGCACAAGCGCGCCTGCTTCGCCCAACGTCAGGTAAACTTCGTGAATCGCAGACTCGACGAACTTCGTGGTGTCGAACGGGATGCTGTATTCCATGCCTGGTGGCAGTGACGGCTTGATCTTCTCCATTGCGTCGCGGACTCGCTTCGCGACGTCGAGTGCGTTCGAATTCGGCAACTGATAGACCAACAGGTTCGCGGCCGCGAACCCACTGCGTGAAGAGAACGAGTCGTAGGTTTGCGCCCCGAGTTTGACCTCAGCCACGTCGCGCAAGTAAACGGTTTGCCCACGACCACCGGACTTCAGGATGATGTCGCCGAACTGATTTTCGTCGGTCAATCGGCCGAGGGTCGTAACCGTGAGTTGAAAGCGCTGCCCCGACGGATTCGGGGGCTGGCCGACCTACCCAGCGGCGACCTGCACGTTCTGGCGTTGCAGTGCGGCGGTCACGTCTTGCGTCGTGAGTTGACGCGACGCGAGTTTGTCGGGATCGAGCCAGACCCGCATGGCGTAAGCCCCGACGCCTCGAACCGCAATATCACCGACGCCAGCCACGCGGCTCAGTTCGTCACGAAGCTTCAGCGTCGCGTAGTTCGACAAGAAGAGGCCATCGTACGCGCCTGGCAGGTTCTCCACCCGAGCGACATCGACCAGCGGAACCGTCGGGCGACCATCGGCTCCGGGCTTCAGGCCGATCTTGCGAATCTTGTCGGCACCGGCTGGCCCGTCGGGGCAAAAGTCGTCGGGTACAGTGACCCGATAGAAGCCCGCTTTGCCATTTGAGTGCGGTTCGACTTGCACTCCACCCTTGGGGACGTTGCTGTTGCGAACGGCGGCCAGCACTTCGTCGGTCGTAACGCCGCGATCGAGCAAGCCGGCTGGGTCGAGAGTGAGGTCGAATGCATTCCTGGGCGGCGGTGCGGTAAGCGAGATCGCCATGATGATATTCGACGCTTGCTTCTTTACCGACACGCCCTGGCGACGGACTTCTTCAGGCAACTGCGGCTCAGCAATCGCGACGCGATTCTGGACGAGAACTTGAGCTTCTTCGAGATTCGTGCCGATTTCAAAGGTGATCGTGAGGCTGTAGGAACCGTCCGAGGAACTCGTCGAGGACATGTACATCATGTTCTCGACGCCGTTAACCTGCTGCTCGATCGGTGCGGCCACGGTGTCGGCGACGACGAGCGAATTCGCCCCGGGATAGTTCGCGGAAACTTCGACCGTCGGCGGCGTGATCTCGGGATATTGCGCGATCGGCAACGACAAGAGCGCGATGCCGCCCGCCAGCGTCACGAAGATGGACAGCACCGACGCGAAGATCGGCCGGTCGATGAAAAAGCGGGAGAACATGTCGTCAACACCTCATGCCGTCAGCAAACAGGACATAACCTCGACCGACCTGACAGGAACAGCCCTACACGCGGGAAATCGCGTTCTCGAACATTCACGAAACGGACGTGCAATCATTTCTTGATCGTCACTCGCTCATCCTTCTTCGCCCCACCCAACCCCAACGTCGCAACGCGATGAAGCCCGCGGAGAGCCGCATTCGACAACTGGTTCAATTGCCGCAGCCCGGGCATGTTCCATATCGACGATTCGCCCAGCCAATCGATCACGAAGAAGAACACAGGCGTTAAAAAGATGCCGAACAACGTCACGCCGA
>JAIOPV010000087.1 GCA_021413735.1 Planctomycetota bacterium
TAACTGGTGATGTGTCGGCGCCGACGGGCCTTCGACATAGGCGGCCAGATACTTGGCGCCACCAGCATCTTCTTTACAGACGACAGCCGCGCTATGCACCCGCGGATGCCGCCGCACGGCCTGCTCCACTTCATCGAGCTCGATGCGGATGCCGCGGATCTTCACCTGGCTGTCGAGTCGGCCGAGGAATTCAAGGTTGCCGTCGGGACGCCAGCACGCGCGATCACCGGTCTTGTAGAGCAGCCCCGCGCACACGTCAGCGACCGGGCTCGATACAAAACGCTCCGCGGTGAGCGCCGGTTGGTTGAGGTAACACCGCGCCAGCCCCGCGCCGCCGAGATAAATCTCTCCCGGCACGCCGATCGGCACCAGCCGCCCTTGCGCATCGAGAATCACCACGCTGACGTTCCAGATCGGCTTGCCGATCGTCACGGTGGCTTCGGGTTTTTCGAGACGGCAGGCCGTGGAACACACGGCGCTCTCGGTCGGACCGTACTCGTTGTAGAGACCAACGGCGGGAAGCTTGGCGAAGTGCGCGGCCACGAGTTGCGGCGTTGCACTCTCGCCAATCGCTGCGCCGCAAGCGGCGAATACCAAGAGCTGCACAGGTTGAAGACACATGCGGAAGTATTCAGTCTGGGTTGTCGTGGTTCTCCTCGTGGGTGGCACTCTGATGAGTCGGCACACGACCCCAGCACGGGAGCGTCCCGCGGATGGGAAGCCATTCGCTCATGTTCCGGACACGGTTTCCCCCGAAGCGAAAAAGTATTTGGAGTCGCTCCCCGATCCGTCCACGCTGCCAGTTTGGCCGGCTCCCGACGATCTCGTCGCGTGGAAACGCAACTGGGACGCAGGCGAGACCGCGAGCGAACCCAAAGTGCTGGCCACACTCAAACGCTACGAGCCGAGCGTCAAGGAAGCGAAGGTCGGCGGCGTTCCGGTGCTGGACATCAAGCCGAAAGGTTGGAAAGACAACGGCAAGCTGCTCGTTCACACGCACGGCGGGGCGTACACGATGTACAGTGCCCGTTCGCGATTGCAGAGCAGCGTGCCAGCGGCCTTCGCGACCGGCTTGCGTGTGATCTCCATCGACTACACCCTCGCCCCATTCGCGAAGTGGCCCCAAGTAACCGATCAGGTTCTCGCCGTATTCGATGGTCTCCTGAAAGATGGCTACAAGCTGAAAGACATCGCGATTTACGGCGAATCGGCCGGCGGCGGCCTTGCGGCTGGTGCCGTCCTCAAGATGCGCGACAAGGGACTCGGCATGCCGACGGCTATCGTGCTATGGTCGCCGTGGGCCGACATCACGAACCGCGGCGAATCTGCCGAAACGATGAAGCCGTTCGATCCCGCACACGTCTACGATCGACATCTCAAGCCGTCTGCCGATGCGTATGCCGATCCGAAGGATCAGAAGCATCCGTATGTTTCGCCAGTCTACGGTGACTATTCGAAGGGCTTTCCGCCGACGTTAATCCAAGGTGGGACGCGAGAGATTTTCCTGAGTCACTTCGTTCGTCAGTATCGCGCGATTGACGACGCTGGCGGCACCGCAATCCTTGATCTTTACGAAGGAATGCCGCACGTGTTCCAACTTCGCCCGGAGATGGCCGACGCTCCGGAAACCAAGACGGCGCTGAAGAAGATGGCCGCGTTCCTAAAGCAACACCTTCGAGAGTAACGTCGCAGGAAGGGAACTGAGGATGGATGTTTTTCGATTTGCGAAGGTGGACCCGCGGCCGAACGATCCGACCCGTCGGTACAGGATTGTTCGGCGTCTGGAGAAAGACCACGTTGGGGACGTCGAGATTGGAGGCGATGCTCCGACGGGGCACACGGTCACGCTGAGCGTGGTCTGCCAACCGGTGTTGTCCGATGCGGCACGCGAAGATGCCCTGTCCACGGCTCGGCGATTCGTGGATGAACTCGTGGAAGGGTGGGCTCTTCAACTGACGGAGCCCGCGACTGCAAGCGGCTGGGTCGAACAACCGGATGGAAGCGTTCGCGTGCAGTTGGAGTATCGGGTTAGTTGAGTCTCACGTGTGCCATTCGATCGGGAGGCAGCCTGTGAATTCCACGTTCAAACGTCTGCTCGGCCTGCTGATTTTCGCGCTCTGCGGTTCGAGCAACTCGGCCAACGCGCAGGAACCAACCTGGAAAGCCGGCGTCGCCAAGGCGGTCATCACGCCTGAGAAAAGCGTCTGGCTCGCGGGTTACGGCACCAAACGCGCCCCTGACGGAAAGCTCCACGATCTGTGGATGAAAGCCCTCGCACTGGAAGACCCGAAGGGCAACCGCGTGGTGCTGGTCACCAGCGATTTCCAGGGCATCCCGAAGGAGATGACCGACCGCGTCTTCGAGCAACTGCTCAAGAAGCACAAGCTCGAACGTCGGCAAGTGATGATTACCTTTTCGCACAACCACTGCGGACCGCGGCTCGGTCTCGACTTGGTGGACTACTACCCGATCGAAGCGGAGCAGGTCAAACTCGTGGATGAGTACACGACGCTGATGGAAGGCAAGCTTGTCGAGATGGTCGGCGAATCGCTCAAGAACCTTGCCCCCGCGACGCTCGCAACGGGTCGAGGCAAAGCCACCTTCGCCGTGAATCGTCGCAACAATCGCGAGGCCGATGTCCCAGCAATCATCGCGAAGGGCGAACCGCTCAAGGGGCCAGTCGATCACAATGTTCCCGTCGTGACCGTCACCGGAGCCGACAAAAAGCTGATGGCGATTCTGTTCGGCTATGCCTGTCACCCGACGACGCTCAACTTCACGAAATGGTGCGGCGACTATCCGGGCTTCACGCAACTCGCTCTGGAGAAGAATCACCCCGGAGCGACTGCCATGTTCGTGAACACCTGCGGCGGCGATCAGAACCCGCTGCCTCGTCGCTCGGTCGAACTCTGCGAGAAGTACGGCAATATGCTCGCCGATGGGGTCGAGGACGCACTCAAGAAGCCACTGAAGCCGATCGCTCCTGGTCTGCAAACGGCGTTCGAGTATGTCGATCTGCCATACGAGAAGGTGATCACTCGCGAGGAGCTGGTGACTGCATCGAAGGACGCTAACGCCGTGAAGAAGCGCTGGGCGGAACGGATGCTGGGGAAGCTCGACGCCGGGGAGAAATTTGCCGCGAGTTATCCGTATCCGTTGCACGCCTGGCGACTCGGCAAGGACACGCTCATGATCGGCATGGGTGCAGAAACGGTGGTGGATTATGCGTTGAACTTCAAGGCAGAATACGGTGCAGAGACATGGGTGCTCGGTTACGCCGACGACATGATTTCGTACATCCCATCGCGGCGAGTCTGGGATGAAGGCGGCTACGAAGGTGGTCCGAATCTGTTCGAGTATGGGCGGCCTGCGCTGCGCTGGGCCGGCGACATCGAGAAACGTGTGACCAGCGGCGTGGCGAAGCTCGTGAAGGCCGTCGAACCGTGATGCGCCTTGGCGAGTGGCCGGTCAGTCATAGCGTGAGAAGGTGCGGGGTATCGCGTGTGCGGCCCCGTTATTCCTTTTTGGGGTGAGACATGGGTTTTCGGTGTGGTATTGTTGGGCTGCCGAACGTGGGCAAGTCGACTCTGTTCAACGCGCTGGTCTCGGCAATGCAGGCCCAGGCGGCGAACTATCCGTTCTGTACGATCGACCCAAACGTCGGGCGAGTCGAAGTACCCGATGAACGTCTCGCGAAGCTGGCGGCCATCGCGGGATCGGCGAAGCTCATCCCGACGCAACTGGAATTCGTGGATATCGCGGGCCTCGTTCGGGGAGCCAGCAAGGGCGAAGGAAAGGGAAATCAGTTCCTGTCGCACATCCGCGAAGTGGATGCCATTCTTTACGTGCTTCGCTGCTTCGAGGACGACGACATCATTCACTACGAGGGGCGAGTTGACCCCCTCCGCGATGCCGACACGGTCGAAACCGAGTTGCTGCTCGCGGACCTCGAAAGTCTGGAAAAGCGGCTCCCCAATGCTCAGAAGAAAGCGAAGGGTGGCGATCAGGATGCCGCTGAGCAAGCGGCCATCATGGAACGTGTCCTCGCAGTGCTGAACCAAACCAAGCCCGCGAGTGCGGTCGAAATTCGGACGCCTGCGGAACGTCGAATCCTGGACAACATGCAATTGCTGACCGCAAAGCCGATCCTGTATGTCTGCAACGTCGAAGAAGCGAACGTTGCAACTGGGAACGCACTTTCCGAGAAGGTCGCGAAGATGGCGGCGGCTCGTGGTGCGCCGTGCGTGGTTGTCTCGGCTCGCATTGAATGCGAAATTTCGCTGTTGCCGTCGGCGGAAGATAAGCGTGACTTCCTGGATTCGCTCGGGCTCACGGAATCGGGTTTGGCTCGCGTCATCAAGGCGGGTTACAGCTTGCTCGATCTGGTGACGTACTTCACGGTTGGCCCGAAGGAAGCTCGTGCGTGGACAATCACGGCCGGCACGTTGGCACCGCAGGCGGCAGGCGTGATTCACACGGATTTCGAGCGAGGCTTCATCCGAGCCGAGACGGTGGGGTATGGCGACTACATCGAATGCGGCGGCGAATCCGGCGCGAAGAAGGCCGGCAAGTTTCGGCTGGAGGGGAAGGAATATCCGGTGCAGGACGGCGACGTTTTACACTTCCGATCCGGCGTGTGAGTGGTCTCTCAGCTCTCACCGTCCGCTAATTGTGTCCTGTGGTTGGCTGGGGTATCCTTGGGGCGTTGTATTCATTCCATCGCCCTGATCGGTTCCTCACTCTCACAGGAGACGACGTGGCCCGTACCACTTCGATTCATTGTCGTCGCGCGTTCACACTCATTGAACTTCTCGTCGTAATCGCCATCATCGCGATTCTGATCGGGCTACTTCTCCCCGCCGTGCAGAAGGTTCGCGAGGCGTCGGCACGGATGAAGTGCCAGAACAACCTCAAACAACTCGGCATCGGTTTTCACAACTACCACGATTCGACTGGCACACTTCCGATCGGCCAGCCGATGAACATGGCGACCAATGCCCCCGCACCCTACACCCTCGACCGAAGTTGCTGGTCCCATTACTTGCTGCCGTACATCGAGCAAGCAGCGCTCTTCACCAAGTTTGAAGCCATTCGGAAGGCGAACTCCGGTTACATTTGCGACAACGCCGACGCCGGCATCCCACTTTCCCCCTTCATGTGCCCGTCGGACCCCAACGCCGGCAAGAACAAGACGCACACAGGCAGCCAGGGGCTTCACATCAACTACGCCGCGTGCGCCGGATCGACTGTTTTCAATCCCTCCAGCGACACAACGGGAGCGAATCTGAATGGCGTCTTTTACGTGCGATCGAGTACCAAGATTGGGGATATCACTGACGGCACATCGAACACTTTGTTCGCTGCCGAGATGCGAGTTTCCCCGGACACGACCAAGGACGACTTGCGTGGCCGACATTACAACTCGTACACCGGGAACACGTTATTCAGCACCC
Source organism: Planctomycetota bacterium (assembly GCA_021413735.1). GTDB lineage: Bacteria > Planctomycetota > Planctomycetia > Gemmatales > Gemmataceae > Gemmata. Next base: position 5,454 of record JAIOPV010000087.1, read on the forward strand.
TGAATCCGCCCAACACGACGGTGGGCGACCAACAGTACAGCGACTACTGCATCGACATTCCCGGCGCACCGTGCCGCACCGCGGGAGGAACCTACATTCAATCGGCTCGCAGCGCACACACAAATGGGGTCAATGTTGTGATGGGCGACGGTTCGTGCCGATTCGTGAACAACAACATCGACCCCCAAACGTATCAGTTCATGGGAACTCGATCTGGTGGTGAGTTGCTGAAGGAGTGATGCTCCCGAATGGCGGCTGTTGGGCGCGATTCGCCCTCACGAACAGGGAATCTCTCATGCGTCGGCTTGTTTCGATCGGGAGTCTGGCCTGCCTCTGGTGCAGCACCTTGATTGGGTGCCAGGGGACGGGCTTTTACAAGGTCGTCGGCGAGGCCTCGCTCGATGGCGAGCCGATCAAAGAAGGGGACATCACCTTTTCCTCTGACGACCCGCACATCGCGCCCGAAGCGGGAAAGATCGTCAACGGTCACTACGAGATCATGGCCAAGCCGGGCATGAAGAAGGTGGACATCCGCGCCGCCCGGTTGTCGCCGACGGTGAAAAACGCCTTCGGGGCACCACTCAGCGAGAACATTATCCCCGCACGCTATAACACCGCGACGGAGTTGACCGCTGACGTTCAGGCATCGGACAAGAACCGGTTTGATTTCGTTCTTAAAGGCGAACCCGCGAAGTGATGCATGAGAGGCTGCTCGATAGGCCGGAAAACAAGGAGCGGAAGGGCAGGGATTCGAACCCTGGAACGCTTTCGCGTTGCCGGTTTTCAAGACCGGTGCAATCGACCACTCTGCCACCCTTCCGGATTGCTCAAAATCTAGCGTTCTAGCTCAAATCACGCTCCCGAACACTTCTCGCTTTACTACCGTCTCTACTACCACTAGACTGATTCGGTAGTAAAAAGTTGTCCCGCTCCGACTGCGAATCAGAGCGGAACGACGCCACCTAACCCTTTGAACTGCAAGGTGTCGCCATGTCCGATTCTACTCCTGCGCGCTCAGATCGAAAACCCGACCGGCCAAAGAAGCCCTACCCAGCTTTCCCGCTAACGCCACACGCTTCCGGTGCGTGGCAGAAGAAAATCCGTGGCAAGGTTCACTACTTCGGCAAATGGGCGAAGCGAGTCAAGGGTAAACTCGAACGCATCGAAGGCGATGGTTGGGAAGACGCACTGAAGGCGTACAAGGTTCAGGCCGACGACCTTCACGCGGGTCGCACTCCCAGGTTAAAGAATGACGGGCTGACGCTGGCCGACTTGTGCAACAGGTTCCTCACGTCGAAGACCCGCAAGAGGGAAGCCGGCGAACTCGGCGTTCGCATCTTTCAAGACTACAAGGAAGTCACCGATCTGCTCATTGCCACGTTCGGGGCGAATCGCCTTGTAGATGACCTCGCGGCCGACGACTTCGGAACGCTCCGAGCGAAGATGGCTAAGAAGTGGGGTCCGGTTCGTTTGGGGAACACTGTCACGCGCTGCAAGAGCGTGTTCAAGTACGGCATTGATAACGGGCTGATCGAACGTGCGGTTCGATTCGGAACCGAGTTCAAGAAACCCGGCAAGACCGTCATGCGGTTGCACCGTGCGAAGGGTGGCGAGCGCATGCTCGAAGCGGAACAAGTTCGCGCACTCATTGAGGGTGCAATGATGCCGGGTGGCGATGCCGGCCCGGCGCTCGTGAAACCGACGCCAACGATGAAGGCAATGATCCTGCTCGGGGTGAACTGCGGGTTCGGCAACGCCGACTGCGCCTTGCTCCCTTTGTCGGCGATCAACTTGGATGAGGGATGGATCGTCTTCCCGCGTCCCAAGACGGGGGTTGCTCGTCGCTGCCCACTCTGGCCCGAAACGGTCGATGCGATCCGGACAGCGACGGGTGAGAAAGTGCGGCCGAAACCGGCAAGCTACGCGGAGTGTGGGCTTGCGTTCATGACCAGCAAGGGGACACCCTGGATTCGTGTCCGCGAGGAGAACCGAACCGACATGATTACGATGCGGTTCAAGGAACTTCTCGAAGCCCAAGGCGTCTACCGCGACGGCATTAGCTTCTACACCCTCCGTCACGTGTTCCGCACCGTGGCAGACGCCGCACGCGATCCCGTGGCCATCGACACCATCATGGGCCACGCCGACAACTCAATGGGTGCGGTGTACCGCGAACGGATCGACGACGCCCGGTTACGGGCAGTGACGGATTACGTCCGTGGGTGGTTGTGGCCGGCAATGACGCAACCAAAAACCACCCCGACCACTATGACCGGACCGACCGCCAAACCCAACGAGGAACACGGCTCAAACTGAAGCTGTGATGCTATAGCGAGATGGCTGTTTGCGTGATAGTCTTTGCTGCCGGCTGATCCCCGCGCCAATCCCCGGGACTGCTGACGAATCCAGAGCGTCAGCGGTCGCCGGGGTCACTCTGGAGACATGTCAATGCCCACGCCGATTCCGGCCACACCCGGCCATTCGTCCAGACTCGACATTGAGAACTGGTTCCCTCTCGACGCATGGGAGAGCGTAAACCTGCTCTACAAGTTGTTCGCGTTCATGGAACGTAACGGCACCAACGACCACCAGAGTTTTCTCAATCACTTCTTTCCGGGCAACGAGACTCTCGGTTTGGAGATGGCTGTTCGCAACAAGACTTTCGCACACAGTATCGAGGCCATCAAGATTGAGGCACTGCGAAACAAGATTCCCCTGTCGAATGGAGTGCTGGCCGAGATTTGCGCCGGGTCTCTCAAATGGGGTGAACCGTTACCGCTGGCAGTCCGCAACCAACTCACGCCATTGCTGGACGAGTTGCTCGCGCACCGGACACGAGTTCTCGCCACCGAAGAAATCGAGACACCGGAAGACGGAACAGGACACGAGGAGAGCGTGAAGCCAGAGAGCAAGGACAAACCGGACAAGAGAGACATGGAACGGGCCGCGATTGCCGCTGTGCTCGCGGGCGAAATGAACGTCACGAAGATTGCCCGAGACCTTGCGGTACCCCGCACAACACTGAACGAATGGAAGCTGTTTAAGAAGACGCTCACCGCAGCCAGGAGGGCGGCGGAAACGAATAAGCAATCACGCCGGGGCAATTTCAGTGGTTCCAACGATTACGCACAAGAGGAGGATTAGAACGCAGTGACGGTTCGCGCCATCGCAAGGTAGAGTCCGTCAGATTACCGTCACCCTGGAAAATTCTTCTCTTGATAGGGCATAAGGTTACGGTTTCGTCACTCGTCAATTTGTACGTCACTTCCGCAACGGCATACCCCTCACTCGGAGGATGCCGTGACAACAAGTCAGGTCAGCAACAACACCGCGAAAGAATGGCCGGTCTACTGGTTCGCTCGACTTGAGCGAGCCGTAGCAGAAGGCGACCACGAGGCCGCTGCCGAAGCACAGCGAGAATTGCGCCGGCTTGGTGTGACCGTGAAATACGGTCGGCCCGCAGATCGAAAGGCGGTGGCAAATGGTCGCCGCTAAATCCCAGATCATGTTCACGGTTGAAGATCTTCGTCAGCGTTTCGGAGTGACCGAAGCGACAATTCTCACTTGGATTCACGCAGGTGAATTGAAGGCCATCAACGTCGGGCGCCATCCCGGACTGAAACGCCCCCGCTGGCGAGTCACGCAAGCCGCTCTCGACGCCTTCGAGGAGGCACGAACCCCGACCGCTACGCCGATCAAAAGCCGACCCAGGAAGCGAGCGGTTAGCGGCGTGATTGAGTTCTACCCCGTCGGTGGAAAGGCGGTGCGCTAATGAACGAGAGTTCTGAAACCGCAACCGCCCGATTGACCTTTGGCAGATTCGCCGGAAAGCCTCTCACCGACGTGCCCGCCGATTACTTGCTCTGGCTTGCCGACAACGCCGAAAGTGAGACGCTACGAAACCTCGCTCAGCAACAACTCGGACTCGAACCCGCTGACTTGGGGCCGGACCCAAGCCCCGAAGCGGCAAGTGTGGTTCTACCCGGTGTCATCTTTGAGTGGATCACCACCATGCAGCGGAAGCACGCGGGGCGCCCGCTTGCTCTCGCTGTGGTACGTGACGGCTCAGAGGTTCTGAAAACCATCTGCACACGGTACACCCGGAAGCAATGGCTCACCGACATCGAGACACGAACAGCGAAGCCCGCGAGCGACACCACGGCGAAGCCCGCGACACCCACCAGGAGCGAAGACGGGTGCGGCAAGTGTGGCGGCAACGAGCAACGACTCCGGTGGAAAACCATCGCCGGGGGTAACCGAGTCATCCGCGCCGAGTGCGCGAACTGCAACGCATACATCCGGTTCGCTCGTCAAACTCCGGCCAACGTCGCCGAGGCGGATCGTAACCCATCACACGACGAATACCCGGCGCCACCTGCGCTGTTTGGAGGTGGCGCTTGAACACGCCCATTTTCGGCTACGCGATTGAGTACCGAGCCGCCGGCTTGTCGCCGATCCCCGTGCGGGTTGACGGCAGCAAGGCACCACTGTTGAACGGGTGGCGGGAGTTCGCGACAAGGCAAGCCACGGACGCCGAGTTGCACCACTGGTTCAACAATGGCACCGTCGCCGGCATCGGCATCGCGTGCGGCCAAGCGAGTGGGAACCTTGTCGTTCTAGACATCGAATCCGCGGACGCGTGGGAGCGGTGGCGGAACGCGGTCCCGGTGGACACCGTTGATTTTCTCGAAGACTGCCCAATCGTCCGGACACCGCGAGGCGGTGCACACATCTGGGTTCGACTCCCGGAGCCGACCCCGGGCACCGTGCTTGCCAGGAAAGCCGACAAGTCGGTGCTGATCGAGGTGCGCGGAGAGGGGCACCAGGTTCTCGCGCCAGGTTGCCCGGCATCGTGTCACCCCACGGGCCGTCTGTACGAGTTCGCGGAGCGCGGTTGGCTCGACACCAAGAAGTCGGCACCCGTCCCGCTGTCGGTGTGGTTCGAGTGGCTCGACATCGCCGCTGGCCTGAACGAGTACACAACACCGCCGACCGCCAAGCCCACAAACGAGCCGCGACCGCCACGCGATCCACAGGCAAAAGACCCCGGAACGGATTTCAACATCCGCGGTAGTTGGGAGGAGGCCGGCTTGTTCGATACCGGCTGGAGTTGGGAACACCGGTTCGACGGGGATCGTGGTTACGTACGCCGACCCGGGAAGGACACGGGGACATCCGGCACGATCGGCATGGTAACCAGTCGAACGACCGGCGCGCCGCTGTTCTATCCGTTCACCAGCAACGCACACCCGTTCGAGCAAGAGCACACCTACGACCGGTTCGGGGTGTTCGCCCGATTGAAGCACGCTGGAGATTTCAAGACCGCTGCGAAGGCATTACTTGATCTCGGTTACGGGGAGCGGACGACCCAATCCACCAAGGGCGCGACGGTGAACCGCGATCTTAAGCGTCAGGTGCCGCCAGTGTCGGAACCTGAACCAACCAAGGAGCGAAGCGACGAAGCCGCCGCCCCAGTGTCGCCGTTCACCGACACGGATATTGCCAACGGTCGGCGGTTTGTTCTCGACCACGGCGCAAGCGTCCGCTTCGTTGTGGATTGGAAAAGCTGGATCGTCTTCGACGGTCGCCGCTGGGTTCTCGACCGGTGCGACGTGATGGCCGAGGCGCTCGCCAAAACCACGACGGACCGCATGGCATGTGAAGCCGCAAGCCGCATGGCGGATGCTGCGAAAGCGCTCGCCGCGGCCGGATCGGACGAAGCAAAGGAGCGAGCGAATCGTGAGGTGAAAACTGCGAAGCGCGATCTCGACCACGCGAAGAAGTCACAAGATATGCGGGCCATCCGGCGGATATTGAGCGCCGCACGGAGCGAGGCCGCAGTGAGAGTGCCGTATGGTCGCGACGTGTTCGACACTCACGCCCATCTGCTGAACTGCATGAACGGAACGGTTGACCTCCGCACGGGCTCGCTTACCCCACATCGCCGCGAGGATTTCATTACCCGGCTTTGCCCCACGCGGTTCAACCCGACCGCGGAGCGGGCCGGCTACCTTGAGTTTCTCGGGAAGGTTTTCGACGGCAAGCCGGCGCTCTCCGTCTACGTCCGGCAATTGTCCGGGTACGTCGCGACGGGGGAGACGTGCGACCACTCGTTTCACGTCTTCCACGGTGACGGGTCGAACGGGAAAAGCGTGTTGCTCACGCTCTGGACAACCGTACTCGGAGAGGGTGAGTACGAGCACACGGCCGCGCCCGAAATGCTCGTCGGTGACGGCAAGGATCGGCACCCGACAGAGATGGTAGGACTTCGTGGGGCGCGTCTCGTCGTCTGTTCTGAGAGCAAGGAAGAGGGTCGGCTAGATGAGCCCAAGGTGAAGAAGTTGACCAGCACGGACATGCTGAGTGCCCGCGGCATGGGTCAAGACTTCTTTCAGTTCAGGCCAACCCACAAGCTCATCCTCGCGACGAACCACAAGCCCCGAATCCGCGGAACTGACGACGGTATCCGCCGCCGGATGCGGCTGGTTCCTTTCGCCGCGCAGTTCTGGAAAGAAGCCGACCGCCAGTTGCACCCCGAACGAGAGTTCGACCCCTCGTTCCAGGCCGACCCGAAGCTAGAAGACCGGCTCAAGGACACCGAGGCCGAAGGAATCCTCCGCGACATGGTGGAACACGCCGTTGCGTTCTACAAGGGCGGGAAAGCATTGACGCCCCCGACCGAGGTGACCGCCGCCACATCGGAGTACATCGAGTCGGAAGACATCATCGGCCAATACTTCAAAGCCCAAACCAAGGCCGACCCAGACGGCCGTGTGAAGGCCAAGGAGTTCCACGAGCAGTTCAAGAAGTGGGCCGTTAGCGAAGGGCACGACGAATCGCGGTTGCCCGGCATCAAGAAGTTCGGAGCGGAAGCCGGGAAACGCTTCGCATGCAAACGGCATGCGGGAACGGTTTATCTCGTCCGAGTGTTTGACCTTCAACCATGACAGCAGCAGATCAGCAGATCGGCATCATTTTCCGGGTAGTTGCTGGATTGGAAATTTCCCCACGAAGGACGACCCGGAAAACAGCTCCGATCTGCTGATCTGCTGATCGAGGACAGACGACATGCTTGGCCAACTGACCGACGCGGCAACAGACGCATTACTCGAAACCAAACCAGCAACCGTGTTCATCGTGTGGCATCGTGAGAAGGGAACGAGATGGGTTGAGCTAGGGCGCGCGGCAACATGTCAAGGATCGCTGGCATTCGTGACGGGTAAGGGAAAGTTCTGGATCGAGGAACGACGGGCGGAAGGGGCCAAGGATCACGAATAAAGCCCGGTCGGGATTGTGACGATTGAGCCGACGACGACAGTGCGACGTTATGCCATCGGCTTGAGCGCCAGGTTTAGGCCGCGCCAAAAACTCGAGTTTACTCAAACGTTCTGAAAATCTAGGGTCCTTCCGGCGTGAAAAGTCGCATGGCATACCACGCGGAACAGTCGGGCATTCCACTAGTGTTTCTTTCTTGCACCGAGTTCGACAAAGTTATAACGCAACTTCTTTCGCCGTCGCGCGCTCCGTCAATCGCTCATCTCCATTACGCCCGCGTTCGCTCACTTGCTTCCGTGCGCAGGAATTGTGCGCGGCGTTCCTCGCGCATGACCTGTAGCGCCACCAGATGACCTACGCCCCGAATTCGTCGCCCGTGTCCGTTGCGCTCGCGAACTGCCGGGTGCATTGTTCAGCCGGCGGTACTTGTGCTGCCAGTTGCATCCACGAGGGCGGCGCATGAGATGCCCGAAGTGCAGAACCGAGACGGGTGAATTCGTTCGCCTCGAAGTCGTCGGCGTTCGCCATCCGGAACCGGGTTCCGTGAAGCGTTACCGGCGCTGCCCCTCGTGTGGCGGTCGCGTCACGACCATGGAAACGCCGTTGGTCAACGCTGCGCCCCTTACCTTCGCGGCAGCATCGACCACGATTCGAACGTAACCACGAGGCCACACCGTGCGCCCTCAACGAGCCATTCCCGAACCGCTGGCCGCGTTCCTTTCCGCTGCCGAGCAAGGCACCGTCGAGGCACCCACGCCGATGCACACGCCGAGAAAGCGAAAGCGGCGCGATATCGAGCAGTTGGCCGAAGCGGTTCGCGCCGACGAGCGCCAGGCCGCAGCATGGCGCAATTACGGACTTCGACCGGACGACATCGTCTTGCTTTGAACCACTGAACCCGACCGGCATACCCGCGCCCCGGTCGACCTCACGAAGCGGGTGGATCACGCAGAGGCAAATCATGACGGCAGTTGAGCAGATGTTGAGCCAAGCGAAGGCCGCGAACGTCGCGCGGCAAGAAGGGTACAAGGCACGGTACGCCGACATCGTTCGCGCGACCGCGACGGGGAAAGAGATCGACCCGGAAAGCACCGTCGAGTTCTTGTCCGCGGCCGGCATCGAGTTCGAGCAGTATCAGAGCGACGTTGAGAAACTCACGACGCGGTTGGCACTGGCAGCGAAGCATGCGGAGCTTTCCCGGCATCAACGCGAACTCGAAGAAGCGCAGACGGCCGCGGTCGCCCTGGACAACGCATTCACTGCGGCCGTCGAGAAGTTGCGCGCCGAAACGCTCGACAAGATCGCACCGCTACGCCGGACGATCACGGTCGCGTCGAAGGCAGTTGAAGAAGCCCAGGCCGCGGGCGCGAAGGTTTACGAGACGGCGCCGCAAGAACTTCGCGAGCGGTCGAAGGATTGCACCCGTCGCCTTGGGACTGCTCGCCAACAGTTGGCACAGGCCCAGGCCGACCTCGCCGAGTTCCCAAAATTGGTGGCCAAAGCCAAAGCCCTCGTTGCGAAGAGAGAAGGCAATCCGCCTGTCACAACGTTTGTGATCGATTACAAGGACGAGCAGTACCTTCGTGGCGTTGAGATGTGGAAGAAAGACGTGCAGCAGGCAAAGGACCAAATTCCGGGTGAGGCGATGCTGACAAGCATCAACAAGCGAATCGCCGATGCCGCGGCCTCGGTCGCGGAACTGGAACGCGAAAGCGCTGATCTCGAACGGCAGTTCATGATCGTGTGACCAACAGCCGAACCAGCCTCCGGAGATGATCCGGAGGTTACTTCCCCCTCCACCATCACGGCCGCACATGGAACCCGCTGACAGCACTCCGACGACGCCCACGCCGCGCACCCCGGCTGAGCTTGCGGCACTCGCTGCTCAACTCGACAACCGGCGCGAGGCGTTGGCAAAGAATCGGAGAGACCTCGAAGACGCGGAGACCCGGAAACAGGCCGCGATTCTCGAAGCGAACCGAGAGTACAGCGCCGCCGTGACACTCGCCTACTCCGACTTCGCCACGACCGCCGACCCGCTGAATTCAGCCGAGCCAGAACTCTCCGCGGCCGTCAGCGAATCGGAAGGAGCGGCGACCGAGTTGGAGAAGCGAAAGGCGCGCGTCGCTGAGTTGATCGAGCAGTTGAACGCCGCAGAGTCCGTGTTGCCGAAGGCGTGAGCCTACACCCGCCGACCCGAGGTGACCGCATGTACCCGTACCGAGATCCGCCCGAAGTCATTGCGGCACGCTTGGCCGAGGAGCAAGCCGCCGAGCGAGCGGCGAAGGCGTTGCTACCGCCGACTCGTCAAGATCGCGTCAATCAACTTCGGGCCGAACGTCTTCGGGATCCTTTCCCCGATCTGTTCGCCACGTCGAGGCACGACCTGGTTGCATCAATTCCCATCTTTAACAACCTCTCTGTTCCCAAGATTCTGCCTTCCGGACTCGGCGATGACCTGGGGTTCTACTCGGCAAAGATTCTCATTCGTCCGGGAGCGTTCGACACGCATCTAGCGTTCCTCGAAAGCACCCGATACGTCCGGCTGTTATTGGACCATGACGACAAAGTGGAACTCGCAAACACGCTCGACGGCTCATTAGTTGTGTGGGCTGACGACACACACATCGCCGCATATGTCCGAGGCACGACGAAGCGCGGGGCAGAAGCAATCCGATTGATTCGCGAGAAACCTCACCACAGGGAACTTTCGGCCGGGTGGACCGGCGTTGGTCGCTCGCTGCGACGGCATGACCCCATTCGCGCCGGCAACAAGAACGACAGCATCGTTGAGTACAAGCGGGCGCGCCTGAACGAGATCAGCCTTGTTCGCTCCGGAGCCTTTTCCGGTTCAAAGGTCGAGTTCATCTAATCACCGAGTTGAACCATGTGGCCCTCGCCGACATCAACCGCGTTCTGCTGGTCGCCTTCACTGGTCGCGCACGCTTCAACACGGGTACGCGAACCGGTACCGCCGCGATCTGAGCGGAAAGCGACGCCGCAACTCACCGCGGCAAAGCGCCGGCAAGTTGTCTCGGAAACTCACGAGGACATGAGCGGCGTAGCGTTGTGGTTCGACTCGATCAGCGTCGTAAAAGCGCTTCCCGCCGGACTAGCAAAACTAGCCGGGTTCGATTCCGCCCAAGTCGTGTACCAACCCGATTCGCTCGATCGTTCGCTATCACGGATACGATCCGGTTCGGCCTGGGTCAGATTCCAGTTCGAACACAACGACGATCTGAAAACATGCTCGACGCTCACCAATTCGTTGAAGGTTTTCGCCGACCGAAAAGCCCTTTACTTCCATGTGACGGGAAGCACTCGCGACGGCAGGAACAGCGTGAAGTGGGCGCGCATCTTCAAGGATTGTCGCGAGGTAAGCGCGGCCACTCACATTCACAAGTTTGCCGCTGTCCCCGCAGCCGAGGGCGAGCCTAACACGATCGTTGTGAGTGAGGCCGAGTTGTTCGAGATCAGTCTCGTTGCTCTCGGGGCTTTTCCCCGCACTTGTTTCGAGTTCCTGTAACCCTTTCGAGGTTTAGCCATGATCCGCAAAGTGAACATGAACGACCTTGCGTTAATCGAGTTGAGCAACACCGGCAGCACAGATGCGCCGGGTGAAGTGCTGGCGCAACTTGAACGCGCCGGCTACCTGACACTTCGAGGCGGCGCGAAGCTGACGGCATCGGGCCGAACCCGAGCGAAAGCGCTGACACCGATCGCAGGGAATTTGCGTGCAATGGGCGCGAGAGCGAACGCCGGCAGGTGCGCTCACAACCGCCGGAGGCACGTCACGCCGGTGACCGGTGGCGACCCGAACGCCACGCAGTTCGATCAGTGGCACACGCTTTCCCGGACCCTGAACACGAGGCCGATCATGTACGGCGGCGCGATCACGAATCCAGAATTTACGACCACGCCCACACCCGCACCCACTGCGACCACGTCGCCGCAAATCGGATTCGCGGCCGGCGGGCGCTGGTTCCCCCTCGCGATCACGCCAGCCCGGATCGAGGCCGGACGCATTGGCGGTATCGACCTCGCCCGCCCGCAGACCATATTCAACGGGTCCGGGCCCAAGCGTCTCATGTTGGCGGTTCAAGCTGTATACCTCGCCGCCGGTGGCCAGGACGACGAGGAAGGCGTAGCAGTCGCAGGCACGCGAGTAAGCCCCGAGCAGTTTGGCCGCATGATGGCTGACCCGAAAACCTTCGAGGCAGCGGGCCGCGCCTTGATCCTTGCCGCGATCGAGTACGCCAAGCAGCGAGCGTAAACACTTCACCCGCGGCGCGACCCGCGACCGCATCACAGCACAGGAGAGTTGAGACATGGCAGGTTCCCAAGGCGTGCGCGCTGGAAGGGCTTTTGTCGAACTTTTCGCAAATGACAATGCATTAGTTCGCACTCTGGAGAAGGCCGGTTCCAAGCTGAAATCGTTCGGTGTGCAATCCGCGGCCGTGGGTGGCGCGATCGGCGCACCGCTCGCGAAGTCGTTTTCCGACGCGCTCAACAAGGGCGCCGAGATCAAGAATCTTTCGATTCAGTTCGGTGAAACCACGTCGAGCGTATCGACACTCGCCGGCGCCTTCAATGTGGCCGGCGCGAACCTCGAAAACTTCGGCGGTTCAATCGACGGGCTGAAAAGCAAAATCAAGGCCGCGGCCGACGGGAACGGTGAACTGGTTGAAGGTCTGCGAGGCTTACGCGGTCGCGACCTCATCAACATGAGCCTGGAAAAGCAACTCGACACCATCGCCGAACGGTTCAAGGATATCAAACTGGCGACCGATCAGACGGCAGTAGCGCAAGACCTGTTCGGCGCATCGGCCGCGAAGTTGCTGCCCTACCTGCGTGAAGGCGCAGCAGGGCTGGCGAAGCTGAAAGCCGAAGGAAAGAAGGCCGGCGAAATCATGTCCGACGAGGACATTGAACGCAGCTACACCGCGTCCAAGGCGTTGAATCTGGTTTGGGTGGAACTCAAAAACACGGTGGTTGCTCTCGGCGCGTCACTGCTACCCACACGCGGTCAGACCAAGAGCGTCACGGACGCCATCCGCGAAGCGTTCCAAAATACGCGCGCCTGGATTGCGGAGAATCGCAATTTCATCATCGCCGCAGCCGGAGCCGCGGCCGGATTGATCGGACTCGCCGGGGCAGCAGTCGGGGTAAAGCTCGCTCTTACTGCAGTGACCACGCTCGTTTCCGGTATTGGGCTAGCACTCGGGTTACTTTTGTCGCCCGTGGGGCTTGTGACGATAGCCGTAGTTGGAATCGGCACGGCGTTTTTGACCTGCACGGAGACCGGGAGAAAGATGACTTCGGCACTTGGGGAAGCGTTCGCCGGGATGAAAGAATCATTCGGCGTTGCGTGGGGTGGAATCCGCGATGCGATCAAGGCCGGGGACATTGAGGGCGCGATGCAGATTGCCGGCGCTGGCATCAAGGCCATCTGGCGCGAACTACTTTTGGGACTCCGCAAGGGGTGGAATGACTTCGTGAAGTGGATGGTGAGCATCATCAAGGATAACCCGATGTTGCTCCCCGTCATCGGCGCAGCCGTGGGGACAGCAGTCGGCGGGCCAATCGGCGCGGTCGCGGGACTCGCAGCCGGTACCGGCGCGAACTTCATCGACTTCGAGAAGCACCTATCCGCCGATCTGGAAGCCGCAAACGCCAGCGTTAAAGAGGCCAAGGACGAGTTACGCGCGCTGGTGATGGGAAGGGGCAACAAGGGAGCGGCAGGGGACCAGGGCATCATCGACGGAGCCGCAGCGGACGCCGCCCGACTCAAAGCCTACGAGCAAATCAAGGACGCTGGGAAGAAACTCCCGGAGCTATTCGACCACAGCAAGGGCGTGTTTTCCGGGCCGATCGGTCAGCAGTTGGGGCTTGGTGACAAGATCGCACAACGGCAACTCGACGTGCAGCAAAACATGGACAAGGGTATTCAGCAAGTTGTGAAAGGCGTGAACGACCTCGGGAAAAACAAAGCTGTGTTCGGCCGGTAACGATCCCCGTCACTCGATCCGGGCGCGGGCAACCGTGCCTTTCTCATTGGGGGCATGTGATGACCGCACCCGAAGCGACGGAGCTAACCGAGAAGTACATTCGGCTCGCGTTCAAAATCGCGAACCGCTGGGCAGCAAATCACCCGCACCTTCACGACGAGTTCGAAAGCGCGGCGGTATTCACACTCTGGCAATCGGCTCTTGGATTCGACCAGGCGCGAGACGTCCATTTCTCGACTTGGTTTCGCTTGCAGTGTCGATCCGCGCTCATTCGAGTGTTGCGGAAAGAGCGAGCCAAGGCACCGGAGATGTTCATACCGCAGTTCGTGCCCACGGAGAAGCAAGAGACGCACCCGGCCGAGCGAATTGCCGACCCGCGACGAGGGCCCGCGGAGGCCGCAGAAATCGCGCTCGATGCTGCCCCGTTGCTGCGAGCGCTCGACGCACTACCTGAGCGGCAACGCGATGTAGTGCAACGGCGCGTGATGCTGAACCAAAAGTTCGATGAGATAGCGGCCGCTCACGGGATGAGTCGCGCCAACATCGGGAACATCCTGAACGCTGCTCTGGATTCCATCAAAGCGAATCACATGGCCTGACCCCTTCACCCTTTCAGGAGTTTTGACATGACGACGTTAGCCGACTGCCTGAGCCTCCGCGAACAGAAAGAACACGACGCGGAACTGCTCGTGCGTATCCGCGCAAACGCGACGCCGCCAACACTGGCCGCGCTCTTCGACGGGATGGAACCACTTTGGGCACGGGAAGCCGCGGAGCGCTTACAGATCGCCGGGAAGATTCGCGAAGTGGAAGGCGAGCGGTTGGTAGCTGTCGCGAAGCGCTGACCACGATCAGCCTGACAGTTCCGCAGGTTGTCGCAAGATCGGTAGCCAAGTTGCGGAGAGTCGCGGGAATCAGCTAATTCCTTGCGTCATTAAAGCTTTTCGCCAGAATACCTGTATGCGAACATCGGGGCGAAGATCATGAATACCCCAGAGCCAGAGAAGAATGCAGACCAGCCGAAGCGTCGTGGAATGATGCAACGGCTGAAAGATTGGATCGAAGGCGCGTCGGTCGAGATAGACAAAGCAGAAGCTGACATCGACCGGAAGCGCAGAGAACTCGAAGAAAGGAACGCCCGTGGAACCCGCCGAACAGACGGACGTATATGACTTCCTTTACCGCGATCCCTCACGGGTCGCGTCATACTACGCTCAACTCCACGGAGGGCAGGTACTCACCACCGAAATCGGCGGCCAGAGCCGAGAGGCGACAGAAAACCTCATTGGTGGAAGTCTCACGCTCGCCAAAGGGGAACGGAAGAAAACGAAAGATTACACCACTACTCGCAAAGAGCAACTCGCACCGCACGACACAGCCACCGTGGACATGATTGGCACATTGAAGGCGAAGGGGAAATTTTGGGACAAGCACCCCAAGAACGCTCCGAATGGTTCCTTGGTTCAGATTGAAGGAACACTATCATTTGCCGATTCCGCAATGCTTAGACTGGCATCCTCTGTTGATGAAGACACCTGGGTGTCTTTGATGAGTCAACAAGGGCAACAGGGGAAATACGGTAAGCCGGGCAGACAGGAAAAGGCCACCGCAAAACTCATCAAGGCGCTTCTCCAATCACTCGAAATTCCTTCCGTGTACTTTCTCTGGACGCCAGAAGGAACCTATGTCGGATCGGTGAAGGAAGCTGGCTTGGACGAGCCAATCGGCGGCTATTACTACAAGCATGGTGATGGCGGACTTCCTGGCGCGGTCGTGGTCGGAATCCGAGAGACTGCAACCCCGTCAGCAATGGTGAATGCGGGACTTGTAGGGGCAACCCTCAACATGGCCCAAGTGCTTCGGAATCTTGTCTTTCCAGAAGATGCCATCCGTGTTGCTCCACTCGCAATCTATCGAAGACTGTGAGCAAACACGACACCGCCCGAGGCTTCACCATGGGCGCGCTTTGGTTGGGCAGAACGAGTGCCCACGGATCGACAACACCCGGGCACGCGGGGTCGGGTTGCTTCATTCAGCGGCGAGACCGCGTTCCGCTCCCATCCTTGCAACTCGCCGCGCTCTCGGTTACCCTCACCGCGTTCTCGTGGTTGGTTTAGCTCGTCGCTCTGCGACAGGACGATGTTGCGTCGTCCGAGCACATGGCTTGTCTTGCGACCCGAGGAAGGCTATTCCAGCACCGCTTTCGGCCCCCTGGGTCCAGGGGCCCTGTCGGTCTGGAGCAACCTCACCAGTCGCGGTTCCGACAGGGCCCCTGGACCCAGGGGGCCGGCGGTGCCGTGAGCCTTCCGCGTCTCAGGTCTTGAAGTAAACGCCACGGGAACAGGACAGGCCGGGGATTGCTCCCCGGCCTTGTTCGTTATGCTGCGTTTCGCCGCGTTGTGATTAGCTCACGGCATATTGTTTCAGGTAGGTAACCATCTCGACCGCTGCGCCGTGTGCGGCCTCGGCATCCGCTTTTGTCGCCTGACCACCCTTGTGAACGATTGCGTTGCGCTTCTCCGAAGTGGCCCTGAATCGCGCCCAGAACGGCACGTTCCGCGGCAACCTCACACGCGATGTCAAGTGACGGTCATTTCCAAATCATGAACTACCCCGCTTAAAAACCAAGAGACTATCCCGTTATCACCGATCACCCTGCGTGCTCTCCACTGAAGTTTCTTGACTGGCACGCAGGGTGATCGAGATGGGGCTAATCTCCATAGACGCTGATTCGCAGGAGCGTGTTTGTGTTTGGTTTCAAGGTGATTTTGAAGCCAGCCGGGTCGGGTTCTACCTCAATGTGGTCCCATGATACAATGTTTGTAAGATTGTCTGTTGGTGCATACCAGCACGCTGACAATGCGGGACCAGCAACCGCAACAGTGAACGACTGTGTTGCACCAACGGGAACTTGGAACGCTCCACCGACATTCCCGCCGCCGAGGACAAAACTGCCCAAAAATCTTGCCGCCATGTCAAAACTCCAAAAGTGTGAAACTACTCCATCCGCAGGTTCAACTTGAACCCGTCTCTCTCTAAATCGAAATCAATCTGCAAAAAATGTCTTCGTGGAACAAATTTTTTCAAAAATTGCCGCACAGTAACTTTTAACTGATTGATTGCCGATTGTTTGTATATTTCAACGGAGATAACGTTGAGGGAAATGTTCAGGTTTATGATCGTCCTCGCTTCCGGACACTCGCATCTTGCCATCTGAACGGTCGATGCTGCATGACGGCAGAACGACGAGGCCGGAGCGGTCAGCGCTTCGAGTAACCGGGTAACAAAGTAACCCCGTAACGCAGTAACAGAAATTTAATTGTCATCGTATTGACCTGTCGCGACCGACGCGATATCTTCGCCGCATCCAGGCCAAAGGTAGAAACGAAAACGCCCGCCCGAAGTTCGCACCTTCGAGCGGGCCAACGTCCCCCACCCTTATCAGGAGTCGAGAACATGACCAGCGTACCCACGACAGCGCCAGCGATCAAGACCGCCCCATCCGTCGCGCTTGTCACGAGGCCCAGGAATCGCGTCTTGCACGCGATCAAGGCCAACAACGCCAAGGCAGAGCAACCCGCCACCATTCGCAGCAACGAGGCCCGCGAGCGCTTGCATGCGTGGCTCACACGGATCGTCGGAGAGATGCGAACAGTGAGCGAGGGAATGGGAGGCGTCGCGGATGCGTTCACAGCAGAAGAGCGTCGGGAGATGGTTCATGCGCTCGAAGGCGCGAGTGAGTTTCTTTCCACCGTGCTACCCAAAACGGTTCCCGACGAGCTTGCCGCGTTGTTCAGCCGACGCGAAGCCGGACGAGATCGCGGTTGAGAGCAGGAGCGGCGACCGACGGCCCGGCCTTGCGCGTCGGGTCGTTTCATTCGGGCCGGCTTATCCTCCCCGGCAGTGGTAATTCGCCCACCTATTTCAGCCTTTACCGCGGACAGACTTTCTGGAGGGTAGGCAAATGGCGGGGCCACGCAGAACAGCCGTACAGCTTTCGATTGCTGCGGTGGGAAGCGACAATTCTCCGGATGGAATACGCGAACTTGGGGAAAGATCATGCGAGCCGAGTACGTCTGTCCAGAGTGCGAGGAAACCATTCTTGCGCCTGAGTCGCTCGCCGGCTCGTCAGCACCATGCCCAAAGTGCAAAACTCTCATCGCCCGCTGGCCATTGCCATTGGAGAAGGAGGCGATTCCGTTGCCAGAATCA
The DNA here is from genome assembly GCA_021413735.1 of Planctomycetota bacterium. Classification (GTDB taxonomy): domain Bacteria; phylum Planctomycetota; class Planctomycetia; order Gemmatales; family Gemmataceae; genus Gemmata. The sequence continues at coordinate 22,949 of JAIOPV010000087.1, forward strand.
CTCCCGGCGAAAAAGACACGTGAACGATTCGAGTACGTCTGCCCTGCGTGTAACGAGATTATTGAGTCAGGTAAAGGGCTGGAAGGCTCAACAAATGACTGCCCAGAATGCGGCTCTCGTATCAAGAAATGGCCAGCCCCAAAGCCACCGAAGGTAAAAGCGAGGCCAGCTTGGCAAAGAGCCATCATCGCTGCCGTCCTGGCCGTCGTCCTCGTTGTCGTTGCTGCTACTGTTTTGGCCTACGTCTCAAGCCGGCCGAGCGAGGCCGATCTCGCTGAGTCGGCGAAACCGCTTGTCACACAAATCATTCGCGACAATGGCGGCTACGAGAAATGCATCAAGGTTGAAATCCTTGGTCGGATTGATGGCGGTGGGTACAAAGCCGCTGCCGAATTGAGCAACGGGCGGTTTCTGCCCATTACGATCCACAAAGTAAAAGGCATGGTCTACGTCGAAATACAGCGGTGACTCAACTCGTCGGCGGGTAATCTGTGGTGAATTGACCTCCGTTACCCGCACTTCCCACCAACCCGCGACCGCCACGCCGTTCACCACGTCGCCGCGGTGTTGGATCACTGCATCTGCTCATGCCTCTCGATGTGTTCTTTCGCTCGACGAATGCCGACCAACGCAACGAGTTTGTGAAGACTGTTCAGCAGTTCGGCGACATCCAATTCCGCCTCGGCTCTACCCCTGTCGTAATTGCCCTGATCGCGGGTCAGATTTGCGATCTTGCCGCCCCTTTTGCGAGCATAACTCGGTGGGCCCTTAGCCATAACCGTTCCCCCATTGATCAAAGTTATTCTAATAATATCCAGTGTATTACCCCGCGAAGCCGCGAGCGGTTCAGACCGGTAGTATTTACTACCGCGAGGGGCTGTTTTGGGTTGTTACGGGATGTTTTGGTGAGCCGTGCGAAGTGTGCGAACGCCTGGAATTTCTAGCGTTCGGTGCGTTTCCAAGGCGATAGCAGAGTTGGCCGAAAATGCTTTTCAAGACCGGTGCAATCGACCACTCTGCCACCCTTCCGGATTGCTCTCCGCTATCTTACAAACTGCGGAAAGCGATAGAAAGACGGCGCTTCAACGGATCACGCAACCTTGCGAAACGAAACGAGCTTCTGCCACCACGGATCGGAGTGTGATGGTTTCGCTTCGGGCTTCGGCTCGTGAGCGTGTTTGTCTTCCGACTTCACTTCCGGTGGCTTCTCCTTGTGCTCGGCCTTTTCCTTCGGCTTCTCGTGCTTTTCGTGCTTCTGCTCCGCCTCGCCACGGCTCCCGCGGGTGAACACAGCCTGAAGCACAATTCCCAGAATCGCGAGAGCAATCGCGCTGCCGTTGACCGCGGCTTGATTCGCGGCCACCCATTCCACGGCGTCGAACTCAAGGAGTGGTTCGAGAAGCAGCAACGCCGCGTGACCCGCGACCAACACACCGCCGAGACTCGTGAGAAGCATCGTCCAGACGCGGTACAGGATCAGGCCGAACAGCCCACCCGAAAGGAAGACCGCCCACAGTTCTTGAGCCTGCGGGAAGACCCACAACGCCGCGAGCCACGCCGCACAACCCGCAGCCACGAACGCGAAGATCCGCGCCAGCTCAAGAGCCATCATCCCGGCGGCCACGGAGAGAAGTACCCCAACCGCGAGAATCTGTGCGCCGCCCACAGCTCGGCCAGCATGCAACCCACACAGCCCGGCCCCGAGCGTCACACCTGCCACGATCCAGAAGCGGTGCCAGCGCCAGCCGAATAGCCACAAGGCCATACCCAAAACGCAAAGCGTTCCAGACATGGCCTCAGTCAGCCCGCGTGCTTCCGCGAGAATGTCGGGGGCAATCAATTGCATGCGGCAACCCGACTGGTGATGGAGTCCCGAGGTTCCATCGACCAACCTCGCGGTCGAAGTTCGGAAGACCTGCCGGAAACAGCTTCGCGAAGCCGTCGCAATTTCGGGTGCTTCCGATTGTTCACGCCGCGACGGCGGCTGGTGAATCGACTAACCCGCAGATGAGTTCGGCGTTCCGTTTGTTGTGACTAATCGCGAACCAGCCGCGATCATATCCTGTCTCCATCACGATGCGATCCACGCTGACGGAGCCGAGAATATGGCCGACGATGCCACGGATGAACTGAAGAAGCTCGAAGGACAGGCACAGACACACCTTCAGCAGTGTGCCGACGAGGCTGCGTTGCGTGCGTGGAACACGCAGTATTTCGGCGATAAGGGGCTTGTGAAAGCGGCACTCGCGAAGCTCAGCACCATTCCGAAGGAACAGCGGGGAACCTACGGCAAGGAAGTGAACCGCGTGAAGGAAGACCTCACACGCGCTTACGATGCTGCCCTCGCCTCCGCGAAGGCAGCGGCCCTGCAAGCGAGCCTGACGGCGAATCCGCTGGATGTGTCGCTGCCCGGGCGTGGTCGGCCACGCGGCAGACTGCATCCCGCGACGCAAATCTTGCGACAAATCTACACGATCTTCGCCGACCTGGGATTCCAGGTGTATCGCACTCGCGAAGTGGAAACGGACGAACTGAACTTCGAGTTCCTGAACATGCCGGCTCACCACCCGGCCCGCGATATGTGGGACACCTTCTTCACGACGACGCCCGGCGTGGTGCTCCGAACGCACACAAGCCCAGGACAAATCCACGTCATGCGTGAGGCGGCGGGCAAGCCGATCCGTGTGATCCTGCCTGGGATGTGTTACCGCAATGAAGCCATTAGTACACGCTCTGAGATTCAGTTCTATCAGGTGGAGGGGCTGGTCATCGGCGAAGGCGTGACGATGGCGGATCTGAAGGGCACGATCACGGCGTTCGCGCGACGGATGTTCGGTCCGGAGCGTCGTGTGCGAATCCGCAGCAGCTACTTCCCGTTCACGGAGCCGAGCATTGAGGTGGACATCGACTGGCCGAAGGACGACCCGAACCGCGACCGTTTGACGAAGGGCACGGGCTGGCTGGAGATTCTGGGTGCGGGGATGGTGCATCCGAACGTGTTGCGGGCCGGCGGCTACGACCCCGACAAGGTGACGGGTTTCGCGTTCGGGATGGGGCCGCAGCGAATGCTGATGTTGAAGCACGCGATCGACGACATCCGCCTCTTCTGGCAGAACGAGCTGCGTTTCCTGCGGCAGTTCTGATGACTTTGCAGCCCTGGGAAATGCAAGCGGTGGGTGTTGTGGCGCAATGGTAGACGCGGGGTGAGCAACCCTGGGCCAGCACCCCGCGACGCGGCAAGTGAACTGGCCTCTGCCGGTTCGACTCCGGTCAACGCCCCTTGAACTGCTCCAACCGATCACAGCGTGTCAGGGTCCACGCCAAGCTCACGGAGCTTCGCAGCAAGTCTCGCGGCTTGCTGTTCAGCCTCTGCCTGCTCCTGTGCCATCTCCATCGCAGTTCGGAAGGGACGACCATCGCGTCCGATGAGCGTGAGTTCGCCTGCTTCCAACACGAACCGCATTCCAAGCCGCGGGCTTACGTGCCCATTCATGTCAGCAATGCGAACGAGCGAGCCACCTTCTCGTCGCCAACCCTCCGCGTGCGATGGGAACTCGGGATACACAATGTAGTATTCCTCCGCGCCGTACTTCTCGTAGAAGTCACGCTTGTCTTCCATCGCCTGCTGACGGTTATGCGGTGACCACACCTCGAACACCACCTGCGGGAAGACGCCTCCCTCCTCCCACACCTTGTAGCTGCCACGGTCGGCTTTGGGGCGTCCGAACACGACGTACACACCCGGAGCCTGTCGAATCCCAACCTTTCCCTCGACCGCGTAAATGAGGTGATTCCCAGCCACGAACACGTTCGGATTGGCTCGGTATTGCACATCCAAGTTGGAATGAATCCGCACGATCCAGTTGAATTGCCAGGTGTTGTCGGACATGGGCAGTCCGTCGTCGTCGGGGTAGTGGATGATTGGGGTGAGAGTTGCGGTTGCAGCCACGATGCGATTCCTTTGACGTGCGTCCCCCGTGCCGAAGGCGTGCGACTATTGTAGCGGTTCAAGCACTCAATATGCGTGCTTCTGCTTCTGGAACAGCATCCGCCACACTGTCAGGAACATGATTCGCAGATCGAACAACGGGTTCCAGTGCGTGATGTAGTACAGGTCGAACTGCACCCGCCGCCGCAGCGACGAGTTGCCCCGCCAGCCGTTCACCTGTGCCCAACCCGTCATGCCAGCTTTCACTGCGTGCCGAGCCATGTAGCCGGGGATCGTCTTCGAGAACTGATTCACGAACACCGGTCGCTCGGGACGTGGACCGACGAGGCTCATGTCGCCACGCAATACGTTGAACAGTTGCGGCAACTCATCGAGATTCGTCGCGCGGAGGATCGTGCCGAGCCACGTTTTGCGAGGATCGTTCTGAGCGGTCATCTGCGGGCCGTTCTTCTCAGCGTCCGCTCGCATCGTCCGGAACTTCAGCATGTCGAACGGGCTGCCATTCAACCCGCAGCGTTCCTGTCGGTAGAACACCGGTCCGGGGCTTGTGATCTTGATAAGCAGCGCGAGGAACGCCATGAACGGCGAGATCAGCACAAGCGCGACGGTCGCGAGAATCATGTCCATGAACCGCTTCACGACGACGTTCATGCCGTGATGCGGACTTTCCCGAAGCCCCACCACTGTCATGCCGTGAAGTTGCGTTGTGTGGAACGTCATGCCGGCCATCTGTGGAACGTCGGCGATGAGCTGAACATCGACCACAATCTGCGAAAGCTCGCCGAACACGCGGCGGGCATCGCCATAGCGGTTCAGTGGCAACGCGATGAACACATGATGGATGTTGTGCAGCGCGATCAGTTCCCGCAAATCAGCGATCGTTCCGACGACTGGCAGATCGGCAGCGGGCCCACGATGGGCTTCGTCTTCGACATATCCAAACGGCTGGATGCCCGACCACGACACAGCGCGAAGAGTTCGCACAGTGCGTCGAGCGAGCCTCCCGGAGCCGACGATCAGAGCGCGACTCTGGTTCACACCGTGCGAACGCAGTCGCCGCACAGCTTTCCACGTCATACGGCGAGTGAACACCACGCCGATCAGAGCGCCTGCCACGAACGCAGCCATCGCGATGCGGGATTCGTAGTGGTTCTGCCGGGCGAAGCTGGTCGCCATCACGGCGAGAGCCATCAACCCGACGCCCTTCACAACGGCGAGAAGTTCTTCGCGGAATCGGCGGAGTCGGTGGATTTCGTACATCCCGGCGAGTCTGAACGCGACCGCTGCGAGGATGACGATGAGCGGGAGACTGCCGAGATAGAGCGAGAAAGGTGGCTGGATGTCGGGATCGGTCGCGACAAGCCCCGTATCGAAGCGGAACCAGTACGACGCGAGCCAGGCGGCCGACGTGAGCGCAAGATCCCAGGCGACGAACCAGATAGTGAGCGTTTGACTGGTACGGCGGATCATGGTCGGGCCAGGGGACCGTGGTTGCGGCGCGGGGTGGAAACGTAGCACCCCCGGCCACTCGTTGTCAAGCCGGGTAAACTATCGGCATTCGGGAAGTGGTTTCGTGAATTTGAGTGGAGATCGCGATGTTGAATGCCGACCAATTGCTCGCCCGGTTGTACGCTCTTCGCAAGGACTACGCCGACGACCCCGAAGACGAGACGTATCAGGCGTTGCACCATGCGTTCATGTTCGTGTCGTACAACATGGCCGCGTTCAAGGAATACGTGAAGGCCGAGGCCGAGAAGCAGGCGAAGGGGTAACTCGTATTCGCCGCCGGGCGAATAAGATGGTGCAGTCGCCTGGAATCATGCGGACGGTCCATGGGAGGGATTCATCGTGAAAATGCGAACGCTCGGCCGGTCGGGGATCGAGGTTGCTCCGCTCGCGCTCGGCGGAAATGTGTTCGGCTGGACAATCGACGAGCCGACATCGTTCCGGGTGCTGGACGGCTTCGTCGGGCAAGGGCTTAACCTGATCGACACCGCAGACGTCTACTCGGTCTGGGTTCCCGGGAACAAGGGTGGCGAGTCGGAGTCGATCATCGGGAAGTGGCTCAAGCAGACCGGAAACCGTGCTCGCGTGGTGATCGCCACCAAGGTCGGGCTTGAGGTCGAACCCGGAATCAAGGGACTCTCTCGGGAGTACATCCTGAAGTCGGTGGAGCGTTCACTGAACCGCCTTCAGGTGGATGTCATCGACCTCTACCAAGCCCATCAGGACGATCCTGCGACGCCGCTCGAAGAGACCCTTGGAGCATTCGCCGAACTCGTCTCCCAGAAGAAGGTGCGAGCGATTGGAGCCTCGAACTACTCAGCCGCGAGGCTTGCCGAGGCACTCAAGGTGAGCCGGGAGTTGGGTCTTCCGCGGTATGAGATGCTTCAACCAAACTACAACCTGTACGACCGCGCCGACTTCGAGAAGGAGTTGGAGCCGTTGTGCATTCGAGAGGGAGTCGGGGTCATCCCGTACTACTCGCTGGCTGCTGGCTTCCTGACCGGGAAGTATCGGTCTGAGGCTGATCTCGCGAAGAGCGCCCGCGGAGTGAAGGTCAAGAAGAACTACTTGAACGAACGGGGTCTGCGTGTTCTTGCGGCTCTCGACAAGGTCGCGAGCGAGTATCGCGCGACCCCTGCGAAGGTGGCGCTGGCGTGGCTCATGGCGCGACCCAGCATCACTGCTCCCATCGCCAGCGCGACGAACACGGCACAACTCGAAGAACTTGCAGCCGCGACCCGGCTTGAGTTAAGCCCCGACGCGATTGCAACACTGAACGCAGCGAGTGCCTGACGAGAGATTCGTCCCATTGGCAGTGGCCATATGGGACGAATCCCTGCGTATCCACGGCTACTTCTTGTCGAAGCCTGGAAGCCACGACTTCGCCTCGGCCTTGACGAGCACCTCCGGCGGGAACGGCGTGCGGTCAGCCATCAACACCAAGAGCGCGCCGGCAGTGCAGAAGGTCTTGCCGGTGATGCAGTGATGGCCCTGCCAGCTTCCGTCCTTGTCCTGGGCCTTCTCCAATCCCTTCGCCATCCTCGCGTCCCAGTCTTCCCAGTCCTTTCCGCCCTTGATGACAAGCGTCTCGCTGATGTTGAGGAAGCTGAGGAATTCTTCGCCGCCGTTGGAACCGAACCCCGCGACGAACGCCTCGTTTTTCACGTTCTTCGCCACTTCGGCCTGAACCTTGTCGTTGGCGTCCTCGGCTTTTTTCAACTCGACAAGCTTCTGTTCGGCTTTGCCCTTCTCGTCCTTGCCTGCTTTCGCATCTTTGATGACCTGACGGGCCTTCTCGGCATCGAAACGCATGGCATTGACGATGTCCTGCGAGTTCCCGCCGCCTTGCCCAACGCGGTAGAGCGTCACACCCGCATCACCGAAACCACCAGCCGCTCCCGGCGTTCCCCCAAAGCCGCCACCGCCACCAAGTCCACCACCGCCGAACCCACCAGCAAATCCTCCTGCCGGCACCTTCCCGGCTGGGATAGGCCCTCGCGCGGCACCTGCACCGCCGAGAGCCATCGTGTTGCCGGTCGCCGATGCCTGCGACTGAGCGAACGCTCGCTCCAGAATTCGGTCATCGACCACCACGCCGTTTTGTTTCGCCCGCACCAGGCTCTTGTTGGCGATGCCCACCGATAACACCGGAGCCCAGCCGCCGTTGTTGGCGAAGTTGCCATCCGTTGTCTGGTGTTTCACGATCTTGGTCATGGTCTTTTCGAGGGCCGCGACGAGTTGCTTTTCCTGTTCACCGGCCTTACCAAGAAGCTCCGCGAGGACGAGATTCACGAGGAAGGTATCGGCATATGGGCCGATTTTGCTTTGTAGTTGCGTGCCCTTGACGTCAGTCACATAAAGCGACTCCGAATCGGCCTTTTCGACCTTCGTGATGACAAACTTCAACCCGCGCTTCACGGCATCCTTGTACTCGCCTTCGGTTGGTGAGCTACCCGTCCGCACCAGAGCAAGCAGCGCCAGAGCCGTGTTGCCGACATCAGATGGATCTTCCACTTTCGGTCCATCGACTCTCGCGCCGCCAGCTCCACCGACTCGCCAGCCGCCGCCCTGGTTCCAACCGCCATCTTCTTGCTGGGCCTTCACCAGATATTCGAGACCCTTCTTGACGACGGGGCTGAGCTCTTTCGGCTTCACAGCGAATTTCATCTCGGCTCGTGCGTCGGTGACACGCACGGGAATTAGCGCCGCGGCAGCGTGTGGCGCGGGAGCAACTTCAAGGGTTGCGGGTGGCGTTGTCGGCGGTGCGGCCCGAAGAAAGTGGGCACCAACCGAGACGGCTGCGAGACCGCCGGTGAGGGCCAAAAGCGAACGGAACAGCCTGTTCATTGCGAGACCTCCGCGAAAGGCGAATTCGGACCGCGAGAGATGAGATGTTGCGGCCCAACTGATACCGTACCCTAACATGTCAGACGGAGATAGTGCTGTTGCGTTGGCGCATTATCCGCCGACTTCGGATCGAGAATGGAATAAGTTCCTGATTTGGATTCACGGTCTTCGCCGCTTGCGGCGTAGCGCTCGGGCTGAGCGCTACGCCGCAAGCGGCGAAAACCAGATGGTTCCGCTCGATCTTGCCACTGTCAGGGAACTGCTACTTCTTCTTCGGCGGATTCACCGGCCACGGCTCAACGTTCGCTCGCTTCGCCCATGCATCGTACTTCGCGACCAGTTCCTTCACCATGTCCGGGTGCTTTGCTCTGAGGTCGTTCGCCTCGACGCGATCCTTCGACAGATCGTAAAGCTCCCACGGACCGCCGTGCTTGCCGACGAGTTTCCAGTCCCCAACGCGGACCGCCCGGTTGCCCTCGTGTTCCCAGAACAGGTCGCGTTCGAGCGGTTTGCCCGCGAACACCGGCAACAGACTTTTGCCTTCCAGCGGCGTGATGGCCCGCTCACCGACAGTCTTCGGATACTCGGCCCCCGCCAGATCTATGCAGGTCGCGGCGATGTCGATGAGGTGGCCGGGTTGTTGACGCAACTCGCCCTTCGCTGTGATCCCCTTCGGCCAGTGGGCGATCAGCGGCGTGCTGATCCCACCTTCGTGAACCCAGTGCTTGTACTCGCGGAACGGCGTGTTCGACACGTTCGCCCAGCCTCGGCCGTAAGCAACGTAGGTATCGGCTGGCCCAGGCATCACCTTGTTCCCCATGCGCACCGGGAAGCCGTCGCGAGTTTGATTGGGAACGCTGCCCCCCGCTGCGAAGTCCCCAGGCTTCATCACTGGGAATGTCGGCTTCTCCGGTCGCTCGATGTTCGGGTGCTCCTTGTTCCCCGTGCGGCCCATCGGTTCAGCGCAGCCGCCGTTGTCTTGAAGGAACAGGATCAGCGTGTTGTCGAACTGGCCAGTACGTTTCAACTCCGCGATGATTTTGCCGACGCCCTGATCCATGCGATCGACCATCGCTGCGTACACCTCCATGCCCGCCGCTTCCCACTTTTTGTCGGGCACTTTCTCCCAGTTCTCTGCTTGGGGAGCCATCGTTTGCTTGGGGTCGATGAGTCCAAGTTTCGCCGCCTTCTCGAATCGGGCCTTGCGGATCAACTCGTAGCCGGCAGCGTACTTCTCCTTGTATTTGGCGATGTCCTCCGGCAATGCGTGCATCGGCCAGTGGGCTGCGGTGTACGCGACGTACAGGAAGAACGGCTTGCCGACGTGATCCTTGGCATGTTGCCCCACGAAGCGGGTTGCGTGTTCCGAGATCGCGTCGGTGTAGTAGTAAGTCGCTGGCGTGTACTCCGGGTCGGCGAATGGTGAAATCATGGTGTCGTCGCGAACAAGTGACGACGGATCGTAGAAACTGCCAGCGCCGTGGATCGTGCCATAGAAGCGATCGAACCCGCGAGCGAGCGGCCAGTTCTCTTTCGGTCCGTCCTTCGCGGTGTGTCGAGTGACGTGCCATTTCCCGACGGCATAGTTTCGATACCCGGTTGGCTTCAGCATCTCGGCAATCGTGCGGCAGGAGTTGTTCAGATTGCCTCTGTAGCCGGGAAACTGATTCCCCTTGTCTTCCATCATGTGCCCGACGCCGGCCTGATGCGGGTAAAGCCCGGTGAGCAGGCTCGCACGGGTCGGGCAACAGCGAGCGGTGTTGTAGAACTGGGTGAACCGCAATCCGTTCGCGGCAAGGGCATCGAGGTTTGGGGTGTTGATCTCACCGCCGTAACAACCGAGGTCGGAGAAGCCCATATCGTCACTGAGGATGACGATCACGTTGGGCTTCTCGGCTGCGTGACCGAGCGGGGCGAGGCACACGAGCGCGAGTAGTGCGAAAAGCATCTTGGAGTTCATCGCGATCCCTTTGTTCACTCTATGAGGCAACCCAAGCCGATTCCTTCAACCGGTCCATCTCTTGTCTCAGCGCCGGACCAGGACCGCCCGGCCATTCTTTCATAGCGGTTTCGAAGTCGGCCTCAGCAAGTTCATGCTCCCCGATCGCGGCATAGGCTTTCCCACGAGCAACGAGTGCCGCGAGCGACGAACTCTTCCATTTGAGCACTTCAGTGTATTTCTCGATCGCAGCCGTGTGATTTCCAATACTCGTCAAGCATTCGCCAAGCGCAAGCAGGAACACGATGTGGTCTTCCGAGGTAATCTGAGCATTGCGGGAGAACAGGCCGTGCTCATCTTGGCCGGATTCATTGACAAGGAGCTCATAATGCACGATCGCCAAATTGTACCTCTTGATCTTTTTGAAGGCCGACGCCAAAAAGAAGCGAACGCGGCTCTCTTCTGGTATCTCTGTTAAAATATCCCCGAGGTCAGCGACCGCTTTATCGTACTCACCAATACTCATATATAACCGTGCTCGTTCAAAGAGAGCATTTGGATTGAAGCGAGTCCGAATGACGGAATTCATGAATCGAATGCCGCTATTGATATGCTTCAGGATGATTGACGATTCAATCCTCACCACATGCTCGATGATCTCATTCATCTCAGTCATCAGGTTCGCGTTCGCGGCCACCTGATCCCACGTCGATTCATCGTCCAAGCTCGCGGGGTTCGGGTCGAGTTGCTCCGCGAGTTGAAATCGGTCTTTCGGGCTGGGGTGTGAATCCTTGGCATCCGTGTCGCGAGAAAGAACTTCGTTCACCACCGTCTCGATCCGCTCGCGTTCGTGTATTTCCGGAATCAGTGTGTTGTCGAAAAACTGCACCGCAGGAACGCCGGTCTTGATCGCGTTGTCGAGTGACTTATCCATCGCCCACTGATACTCGACACTTCGCCGAATCACATGCGTCAGTCCTTCTCGGAGAGCGTTGGCACCATACAGTTGCACCGCGAGGCGATCAGCGTAGATTTCTTGCAACCGGCTTGCACCGAATGTCAACTGACGGAAGATGGAATGATAAAGGCGAAGGAAGTGAATCGCGAGATCCCAACTCCGAATCTTACCTCGCTTCACGATCGCCTGGGCGAAGTTGTTCATCGCCAAATTGACGCGTAACGCGATATCACCGCCGGCAGTATCACGATTCTGGAAGTGTCCGTATTCGTGAGCCAGAATCGACTTCAAGGCGTCTTTCTTCATTCCGTACAAAGCCCCAACGCCCAACACAAGAACCCGTTCAGAAGTATCACGTCGCCGTGCCAGCCAGCTTCCTTTTTCAAAGACACACACATCGGTGGAACACAGCAGTCGGATCTGATTGACAGGGCGAGTACCAACTTTCTCGGCGACTTCTCGAGCCAGTTTCCAGAGTTCAGGAAGTTCATCTTCGCCAACAACTCGGCCCGATTCGAATGGCTTGACACGAAGGAACGCGGTACGGATACCGCTAATGGCAGTGATGATTCCACCTAACCCGATCAGAAGGATAAGCAGGACGAGAAGGATATTTAGATACGGCACCATGAGCATCGCGTAGCCCAGGGCCAGCGGCAACGCGATTGAAATGATCAACACGATGGGAAGAGAGAGATAGTAGTAGAGGCCAGCGATCGCAATCAATCGCCGATACATGCTGCGGTGCCAGCGATCACCTGTTGTGACTCCATCGGGATTTCGATGCAGATTGCCGAGAGTGCGTTTCGAGAAGAGTCTTCCGATCACAAAGATGGCGAGCAAGCCAATCAGCCAGAGAGCGACAACAATAGTAATGCCCAAAGCATATTCCCAGATCCATTTTTGATTATCAATTGCGACTCGCATCAACTCTGCGATGGTCTCTTCCGGCATACCAAGTTCACGAGCCTTGTTTAACGATTCTTCTGCCTGCTTGAAGTCTCGATTTTGAAGATGCTGAACACCCTGGTAGAAGTGCGAGTATTCACTATCGGGAAACTTCTGCATCATCATTTGCGTCGTTTCGTTGAACTTCTGCGAGTTTTTATCCTGAAGCGACATTTGCGCCACAACAACGTAAGGCATCGGCTGGTTCGTACCATCAGCAATTTGCTTCTGCGCAAGCTGCATGGTCGTCGTTCGCATCTGATGGTACGCCGGGTTATCGACTCCATGTAAGGCGTTCACGGCAGAGAATAGGTTGGGCAAATTATTGTTATTCGCCTGCATGTGGCCGTTGACAAACGTCGTCAGTTCGGCGGTTCGCCCGTTCTGAGCAAAGCCCCGTGCCTGACTGAATTCACCAGCCGCAGCGCCGCCGAACTTCGGGAGATTCGGGTTGGAAACGTGGATCGGCACGCCCGCTGGCACAACATGCGAATTCGAGAACGAGATTGGATTTCGCACCTGAAACGTGGCCGTGGGCTGTTGATACTGCGCCCCGCCGGGACGAATCCCCGTCTGCTGGAACCCACCCGGAGTCGGATTGAAGCTCCCGGGCCGATTCCCACCCGGAGACATCCCTCCTGGGACGCCGGGGTTGAAACCGCCCCCAGCGTTGCCAGGGTTGCCAGGATTGAAGCCACCCGCCGGACGACCACCGCCACCAGGATTGAAACCGCCACCGCCGGCCGGGCGACCGCCACCACCACCGCCCGGACTGAAACCACCGCCACCTTTTTGCGCGAGAACTGGAGATGAATGCAGACCCAAGCACAGAAGTGCCATTCCAAAAAGCCTCATGGCAGATATCTCGCTGAATGAATCATTCCAACGTCCAAATCGTAATTGTTCTCGGTTCTCTGTCAAGAACCAAAATTTATACCGCTCACTACAACGGACGGCACATTGCTATCATTCCTCGCCCTCGGTGCCGTGTGCCATTTCTCTTCTCGCTGACGCTGTTCTGCAACGCATTTCTCTTGTTCCAGGTTCAGCCGATCGTCGGCAAAATGTTGCTGCCGAAGCTCGGCGGCACGCCTGCCGTCTGGAACACCTGCATGGTGTTCTTCCAGGCTGCGCTCCTGGCCGGGTATGCTTACGCCCACGCGACCTCGAAATGGCTCGGGAGCCGTCGCGCTTCGTTGCTGCATCTCGTTGTGCTGCTGTTCCCGTTGATCGTGCTGCCCGTCGTCATTGGCGACGACGCCTTTCGCTCGTCCGCAGCGACCGACAACCCCGTCTTGCTGGTGTTGGGGCAACTGGCGCTCGCCGTTGGGTTACCGTTTTTCGTCGTCTCGACGACAGCGCCGCTTCTGCAACGCTGGTTCGCTGATACGGGGCATCCGTCGGCGCACGATCCATATTTCCTCTACGCGGCCAGCAACCTCGGCAGCATGTTGTCGCTACTCGCGTATCCGATTCTCGTGGAACCGCAGTTGGCGCTCGATCGGCAAAGCTGGTTCTGGATGTGGGGCTACGTTCTCTGTGCGCTGCTCGTTGGCATCTGTGCCATGACGCTCCGCGGGAAGCCGCAGACACAACCCGAAGCGTCGGTGTCGAACCCACCGGCCACTCCTGAAACGCTCACCTGGAAGCGTCGCCTTCGCTGGATTTTCCTGGCGTTCGTGCCGTCGAGTTTGCTCCTCGGCTGCACTACCTACATCTCAACCGATCTCGCGCCAATTCCGCTGCTGTGGATCGTGCCGCTGGCGCTCTACCTGCTCACGTTCATCATCGTCTTCGCGAAGCGGCCGTGGATTCCGCACGAATTGTCGTGTCGCATCCTGCCGATTTCGGTGCTCGTGCTGACGCTGCTGCTCGTGCTGGGCGCGAACCAAATTCGCGGACTGCCGTTCTGGGCGCTGCTGCTCGTTCACTTGTTGGCGCTGTTTCTGACGGCGCTCGTGGCACATGGCGAACTGGCCCGCGACCGACCGCACACGGAACACCTGACGGAATTCTTCCTGTGGATGTCCGTCGGTGGCATGCTGGGCGGCATGTTCAACGCACTGCTCGCACCCGTGATCTTCCAACGCACGGGGCTCACCGAATATCCACTGGCGCTCGTGCTGGCGTGCCTCATTCGACCGACGCCGAAGAGTGTTTCGCGGTTCGATGCCTGGGATGGCCTCTTGCCGTGCCTCATCGGCGTGTTGGCGGTCGGGATGTGGTTCCTGACAAGAGCGCTCGACCTGGAGCCTGGACCGGTTCGCAACGGGCTTGTATTCGGGGTGCCTGGCCTTCTCGTGTTCACCTTCGCCGACCGCGTTGTGCGATTCGGGCTTGGCATCGCTGTGCTGTTCCTCGTCAGCGCGATCAACGTTGACGACAAGCAACTGACGCTGGAACGCAACTTCTTCGGCGTCGTTCGCGTGGTCGAAACGCATTCGAGCGACGGCATACGCTTCAGACAGATGATTCACGGTAACACGCTGCACGGTCAGATGAGCCTCGATTCGGTCGATGCTGATGGGCGGCATGAACCGTTGACGTACTACCATCGCACCGGGCCGATTGGCGTTGTGTGCGAGAAGTGGGCAGGGAGCAAGCCCGGGCGGGTGTCGGTGGGTGCGGTTGGTCTCGGGACAGGTTCTCTTGCGTATTATGCAAGGCCTGGCGATGAGTGGAGCTTCTACGAAATCGACCCGGCCATTGAGCGTATCGCTGCGGACTCTCGCTATTTCTCGTTCCTCAGTGAGTGTCGGGCGGCGCGTTCGGGGGTGATTCTCGGCGATGCGTATTTGCGATTGCAGGAAGCGCCGGAAGGCTCGTTCGATCTGCTCGTGTTGGATGCGTTCAGTTCAGACTCGATCCCGGTTCACCTGATGACTCGTGAAGCGGTCGCGTTGTATCGGTCGCGGTTGAAGCCAGGCGGCCTGATGGCATTTCACATCTCGAATCGCTACCTGAACCTTCGACCGATTCTCGCGAAGCTGGCGGAAGATGCGGGGTTCGTGGCTCGGGTTTGGCGTGATTCACCCACGGACGAGCAGAAGAAACTCGGCAAGACCGAATCGGCGTGGGTCATCATGGCGGCACGGGAAGAGGATTTCGGGGCGCTCGTGGGGTCGAATTCACGCTGGGAACGAATTGAGGCGAGACCCGACACGCCGCTGTGGACGAACAATTTCTCAAACTTGTTGAGTGCATTGGGGCGGTAGTAACCCTGCGAGCCACGGGGTTTACCCCCGTGGTGTGTGGGAGATTCAAAGACCACAGGGGTAAACCCCGTGGCTCGCAAATAAAAACGCATGCCCAAATCTGAAAGCCGGGAAGTCGCGCGCTACCGGTGGGTATACAACACCTGTCACCGGTAAATTCCGGTTCTTCGTTTTCACCGAGTACCCGAAACCGGCACCAACACGAACAGTCACCCCAGGACGGAGCGAAATATGGCCGACGAAACTCCAGAAACTCCAGAAACCAACGCAGGCACGGTCACCATCGACACGCCTGAGCAAGAAGGCCCGATCAAGCTCAAACAGAGCGTCGAACTCCGCGATGTCGGCCCGTGCAAAAAGCACGTCAAGGTGACCGTCGATCGCGAACTGATCGACGAACGCCTCGACGAAAAGTTCACCGAGATCGTTCGCAGCGATCAACCGCAAGTGCGTGGATTCCGCCCCGGCAAGGCTCCTCGCAAGCTCATCGAGAAGCAATACCACGATTCCGTCGCGGAAGAAGTGAAGACGCAAGTTCTGATGGCGAGCCTGGAACAACTCGCCGACGAGCAGATCATTGCTCCGCTCAGCCCGCCGGATCTCGATCCGAACGCGATCAAGCTGCCCGAAGAAGGGCCGTTCATCTACGAATTCGAGATCGAAGTTCGTCCCGAGTTCGACCTGCCGGACTACAAGGGGCTCAAGCTTCGCCGACCGACGCACTCCTTCACGGATGCCGAAGTCGTGACCGAACAGAAGCGATTGCTCGAAACCTACGGGCAACTCGTGCCGAAGGAACCTGCGGTTGTCGCGATCAACGATTACCTCACGTCCGACGTGACGATCAGCTTCCGCGGCAAAGAGATCAACACGCTGAAGGAAGTGCGTGTGAAGGTCGAGAAGCAACTCGCCCTCTCCGACGGCGTGGCCTCGGACTTCGGCGCCAAGATGGTCGGAGCGAAGCCTGGTGATGTTCGTGAAGTCGATATCACACTCGGCGACGACCTCGGAACCGAAGGGCTTCGCGGTCAGAAGGTGCAGGCTTCATTCACGGTCAAGGACGTGAAAACGATTCGTCAGCCCGAACTGACGCCTGAACTGCTGGAAGAAGCGTTCGGTGTCAGCACACCGGAATCGCTCACGGAGTTCGTGAAGACCGTTCTGGAGCGTCGGCTGGAATACACGCAGCGTCAATCGGCTCGCGGTCAGGTTCTCGAACTGATCGGAGCCGCGGCGAACTGGGAACTGCCGCAGGATCTGCTGCGTCGGCAGGTTCGCAAGACGCTGCAACGGAAAGTCATGGAGATGAAAAATTCCGGGATGAGCGACGAGCAAATCAAAGGTCGGCGTCGGTTGCTGGAGCAGGATGCGATGAAGAACACCGCGTCGGCCCTGAAAGAGCACTTCGTGCTCCAGAAGGTCGCCGAGGTCGAGAAGATTGAGATCGAGGAAGAGGACATCGACCGCGAAATCGAGCGAATCGCTGACCGCAGCGGGGAAAGTCCTCGTCGGGTTCGTGCCCGAATGGAGAAGGACGACCTGATGGAAGCGCTGGCCACGGACCTTTTGGAGCAGAAGGCACTGGACTTGATTCTTGCTGGTGCGACTTACGAAGATTATGAGTGGAACGCGGAAGAATCACAGGGCGGCGAAGTTTCGACCATGACTGCCGAAGCGATGCCTGAGGCCGAAGCGAAGGCCGCCGAAGCTACGGAAGCGGCTAGCAAGGCAGAGGACAAGCCTGCTTGACCGACAGCGTACAGTACCAGTAACCCTGGCGAGCGGGGACAGCTGAACGGCCGGAGTAGCCTGCACGCAGGCCGTTCGGCTCCTCCGGCAAGTCCCTCGAGTAGCGTGAAGAGACTCGGGGGGCTGATGCCCCCCGCTCGCCTATAGATTGGAGTCTGTTATGTTCCCACCGTTCGATCCGTCACTCGCGGCCGGCTCATTCGAGCCGATGTTTCAACGCGGGGGTGGCTATGCGCGTCAGCGGACGATGACCCTTGAAGACCTGCTCCTCGAACAGCGGATCATCTTCCTCAGTCACCCGATCTCGAATCCGCTCGCCGACCTCATCATCAAGCAACTGCTTTACTTGCAGTACGAGAACAAGACGGCCGACGTTCACCTGTACATCAACAGCCCAGGCGGTTCGGTGTCGGCGACGCTGGCCATCTACGACACGATGCAGTTCCTCGACGCTCCGGTTCACACGTACTGCATGGGTATCGCGGCCAGCGGCGCTGCTGTTCTGCTCGCGGCCGGTAGCAAGGGCAAGCGGTATGCGTTGCCGAACTCGAAGGTCATGATTCACCAGCCTTACGGGCAAGTCGGCGGGCAGATCTCGGACATCGAGATTCAGGCGAACGAGATTCTGAAGGAACGCCACCGGCTCAACGAGATTTTGGCGAAGCACACCGGCCAGCCGTTGAGCAGCGTCGAGAAGGAAACCGACCGCGATAAGTATTACCACGCTGCCGAGGCCAAGGCGTTCGGCCTCGTGGACGAGGTTCTCGTCAAGCCGGAAGCCAAAAAGTAGCGCGGAACGCGGAATGCGGAACGCGGAGTTAAAGCAGAAGACACAAAACCCATACGGTGCGCGGTTACGACGGAAACAGCGGTGGAGCAGGCCGAAGGGATGGTTTCGTCTTTTCGGCCTTCGTTCCGAGATCCGCGTTCCTCATTCCGCGCTTCCTCGAATTCACCTGCGGACTCGCCGCCGATCTCAGAAGGTGTGCGGGTCCGCCCGGAGGACCGAATATGCCGTTGATTCCAATGGTAGTGGAGAGCAAGGGTCGCGAAGAACGCGCCTACGACATCTACAGCCGACTGCTGAAGGATCGGATTATCTTCCTGCAAGGCGTCGTCAACGACGACATGGCGAACCTGATCGTCGCCCAGATGCTGTACTTGCAGTTCGAGGAACCGAAGCGTGACATCAGCCTGTACATCAACAGTCCAGGCGGCAGCGTCACAGCGGGCATGGCGATTTACGACACCATGCAGTTCGTGACCTGCGACGTGGCGACGTACTGCATGGGTCAGGCTGCGAGTATGGGTGCCATGCTGCTGACGGCGGGCACGAAGGGCAAGCGTTACGCGTTGCCGCATGCTCGCGTGATGATTCACCAGCCGCTGGCGGGTACCGAAGGTACGACCGAAGAGATTCTGATTCACGCGAAAGAGTTCCTGCGGACCAAGGACACGCTGAACGGCCTGCTGGCGATGCACAGCGGCCAATCGATCGAAGCTATCAAGAAGGGCACCGACCGCGACAACTTCATGTCCGCGGACGAGGCGCAGAAGTTCGGGCTGATCGACAAGGTTCTGGAACGGATTCCGGCTGACCAGTTGGGTGCCGGGCACCGCTCATCGGAGTGACAGAGAACAGAGGACGGACATCAGTGAGCAGGAGGCAAGGCAAACACCCCGCCACGGAAAGGGCTCCCCGAACGCGGGTGTGCTTGCGGTGTTGCCTTCCCTGGCTTCTGGCTTCCGTCCTCTGTCCGCTTCTTGGTGCGTGCGGCCCGAATAAACGTTACGACCTGATTGAAGCGGAACTTCGCACGCGCGAACGCGAGTTGGCCGAAACTCGCGTTGCACTCGAACAAGCCCGCAATCTGAATCGGGCATACGCACAGCAATCGCAGAGTTCGCCGGGCGTGCAGGTTCCCAATCCGACAACCCCCGCTTACGTTCCCGTAAAAGAAATCTCGCTCGCTCGCGGTACCGGTGGCGTCGATGACGACGGCATTCTCGGTGACGAGGGCTTGATGGTCGTGATCCTCCCGCGAGACGAAGACGGCGCAGCGGTGAAGGTGCCGGCTCGCGTGCAGATCGCCGCGTGGGAAGTGACCACGGCTGGCATCAAGAACCCAATCGGGAACTGGGAAATCCCAGCCGAGAAGGTTCGTCCGACGTGGCGGCAGGGCTTCGTGAGTACCGGCTACTTCATCGGTGTACCGTGGCAAACCTTCCCGAGCGCCGAGAAGGTGCGGATCGCGGTTCGGCTCACGACGCTCGACGGTCGCGCATTCGAGGCTGACAAGGACATTCACGTTCGCGTCTGCCTCGGGAAGAGCGCCCCCGCAACACCGGTTCCCGCACCGAAGGGGGCACGCGAACCGTTGTTCCCGGACCCGTTGCCGCCTGGGGTGGAGGAATTGCCGCTGCCGAGCCGCACGTCGCAACGCAGTTCGGTGCTGCTGCCTCCGGTGAAGGAATAGGTTTGCTCGGAGCGGAGATCTCGTTAATCTCACGATGAATGGATCTCCGAACTGAGGAAACCGACGCCCGGAGGCCGCATGTCCGCGCCCCCTCAATACTATCGTTGTCCAAAATGCGGATTTGTTGGACCGGCTGTCCCCGTGCCGTTGACGTTCGATGTTCGTTGCCCTGATTGCAAGATGCTTCTTCCCCTCTCCGCGATCGTTTCAGGACCGCCGAAACCATCGACGGCACGATTGCTATGGTCAATAATCCCGCAGTCAATCAAGTGGGTTGCTGGGTTCGCCGTGATCTTCCTCGTGATCCTGGCATCCTTCAAGGAACCTGCGTGGCCGCTCCTCGGATTCATCGGGTTGTCCTACATCGGGCTAGTCGCCCACATGGCCGTCGAACACGCACTCACTTCCTCCCCGGTTCCCCCGACCGAACGCCGCCGAACACGCTTCCGGGGGATTGGCCTGTGCTTGTACGGCGTCCTCATCATGGTGGTATGTGTGGCCCTCAGTATTTTGATGTCCGGTACTGAAACTATCGTGATTTTTGGCGGAGGAATTCTGGTGGGATTCGTCGTAGTGGTGAGGGGCTTCGCCCAGATTCTGACCGGGTGGAAGTACGAATGAAACCAACACTATCGCACTTCGATGAGTCGGGCGCTTCTCGCATGGTCGATGTGGGAGCGAAACCCGAAACCGAACGCATCGCACGCGCTTCGGCCGTCGTGCGAATGCAGCCTGCAACGCTCAACCTCATACGGGATAAGCAGATCAGCAAAGGCGACGTTCTGGAAATTGCCCGCATTGCGGGCATCATGGGGGCGAAGAAAACGCCCGACCTCATTCCGCTGTGTCATCCGTTGGCACTCACGTCGGTAAAGATCAATTTCACGTTCCCGTCGGAAGATTCGGTGCGAATCGAGGCCACCGCGAAGGTTTTTGCCCGCACGGGTGTTGAGATGGAGGCACTCACTGCGGTTACTGTCGCAGCCCTGACGGTGTACGACATGTGCAAGGCGGCCGATCGCGGAGTGGTGATCGAGTCGGTGCGCCTGGAAGAGAAAGACGGCGGCAAGAGTGGGCATTTCGTCCGCGAGCCGTCTTCTTCTTCGGTCGAATGAATGTGAACTCGGTAGGTCGCGTTCTCATTCAAATTGACGGTCGTCATCGTGGGCGTATGCTTTCCGGATTGCGGTTACCGCACGGAAAGCGGGAGGCCGAGCGATGGGGACCGTCATGCTCAGTGTTCCGCCCGCCCAGCACACGGGCACTGGCTCGAAAGCCACGGGTCTCGCGTTCGCTCCGGTTGCGAGTGACATCGAGGAAGCCGACCGCATCTTCGACCACACCCTGTCGCAGTACCGTTCGCCGTTCGGCTCCCTCATCGAACACCTCCGCCACTATCGCGGCAAACGTCTTCGCCCGGCGCTATTGCTGCTCACGGCGAAGTCATGCGGCAAAGTGACCCCGCAGCACCACACGCTCGCGGCGGCTGTGGAAATGATTCACACCGCGACCCTCGTTCACGACGACGTTCTCGACGAAGCCGAGTTGCGGCGACACATTCCAACCGTGAACGCCGGCTGGGGCAACAAGGTCAGCATCCTCCTTGGCGACATGCTCTTCACACACTCGTTCCACCTCACGAGCACCGTGGACCGTCGAGCGTGCGAGATCATCGGCGAAGCGACGAATCGCGTCTGTGCGGGCGAACTGCGACAGGTCACCGAACGCGGCAACCTGAACCTCACGGAAGCCGATTACTTCGCTATCATCGACGGCAAGACGGCAGCGCTCACGGAATGCTGTGGCAAGCTCGGGGCGTTGTACGCGGGTGCATCGGAAGAAGTCGCGACGAGGCTCGGGAACTTCGGTCGCAACCTGGGATTGGCGTTTCAGATCGCCGACGACCTGCTCGATTTGGTCGGCAACGAGGACACTGCGGGCAAGACGCTTGGCACCGATCTCGAACAGCAGAAGCTGACGTTGCCGGTGATTCACTGCCTGAATCGGCTCCCCGTGGCCGAGGCGGAATCGTTGCGAGCCGCCATCCGCGACGGCGAATCGGGTCTGGGTCGTCGTGTGCTGGTGGCGTTGGAGAAGTCGCAGTCGCTGGCGTATGCACGTCGGAAAGCGGAGGAGATTGCCCGCACGGCGCGACAGGAACTGGAGTGCCTGCCGAGGGGTGAGTGCCGCATGATTCTGGAAGCGATGACCGACTGGAGCGTAAAACGGGAGAAGTGATTTCGCAGTGCGAAGCCGTAAGCCGCTTGCGGCTTCGCAGGTCTCCCAACCCAATGCACCTCCATGAACGTCGACGAACTCTCCAGTCTCCTTCGCCAATCGCTCGCAGATCACAAGCTCACCCCAAGCGAGAAAACTGCTCTTTCTGGCTGGTTCACCAAGAACGTCCAGACCGATCAGCAACGCGGTGTCGCGAGGCACACGGCGTTTGAGATCGCGAAACTGTCGCTTTCCACGGCGGATGCCACGATTGTCGGTTGGCTCGAAGACGTGATGCGGATTTTCGCGCCGATGGGGTCCACAGTAACGAATGCCCCGGGCTCGTCGGAACCAGATCAGGCGTTCTTCGCGCCTGGCGAACGCTGCCTGCAACAGATCGTTCATCGGTTCCTGACCGTTCGCCACACCGCCGACGTTTGCGTTTTCACCATCACCGACGACCGCATTAGTCGAGCGATCGCCGACGCCCATCGTCGCGGCGTGAAGCTGCGTATCATCTCCGACACCGACAAAGCCTTCGACCCAGGCTCCGACATCCAACGATTCCGTGAGGCCGGCATTCCCGTGAAAACGGACGACATCCACAAGCACAGCGAACCCGGCCAGAACGGTCACATGCATCACAAGTTCGCGATCTTCGACGGCGTTCGCTTGCTGAACGGCAGCTACAACTGGACCCGCGGCGCTGCCGACATGAACTACGAGAACATTGTGGACACGGGCGACTCGAAACAGATCGCGGTTTTCGCTGCCGAGTTTGAACGGTTGTGGAACCGCTTCTGAGTCGGCTAATTTTACTGTTTCCCCTCCTTGACTCGCCGTAACTGTTTTTGATCTAATCTCTTGCAGCACGCGAGCCTTCCAGGAGGGATCCGATCATGGAAAGACGATACGAAACGCGGTTGAAGGAGATGTTGGTCCAAGCCCAA
>JAIOPV010000077.1 GCA_021413735.1 Planctomycetota bacterium
ATCACGCCTTCGATCCAACGACCTGTGTTCCGCATCAACACCTGGAGGTTATGTCGGGCTTGCGTGTTGTTGGGGTCAATCTCCAGGATCGAACGCAGGGCGGCCTCCAGCACCTCGGGTGAAGATCCGTCCGCGAGCCGAGCATGCGACAGCGTGATCCGCAAACTCAGCGCACCCGGATACTGTTTCACGGCGTCTTCGAGCCGTGCGGCGGCACCCGCATGATCTTTCTGCGACAGACGCCAGCGCGCTTCGAGATTGACGGCTTCGGATTGAGCTTCGGTGCCCATCCCGCGAAGTGTCTCGATCACGGCGTGTACGCCAGCCGCATTGCCCGTCTTCAAGTACACTTCGCCGAGCCCAATGTGGGCGGGCAGGAAGTGTGGATCGACCACGAGGACCGCACGCCAGACTCCCTCGGCCTCCGCCTCGCGTCCCTGGTCCAGCAACAGGACCGCCAAGTTGTGCCGACCGCGGACCGCCCGCAAGCCTGAATCCACGCTCGCGAAGTGTTGGCCGTCGGAACCATCGATCAGTTGGCGGTAAAATGTTTCCGCTTCCCGCCACTGGCGGCGATCCTTGGCCAGGTTCCCCGCCAGGAACAGCAACTCGGCGTCCTCGGGATAGTGCTTGCGACCGGCCTCCAATATCTCGGCGGCCTTCCTGGGATCCTTGACGTAGCCATGACACTGCACCAGCATCGCGTAGAGTTTCCGAACGATCGAGTCTTTGGGGTGCGACAACGCCAGGCTCTTCTCCAGCACACTGATCGCTGCCTCGTACTCACCGAGTTCCCGGTACACGCAACCCAGATTGAACAGGTTGAACGAGCTGTGGGGATTTTCCTGCTCATCGATCTTGAGGAGCCGCAAGTCCCGGTCGAGCTTCGTGCGTCGAAGTTTGCGATCGACGTACCCGACGTGGCGAACCACCACGTCGGACCAGCGAACGTCGGCCTGCGTGTTTCGCAGGGCTGGGAGGATCTGCTCGTGGACCCGGAACGTCCAGCGGTGTTGGGGCACGTGTCGGAACAGCCGGACGTGATCGACCACGGTGCCGCCCGCGCCCGGCTTGTCAGGGACGCACAGGCACTTCATCACGTAAGCGTCATTCCCGCCGGTCAGGTTGGCGAACAGCGTCTTGAGCTTCCTGCGGTTGTCTGCGTCGAGCCGGTCGTCGGCGTCCATCCAGAATGCGTAGTCGCCGGTGGCCCGTTCGAGTGCCGCATTCCGGGCCGCCGCGAAGTGGTCGATCCAGGGGAACTCGCCCAGCACGACGCCAAACGATCCGGCGATCTCCCGAGTCCGATCCGTACTTCCCGTGTCGATCACCACGACTTCATCCACCAGATCACGAACGGTGGTCAGGCAGTCGCCGATGTTGTGTTCCTCGTTCTTGACGATCATGGTCAGCGACACCCGCGGAGGGAGTTTGGCCACGGCGGGTACGGGTGCCGCGGCCCTGTCTGGCGCCACGACGATGACGGGTTCGTCGCTGTGGATGGTCATCGACTTGCCCGGAGGCAGGAACGCCGGAACCTGAGCGGGCGGCGGCGGGGGCGACTGAGTGGGGAGCACGGTCGCGGGAATCATCGACCTCCGGAAGCGAATGGGTGTGCGCGCTCGCAGGACACGAACGCGATCTTCGACAATCGCGGCGCTCTTTGACCAACTCCAACCCATCACCGCGCGACGGGCGGCCTGGCCTCGCCGGACTCGCTCCTCGGGTTGCGTCACGGCCACTCGCAGGATTTCCGTGAGCGTGCGAACGTCCGGTTCGAGCAACCAGGGTCGTCCAACCGTCGGGAGGTCCCCCACTCGCTCCTCGGCGAAGTAGCTCAACCGGGCCGGAATTCGCCAGCCCGCCGCTGGCGGCACGAAGTCATCCGTCGGCCCACCCGCCGTAACGATCACGGGCCTTCCGCAGGACATCGCTTCGAGCACCGGGAGTGCGAACCCCTCGCCTCGGTAGGGATGAACCAGAACATCGCAGGTGGCATACAACCGGGCCAGGTCGGATTCCGACAAGTCGTGAGTGAGATGGACGATCTCGGGCGAGTTGGATTGATTGCGGAACTGTTCGATCGCCTGCTCCGCGGTCTGATCGCGGTAGAACGTACCCACCCCGACGTCCTTGATGACCAGTACCACATCATCGGCGCGACGAAACGCCTGACCATACGCCGCGAGCAGGATGTCGATTCCCTTGCGGGGAATCGTTCCGCCGACGAACAGGAGCTTGACCGACTTCGTGGTCTTCAGCGGCAACGGTTCCAGGTCGGGTCGGTACTGGTCGAGATCAACGCCGGGTGGAACGAGTGCGACCCGGTCCTCGGGCACGCCACTGGCGACGTACGCCCGCAACACGCTGCGGGAGTACGCCCAGACCTCGTCGATCGTGTTGAGGATCGGCTCGACCCAGGCCCGCGGGATACGCCCGAACTCCCACGGGTGATAGAGCACGAACGGCAGGCCCCCCGGCGGCGGTGTGAAATCAGGTGGCCAGCGGTGGCGGACCGTGACGGCACCCGGCAACGCGCGACCCAATCGCGAGATGAGTTCCACCGGCAACTCGAACGGCGTGGCACCAATCACCTTCACGGAACCTGGGTTCAATGACACATCCTGGCCTCGTGCCACCAACTCGGAACAGATCCCGCGGTTGACGCTGGCGAGCGAATGCACGGCGCTGAATTCCCCGTCCCACGCGATCGCGACCCTGGGGGTGTCGGCACCCGCCTGGGCTTGCAGCCCCTCCCCCTTGAACAGGAATGCGACACCCGTGCCGGCGACCTGGTAAACGGGTTCGGGCAGTCCGAGTTCCGACACCGCCTTCTCGACCTCGACCCAGGTCACGGGGCTGGGCAGGTCGTGCCACACCAGACAACCGCCCGATCGGAGTGACTGGTACGAGTTGAGCGAGTCCGACCGGACCGTCGCAGCTTCGTGCCCGCCGTCGACGAACACAAAATCCAGCATCCCGAGTCGCGAAAAGTCAAAGGCCCGGGAGTCCGCCGTGATGAGTTGGGCCTTGTAGCCGGTGCCGAAGTGATTGAGGAACCGGGCGAATTGGTCGCGGCGGGGGATTTCGTACTCCTGCGAGTTCGTGCTCGCCGGAGGAGGGCCCTCACCCACGATCCCCAGACTGAAGACCGTGGCGTCGGGTGGGGTGAATGCCGTGAGGTTCGCGGTCATCTGCCCCAGCGCCGTGCCGATCTCCAGCACCCTCCGGGGCCGCTCGCGCGTCACCAACGTCAACACTGCGACCGTGTCTTGCGGCGGTGTGAAACCGGACAGGGCACGGGACGCATCGATCGTTCCAAACCGGGTGGTGAACTCGTCACGCGAGAGAGTGACGAATCGCGTCTTCTGGACTGGATGAATGGCAGCCGGGGCGGGCTTTGCCTGAGGCGGCGCGAGACGAGCAGGTTCCCGGAGTGTGGTCAGGAGTGTCGCGGCATCGGCATCATGGGGATCGTGTTCCGTGGCAAACTGGAGGTGTTCAATGGCTTCGGGAATTCGGCCGATCCGAGCGAGCGTGCGTCCCAGTGCCGCACGGGTGGCGGGCAAATCGGGCCGGGCCGCGACTGCGGCTTCAAACGCCGAGAGTTCACCGGTTCGGGCACCCAGGAGTGCGTTCGCACGCCAGCGGAGCAAATTCCCTTTCGCCGCCCACTCGGCGGATCGGTCATCGGGGTGGTCGTAACCGGCGCGTTCCCACTCCACTCGAAGCGAGTCGAACACCACCGGGTACGGAACCGCATCCCGTTCCGATGGGCTCAACCCGGCGTTCGTCGACAGGCTCGCGACCAGCGTTCGCAGCAGTTCGACCGACTCCGTCGTTCGGCCCAGCTCACCCAGTGCCACGGCCCGCCCCAGTGTGCTGACGCGGTTACCGGCGTCGGCCGCGATTGCGAGATGCTTTTCGGCCTCGGCGGATGACCCGGACATGACGGCGAGTGAGTGATGGTCGCCCGCACTCACCACGTCGGCCCGGAGTGTCGGGTCGGCATCGGGACCGGCCACACTGACTCGCTGCCACACCCGGCCGGCCAGGGACGGCGCGGGGGGCGATGGCATCCGCTTTGCGGCCCGTTCGCGGACGACGTCCCACTCGGGCCGATCCAGGCCCAGCGCGGATTCGATGAGCGAGTCGAACGAGTAGCCGCGAACGCGCTTACGGGCGCGGTTGGCGATCCGTTCGCGTTCCGACGTGTCACCCAGTAGTTGCTCGACGACCGGCTCGAAGTCGGTTGGCGTGTAGGGCGCGTACTCGGTACCGGGTTCGAGGTAGTCGCGGGTTTCGACGTTGTCGGCCTCCTGGAGGAGCACCGCCCCGCTCGCAGCGGCCTCCAACGCCCGCAGGTTGCACTCGCCGCGGATCGCGTGGTTGAACACGAGCTTGGCCTGCCGCAACAGAGTCCGGTATTCCGCACCGTGGACCCCCGAGGCGATCTGCACCCGGTAGCGACCCGACAGCCGCTTCAAACGCGACAACCAGGCCGCTCGCTTCCTTTGAACGGCCGGGCTCAGGTTGCCCACGAACAGAACATCGATGGGCCGCTCGACCTCGGGTGTGTCGATCTCGTCGAGGAAGTGTCGATCCAACCCGAAGAGGTTCGCCGCCCGCACGGTCTCCAGGCCCGTCCGACGCAGGCGACTGGCCGAAGGGGCATCGGTCAGAACCAGATCCGCGTGCGGCAGGACGTGGCGGTAGCCGTGCCATAACAGGTTGGAATCGACGGCGAGGGCGACGACGGGGGCGGGGGCCGACCACACCCAGGCGGGCGCGGAGTTGTAGCCCAGCGACACCAGGACCGCGTCTGGGATCGCCGGCGTCTGAGCAACGGCGTGGTCCCACGAGGGACACGTCGCGGAAAACAGCGTCCATCGGCCAGCCGTCACCGGCCTGGTGAGGAAGCGGTCGTACAGGGTCGGGTTGTCCGAAGGACCGTAAAGAATATGGGGCATGCGAACCTGTGGCTTCTCGGTGACAAATCGTTGGAACTGAAATGATGCGGTACGAAATCCCCAATGTCGAGCGGTTCAGAGAGATTGCATCACGCCCTGACGCCGATCGCGACCAAACAGTCATCAGGGACGGTCGGAAGAACGGTCTGCGTATTTCTCCAGGAACTCGGTCATCCGATTGGACCACAGCAGATCGCCGGCCGCGAGGATTCGTTCCTGGGGCCAATCCCACCAGCGAATGGCCAGCAATTTCGCGATCGTATCGGGATCAAACCGATAGCGGACCAGACGTGCGGGGTTCCCCACAATGATGGCGTAGGGCGGCACCGGTTTGGCCACGACTGCACCGGCTCCCACGACTGCTCCGTCGCCCACGGTCACACCGGATAGCAGGGTGGCATACGCGCCGATCCAGACGTCACTGCCCAGGACGATGTCTCCCTTCGTGGCCGGGAAGTCCGTGCGGTGCATCGGTGGTGCCGTCAACGCCACCCAGTCGGTGTGGTGGTCCGCATCCAGAATGAATCGGACGCCAAGGGCAATCGAGGAATATCGACCGACCCGAATCTGGGATGGTGTCGAGTAGGCCACCACGGTCGGCGGTTCGGCAAAGTCACTGCCCGCCCCGAGTGTGATCGTTCGGCCAAAGCGAGGCATGAGTCACCAGGGAGAGAAAACACGGATGAGAACATCTGGAAGAGTTTCCGGGATTCTTTCACGTTGGGTTCGGAGGTGGAAGCAGGGGGGACGCGGATGGGCGATTCGTCTGCCAGTCCGCCGCACAGAACGTGCGGTATTGGGGATAGTTCAAGACTCGTTTGCGTTCCACGAGGTACCAGATCATGAAGAGTCGCTCCAGGGCATAACCGAGGCTCTTGGGATGAGACAGGATGTACGGATCGGTCTGGACGGCTAACCCATAGGCAATGGCCGGGTAGAGCCACGTCATGAGCTGGTGGAAGGTTGTCTTGGTCATCAGGAAGTACGACGCGAAGTACCCGTGATTCAAGCGACCCAGGACCGCGGGAAGGATCTTCCCCTGAGCCACCAGGACACGCTCCAAAAAGGCCAGAATGCCTGGGTGCCCACACTCGGCTTGTTCCGCGAGGCTACCATGGAATCGAATCGGAAGCCACGCGACCGCATCCCACCAACCCAGAAGGTGTTCAATCTCTCGGGCACAGTCGAACGTGATGGGTGTTTTGTCCGTTTGGCGGTAGGATGTGAATCCGATCCAGTCGTGGCCGTCATCGGGTGGGTTCCGCCACAAATGCAGCATCCCGCCAAATTCGACGAGTTGCAATCGGGCCGCGGCGGTCGCCAGCTCGGGACATCGGCGCGCGATGGCGGAATTCACTTCCGGTTCGAGCCCAAACCCTCGATAGAGAGGTAAATTGAACAGGCGAGTGTGCTGGTCGGCTGCGAAATAGAACTGATAAATCATGATCCCTCCAATGTCGCTCCGAACAGTGGGCTTTGGCGAACGAGTGCGACGATTCCCACTCTCTTGACTCGATCCGTTCGGGTCTCAGAATCGACCGGAGAGCCACTGCGGCCTGGGTGGAATGTCTTTCTGGGCGTGGAAGAATGTGCCTGATCTCGGCTGACTCGGGATCACCGCGCGAAGATGGCCCGACACCTTCTTGGGTAGTATTGCATGCCGATGTTCCCACGACAAATCTCGATGGGGCGAGGAAGTTATTTTGCCTCCCCACCTCAGGTTCTGGCCTGGCTGGAGCAGTCGCAAATCACGGTCGGCCAGTTTACGTCGATTGCGCTGGGGGCTCGTTTGATTCTCGATGCCGATCACAACATCGACTGGGTGACGACAACGCCACCACCACCGACCCACCCAGGCCATCCTTCCGGGAAGGGCGATATCGTGATCGGCAACGATGTCTGGATTGGTGCCTTTGCCACCATCTTGGGCGGTGTCACAATTGGAGACGGTGCTGTCGTGGGCGCGTGTGCTGTCGTTGCCAGGTCCGTGCCACCGTATGGCATTGTTGTGGGAAATCCCGCCCGTCTGGTTCGACATCGATTCGATTCCGCAACTGTCGACCAACTCCTCGCCATCCGCTGGTGGGACTGGCCCACCGAAAAGATTGAAGCCGCTGGCGAGCTGCTCTGGTC
This sequence comes from Planctomycetota bacterium, assembly GCA_021413735.1. GTDB lineage: Bacteria > Planctomycetota > Planctomycetia > Gemmatales > Gemmataceae > Gemmata. Next base: position 7,104 of record JAIOPV010000077.1, read on the forward strand.
CAACCGGGTCGCGGAATTCGTGGCCCGGTATGCTCCCCCCCTCGCGTATGAATCTCTTGGGGACAAGACTGGACAAGACTGAGGGAGGCGGGTGGGTCGTGACCACTCAATCCTCACTCTCACTGGGAAGCCGGCAGATCGCCAGACTCTCGCAGGTCGCTTCCACGATCAGTCCCGCTGCCTGGATCGCCGCCTCGACACCGGGAAAGGATTCCCCCCGGTAATCGTGGCAGACGATCCGTCCACCCGGAGACAACACCCGGCGGGCCAGTTTGAGATCGTTGGCAACTGCTTCCTGCGTGTGGTCACCATCAACGAACACCATCTCAAAACTCGTGTCATGAAGAACGGGACCGACTGACTCCGAGGTCCCAACCAACGGGCGGATCCGGTCCGCCACCTTGTACCGCGTCGCGTTCTCCAGGCATTCGGCGAGGGTGAGACGCGGTGTGGGAGTCCCTCGACCATCGAAGGGATCCAGGCAAAACACCATTGTGGCCGATTGAGCCATGCAGATGGCCGAGCGACCGGCGAACGTGCCGATCTCCAGAACCGACACCCCGGTCGCCAGTGCGAACAGCGTCCGACCTTCAGCCGGGGTCAGCCAACCCGCCACGTCGTTGGGAAATCGGAACGGGCCCGGCCGCCACACGGCGATCGACTCCCGCCGCCACACGACCGCGTCCGCAGGGTGAAGAGTCGCGGTCTCGCGGATGAAATCAAAGTCTCCTTCATAGCGACTGCCCCACTGGCCGACCCGACCGGGAATGTTGGGCACGACGAACATGTGAGAGTCGACGTTGCCGACGCGGATCTCGGGGGTCGTCCAGAAGAGATCACGGTGCGGCGGTCCTCGGCGGACGCGGAAAATGTGCGGGCGGTCCGGATTCTCGGCGATCGCTGCCCGGACGGCCCGGAACGCACCGGGCAAATAGATGTTGTCGTCATCCAGCCGCATCAAATAGCGGTGTTGCGCACGGGACGTCACGAGATTGACGGGGGTGTGGCCCCAGTCGCGGTGGGGACCCGGCAGTTCCACACAACAGCCCGGCAATTGCGACCGGCGAAACTGTTCCGGAGCGTTCGGGCACGCTCCATCCATCGCCACGATCACCTCGACACCGCTCAGGTCTCCCTGGGCCGCGATGCTGGCCAGCGCCCGGGTCAGAGTCGGTCGCCCAATGGTCGGGATGATGACCGAGAGAGTCGCGGGCGATCGGGAAGTTGGCGTCGTGATTGTGGCGGACTTGACGGTCTTCTCGGGCAAACGCACCAACCAGGATCGATCGGAAAACACTCTCTGGGGTTTGCCCAGAACTTCATTCACGGCGCGGATCACTCCGCCTGTTCCCGATTCGTGGCTAAAGTCGTGTCCGGCCAGCCACCCACCGGCACGGACTTTGGGAATCCAGGCGATGAGGTCGGCGCGAACCGACTCATCGGAGTGGTCGCCGTCAATGTACACCAGGTCGAAATGCCCGTTAGGAAATTGGCTGGCGGCACCGGGACTTCGAGCCTGGACGCAGGTGATGTTGGCGTATCGATCCGCGACTGTTTTGAAACTGGTCTGGGCCTGCCGGTTGTCCAGTCCCTCCCAGGAATCGATTGCGACGACCTCTCGCGCCAGGAGAGCAAATACCTCCGTGCTCACACCCCGGAAGCATCCCACCTCCGCCACACGCCCCAGCGGTGGGAGAGTGACAAGCATCTCACGCAGCCCACGAATTCCATCCACGGGATGAGCGTCCGTGTCGGAGTCTGGTAGCCCACATCGCGGCATACGTTCTAATTCCACGAGTCGTAACAGTCTCTGCCAGAGACGACGGAGCTGGCCCTTGGCGCGACCCGACCCGTGGAGAATCGCCGGGCCATCCCTCTGAAAAATCCGATGGAGCGCCTCGGAATCCGAGAGCCCCAATTCGTTCAGGTTGAGGACCAGTCGGCTTGTGGTATCAACCGCCATCGTCCCACGAAGGACCGCCTCGTGGAACATCGGTTGATCGCAATTCTGGCGATCGTAGTCATCTTCGACGTACCCGTCATCGACCCGTTTGGCCGACATCATCGCCAGAAATTCACGTTCCACACCATCGCGAGTGGCAATCCAACATCCGGCATTGGGATAACGCATCGCCGAACGACCGGGGAATCGGTGTGTGTGGCGGCGCGACCACGGCCAGCAGGTCACTTCACCGCCAACGAGAAAATCGCGACCACACTCAGCCAGAGCGGCCTCGGCCACCGGAATGGCATCGGGGCGAACAAAAACGACATCATCGCCGTCGACATACAAAATTCGATCCGCAGGTACATCGCGAAGCCCCGCGAAGAAGATGTCGACCTTATTGTGAGAGAAGTTGACCCACCTTGAGGCTTGCTGAGTCATCATGAGCGGAATCGCAAAGTGGCGAGCCGACTCCGCGAGAAGACACCATTCGGGTGGATCGGTCCAGATTGTCATCACCGCGAGTGTCATGCTTCGCTCCTCCCAGCCGAGACCGCGGATCGTTCGGGAGTTTGCGACTCACTTCGAGCTTCCGCGGTATGGAGTTGCTCCAGCCGTTTGTGAGTCGGGAGATGGTTGGGATCGAGTTTCAGGACATCCTGAAGGGCCTGCTTGGTCGCCGCGGAATTCTTGTCGAGCTGCCAGCGTGCTTCGGCCAGTAACAGATGCGGCCAGACGGCGTATGGCAACCGCTCCTTGACCGCCTCCAGGAGCGGAACCGCCGGTTCGGGATTCTTGCGGTCGAGGAACACCTTCGCACGCAGAAGGGTTGCCATCTCCCGGGCGTGGGGATGCGTTTCGATCTGTTGGGCGTCACGTTCGAGGTCGTCCCAACGACCCTGCGAGGCGAGGAGACTGGCCAACCCCAGCCAGGCGGGAGCAAAGTCCGGCTGTTCTTCCACGACCCGACGCCATTCGACTTCGGCCTCCGACCCGCGTTTCTGATCGCGAAGCGTCACAGCCAGATTGTGCCGGGTCTTGTAGCCCTGCAATCCCACGTCATTGCCAGACAGATCCGAGGGAGCGGGAAGTTGAAGTAAGGTCCGCAAGCAGGACTCGGCCGCGACCGGCTGGCCCGATTCCTGAAGGAGTAACCCCTCATAAAAGAGCAATTCAGGTTCGTTGGGTAACTTCGACCGGGCCACGCGACAGATTTGCATGGCTTCGACGGTTCGCCCGAGCTGGCGGTGGGCGCAGACGAGGAGCGTGTACGTCTTACACACCAGCGAATAACCCGGCGGTGACACCTGGAGCGACTGCTCCAGGAGCGGAATTGCGCTCGTGGCATCACCACGGTCGAGCGCCATCGAACCGAGGTTGAACAGAATCAGGGGATCGTTCGGTCGTTCCGCCTGTTCCTGTTGGAGCAATCGCAGGTTGCGGGCCGATTTGGCCTGGAGTCCGGCGGGGTCCACGTACCCTTCGTGCCGAATGACGATCTTGGTGCGTCGAACCGGCCAGCCCGCTCGCTGAGCCGCCCCGAGAATCTGTTCATGAACGCGATACTCCCAGCGAACCGACGGGTGATTGCGAAACAGTCGAGCATGATCCACGAATGAAGCATGAGCCCCGTGCCGGATGCTCGTGGGCAGAAGGTACACCGCGGGTTCGGCGGACAGGCTCGCGAACAACGAGCGGAGCGCTACTTGTGTGGGTTCATCGATTCGATCATCGGCATCCAGCCAGAAGATCCAGTCTCCCGTGGCGTGCCGAAGCGACTCGTTCCGCGCCGCCGCGAAACTGTCCACCCACGGGAAGTCGAAGACCTTTGCACCAGCCTGAGTGGCAATGTCCTTGGTTCGATCCGTGGACCCGGTATCGACCACGATGACCTCATCCACGAGATCGGCGGCTCCCGCCAGACAGGCCTGGAGATTCTTCTCCTCGTTCCGAACAATCATGCACAATGAAACCCGCTGCCGAGATTGGACTTGGGGGACTGGGGACTTGAGTGGCGGAGACATCAACGCAAGTCGGTCTTTCATGTCGGGGAGGTAGCGCTCGACTCGTTCGCGACCCCACTTCTCGACGAACCGCTCGAAGTTGGCCTGGAACTGCTTGGGTATGTCAATCTTTTGGCCCACGAATGTGCGGTTCAGGAAGTGGTGAACAAAGACACCGGGTGCCAACAGCAGATCAAACCCGGCCTCGCGAGTCCGAACGCACAGGTCGAAATCGTCGAAGAAACCGACGCCAAACCGTTCATCGAGCGAACCAATGCGGTCGAGGACTGAGCGGCGAATGACCAGACAGAATCCCGCCAGCCGATCAACGGTTCGAGTGGGAAGACCGTGCTCCCGTCGGCGTCGGGCGGCGAACTCATCGACCCGCGAGATTTCGGTGTAGTCGATAGCGATTTGTTGTGGAGCCGCAGTTGCGTTACTCACGGGACCAATCATCCCGGCTTTGGGTCCCGCGGCTTCCAGCCCCTGGATGAGATCGCTCAGCCAGTTGGGCGAGACGATCGTGTCGTTATTGAGGAGCACGACGTACTGCCCCTGGGAGTGGGCAATTCCCTGGTTACAACCGCGTGTAAAACCGAGGTTGGTGTCGTTGTGAATGAGGGTGATGTGCCGTGGCCCCGTTCGGGTCGAGAACTTGGTCAAGTAGGCGAGAGTTTCATCGGTTGAACCGTTATCGATCATGATCAGTTCGTAGGGCGTGTGCGTGTGTCGTATCACGCTGTCGAAGCACTGCTTCGTGTACGCCAGTTCGTTGCAACAGAGGACCACGATGGAGGCCAGATTCGGGGTCTTGGAACTGAGTTCGGGATTTGGCGCCGACTTCACTGTGGCCGGAGGCTTGAATGAGGGCGCGGTCGGTGCGGGGTTGGTAACGGCAAACCAGTGTTCGGAGGGCACCAGTTGCGGAGCGGCCTTGGCGAGTGCCCGACGCGAACGGGCCAGTCGGTCTCGTTCTTCTCCTCGTCCCAGTTGACCGAGAACATCGAACAGCACCTGGGGAACATGTCGATCGAAT
>JAIOPV010000100.1 GCA_021413735.1 Planctomycetota bacterium
CGTGGCTGGCTTGTCGATCGCACCCCCTCGCTGGCACTCGGGGTTCCCCAAATCCTTACGAACCCATCGGTTCCTTGCCGTCGATCCACGGACCTTCGAGCTTCTGATACGCCGGTGGGGTCAGCAAGCTACCCTTCTCGCCAGCGTCCCAACCGATGATCTGGTTCGGCTTGCCACGCTTCTTGCTGCGGGCTTCCCACTGCGTCGCCCACGAAGCGTCGGCATCTTTGACGACTCGCTTTTCCTTGTCCCAGAACAGCACCTTGCCCTGACGGTAACTCTGCACGCCCATGTTCACCGTGCTGAACGCCGCTGCGCCCAGTTCCGGCGTGCTCAGCGTTTCGCGGTTCTTCTTCGCGACGCATTCCAGGAAGTTCGCCCACAGTGCGTAGGTCGCGCTGTTCTCGACGCCCGGCTTCGCATTGACCAGAGCCGGGTTCTCGTAAGTGTGAACCGGCTTCTCTTGGCCGTCGGTGCCCTTCGGCTTCACCGGGCCGCCCGCGATGTTCTGCCCGTAAACCTCGAAGCCCTTCATGTAGTCGCCGCCGCCCGTGAACTTGATCGTCGCCAGGTGGCCACGGATCATTTCACCAAGCTGCACGTCGTTACACATCGTCGCGGACACGATGAACTGACAGCCCTCTTCGTAGTCAGCAACCACGGTCGCCGTGTCGGGCACGTCGCGGGTGTCGTACTCCATGTAGATGCCGCCGGAACCGACGACGCGAGCCGGGAATCGCACGCCCATCGCCGCGATCAGGTGGGTCGTCTGGTGAACGAACAGGTCGGTGAACATGCCGCCGCCGAATGGCCAGTAGCAACGCCACTGTGCCCACACGGCCCGGTCGAACGGCACTTCCTTCGGTGTCGGGCCGAGCGGTTGACCATCGACGCCCTTGATCCCGTGGCCGAGCCACATATCCCAGTCGATCGTCTTCGGCGACATTTCCTTGGTCAGCGGGTAGTAACGCCACTGGCCAACGCTGCTGTTGCGGAAGTAGCTCGTCTGCCCTTGCAGAACGTGACCGATGTTGCCGGTCTTGATGTACTCGTAAGCGGCTCGCCACGTCGGGTCGGCCATGCTCTGCACGCCAACGGTGACGACACGGCTGTTCTTCGCGGCAGCATCGACCACGGCGATCGCTTCCGGGATGGTGCGTGTCATGGGCTTTTCCATGTACACGTCTTTGCCGTTTTCGAGAGCGTCGATCGCCATGCGTGCGTGCCAGTGATCTGGCGTCGCGATGCAAACCGCGTCCACGTCCTTCGCCGTGATGATCTTGCGGTAGTCCTTGGTGACGTGATCCTTGTCGTCCAACTTGAGCCCGCAGCGTTCAGCCGACGGATACAGGCCGCGACCTTTGATGACGTTCGGAACAACCTGACCGTCCCACACGTCGCACACGGCAACCGGCTCGACGGGCTTGCCGAGTTCCTTCATCTTGAGGATGACGTCGATGTGCTGCTGACATCGGCCGCCGACGCCGAGGAACGCAACGCGAACCTTGCCGTTGGCGTCCTTGATCTTGGCATAGCTGCTCGCGGGCAGCGACATTGCGGCACCAGCAGCGGCGCTGCTGGCGATGAACGTTCTGCGATTCAACGGGGTCGTCATGGGAGGTTCTCCAATCGGGTGTTGCGTAGCCGCGACCGAAGGGAGCGTCGACCAGCACGCTCCCTTCGGTCGCGGCTACGCGAATGTGGGATTCACTTCGTTTTCTGTTCGAGCAGCCACTTGTAGAGATCGTCGGTGCCGTAGGCCATGTCCCACGAGTTGTGGCCGACGCCTGGGTAAACGGTGTGCTTCGGCTTCGCGCCGGCTTTCTCCAGTGCTTCAGACATTTCCTTCATGTTGGTCACGGTCTTCTCGCTGTCCTTGTCGCCAACGAAGCTCCAGCACGGGATGTCCTTGATCTTCGCTATATCGGCCACATCGCCATTGCCGCAAATCGGGACAATCGCGGCCCATCGGGTTGCTGTTGTCGGGGCAATGCTCCAGGTTCCGGAACCGCCCATCGAGAGGCCCGTGAGGATCTGTCGCTTCGCGTCGGTTTTGTGCTCCTTCATCACCTCATCGAGAATCGCGAGCGCCCGCTTGGCGTCGTCCGAGCCGGCCTTCCAGGTTCGCTTCTCGGACTGCGGGATCACGACGATGAAAGGGAAGTCCTTCTCGCGCTTCTTGATGGCCGCGCCGATGCCCACGTCAACGGGCGCTTTGGTGCCACCCTTCGTTTCGCCCGAACCGTGCAGGAACAGGATGACCGGGTATTCCTTTTTGCCGTCGTAATCCTTGGGGATGAACACGACGTAAGGCGATGTCGTGCTGTCGGCGTTTTTGAAGGTCTTGTCGACGAAGCCGGTCTTGGGTTTGTCTTGCGCCAGGACGAATCCTGGAAGAATTGCGAGAAGCAGTGCAGCAGCGAGGCGGAACATTACGGGGAAACTCCGGGAGAGGCGAGCGAAGTACCCACAGCGTATCAGAAGCGTTTGCGAGTCGCCACGGTCTGAAGATGCGAGTTTGCGGATTCGCGATTCAAGATCGAGGAGATTTGCCGAATCCGTGTGCCCAGGATGTCAAACAGCAGTTGGGTGGCCGCGTTGGGTTCCAGACATCCGCGACGTTATGCCGAAATGAACAGTCGAGGGACGGGGGTTTGGAGTAAACTCGGGCTGTTGGTAAACTGGGCGAAATACATAGGACTATAATGGTTGAAGTAATTGTCGGGGCCGCCCGGTTTGTTCCTCCGGAACCGGAACGTGGCGATCGTGAACCCCTGGCGCGGAGTCACGGAATGGATGGTATCCGAGAACTGCTCTCGGCAATCCGCGATGCGGGCGTGCTGACTGGCAACTTTCGCGGGCTGCTTCACATCGCAATTGGCCGAAAAGTGACTCGCCCGGATGGTTCGATCGTCTCGGCGGGGGTCACTTGGCGGGCGCTTTCAACCGAGCTCAAGACGCTGCGATTCGATCAAGAGTTGGTCCGTGAATACGGTGCAGACCCGGACGCTCTGACGGCTCGCGATCGCGAACGATTCTGGTACGCGGCAATTGCAGCAGCAAAGGTCGATTCCGCCGAAGCGATCGAAGAAGCAGATAAATTGGCTCCGAAATTGAAAGCGTTGGGGTTCGTGGTTGGTCCTTCTCCGGGTGCTCCGTCGCCTTCGCCGAAAGCGAGCGCCACCGAAGCGAAACCCAAGGAGAAGGAGAAAGAGAAGGACAAGGACGACAAATCAGCGAAGAAAAAGAAGAAGTAGCGAGAAGCTTGCGAGCCACGGGGTTTATCCCCGTGGGTATTGCTGTGAACAATAGACCACGGGGATAAACCCCGTGGCTCGCAAACTTCTCTTCATCCCTTTGAACTGCGGGCGATCACCAACCCGCTCACCGCCTTGAACTTCGCGTGTGCCGCGTCGCCTGTCCACTCGAACGCAACCGCCTCAACGGTCGTCGGCACCGCACCCGCCTGTACGAGCCGTAGCAGTGCGGTGTCGTGGTCGATCGCCCCGCGTGCCGCCAGTGCATCAACCGGCAAATAGACGTGCAAGCCCGCCTGAAGCAAATCGAGAGCGGTCTGCGAAACGCAAACGTGCGTCTCCATGCCGACCAGCACGACATTCGGCCGATGCATCATCTCCAACTCTTCGAGAAACGTACCCGCCCCGCAACAACTGAATGTCGTCTTCGATGGCAACGACGGAGGCAATCGCCGTGCGAGTTCGGCTGTTGTCGGGCCAAGCCCCTTCGGATACTGTTCGGTCGCCAGAACCGGAACTTCGAGCAGCGCCGCCACGTCGAGAAGGAAACCCGCGTTCGCAACCAGCGAAGTCGCCGTGGGAATCTTCACGAGCAGTTTGTCCTGCACGTCGATCACCACGAGTACCGACGTATCCGCTCGAAGCCGTTTGGTGGGTGCATTCATGGTTCACTTTTGGGGTTGAACAGCGACAAGGCTTCGCTCCAAATCGCGCAGCCCCACGTCGAGTCTGGCGAGTCGGCCCGGCGGAATCACACCTCCACCGAACCGCGATTCATAATACGCCTCGACCCAATCCCGCGGTATGCCTGCCTCAACCGCACTGCGAGGATTCGTGATGAGTACGTCGGCCACTCGCTGGGCAAATTCTCGCGGGGTCTCTCCGGGTTGCGGCGTGAATCCGTGGGCCTTCAGCAGTGCGAGCAACGGCCCGAGGAAGCCCGCTTCCGGCGTCGCCAAAGCCCGCTTCTGTCGGCGACGAATTGCGAGGAGCACGAGCACAATTCCGATTCCGAGAATGCCCCAGTTTTGGAGTGATTCGCTGATCGACGCCCAGATCAATCGCCGTTGTTCGGAGGAGAAACTCGCCAGGGATTCGCGGACGAAATCGTGCAGTCGCGCTCGGGCATTTCCGGCCCAACCGCTGGAGGGTGCTTCCGAGATAGCTTGCCCGCCCGGTGTCGGATCGAGTGTGCGCCAACAACTGATCGGGCGTTCGTTCTGTCCGGGTTTCGCTGGTTCATACTCCACGATGAGCGCATCCACCCAGGCGTGTGCGTGTTCTTGCTTCACGACATACTTCCGGGGATCGTTCGTTCCTTCCCATCCCTTGAATCCGAGCACGAGAACGCACGGGACGCCTTGCGAGCGGAGCATGAGCGCCAGCGCCGACGCGAACCGTTCGCAGTGCCCGGCGCGAGTATGAAACAGGAACTCCTCGACGGGATCGAGATCCTTCCGAACCCGACGCAGTTTGGTCGTGTAAGTGAACGCTGGCCAGTTCGCGAGGTGGCGTGTGAACGATTTCGCGATCTGATCGTGGAACTCTCGCTTCGGCAAATCCGTGACGGGATCGCGGCAATCGGCTGGCAAATTCCCCTCCTGTATCAACGCATCGACAAGCCCGTCGGCGTACTCCTTCACACGCCGAACCGGGTTGTGGATCAGGGGACGGATTTTCGCATTCGGGTCGGGGTCGATGATGTGAAATCTCGGACTGATATCGCGTGGAGCTCTCGGTTGCCAGATCTGAACGTAGCGGTGTGTTTCGAGTCTGGCGATTCGGCCGGACCACAGGAACGAACCGTCGCCGCCCCACAACCACGGGAGGGTTCCCCGAGAGGTGATGCTGGCAACCGGCACAGGTTGATCGGGGGCCCACACGACGGGTTCGGCGAGGAATTGCCCCGGCAACGACGGCGGCACGCTGAACTCGATCGCGCACTGTCCGGGACCGAGGCGTGGCGGCGTCCACTGGAGGAGCCCTCTTGGTGCTCCATCGACGCCGGGAAGTGGAAGGTCGCTGGATTCCCATGTACCTTTCGAGTAGTTCCGGAGTACACGCCCGCGCCACAGTTGCGTGTCGGGTAATTCGGGAATCAATCCGGTTATGGGGTTGAGTGTGACCTCGAACGCCGGGGCCGGGTTGTCTTCCAGGTTCCCGGTTTGGTTCAGGTCGATCATCTGCGAGGCGGCGTAACCGATCTCGACTCGCGGCTTCCCGAATTCGAGTTTCTCGCCCGGTGATCGCGGCGTGATGAGATACAGCGGAATGGCAACGGCACCGGCAATCGCACTGAGTTTCAGTGCTTGTCGCAGGCCGGACTGTGGTTCGTGATTCGCGAGAACGCCAGCGACCGGATGTGCGGCTGGCCGGTTCGGGATGCAAGCGATTCGGCCGGCCGCTCGTCTGAGGTGAAACAGACTCAGACTCCAAACAGCGGTTCCGGCGTAGAGTCCGACGAGAATCGAACACACGCGATCTTCGGTCATGGCTCCGCTGAGGCTGACGGCGACGAGCCCCATGACTTGCAATGCCCAGTAGTCTCCGACGTGTTGTTCCCGACGAGCGAGTTTGGCCGGAATGAGCGTGACGAGTAGCGGACCGAACAGCGAGACCAACACGAGTTGAAGGTTCGCGTTTCCCATTTCGGGTCGCTGAATGACCTGCACGATGCGGAAGACGGCCCACGCGAAGTACATGATGCCGAGAATCAACCCCATGCGGTTCGTCTCAGGGATCGACAGCAATTGAACGCGAGTTTCGAGTCGATACAGTACGGCGAGCGTGAGAACTGCCGCTGCGGTGATGAACGGCACTTCGGGGAACATCTCGAATTCGGCGTAGCCGACGCAGGCGCAGGCCAGCGACAGTGTGAGGTACAGACTCAGACGAAACGCGGTGTCGCTTGGCATGTGCTGTTGGACTGACGAATGGGAAGGCGATCACTGCTATCGTACAGGTTGCTTCGCAGCAGTTGAGGAGAGTGACGTGCTTCTTCCATCGCGCGTATCGGTGGCTGTTGCCATAGCACCCGATTCTGAGGCATTTGGAGAAACGCAACAGGCCGAGAGGATGTCCTCTCGGCCCGCAGTTCACCGTTGCAAAGGTTGGCATCCGCAGACGCGAACTACCAGGAGCCTCACTTCTTGCGAACGAGCTTCATCTGGCCGCAATGGTTCTCCGAGGGCTTGCCGCCGACCCACGCCACACCCGCGATCTCGATGTGGTCATCATCGACGAACGTGAGCGTCGCTTCGTGCATGTGCGTGTCCTTCGCCGGATCCAGGTTCGTCCCACCCGCGAAGGCGAAGCGGATCTGATTCTTCGCTGCCGTTGCCTCGGCCTTCATCCGCGGTTGGTTGCCCAACACGCAATAGTGCGTCATCAGCAGATCGCCCTTGTCGAGATGGTAGACCGAAACCATCTCCTGCGGCTGACCCGGGAACGCCGTCTCGTGAACCGCTGACCCACCCGCGATCACTCGAACCACAGAGAACACCTTGTCGGTCGGCTTGCCGTCCTTGTCGGCCTCCACCCAGGTGCCGGCCAGCTTCTTCATCTTCTCAAAACCTTCGTGAGTCGGAGCCGTCGGCTTGGCGGGCGTATCATCGCTGCGGCTGCCGGTGGTCAGAGCAATCAGCATCAAGCCGCTGGTCAACATTCGTCGCATCATTTCAAACTCCCAGTAAAGGTAAAGGGCGAACCAACACTCCCTGCTTGGGCAGGGCTGGACACAACTGTCTTCGCTGTCTCGCACGGTCACATCGGGGCGGGAACCATGACCATCCAGCCGAGGCCGAAGCGGTCCGTGACCATCCCGTAGCACGGCGACCAAAAGGTTTTGGTGAGTGGCATCTGAACGCTTCCGCCATCGGCAAGCGCGTCGAACGAGCGCTTCGCGTCTGCTTCAGTCGGAACGGCGAGTGCGAGTCGAAAGCCGTCGAACTTCGAGACGCTGTCACACCCGTCGGAGGCCATCAGTGAGATTCCTTGCACGCGGAACGAAGCGTGCATCACCTTCTTTTCGAACCCGGCCTCCAGCATCCCTGGCGGGGCCGGTTCCGGGCTTTCATTGAAGCGCATCAACATATCGACCTCTGCGCCCAAGGCTGTGCGGTAGAAGTTGATCGCCTCTTCGCAACGGCCGCCGAAGAACAGGTACGGGGTGATGGTGGTGCCGGTCATGACATCTCCTGGTTACGCGGTTGGAACTCGTCTCGACGGGTGATCCGTCAACCCGTCGTCTTTCGCCATGTAGTCGAACGAGCTGGGCCCAAATCGACAGCGGTTCACGAAATCGACTTCACATTCTGCAACCCGGAAAAATCGAACAGCGGTCGGACCTCGACAGCCCCACGACGTGCGCCAGGGTGCTGGGCAGCAACACGCAGTGCCGCCTCGCGAGACTCTGCCAGAATCAGGTAGAACCCGCCGAGAACTTCGTGCGTCTCGGCGAATGGTCCGTCAGTGATCTCTCGTTTTCCGTTCCGCACTCGCACGCATGTCGCCGTGGTTGCCGGGTGAAGCGGCGACGCGCTCAAGTATTTCCCTGCTTCGCTCAGTTGTCGTGCCAGCCCAGCAGCTTCAGCCATCGCTTCTTGGCGAGCTGCTGGGCCGGCCTCACTCCACGCGGTCTCGTCGTCGTAGCAGAGAAGCATGAACGGCGTGCCGTTCGCGTCGCTTGACCCGACCGGAAGGTGCCGCGCCTTCGGCAGACCTTCGAGGTCGAGTATCGGGCGGATCTCAGCGGTTCCCTTGCTGACGGGTGGAAGCCGACTGGCGATCGCGATTGCCTCATCGAGATTCGCGAGATCCAACAAGAAGTAGCCGCCGAGTTGTTCGGTCGTCTCGGCGAATGGACCGTCCGTTATCAGTGGTCGGTTGTCCCGCACGCGAACGGTTGCAGCCGTGGTGATCGACTGAAGCGGAGAAGTTGCGATGAACTTGCCCTGAGCGGCCAACTCATCGCAGATGCCCAGGGACCGAATCATGCAGTCCTTGCGTTCTTCGTCCGTCAAGTCGCCTTCTGTCCCGTACATGAGCAGCATGTATCGCATCGCATGTCTCCCGTGTTGTCGGACCGATCGCCTTACTTCCTGTCAGCAGCGTCCTGAAGCGTCTTGATGTCCAGCTTGGTCATTTGCATCATCGCATCCATGACTCGTGCCGCTTGCTCGCGGTCCGGGGAAGCCAGGTAGTTCGGGAGGATTGTCGGTACGACCTGCCACGAGAGACCGTACTTGTCCTTCAGCCACCCGCAATCACTCTTCGACCCACCCGCGGAGAGCTTCTCCCAATACTCGTCCACCTCGGCCTGAGAGTGACAATCAATCGAGAGCGAGATCGCCTCATTGAATTTGAAATGTGGTCCGCCGTTCAAGGCGAGGAACTGCAGCCCGGCAAGTTGGAACTCGACCACCAACGCTGTGCCGCCCGGCCCCGGTGTGATGCCGGTGATTTTGGAATCCGGGAACAGCGAGACGTAATAGTTCGCGGCTTCCTCGGCATTGCCATCGAACCACAAGAACGGGGTGATCTTCTGCTTAATCATTGAGACTCTTCTCCATCAAGAGTGTGAGGCGACTGTCACCACTTCGTCGAACGGGTCGGCTGCGAATCGACATCGTGGGGAAAATTCTTTTTCGAGGGTGAGGAACGCAGAGTGGGGAACCTGCGCAGAATCGTTAGAGTTGCGACAATCGCTTCGACAGAAATCGGCGCTCTGGCTCCTGTTGCGTCAGAGTGAGCGCCTGCTCGTATGCCGATCGTGCATCGTCACGCCGACCGAGGCGACGGAGCATATCCGCACGGGCCGCGTGAGCAAGGTGATACTGGGCGAGTTCACCACGACCGAGAATGTGGTCGATCAGATCAAGGCCAGTCGCTGGCCCGTCACGCATCGCCACAGCCACGGCGCGGTTCAACTCCACAACTGGCGACGGATTCAGCGTGAGTAATGCGTCGTAGAGCGCCGCGATTTGTTGCCAGTCGGTTGCCGATGCCGTTGGGGCTGCCGCGTGGACGCTCGCAATCGCCGCCTGAAGTGTGTATGGCCCGAACTGCCGCGTGCCCAGCGCACTCTCGACGAGCCTTCGACCTTCCGCAATGTGTCCCGCGTCCCACGTCGAACGGTCCTGATCTTCGAGAAGCACGAGGTCGCCGCCCGGAGTTGCTCGCGCATGGCGGCGCGATTCCTGGAGGAGCATCAACGCAAGCAGACCGATTGCCTCGGGGTCGGGAAGCAGTTCGACCACCAGCCGCCCCAAACGGATCGCTTCGCCCGACAGGTCAGCTCGCGTGAGTGCCTCGCCGGAACTGGCCGAGTACCCTTCGTTGAAGACGAGGTAAACAACTGCCAGCACCGAGCCGAGCCGTTCCGGGAGGTCGCCAGCATCGGGGACGATAAACGGGATGGCAGCATCGCGAATCTTGGCTTTGCCCCGCACGATCCGCTGGGCCATCGTCGTTGGTGCGGTCAGAAACGCGAGGGCGATTTCTTCGGTTGTTAGTCCGCACACTTCCCGCAGCGTGAGAGGGATTTGCACGGAGCGGTCGATCGCGGGGTGACAGCAGGCGAAGACGAGCCGCAGTCGGTCGTCTTCGATCGCTCGATCTTCCCGCGTGGCATTAACCTCGGCAATCTCTGCCAATCGCCCGGCAAGTTCCGGTTGCAGCGAGTCGAATTGACCTCGGCGACGGAGCGCGTCGATCGCCTTGAATCGACCGGTCGAAACCAACCACGCTCTTGGGTTCGCGGGAACACCGTCTCGTGGCCAACTCTCAACAGCGGATGCGAACGCCTCGTGGAGTGCTTCTTCGGCGAGATCGAAGTCTCGCAGGAGCCGAACGAGGGAAGCGAAAACGCGGCGAGATTCGGCGCGATAAGTCGCGTCGATCACAGCATGGATGTTGGTTGGAGTGAGCACCGATTGACTCATCTCGCCTCGGAAGTAACGGTTTCCAGTTCTTAAGACGCGGAAGGTAATGCCAACCACTGTGGAGTGGTAGGTCAGTTGAGAGTATCGTTGATTGGTTTTTGGTGTTGAGCCCGGAAGGGGGCGGATGGTAGCCAGGTGTTAAGCGAAGCGCAACTCCTGGTCCATGGGCACAAGAAATAGTAGGCGACGAGGTCGCAACATCTGCGATGGCCATAACAGACAAGCCTCCTGAAAATCAGGAGGCTCTTTGCGTTTCACTGCAATGTTCCGTCCGCGAGGCTCAACGGCCGCCCATGCTCGTGCCGAGCGCCGCGTGAACTTCGGCCGACGCCCGCACAATAATCGACATGCTCGGGAAGTGGAACGTCACCGATGCCGGCCCGCCGTTCTCTTTCCAGCTCAGCGGATCAATCGACGTCTTGATCGACTTCATGATCGCTTCCACATTCGACATCGTCTGCTGGAAATCGACAAGCGGCCCCCATGTCAGGCTGCCCGCGAACGGTCCGACACCCTGCACGACGTCGCCGAGATAATACACCCGCGTCACCAGCATGTTCTTGGCCTTCTCGACGTCCACCACCTGAATCACCTGATCCTTGATGACGAAGGTCAGCCCGTGCGAAGCGAGCAACTGACGCAGGGCAGTCCGAGCCGCGACGCCGTTCGCCTGAAGGCTAACAGGCTTCCGCAGGTCGATGCCGAGATCGTCGATGGATTTCTTGTCGATGAACAGCTTCTGATCCAGTACGTTCGAGATGTCTTGCAGGGCTTCGTCGAGCGGTCGGTTGTTCAGGTCGAGCTTCACCGGCTTGTTCAGCGACTCGATGATCTTCTTTTCCTGCTCCGTGAGTTCCACCGTCTTCAGGCGGCGAGCGGTCTTCTCTTTCCAGTCCTTCGGGAACTCGACATCACCCAGCGCCGGCAGCGAAGAAGTCTCCACGCTCTTCATCGCGATGTTGATGCGAGACTGTTGCAACTGAGCGAAATCCACAGAATCCTGAACACGATCGCCGAATCCGTTCTGGGCCTGCAAGTTGATGACCGACGGATTGTTCGGGTATGCCTTCACAAGCGCCGCGACCTCACGGTCGGCTTCCTTGTTTTGCCCCAACTTCTTGTACTCGACGATTCGCTGAACTCCGGCCTTCACGGCATTGAGTTCGGAGATGTAATTGTCGAATGCGGTCTTCTTGTCGAATTTCACGCCGGCAGCGATGGGGTCGTTCTTGACGCCCGGATTGGGAATCGCCCGGCCTTCGATGCCCGCGATTTTCTGGTCGAGGATCGCAAGAAGCCGCGTGCGGGCTTCCGCGCTGAGAACCGGAGAATCAACGAGTACCTGAGCCCGCTTCAATTGCTGCACGGCCTTGACCGGGTTCGTCTTCGCAGTAGAAGACGCATCCTGAATCGCGGCGATCACGTCGGTCTCGGCCTTCTGATCGGCGATCTTCTGGCGTGCGACCGCTTCGCCAAGAGGGTCGAGTGGTGGTCGCCTGGGTGGTTGTGCGGCTGTGGTGGCAGCGGCGAATGCGCCCAACCCAAGGAGGGCCGCGGCCAGGTGCCGGATGGCGGTTCCCGAACGGTTCATGTCCAGTTCCTTCGCCGAGTGCAGACGTGGGTTCACTCTTATAACGTACCCGCCCCCCGCGCCGTTTGCCAAGTCTTCCCCCAAGTTGTGAGATCCCAACGTCGGCCGGAACCGGCGTAATCGGTGTGACCTCCAATGTAGTAGGCACACTCCGTGTGCCGTTTCGGTGGCCGGCACACGGAGTGTGCCTACTACATTCCCCATGTTGTCCGATCGGCGTTGACCCACTTCTCCGCTCAGGCTATTTCCCCGGGTTAGCCCTCTGTCTTGGGAGATGTCTGAATGCTGCGCCGAAGACCGATGCTCGTGGCCTGCAGCATCCTCGTTCTGATTATCTCGGGTGTGGTCGGCATAATCGGCACGATGCTCAAGTGCGAACCCGCGTTCTACACCGCCGCCGCGTGCCCGGCCGATTACGACACCCGCGAGAAAGCGTCACGCGTACTCACCCGCATTCAAGACTTGAAGACCGACATCCGGACCAAAGGCGAATGGGGCGAAACGTTCACCGCCGAGGAACTGAACTGCTTCTTCGCCGAAATGATGACCGCAAATGGAAACTTCGCATCGCTGTTGCCCGAAGGGTTCCATTCGCCGCGAGTGGCTGTCGAAGGCGACCGCCTCAAGCTCGGGCTGCGCTACGGCGAAGGGTTCTGGGGTGCCGTCGTATGGATCGAACTGCGAACCTGGTTGGTTGCTGACGAGATCAACTTGATGGCGGTGGAAGTGTGCGATCTCCGGGCAGGTCGTCTCGCGGTCGGAACGCAAACGGTTCTCGATGCCATCGCGGAGGCCGCTCGCAGCTCGAACATCGACGTGACGTGGTATCGACACAACGGAAACCCGGTCGGGCTGTTTCGCTTCTTCCCGGATCAACCGCAGGCCGCGTCGAACATCCTGACGTTGGAGACTCGCGAGGGAAAGGTGGTGGTTGCGGGGCGAACTCGCACGGACCTTCCGATTCCGACGAAGCTCGCGCCGTGAGATGGGAAGTGCGAGCCACGGGGTTTATCCCTGTGGTGCCGGGGCGATCAAAGACCACGGGGGTAAACCCCGTGGCTCGCCAGAAGATCGTTCGATTCGCCAACGCCCGGAGAGTTTCGTTCCGTGGAGTTCGACTTCGACGCAGTCCGAACGATCCGCGAGCCAGTCGAATGTGCCAGCGTCCCAACGGGTGACGTTGCCACGATCGCCTGAGATGGGGCCTTCATAGTCGAGGTAGAATATCCGGTGGTCGGCGTTCGGTTCGGCTGGAACGACGCAGCCCGGAGTTGGCTCCGCGAGCAGACGCCAGGCACGCAGGAGAGTGCCCGCTTCGAGAAGGAAGTCCCAGTGTCGCATTGGCCAGTCATGTTCGAGGATCACGAATCGGGGCATGGGAATGGCCTACGATTAGAATGGCGACGCTGGTAAGATACGCGAGTTCGGTCGGCGCACCCTGGATGGCATCATGGCGAAGAAAGAAAAGAAAGTTGTCGGCGACGGCACGGTAAACATTTGCCGGAACCGTCGGGCAACGCACGACTACGAGATTCTCGATCAGCTTGAATGCGGGTTGGTTCTGGTCGGCACCGAAGTGAAAAGCCTGCGAGCCGGGCACGCGAACCTTGAGGATTCCTACGCCCGCATCGACGGTGGCGAAGCCTGGTTGGTCGGAGCCGAGATACCCGAGTATGCGTTCGGCAATCGCTTGAATCACAAGCCGAAACGCGAACGCAAGCTCCTGATGCATCGCAAGGAGATCGAGCGATTCGCGGGCAAGGCATCGGAGAAAGGGCTGACGCTCGTTCCGCTTCGCATGTACTTCCGCGAAGGGAAAGCCAAGATCGAACTCGCGATCGGTAAGGGCAAGCAAGTGCACGACAAACGCGAGACGCTGAAGACGGCAGACGCCAAGCGCCAGATCGACCGGGCGCTGGCAACTCGACGGAAGCGGTAGATTGCCTCGTGGCCGCGACCCAAAAGGGATGCGTGCCCATTGGATGAGAACGCGACCTGTCGAGTTCTCATCCACGCCCATTGGATGAGAACGCGACCTGTCGAGTTCTCATCCACGCCAATTGAAAGCCAAGGAGGGCTTGCGGTGCGGGTTGTTGCCCTGGTTGAATCTGTTGACCATGTCTGCTGCCGCTATCGGGTGGCAGCGTTCCGGGCTGCGCTCGCCGCACACGGCCACTCTCTCGATATTCGCCCACTCCCACGCACGACTTTCGGCAGACTCGGCATCGGGTTGAATCTCAATGCCGATGCCGTCCTCGTTCAGCGGAAGTTGCTCCCACCGTGGGCGATCGCGCTGCTTCGCCGCCGCGTTCCCCGACTGATCTTCGATTTCGACGACGCCGTCTGGCTGCGGGATTCCTACTCGCCGCACGGATTCGAGGATCCGAAACGGACACATCGATTCAAGGCGACGATCGCCGCGTGCGACCTCGTCGTGGCTGGCAACGAGTACCTCGCTGCCGAGGCACGCTGTTACACGCACGCGGATCGCGTCATTGTCATCCCGACGTGCGTTGACACCGAGAAATACCCCGTCACGGTTCAGGAGCAACGGGATCACCTTCGGCTCGTCTGGGTTGGTTCGCGAAGCACGTTACGCGGGCTGGAACAATTCACGCCGGTACTCTCCACGATTGGGCGGCTGATTCCGGGTGTGCGTTTGAAGCTCGTGTGCGACCGGTTCCTGCGTATCCCGGATTTACCGATCGAGGAATGCCCCTGGGAGCAAGCCTCGGAAGCGACCGAGATCGCGGCAGCGGATGTCGGCATCGGCTGGGTGCCAGACGATCCGTGGAGCGCCGGGAAGTGCGGCCTGAAGATCATTCAGTATCAGGCTGCGGGGTTGCCGGTGATCGCGAATCCGGTTGGCGTGCAGAGCGAGATGGTTCGCGATTGGGAAACGGGCTTTCTCGCGTCGACGACCGAGGAATGGGTATCGGCCGTGTCGCGCTTGGCGGGCGATGTGGAACTCCGTCAACGGCTCGGCGCTGCTGGTCGGCGACAGGTTCAAGACCGCTACAGCGTTGCTGCGGGCGGTCGGGCGTGGTTCGCGGCGCTTCACCGATTGCGAATTGAACCGGTCCGAAAATCGGGGTGAGTGGCACATGCTGGCGGACCTGCTGCACAAACTCGCGACTCTCACTCAGGCGACCGGCTTGCCGGTCGTGCGCAGTGATCGCCACGTTTGGCATGTCACGCCAACGGGAATGACACTGTTCGGTTCTGACGGCCCGCAACTGAATCGGTGGATCGCGGACGGCTCCGCCGTGATCGTGAAAGCGAACCCCGCTCGCACTGTGTACCGTGTCGAACTCGCAACAGGAACGGTCTTCGTCAAGCATTGCCGGATCACCGGACCGCGTGCGTGGGGTCGCGAGTTGATTCGCCCGCCCAAGGCGCGACTGGAGTTCGATAACGCCGTCTCGTTGCGAATGCGTGGCGTGCCTGCGGTCGAACCGCTCGCGTGGGGATCAAGTGGTTCGCGCTGGCCCGGCGAAAGTTTCCTCATCACACGCGGCCTCGATGCCGTTCCGTTTCTGCAATACCTGGAACAAGAATACCCAGCCCTTTCGCCAGACGAACAACTCGCGACAGGCCGACAACTCACGTTCGCGCTGGCCGAGTTCTTCGCCCGCTTGCACGATGCTGGTGTCGCCCACCCCGACCCGCACCCCGGCAATCTGCTGCTCGAAATGCCGTCGTGCCGCGTCCCTCGTTTCTCGCTGATCGACGTTCACGATGTGCGGGTCGGTTCGCCACTGACGTGGACCACGAGCCGCGATAACCTTGCCCTGTTCAATCGCTTCTTTCAGATGCGAGTCACTCGCCCCGAACGTGCGAGATTCTGGCACCACTACCGGCGTTCTCGCACAACACTTCCGATTCCAAACTCGATCGAGATTCGGAGTCAGGCGACGGAGTTGGAACGCGAGACGCACGCTTCGAACTTGCATCTCTGGGCGAAACGGGAACGTCGCTGGCTCGGCTCGAATCGCACGATTCGCAAGGTGAAGCGTGGAAGCGTGCGAGGTCTTGCGGTTCGCGACATCCCCGAGCATGTCATTCGAGCGATTCTCGAAGACCCGGATGGGGTATTCACTCTCGCCGACGCCCTCATCCTGAAGGACAGCCGAACTTCGACCGTCGCCACGTTCTCGATTCCGATGCTCACCGGTTCCGTGCCGGTTGTGCTGAAACGGGTGAATGTGCGGTCGTGGTCTGACCCGCTGAAGAATCTGTTCCGTCGGTCGCCAGTGCTGCGGTCGTGGTCGAACGGTCACACGCTGCGTGATCGCGGACTGCCGACGCCTCGCCCGCTCGCCGCGTTCCACCGTTATCGCCATGGCCTTCCCGCGGAAGGTTATTTGCTTACCGAAATGGTGCCGTCTGCCGTTCAGTTGGACGCTGTGACCGAGCCAAGCCGCGACACAATCGTCCGTCTCGCTCGAATTCTTCGCATGATGCATGATCGTGGCGTCTCACATCGCGACCTGAAAGCCCCGAACATTCTGCTCTCGCAGTGCGATCCCATCCTGATCGACCTCGTCGGCGTGCGGACGCGGGTTCGTCTCACGGTGGCACGTCGTGCGAAGGAAGTGATGCGGTTGGGAGCCAGCTTCTTGAGCAACCCAGCTATCACGCGAACGGATCGCTTGCGATTTCTAACGGCGTACCTGGGTGCCGGCCCTGCACTTCAGGTGGGCTGGAAAAGCTGGTGGAAGTTGGTATCTCGGGCGACCGCCGAGAAGGTGGCCCGGAATCGCCGCGTCGGAAGAATGCTCGGATGAGCCAAAGGCGGAGGGCGGAAGGCAGAAGGCGGATGAAGAAATCTCGCTGTTTTTTCTGCCTTCTGCCTTCCGCCCTCCGCCCTATCCAAACAATTGTGAAGTGCCGCGCATCCGGCAGCCGAAGTAAATTGGCACGCCTGGCGTCAGGCGAATTCCCGGCCCCGGGGCACACCGCATGCCGTTCCCACTGCAGCGAACCCGAGCCGTCGTCGTTCTCACGCTCGCCGTGGGGCTCCTGTGCCTCCCCGTGGGCTGTGAGACGCTTCACCCGGAGCGGCCCGCCGAACCGGTCGCACGTTCCGCCGATCCCGCACCGCCACCTGCTCCCGTCATTCCGACGCTTCCAGGCAAGTACGCCACCCGTCGCGGTTGCTGCGTCTTCTATCACGACTTCGAGTTCAGCCCGGACGATCCGCTCCTCGCCGAACCCGAAAACCTGCCAGATCAGGTCTACAGCGAACTGCGGCTGCCGCCAGGCAACGCGGTCGTGCAGGTGTTCCTGTTCGACACGCAAGCACGGTATGAGCGGTACATGTTCGATGAACGCTTTGGCCGCTACAAGAACCAGCCGGCACGTCGGGCGTACTTCTTTGCGGAACCTCGCATCGGCGGCGGTGAAGAACTCAAAATCTATACCTGGATGGGCGACCATCTTCGCACCGATCTTCGCCATGAGTTGACGCACGCTCTGCTCAACGGCGTGCTGAAGCATGTTCCGCTGTGGCTCGACGAGGGACTTGCCGGTTACTTCGAGTTGCCGCCCGCGAATGACGGCGTGAATCCGCAGCATCTCGACACGCTTCGCCGTGGCCCGTTGTTGCCGGACCTCGCCCGCCTGGAGAAGTTCGATCAGGTGAAGCAGATGGAAAAGCCGGAGTATCGCGAAGCGTGGGCGTGGGTACACTTCATGCTGAGGAGTGATCCCGCCATGCGGAAGGTGCTGCTCGACCATCTGCAGGCGTTGCGGGTGAATCCGAACCCTGGGCCACTGCTTCCGAAACTGCGAGAAGCGACCTCGAATCCGGATCGCGCTCTCGCGGATCACCTCGCTGGTATAGAGTATCCTCAGAGCCGGTCGCAACCGAAGTGAGCCGGCAATAGAACTCACCAGAGGTAAGCGAGCATGGCGAACATCCTGCTCGGAGCGACCGGCAGCGTCGCGGCGATTCGTGTTCCCGCCCTTTTCGACGCGCTTGTCGCCAGTGGTCACGCGGTGAAGGTGGTCGCCACCGACGCCGCGACGTACTTCTTCGATTCATCCACGATTGGACAAGCAAACCCCTCCCCAACCCCTCCCCCAAGGGGAGAGGGGCTAAATCTTGCTCCCCCTTACTTCCTCGGGAAGGGGGTTGGGGGGTTAGGTTCTGTTTTCCGCGACTCCGACGAGTGGCCTGGCAACCGCTACGAACGCGACGACTCCGTGCTGCACATCGATCTCCGCAAGTGGGCGGACCTCTTTGCAATCGCGCCGCTCGACGCGAACACCTTGGCGAAGCTCGCTGTCGGGCTGTGTGACAACTGCCTGACATGCGTCTGGCGAGCGTGGGATATGTCGAAGCCGGTCGTGCTGGCACCGGCCATGAACACGCTGATGTGGCAGCACCCGTTCACGCGACGGCATCTGAAGTCGATCGCGGCCGATGCTGGTGCCGCACACATTCCGATGCATCTCGACGATCAGCAGCTCATCGCCCAGATCAACGATCGAAGCAAGACGCTGCGGATCGTGTCGCCGGTCGTGAAAACGCTGGCGTGTGGCGACGAAGGCATCGGCGCGTTGGCAAGCGTGCCGGACATCGTTGCGGCGATCAACGACGTTCTGAGCCGTGCCGCTGCGGCGTGAAACCCTTCGCCGCTTGCAGCGTAGCGCTCTGAAGAGCGCTACGCCGCAAGCGGCGAACTGTCATTTCGTGAAGGTTTCGAGTTCGTGTATTCATTTTGCACAGGCACCATTCCCGGTCCTTGACTGCCTCCGTAACATCATCTACCCGCGTTGGGTCGCCGACGTCCGGCGGACTCTTGGGGGCTATCGGAGATATCAGGATGAAGGCTCTCTGCTTTGCAGCGTTGACCGTGGCGATGGTGGCATTCGCGGGTAACGTGAAGGCCGAAGAAAAGAACAGCAAGAACATCGTTGGCGTGTGGATTCTCACCAAGGCTGGCGGCAACCTTCCTGCGGAAAGCACCGTCGAGTTCACCAAGGACGGCAAGCTGGTTGTCGTCGTGAAGGCCGACAAGGAAATCAAGCTCGAAGGCACCTACAAGCTCGAGAAGGACAAGCTGACCGTCAAAGTGAAGCTCGGCGACGACACCAAGGAAGAAACGATGACCGTCAAGAAGTTGACCGACGAAGTTCTCGAAACCGAAGACAAAGACAAGAAGATTGACACGTTCAAGAAGAAGAAGTGATATCCGAGGTTTCCAAACGAGCCCGCCCGCTTTTGGGGCGGGCTTTTCTATTTTCTGTGCCTCCGTAGCATCACCCCGCAACCCGCGTTGTGAGCCGCCGACATCCGGCTGGTCCGCGTGGGGTTCTCGGAGGAATCGGGATGAAGGTCGTGTGTGCCGCGGCGCTGAGCGTCGTGATGGTGGCATTCGCCGGAACCGCGAAGGCCCAAGACGACAACGCCAAGAAACTCGTCGGTGTGTGGATTGTGGACAAGGCCAGTGGTGATCTGCCAGCGGGCAGCAGCGTCGAATTCACCAAAGATGGCAAACTGGCCGCGGTCATCAAGGCCGACGGAAAGGAAATCAAGTTCGAGGGAACGTACAAGGTTGACAAGGACAAGATCAACGTTGAACTGAAGGTCGAGAGCGAAACCATCAAGGAGACGGTGACCATCAAGAAGTTGACCGACGAAGTGCTGGAGCTTGAAGACAAGGACAAGAAGGTGGACACGTTCAAGAAGAAGAAGTGATTCGGATTGGTGAACTGAACGCCCCTCGTGCCCCACAACGAGGGGCTTCTTCGTTGAATCGCCGAACCTGATCGGTGGCGGACTCGTCCTTGTCTATTGCGTGAACAAATCGTTGAGCGTCCGCCCCAGCGGGCGGCGTCTTGGATCGTCGCCCCGCTGGGGCGACCGCTACACAATACCCCCGGTTTTATCCGCGTGTAACTATGGCTTCCGAGGTCGTGTTCCCGGTTGGGCTGGTGTACCGCAAGGTCGGGCCGGGTGCGGTGCTGGCTGAGGCGCTGTTCTACCCCGAACTCTCGCGTCTCGCTGCCAACCGTGGCCTCGCCGGAAATGCCACTCGCCGCAATCTCATCGACCTCGTTCCGAAACTGAAGCCCGCCGACCTGATTCGCCGTCGCCGTGCGACCGATGCCCGCGAGTTGCCATTCACCCTGATCCTGGAACCGCCGCGTGTCAACGAAGCGTGGCGTGATCCGATCGAACTCACCTTTCACGCTGTCGTGTGGGATCACCCACGACCGATCACCGAGCCGCCCCAGGTTGGTGTGAAGCCAACGCCGAAACCAGGGGCAGTGCTCGCCCGCGTGGTCGAACTCGGCATCGAAATCATCGCCGCCGCGACCGACGATCTCATCGCTGTGCTTCGCCGCGAAACGCTCTCCGCACTTCGACGATTGAACCTGTCGATCAGCCTTCGCACGCTTGGCCCTGTGCAAACGACGCAGGCATTCGAGATCGAGTGGGCTCAGGTGCCGATGCGAATTCCGACGCTCAAGGACCGAGCGATTCGGGCTGAGGTCGAAGGCGACACTAACAAGCAGACGCTTCTGCTTCAAATCGCGACGCAACTCAAGGGCAGTGCCGAGCCCGCTTACGAGGCCGACGAGACTGTCGGCGAAGTTGAGAAAGCACTCACGGCGAACCCGCCGCAAAGCGTGCTGTTGATCGGTCCGAGCGGAGTTGGCAAGACGGCGGCGGTTCGGCAACTCGCTCGCCGATGGGACGCCGTCAAAGGGAAGCCGCCGATCTTCCTGACGAGTGGCGCGAGAATCGTCGCGGGACAAACCGGCTTTGGCATGTGGGAACAGCGCTGCCAGGATCTCATCAAGGATGCGTCGAAGCGGCGGGCGGTGCTGCACGTCGGCTCGCTTGTCGAACTGATGGAAGTCGGCAAGAGCGAGCACAACCACACGGGCATCGCGACATTCCTGCGACCTGCTATCAACCGTGGCGAGTTGCTGTGCGTTGCAGAAGCGACGCCGGAACAGTTGCCGTTGATCGAGAAGCAAGACCCGCAACTGCTCGACGCTTTCCGGCATGTGAGCATTGAGGAACCCGGTGAACAGAAAGGGCAGGCGATCCTCGCGGCGTTCGCCAAGGCTTACGCCATACCCATCGTTGTGAAGCCTGACGACGAGAAGGAACAGAAAAAGAAGAAGCTGCGTCGGCGAGCGCTCGAACGCGGTAAACGCAAAAAGCCTGCTACTCTCACGCCGACTGAACCAGCACCCGAACCCGAGAAGCCTCGCACACTTTCCCCCGAAGGTCTCGCAGCCATCGACCGACTTCACCGGCGATATGCGACGTACTCCGCGTACCCGGGCCGACCGCTGCGATTCCTGGAGAATCTGCTGCGAGACGGGGCACCAGCCTCACTAACTGACGAAGCCGTTTCGGAGGAAGATGTCTACATCGCGTTCACCCGCGAGACCGGCTTGCCGCGTTCGGTGATCGATCCTGTTGTGCCGCTCGAAGTGGGCGAAACGCACAAGTGGTTCTCGTCGCGGGTCGTGGGTCAGGCCGACGCGGTGAACCTTGTGGTCGATCTGCTCGCGACCGTGAAGGCCGGGCTAACGCGACCCAACCGCCCGATTGCGTCGCTGCTGTTCATCGGTCCCACGGGCGTCGGCAAAACCGAGATGGCGAAGGCACTCGCGGAGTTCCTGTTCGGCTCGAAGGATCGGCTCACACGCTTCGACATGAGCGAATACGCCGACCCGGTTTCGGTGCGACGGCTCATCGGCGGCGTGTTTGGCAGCGAAGGCTTGCTCACCGCGAAAGTACGAGAACAGCCGTTCTCGGTGCTGCTTCTTGATGAAGTGGAAAAGGCCGACGCGTCGTTCTTCGACTTGCTTTTGCAGGCGTTGGGCGAAGCCAGGCTCACCGACGCGGGCGGTCGGCTCGCCGACTTCCGCAACACGGTCGTGATTCTCACGTCGAACCTCGGAGCCGAATCGTATCGTCGCGGCTCAAGCGGCTTCGTGTCATCGGTACCGAATGCGACCGAGGCCGTGGGTCACTTCACGCGGGCCGTGGAGCAGTTCTTGCGACCCGAGATGTTCAACCGACTTGACCGCGTGGTGCCGTTCAGTCCGCTCGGGGCGTCAACCATTCGCCGCATCGCCGACCGCGAATGGCAGAAGGTGCTGAACCGCGACGGGGTGCGTTTCCGCGAAGTGAAGATGACCACTTCACCCGGGTTGCTCGACCACCTCTCGGAGGTTGGGTTTGACCCACGGTATGGGGCGCGACCCCTGAAGCGAGCAATGGAACGGGAACTGCTCGCGCCGCTCGCTCGCCAGATGAACCGACACCCCGGTGATATTCCGCTGACGGTCGATGTCGGCGTCGATGCGGGGAAGCCAGATGTGACGGTGCGGCCAGTCCAAGGGCCGCGTGGTCGCTCGAATCGCGAACCGACCGGCCCCGCTGGGAAGCTCGCGGCAGCGGCACAAGTCATGCGTCGCTGGCACCAGCTTGTTGGCACGTCGTCTACGGTTCGCGAACTCGACAACGAGGTGTATCAGCTTGCGCTCGAAGAACAGCGAATCTACCTGAAGCAGCAACGCGGGAAGAAGCTCAACCAGCCAGACACGGATGCCCTCGCACGCCTCGGCCGCCTGCGCGAAATCGCCGACGAAGTGAAGCGTCAGCACACGGCAGCGGTCACGCTCGAAAACGACACCGTGATCGCGTTCCACGATGGGTTCGAGCCGACGGAAGAATTGTCGAAGCGCCTCACGGAAGGAAGCCGCGACTGGGATCGGTTGCTGTTGCGTCTGTACTCGCTGAATGCGCCTACAAACGATAGCGTGACGCTCGCTCTGTTCGCGGAACACGGCACGCACCTGACCGAACTCGCTTCGGCGTATCGAGCGGTCGCGAACGCGGCCGGATTGCACGTGCAGATGGTTCGCTACGATTTGCCGAACGACCGCACGGACACGACGCCGCCGAATTTCGCCGCAATCGCCACGCCGAGCATCAACCCGAACGACGAGCCGACTCGCGAGACGGAGCTGCCGCCAACCGCTTGGTTGAACAATCGGCTGTTCCAGGTGAACCCCGGCCCAACGAAACTACTTCTCACGCGGAAGAATCTCGATCCGGCGATGACGAATCAGTACCACGTCGAGGGCACGCTCGGACTGGCGATCATGATCTATGGCAGCGGGGCACACGTTCGTTTTTGGGGCGAGGCGGGACTGCACGCAATCACCACGCCAGACGATCCCACGCCAGGAAATCCGAACGTGTTGGCGTTCGTGTCGTCGGAGACACTCGCGGCATACTGCCCACCGGAATCGGTCGTTCGGCGGGGTTTGTTGAAGGATCGCACGCTGCGTCGGGAGTACGACATCGGCAAGGGCACGATGCGTGACTTCACGCTGGATCGCACCTGGACGGCGTTGCACGGCCACTTCTCGAACTGGCTCGAACCAGCGATTTCCGCGAACATGCGTCTGCGGATGCTGAAGCTGATCGTGGAGTGAGAGCCAGAGAATACAGAAGAATAAGCCGCACGATCGAAACCCGATAAAGACTCGATCCAGACAAAAGCAAGAGAGACATTGTTCAAAGACACAGAGCACAAGGTCTTCAACACTGGCTCTTTGTTTTCGGCTTTGATCGGGTTTTCATCGGGTTTTGATCGTGCGGCGATTTTTGCCTTTTGTCTGATCCTGCGTTTATCCGCGGGGTTTCATCCTGCGTCATCCGTGTTCCGTTTTGATTCGCAATGCTTGTGTTACCTCGCGGTCGTGGGATAATGCGGTTCCCACCGGAGTGCCTCTCCATGCTCCTGATCGGCAAACAAACCGCACGCACTTGCCACGGCATTCACCGACGAGCGTTCCTTCAAGTTGGGGCATCGTCGGTGCTCGGGTTGTCGCTGGCCGACTTGCTGAAAGCTCGCGCAGCAGGGGAAACAGGCGGTCCCGCGAAGGCGGTCATACTGCTGTGGCTGTGGGGCGGTCCAAGCCAACTCGACACGTTCGACCCGAAGCCCAACGCCCCGCTCGACTATCGCGGACCGTTCGGTACGATTCCGACTCGCATTCCAGGCGTTCGTTTCTGCGAACTCTTCCCGAAACTCGCGCAACTTTCCGATAAGTTCTCGCTGGTCCGCACGCTGGTGTCGCAGTCGAACGACCACGGCATCGCGGGCACCATTGGCTTGACCGGCAACGGAGCCGGCGGCACTGGACTCGATGGCAAACCGCTTCCCGGCACGCCACGTCCGGCGCTCGGCTCAGTGGTCGCAAAGGCACTCTCGTTGGCGAACCGGGAGCGTAAGCGACCAGAGTCCGGGATGCACCCGTTCTTCGTCATCGGCGGGAAACTTCACCAGGGGAAGAAGCCGATCATCGGCGAAGGCGGCGGCACACTCGGAGCGGCGTGGGATCCGTTCCGACTCGAATACGATCCTGCTTCTGGCACGAAGATTCCCGCGTTGCAACTTCCACAGGAACTGACGCCGGAACGCATGGCCGACCGGCAGACACTTCTCACCGCGTTCAGTCGAGCCGAGAGCCAAACCGCCGACATGCACGCCACGGGGCAACTCGACGCTTACCGCAGTCGCGCTCTGGCGATGCTCACGTCTCCAAATGCCTCGGCGGCGTTCGATCTATCGAAGGAGAAGCCGGCGCTCGCGGATCGCTACGGACGCACGCGATTCGGGCAGTCGTGCTTGCTCGCTCGTCGGCTGGTTGAGTCCGGTGTGCCGTTCGTGCAAGTGAACTGGAGCGATCACGTTGAAGCCGAGGAAGACAGCGGCGACGGCGGCTGGGATCACCACTACCGCAACTTCCAGATCATGCAGGATCGACACGCGGCCTGGCTCGATCAATCCTGCACTGCACTCTTCACCGATCTTCGCGAACGCGGGTTGCTCGATTCGACGCTCGTGATTGCTGTCGGCGAGTTTGGCCGTGAGCCGAAGGTGAACGACAAGGCGGGTCGCGAACACTGGCCCGGTTGCTACTCGGCGTTGCTCGCGGGCGGTGGCGTGAAGGGTGGGCGAGTCGTCGGTACGAGCGACGCCAAGGCTGCACATCCGGCCGACACTCCGTTGACGCCGGCAGACCTGAATGCAACGGTCCTTCAGCAAGTCGGGCTGACGAGCGAGCAAGTGACAGGCATCGGCTTGACCGCCACTGGCCGCGTCATCGAAGAACTGCTGTGACACCTGCACCGGGTGCATGTCTGAGAATGAAGCATCACCCGAATCGGCCGGAGATGTAGTCTTCCGTCTGCTTCTCGCGAGGACGCGAAAATACTTGATCGGTTGGCCCGAACTCGATGAGCGCCCCCTCGAAGAAGAACGCCGTCGCGTCTGACACGCGGGCGGCCTGCTGCATGTTGTGCGTGACGATCACGATGGTGTATTGCCGTTTCAACTCGGCGATCAATTCTTCAATGGCCTGCGTCGATTTCGGATCGAGAGCGCTGGCCGGTTCGTCCATCAACAGCACTTCGGGATCCGTTGCCAGAGCGCGAGCAATGCACAACCGCTGTTGCTGACCGCCTGATAATTCCAGAGCCGAAGCGTGCAACCGATCCTTGACCTCTTTCCACAGAGCCGCTTGTTTAAGGCACCGCTCGACGAGATAGTCGAGCCGAGCGCGATCACGCACCCCTGCGACCCGCGGACCGTACACCACGTTTTCGTAGACCGTCTTCGGGAACGGATTGGACTTCTGAAACACCATCCCCACACGCCGGCGAAGATCAACGAGGTTCATCCTCGGCCCATTCACATCCACGCCATCAAGCAGCACAGCGCCCGTGTGCCGAACTCCGTCGATCAGATCGTTCATGCGGTTCAACACGCGAAGAAACGTGGATTTCCCGCAGCCGCTCGGACCGATGAACGCGGTCACCGACTGACTTTGGGCCGACAAAGTGACATCGAACAACGCCTGCTTTGCGCCGTACCAGAAGTTGAGGTGCCTGATGGCCAACTTCGCAGTGGCGTCTGGAACTGTTCTCTCCTTCATCCGAGGCGCTTCGAGTTCGAGGGGCAAGCTATGTGGTGGCACGCGAGGTCTCCCGTGGGCAATGTCGTCAAGGAGTCTTCTACAGGAAGTTCGAGAAGAATTGCGGTAGAGCAGATGAAGACTTTCGATCCACGGCCGGGGTCGGGATTTCCACATCAGACCTTCTCTGGATCTTCACGCACACACTGTTGTTTACGCGAAGCGGAACGCTAACCTTCTGGCGTTAGCTTTCCGCACACCTGGTGAAACATGCGCACTCGTCTCCTCACGATCGTGTTCCTGTCGCTTTCCGTGGCTATCGGAGGAGGTGGGTGTTCGCCGTCTTCTTCATCTGCGCCGCGGATCAATGCAGGTGGCGCAACCTTCGTGAATCCCCTGCTGCAGAAGTGGTCGGGTGAGTACAAGAAGCTCAAAAATGCCGAGATCGACTACGTCTCGAAGGGGTCGTCGTATGGGATCGAGCAGATGACGGCGAAGACGATCGACTTCGGTTGTTCGGATGCCCCGATGAAGAAGGAGCAGCTTGCCACCGCGAAGGAGAAAGGCAGCGACGTGATTCACATTCCGCTGACGATGGGAGCCGTTGCGGTGGTCTACAACCTGCCGGAAGTTGGCGAAGCCAAGCTGAAGTTCACCGGGGATGTGCTGGCCGACATCTTCAACAAGAAGATCACGAAGTGGGACGACAAGCGGATCACGGACCTCAACGCCGGTGTGCCGCTGCCTCCGAAGGATATCGTCGTGGTCACTCGCGCCGAGGGAAGTGGAACGACGAACATCTTCAGCGAGTATCTGTCGAAGGTGAGCGAGCCGTTCAAGAAGGAGATCGGGACGAGCACGAAACCGAAGTGGCCACAGGGCGTGATCGGACAGGAAGGAAGCGACGGCGTCGCCGGGTTCGTGAAGGGCAACGTCGGCAGCATCGGCTACGTCGAGATCCTGTTCGCGAAGAAGAACAACCTCGGCACGGCTCTGCTCAAGAACCGTGACGGTGAGTACGTCGGTCCGGAGGCAGACGCGGTAACTGCCGCAGCCGAGGAAGCGATGAAGGAGAAGCCGACCGCCGAGCCATATTCGCTGCACGAGTTGACGTACTCGCTGACGAACGCCGCCGGTAAGAAGTCGTATCCGATTAGCGGAATCAGCTACGCGATCCTGTTCGCGAAGCTGCCGAAGGACAAGGGGCCGACGATTGTGGAGTTCCTGAAGTGGGCCGTGTCGGACGGGCAGCAGTTTGGCAAGGAACTGGAATACGCCCCGCTGCCCGAGGATCTCCGGAAGCGTGCCCAGGAACGCCTCGGACAAGTGACGTTTGAGTGATGGCCGTGCCGGAGGCGAGCCACGGGGTTTCTCCTGTGGTCTGCCACAATTTCGACAAGACCACGGGAGAAACCCCGTGGCTTGCGTTTGTCTTCACCTGCCTCCAAAACGTGCGATTGCAATGACTTCCCCACCAACTGCCCGCGCCCCGCGAAGCCAGTCCTGGGGCGATACCGTCTTCGGTTGGCTCTGCCAGTCGGCTGGCGGGTTCGTTCTCGCAATCGCGGCGACTCTGGTTCTCGTTCTGGTGATTCAATCGTGGCCGGTGCTGTCGAACCCCTCGAAGTTTCGACTCCTCACGAGCGCCGACTGGAACCCCGAGAAGGATTCATACGGCGCTCTCGTGTTCATCTACGGAACGCTCGCGACATCTCTCATTGCGCTGCTGATCGCTGTTCCGCTCGGCGTCGGTGCGGCCGCGTATCTCTCGGAATTGGCACCCGGTCGCGTTCGCAAGACGTGTGCGTTCTTGCTCGAATTGCTCGCGGCGATTCCGAGCGTCGTCTACGGATTCTGGGCACGCGAATTCCTGGCGAAACAAGGCTTGGCCCCGCTGTTTGATTCGCTCGGGTTGCCGAATGTCGCGGCCGGACAAGGGATTCTCGCTGCGGGGCTGGTGCTCGCGGTGATGATTCTGCCCTACATCACGGCGGTCAGCTTCGATGTCTGCCAGGCGGTGCCGCGGTCGCAGCGGGAAGGGGCGTTCGCGCTCGGTTCGAGTCGCTGGCAAACAATCTGGCGAGTCGTGCTGCCGTTCGCCCGTCCCGGCATCATCGCGGGCTGTTTCCTCGCGCTCGGTCGAGCTATCGGTGAAACGATGGCTGTCACAATGGTGATCGCGAACTCGTCGTATCTGGACTTCCACCTCAACGCAACCGGGGACACGATTCCGAGTGTGATCGCCAAGGAGCTATTTGAAGCCGGTGGTGTGAAGAAGGCGGCGCTCGTGGCCCTGGGATTGCTCCTTCTCGCGATCACGCTGGTGATGAACATTGCTGGCCGTGCGATTATCGGCTGGTCTTCCCGGCCTTCGGCGCGACCTGGCCGTCGTCCCATTCAAATAGCAGAAGGTCTGCAGGCTCCAGCTCCACGTACTCTCGCCGATGTCGAAGCCAGCCAACGCAAGGCGCAACGATGGGACACGGTCATGCGGTTGGTGCTGGCGTGTTGTCAGTTCGCCACGGTGGTGCCGCTGTTCCTGATCCTGGGCTACATCGCCGTTCGCGGCGTGCCCGGTGTGAATTGGGACTTCTTCACGAAACTCCCGAACGATTCGCCGGGTCGTGGTCTTTCGCATGCTCTCTATGGAAGTGTGATTCTTGTCGGCATGGCGGCTGCGTTCGCGATACCCATCGGGTTACTCACGGCGATCTTCCTCGCCGAATATCGGACGCACCGAATGACCGGTCCTGTGCGGTTCGTGGCGGAGTTGCTCGGTGGCGTGCCCTCAATCGTGATCGGCATCTTCGGGTATGCGTTGCTGGTGTATCCGTTCTGGGGTAATGAGAAGTGGGGATTCTCGGCGTGGGCGGGGGCATTCGCGCTCGGAGTGATGATGCTACCAGTCGTGATTCGAGCATCCGAGGAAGCGATGAGGTTGGTTCCGAACAGTCCGCGTGAAGCGAGTTACGCACTCGGTGCCAGCCGCCGGCAGACCGTGCTGAAAGTGATTCTGCCTGCGGCGATGCCCACCATCATCACGGGTGTGTTCCTGGCGATTGGTCGGGTGGCCGGGGAAACAGCTCCGTTGATCCTCACGGCTCGCGGGTCGCAGTTCTTCCCGCGTTCGCTCTCCGATCCGACGCCGTCGCTGCCGTACTACATCTACGACTTCTCGAAGTACGCACCGGGTTCAGCAGAGATCGGGCTGGCGTGGACCGCTGCGTTCGTGCTGGTCACGGTGGTCGTATTGCTGAACGTCGGCGTTCGTCTCATCGCGGGCAAGCGTGTTGTCGCCGCCGCGCGAGCTGACTGATGTCTGGGTATACTTCGCGTGGCCCGGAATGAGTGTATCGTGTTGAGACGAGCCGCGACCGCAAGGGAGCGGCTTACCTTTCCCGCACCCTTGCGGTCGCGGCTCGCGAAACGCCCCCTTCGAGCAACAGACACAATTCCTCTGTGAACCACCGCATCGACCCGTGTCCCGTGTCCAATAAACTTTGCACGCCGTAGCGGGCCATGCTACGCTCATTACCTCGTTGTTTCCCTCAAGACATCAGGCCCGGAAGACTCTGCCGTATGAAGGATCACAGGCGATCAAATCGCTCCTCTCACGTCGAACAGGTCTGCGTTTTGGTGCTCGGGTTGGCGGTCGCCGTCGTGGGGTTGCGTGGTGATGCTGCCGAACCGGCCAAGCCCGAATTCCTCATCTCGACGTTTGATCTCGGAGCCGTTGACCAAGTTCGCGCGAATGATTCCGAACTTGCCAAAGAGTTGACTGCACAAGGGTGGTGTACCGCCAAACCAAAAGAGAAAGCCGCAGGCAGTTGGTCTGCTGTTCCCGCTGGTGTTGAGCCTGACCGCTGGGTGAGCATCGTCACCGTCGGGTTCGGCCATCGGGCAGAGGCATACGCCTTTCAGTTCAGCGGCCCCACTCACACGGCGAAGTTACTCGCTCATGTGTCTCACCGGAAACGTCCTGCTGCTGGCGGCGAACGGTGGTTCTCGCCATTCGGAAACCTGCTCGACGCATTTCGCATCGGTCACGCCACGGCACAGAAGCCGCCGCTGCCATCATTGCAGATTGAGGTCGTGCTGACGAATCCGAAAGGTGCTGGCAACGGAGGTGCCGACGAGGCGTTGACGCTTGCACCTGACAAAGTGTTTCCCCCGATGCAAGCGATCGTGACTGCTGACCCGTGACCGTGTTCCGTGGGAGGAGTACCACGACCAACTCACCCTGCTCCTCAGTGTGCCGGTGGCACGGCCGAACGTGGCCGATTTCGCCCGCCCTTCACCCGAGAGCGTGGAACTACTTGGCGTGGAGGCGAACCGCATCATCTGCCTCGTGGACGGCGAATTGGCCGCGCTCGACACAGCGACGGGTGCGGAAGTGTGGCGGCTTCGCATTCCGCAGAGCAAGACGGCCGCGGCGAAGAGGGTGGAACACTACACGGCCCGCCGCGATGCTGGAGGGAAATTGCGGCTCTTCCGGTCATCGACTTCACTTGCGGAAATCGCAGTGGCCGATGGTGTCATCACTCCGCTGGCTCCAACACCAGCCACCGCGTTCGACGTTGGGACGAACAACGACATCGCATTGGTGCAGGTCGGCAAGCTCGCTCTTGTGAATCGCGGGAAAGAAGTCTGGGCCACGTCCGAACTCGAAGCGATTGTTGCTGGTCCGCGTTTTGAAGCCGACCGCATTCTGATCGGCACTGGGCGAGGCGAACTCGTCGCATTCGCCAGGGCCGATCACCGCGAACTGTGGCGTGTCCCACTTGGCAAACAGTTGTGGGGTCCGATCGCAACTGCGGGCACACTCCGACTCGTCTTTTCGACCGAAGACGAAACGCTGTTCGCCGTCGATCCGAAGGACGGAGCCGTGAAGTGGCGATTCGCGACGGGCGACACGCTGGTTCAGTCGCCGTTCGAATACGACGGATCGCTGATCGTCGTCACGAAGCAAAATCGAATCGTGCGTCTCAATCCAGAGACTGGTGTTGTTGCTGCCGAGGTGCAGTGGCCGACGTGGTTGGTCACCGTGGAACCGCTGACCGTTGGTGGACGTACCCGACTGGCGGTCGGCGATGTCGCTGGCAGGCTCACACTGCTCGGCCCCGACCTGAAGAAGACATGGGAATCGTCGCTGACAACGCGGGTCACAGGTCGCCCGGTGGTGGCTGTGACGCCACCCATCTGGAAAACCAAGTCCAAGCCCGTGAAGGGTGGTCCGGATGATTTGCTCGATACCATCGCCTCCGACGCGGCCGGCACCAAGCCGTTCATGCTGACCACCGATGGTGCCGGCTTCCTGTACAAGCTTTCGACCGAAGGGATCAAATAGCCATGTCCGAACCTCGCACTCACCTACCCGAAGGATTGGTTTTGGTTTTGACCTCCCCCCTTGTGGGGGAGGTCGGCGAGTCTTCGAGCCGGGTGGGGGGTAAAGCTTCAACAGTTCTGATGGCCTTGCCCCCCACCCGCCGCTTCGCGGCGACCTCCCCCACATGGGGGGAGGTCAAAACCAAACGCCAATACAGTACACTGATTACCTGTTCATGCTTTGCCGCTGCCTTGCTTGTGGTGTCCGCTACCGCGATTGCCCAGCGACCCGCTCCCGGCGACAAAGCTCCCCCGGGAAGCGACCCCGCGATCGACATTCTCAACGACCTGGAAGGGACCAAGACCGCGGCCGACCTTGAGGGGTTGCGTCACAGCCACCTCTCGCTCGTGGAATCGTGGCGACACGTCGAGCCAGCGGGTGGGCGTCCCAAGGAGTCCACACAGGAGTCTCGCTGGAAGGCGGCTGGTGGGTACGCTAGTCCCACAACCGCTCAGCCAATCTCGACGCTCATCGAGGTTCCCAAAGATGGCGAGTATCGTCTCTATCTGCGGCAACGGCTCAATCAGCAACAGACTTCGCCGGTCACGCTGTCGATCGAGCCATTGAAAGTCGTCGCGGCTCCGAAGCCCGATGACGCATCCAAGACGGCGAATGTCGAGTACGCCAGCGCTGGCCCTGCTGTCGTGCAGAAGTTCGGCGACCAGCGACTTCTCGCGAACACGCTCGGCAAGGATCAGGAAAAGAAACTGCCCTTCCGGTTCGAGTCGGAAGTGCAACTCAATTCGTTCGCCGACGAGTCCATGTTCGTGTGGGAATATCGCGACCTCAAGCTGACGAAAGGGCCACATCGCATCTCGCTTCAGAGCGACCGTCGCGAGGCCAAAGTGTCGGCCGTGTTCCTGACTCGGAGCAAGACGTTCCGCCCAAGTTTCTCGGAGGTCAAGAAGGACAACACCCTCGAAGGGGTCTATGTCCGCTATCGCGTCGTGAAGGGTGCGACCGCTCCTCAGTTCACGGTCGGCACCGGCATCACGTATCACTGGCCGGGTCGCCGGGCACCCAATTCGACGGAGCCGTTGTGGTACGACGGCGTTGCCGCCAGCGCCAAGGTGCCCGCGAAGGATTGGTCGCCGTTCGTGGATGTCCGCGAGCAGGTGATTCCGGGCGGCGGGCCATGGTCAACGTGGCGACCGGGATTCACAGGGGTCGGCGACGGAGCCGTCGAAGTCCAGTTCGCGTGGGCACCTCACGAGGCAGCTGTGGCACGCACGCTGCCGATGGCCGTGGCCGGTGGGCGGGCGATGTTCCGCGTCCCGCATGGACGA
Source organism: Planctomycetota bacterium (assembly GCA_021413735.1). Lineage (GTDB taxonomy): Bacteria > Planctomycetota > Planctomycetia > Gemmatales > Gemmataceae > Gemmata. The sequence continues at coordinate 32,427 of JAIOPV010000100.1, forward strand.
TACCGCTTCCGTTCACCGGTTTCCGCGGCCACATGGGGAGTATGGGATTCGTCCTTGCTCGAAGGTCTGGTCGCAGAGGATGCACTTGTCGAGCGTTACTTCACCTGGGCCGATGAAGCGACCCGCACACTGGGTCTGAAGCCCGATCATCCAAAGCCCAAGTATTTGAAGGTCTTGACCGGCTGCCAGACCGGAGGTGCTCACCAGGCGCGTGCCGCCGAGATGATGGCCAAACTGGGAGTTAACTGGATTCCGAGCGCTCCCCCGGATGTGGCGAAGAGGTATAGCCTCTACGACGATTCCGCGACGCCGAAGATCAAGATGGGCGACGAAATCGGAACCCACACACCAGCCGAAGTCATCAATGGTGACGTCACGCTGCGAACCAAGTTCCACGAGTATCTTGGTGAGCAGGCGAAGCTCAACGGACTCGATATACAGTCGTTCCTTGGTCTCGACGATGTTCGCGTGGCCAAGTGCATCGACCACTTGCCAGAGAATGCTGGGCGATTTGAACGCCGACTCTTCTATTGCTCGCAGCGTTACGTACACCTGGCCACGATCCCTGCATACATGCGGGGCATCAAAGAGATCGAGAAGACGAAGCCGAAAGCTCAGGTCTACAACAACTACTCGCCGCACCCGCTGTTCCTGACGGGTCGCGATATGAACGAGTCTGACTGGTTCTTGCTTCCGCGTGCTGGAGCGCAAACTCTCGGTTGGGCGGAGGACTGGGCGACCGGCGGCAGTTGGGGGCTGGGCACTCCCATGACCGAATGCACCACGTTCTACGCTGCTCTGGTGGATTGCTCCGTTCGCACTCGGGGGTATCCCGCCGGGTTCTATGTCGGCAGCAACTGCGGCTACTCCGCACAAAAGATGTTCTCGTGCGTCAGCCAGGGGATCACGATCCTCCACCTCTATGATTGGGGGCCGATTGACTCCTGGGCCGAGGGCAGCAACTCCTGGAGCGAGTCGAAAGACCAGTACCTCTCAGTGGCCCAGGGGACTCACGCCCTGGGGCCGGCGGACGAGATCATCGGCACCGGCAAACGCGAAGCTCGTCGCACAGCCGTGCTGTACAACCGCAGTCACGAAATCATGAGCGGTGGGCGAGTCGTCCTCAACCGCGACTGGATGTGGACTTTCCTTGGGCTTCGCAATGCTGGCGTTCCCGTGGATGTGGTCATCGAGGAAGACTTGATCGAGAGTGAACTCAACCGCTACGACGTGCTCTTTGTTGGAGGGTTGAACCTGGAACGTCGGCACCTCAAGGCGCTGCGAGCGTGGGTCGAACGTGGCGGCGTGCTGATTGGGTCGGCTGGTGCGGCGCTCGCGGATGTGTATGGCGATCGGATGCCCGAGACGGCGGAGTTGTTCGGCGCGACCCAGCGCCTCGCGACTGCCGAAGACAAGAGTTCGCGCGAGCGAGTCCGGTTCCAGGGGACCGACGAGTTTCCGGAGGTTGAACTGGCAGCGGCCGCAGCGGGGAACCAGAAGTACGTTCTGACTCCATCGACGGGCAAGGTGGCTGCGAAGTACGACGGCGGTGAGGTTGCAGCTGTGGTGAACACGTTGGGCAAGGGCAGGGCGATCTTGCTTGGGGTCACGACGGGGGAAATGTTCCGAATGGCTGGCGGCGCGAAGGGGCCTGGGCTGACGTGGCTGGCATCGCCAGTGCGGAAGCGACTCGGGCGGCAGCGAGTCGAGTTCGACTGCCCGGAATCGGAGGTCACTCTCTTCGACCATGAGAAGGGAGTTGCCGTAATGGTCGCTCTGTACTCGTGGAAGCCTGGTGAACTTCCGACCGTTGCGGGTCGCCTGTCGGTCGATGCGAAGCGTGAAGTTCGCGAGGTGACGAGCGCATTGCATGGGCCACTCAAGTGGGCATTACGCGAGGGGCGGATCGAGATCGAAATGCCTCCCGCATCCAAGTTCGTCGTCGATACGGTGATTCTCCGCTAATGACTTGTTGCCCACGACGAGGGCATTCCCCATGTCCTCAAGGTCAACTTCCCGAAAACGCCGTCGAGTTTCGATTGAAGTAATACGCGAGTACCTGCGATCTGATCTGAAACCAACTGTTCATACACGGGCAGTGCCCGACTGATGACTCCTCTCCGTTCGCGTGCAAGCCGCATTCACCTTGTCGAGAAAGCCGCGCATGTCATCGCCCACAATCAGTGAGCAATCACCTGCCGATCAGGAGCGGCCGTCTGCATTGCTCCACCAGTTCCTGGCCGAGCGTCGGTCTGTGAAAGAGAGAATTGCCGCGGGCAAGGCGCTCCGCGAACGGGTGCCACGCAGCGACCACGCAGCGTTTGCACCCTCGCCGACCCGACGAGATCCCATCGCAATCCTCGAAGATCAAGCGAAGACGCGACTCCCGCAACTCGTGCCGATCCGCTATGCCCGCATGCTGGCTTCCCCGTTCGCCTTTCTCCGCGGGTCCGCCGCGGTAATGGCTGAAGACCTTTCGAATACGCCCACCACCGGCATCACCGTTCAGGCGTGTGGCGACATGCACGTCGCCAACTTCGGCGTGTTCGGCTCGGCCGAGCGAAATCTCGTGTTCGGAATCAACGACTTCGACGAAACGCTGCCAGGTCCGTGGGAATGGGATCTCAAGCGACTGGCGGCCAGTGCGGTCGTGGTCGCTCGGTTGCTTGGTGCGGACAGGGTCGTCTGCGAAAGCGCCGCACGGTCCATGGTCCGCTCTTACCGCAAGCGAATGCGTGAGTACTCCGAGATGGGGCACCTGGATGTCTGGTACGCTCGGATCGACGAGCAGGCGGTGCTGAGTGTGCTATCACCGAAAGCACGCAAGGATGCCCGGCAGATGATGGACAAGGCCCGCCAACGCACCAACCTGCAAGTCTTGGAGAAGATGACCGATTTGGTGGACAACGAGAGACGCATTCGGGAAGTGGCTCCCTTGATCGTGCGTGAAACTCACACCGCAGCGGGACGGCCGATTCAGGAGGGACTCGATCAGGTGCTTCAAACGTTCTTCGCCTCGCTGCCCGATGATCGCAAACCGCTTTTCTCGCGGTATCGGATTCTCGACGTCGCGAGCAAGGTCGTTGGAGTCGGCAGCGTTGGCGCTCGCTGCTGGGTGATCTTCCTTCAGGGGAATGATGGCAACGACCCCCTGTTCCTTCAGGTCAAGCAAGCGGAGGCATCGGTTCTCGAACCGTACTGCACGAAGTCGATCTACGCGGCGCACGGCCAGCGGATCGTTGTCGGACAACGCATGATCCAAGGCGCTCCCGACATCTTCCTGGGTTGGGGCGCAGTCGAAGGTGTGAATTACTACGTGCGGCAACTTCGCGACATGAAGGGCGGGGCGGCGTTCGACCCCCAGAAGACCAAGCCCGAGAGGATTCCCGATTATTGCGGCCTGTGTGGTTGGGCACTCGCGCTGGCACACGCCAAGTCCGGAGACCCGGCGTGTATTACCGGTTACCTCGGCACCAGCGACGCGATAGACGATGCCATCGCCAGATTCGCCTTCGCTTATGCCGACCAAACCGAACGCGATCACGCCGCACTTGCATCCGCGGCCCGTGAGGGAAGAGTGACGGTGACAGGCGAGTGAGCACCACGAACCCTTTCCTGGCGATCACCTGGGTTCCGCTTCTCGTGCTGATACGCGACCCCGATGAAACTGTCTGTTTTGGTGGCACACCTTACCACTTCGCACCCGGCGGCTTGGCCCCAGCATTCACCATGCGAATACTGTAGAGCGACGTGCGAGCCGTGATGAACAAGGTCTTGTAATCCTCGCCGCCGAAGCAGAGGTTGGCCGGGCCTTCCGGCACTTCAATCTCTTCAAGCAGTTTGCCGTCGGGGTTGTAGATTTTCACCTTGCCGTTCGTGATGTACAGGTTCCCCTTCACGTCCACTCTCAGCCCATCACTTCCCTCCTTGATGGTGAACAACTTCTTCCCGATGACACCGTCCTTGCTCACTTCGTAACAGTGGATTCCAGCGGGAAGTTTGTGATAGGCCGGGTCAGGATGCTTGGTGTGGCCGCCCGTGTCCGCGATGTAAATGCGGCTTTCATCTGGCGAGAAGATGATCCCGTTGGGCATGGCGAGATCTTTGACGACCACCTCCACCTTCTCCGTTTTCGGATCGAGTTTGAACACGTAGTGACCTGCGAGTTCGGTTTTCTCGGTCAGCCCCCACGGCGGATCGGTGAACCAGATGGTGCCATCGGAGCGGATGGCGAGGTCGTTGGGGGAGTTGAACTTCTTGCCATCGAACTTGTCCGCGAGCACTTTGATGCTGCCATCCTTCTCCGTTCGCACGATGTTCCGTCCCGCGTGCTGGCACGTCAAGAGCCGCCCTTCCAGATCGAGGATGTTGCCGTTGGACTGTTCGCTCTTGCGGAACACGGTCAGTCCATCGCCTTCCTTCCACTGCATGAGCTTGCTGTTGGGGATGTCGGAGAAGACGAGTTTCTTCTCGGCGGGTAGCCACACCGGACCTTCGGTGAACTTCATTCCGTCGGCGAGCTTCTTCACCTTTGCGCCCGCTTCGACGAGCGACTTCGGCTCATCCGCAGCGGCACTTGTGAGTGCCAGGACGAGCGGGATGCTCAACGCGGCGAGGGAAACGAACCTCTTCATGGAGAGTCCTCTTGGGGAGACCAGAGCACAAGGAACGCGACTGGGGTTGGGTTGTATTCGCCCTCTCCCCTTGCGGGAGAGGGCAGCGAGGCTTTGCGAGCGGGTGAGGGGTAAGAGTGTCACAACTGTTGAGGTTGAGCCCTTCACCCCGGCCGCGAAGCGCGGCCACCCTCTCCCGCAAGGGGAGGGCAAAATCAAAAACAGTATCTGCAGATCACTTGGCTTCAATCGTCATCTCGGGGCGTGCTTTGCGTAACTGCTCTACACCCGCAGGCGTGAGTTGCTTCATTCCGCTGAGCGTCAGCCTTTTCAGAGACTTCGCGGCAACCAACGACTGAAGTCCTTCATCGGTGAGTTGAGCGCTGCCAATCTTCAGTTCTTCCAGCAGGGGCATCTGGGCCAGCAGTTTCAGCGAATCATTTCCGACAGTCGGCGCATGCGAAATATCGAGCTTGCGAAGTGTGGCAATCTTCGCCGCGTGTGCGACGCCAACGGGTGTCGCCTGATTGTCGAGCAACGACAGGTCTTCGAGCGGAAGTTTCGTGAGCGCCGCCACAGCTTCGCCGGAGCTACCTTTGTCCGTGCTGCCCATTCCACAGCGTTTCAGTTGCGTCTGGCTTTTCAGACTCGCTGCGCCTTCGTCAGTGAACTTGGTGTGTGCAAACCACAGGCGACCCGAGATCGGAACCTCTGCAATCGCTCGCAGTCCAGCGTCGTTGAGCGGCGTGAAGTGGAAGTTCACGCTCTCCAGATTCTTCAGCGATTTGAGGTGCGTGAAGCCAGTACCGGTACACTGCGTTGAGGCCAGCCCCAGGAACCGCAACTCGGTCAGGCCGCCGATGTACTTCAGGGCGTCGTCCTTGACGGGCGTGAGCGTCAGGTTGAGTTCACGCAAGTTGGTCAACGCGGCGATGTGCTGTAAGCCGTCGCCCTGAACGGCACAATTCGCGAGGTCGAGGCGTCGGAGTGTGGTGACACTTGCGAGTCGCTTCAGCCAGTCGTCGGTGACTTTCTCGTTGCGACCGCCCTTGCCCTTGAGCGGGTTGTTGCCGTTGTACAGGTCGATCGTGGCGGGAACGTCGAAGATCTCGGTTCCGGTGTCGCCGGTCGCGAGATAGAGCCACTGCGGACCGGTCGGCGTGCAGATCAGTTTGCCGCCGACCTCATCGATCTCGGCTTGCAACGGCGCCACACTGTTTCGCTGTTTCGCTGCTCGCTCGATCGCGGGCAACTGCGCCGTCAGCTTGCTTTGCAGTTCCTTGTCGGTGAGCTTCGCAATCAATGCGGGGCGATCCTTTTCGTCAATCGCCAGAATCTGAATCAACAAAGCCTTGTCGGTCGGTGCCGTCACCAGCAGCGCCAGAACACTATCCAGATACTTCCGCACCGTGGGGTTCAGCTTTTCAAATCCGACGGCCGACGGCGCTTGACCGAGTGCATGTCGCATGGCGTTGTGCATGAGGTATTTGCCGGCGTCGTTCGTCATGTGAATTTCGTCGCGATACAGCTCCGCGAGAGACTTGAACGGTGCCTGCTTCGCAGCGATGTCCTCGGCGATCTTCGCGAGGAGATTCTGAGCCATCGACTGTCGAATCTCTCGACCGGGGAACGCTTGACGCAATTCGGCGAGCAGAGCGCGAATGTACGCGGGGCTGTATGCCATCTGCTCGGGTGCCGCGTAGCCCGTGAACTCGTCCATGTGCTGAGCATGTCGGCCCCAACCCGTGTGAATCACGAACACCGCCTTCGGTTGCAATTTCATCCACGCGGAAATGGTTTCGACATCCTGCTTCAGCGTCGAACCGTAGTGCGGCTGAACCGAAATCACATCGTATTGCTTGTCTCGCAGCGCCGTTGGCCAGAGGGTGGAGTTCTTGACGCACGGCTTGCCAGGATTGGCGTGAATGAACGGCAAACTGACTCCACAATCGACGTGCCATTGCACATCGCCGCTTAACCGATCAGGGACGGTATCCCACGTCAACGAATTGCCGATCAAGTAATAGTGAGGGGCAGGGGGCTCTGCTGCGAATGCGTTGGTATTCATCGCGACAACAAGCAACGCACACAAAAGTACGCGCCTCGTCAGATGCGTCATGGGTGTCTCCGAATCGGAATGCACTTCGCCTTGCTGATCTTACTTGCACTTTATCCGAGATGCTTCACGCGAAATGATGAATCAGGTGGGAGGGCCCGGCATCGCCTTCGAGTTGTCGCCGGGCCACGATGACCGCTAGCGCAGATAGCCCCGCGATTTCATCAGCTCGATGATGCGGCTTACGCTTTCATCGACGTCGATCGTGTCGGTGTGAAGCACGAGATCGGGCGATTTCGGCTCCTCGAACGCTGCCGTCACACCCGGCATCTGCGCGATCTTGCCCTCGTCGGCCAGGCGGTATGCGCCGCTCTGGTCGCGTGCCCGTAGCACCTCCATCGGTGCCGTGCAGTACACCTCCAGCACGCGGTCGCCGATCACCTGCTTTGCCTTCTCACGCACTGCCTCGTGCGGGGCCACGAACGCCGCGATGGTGATGATGCCCGCGTCATTCATTAACCTTGCCACCTCGGCCGACCGACGCAGGTTCTCCGAGCGGTCGTCTGCGGTGAACCCGAGATCGCGGTTCAGCCCGTGCCGCATGTTCTGGCCGTACAACACCGTCACCGCCCGGCCTTCGTCCCACAAGCGACGCTCCAGGGCATACGCGATCCGACTCTTGCCGCTGCCCGTCAGCCCGACCAGCAGCACCGTCACCGGTCGCTGGCCGTACCGCTGTTCACGCTCGTCGGGAGCAACCAAACTCTCGCGAGCCTTTGCGGTGACCACCGCCTCCGCGTGCCGTGGCGTGCCGGCCTCCAGGATCATCCCCGCTCCGACCGTGGTGTTCGTCAGCCGGTCGATGAGGATGAACGCTCCCGTCGCGGCGTTGGTGCGGTACGGATCGCACGCCAGCGCCTGCGTCAGGCTCAGTTGGACAAGTCCAATCTCGTTCAGCCCGAGTCGCGCGATGGTTCGGTGTTCCAGCGTGTTGACTTCGACACCATAACGGAACGACGCGACTTCCGCCGTCACTTGCCGCGTGGCGTGTTTCAGCGTGTACGTCTTGCCGGGCACGAACGGCTGCTCGGCCATCCACACCACCATCGCCTCGATCTGGCTGCTGACGTGCGGCGGGCTGTCCGGTCGCACCAGCATGTCGCCACGGCTGACGTCCACCTCGTCGGTCAGCGTGACGTTCACCGCCTGGGGCGCGAACGCTTCTTCCAGTTCGCCGTCATACGTCACGATTGACTTGACCCGACTGCGCTTGCCCGACGGCAGCACCATCACCTCATCGCCCTTGCGGAGAATGCCGGACGCCACCGTGCCAGCAAAGCCGCGGAAATCGAGGTTGGGTCGAATGACATACTGCACGGGGAACCGCAGGTCGGTCAGGTTGCGGTCGCTGGCGATGTGAACCGTTTCCAGATGCTCCAGCAACGCGAGACCGTGATACCACGGCATCGAGTCGCTCTTGGCGGCGACGTTATCACCCTTCAACGCCGACATCGGAATGAAGGTGATGTCTGGCAGGTCGAGCTTCGCGACGAAATCGGTGTAATCTTTCCGGATCTGCTCGAAGACGTCTCGCGAGTAGCTGACGAGGTCCATTTTGTTGATGGCAACAACTACGTGCCTGATACCCAGGAGCGACACGATGAATGAGTGTCGACGGGTCTGCGTTTGCACGCCGTGGCGGGCGTCGATGAGGATGATGGCGAGCTGACACGTCGAGGCACCGGTGGCCATGTTGCGGGTGTACTGCTCGTGGCCGGGCGTGTCGGCGATGATGAACTTGCGGCGATCGGTTGAGAAGTAGCGATACGCGACGTCGATGGTGATGCCTTGCTCGCGTTCAGCTTTCAGGCCGTCGGTGAGCAGGGCGAGGTCGATCTCGCCGGCGCCGGTGGTGCCGACCTTCTCGCTGTCGCGTTTCACGGCGGCGAGTTGATCCTCGTAGATCATCTTGGTGTCGTGGAGCAACCGACCGATGAGCGTACTCTTGCCGTCGTCGACGCTGCCGCAGGTGAGGAAACGCAGCAGTTCCTTCTTCTGGTGGCGAGCGAGGTAAGAGTGGATGTCTTCGTTGGAGAGGTCGACAGCTTGCATCTGGGGAGTTCTCAGTGGTCAGTCGTCAGTTCTCAGTTCTTGACCCCGAAGGGGTCGGACAACATAGCCCAGGGTTGCGGCGCTTCGCCGCGCACCCTGGGTCCAGAATCGTCAAAGGATTTGCACCCTGAAGGGGTGCGACAGGGCCTGTATATTTGTTCGTTGTCGCACCCCTTCAGGGTGCAAAACACTGTTTTTGGATATCGCGTTCCCAGGGTGCGCGGCAAAGCCCGCGACCCTGGGCTATGTTGTCCGACCCCTTCGGGGTCAAAACCAATCAGAAATACCCTTCGCGCTTCTTCTGCTCCATCGAGCCGGTTTCGTCGTGGTCGATCATTCGGCCCTGCCGCTCGGAGTTCGTCGCCAGTAGCATCTCCTCGATAATCTCCGGCAACGTCGTCGCATTGCTCTCGATCGCACCCGTCAGCGGGTAGCAGCCCAGCGTGCGGAACCGCACTCGCTTCATCATCGGTTTCTCGCCAGGGCGGAGACGCGCCTCCATTCGCTTGTCGTCCACCATGATGAGGGTGCCATCACGTTCCACGACCGGGCGTTCCGCTGCGAAGTAGAGCGGCACGATGGGGATGTTATCGAGGTGGATGTACTGCCAGACGTCCAGTTCGGTCCAGTTGCTCAGCGGGAAGACACGGATGCTCTCGCCCTTGTTGATCTTGCCGTTGTAAAGGTTCCACAGTTCCGGCCGCTGGTTCTTCGGATCCCACTGGTGCAGGCGGTCGCGGAAGCTGTAGACACGCTCCTTCGCCCGACTCTTCTCCTCGTCGCGACGTGCACCGCCGAATGCCGCGTCGTACTGGTAGTGGTTCAGCGCTTGCTTCAGCGCCGCCGTCTTCATGATGTCGGTGTGCTTCTTCGATCCGTGGTCGAACGGATTGATGTTCTGAGCCTGCCCTTCCGGGTTGATCCAGACCTTCAGATCGAGGTTCTGCTCGCGACAGAACCGGTCGCGAAACTCGATCATCGCCTGGAATTTCCAGGTCGTATCGACGTGCAGCAGCGGGAACGGCAGCCGGCCGGGGTAGAACGCCTTCTGCGCCAGCCGCAGCATGACGGCGGAGTCCTTGCCGATTGAGTAGAGCATCACCGGCCGCTCGAACTCAGCAGCGACCTCGCGGATGATGTGAATGCTCTCGGCCTCAAGCACTTTCAAATGGGTCAGATTGTAACTGCTGCTCATCCCCCCTCCAGTCTGTCATCTTTCCCACGCATTCTATCAAGTTCACCACTCTTTCGTGTAGAGTACGCATCACTGGGCAGTGCAGATGGATCGAGCGAAGTCACGCCGCGAGCCGGCCCGACAAGAATGGCTATGGGTGAAACGAGAGTATGACGATGTTCGCCGACCCATTGCTCATCCCAGTAATCGGCATTGTCTTCCTCGCCACGTTGATCCAGTCCGCTTTTGGGTTCGGTGTGGCTCTCGTCGCAGTGCCGCTGCTTGCCTTCGTCATCCCTGTTCAAGTCGCAGTTCCACTCACTACTTTGCTTTCGATCACCATTGCCGGAATGATTCTTTCTCAGGACTGGCGGAAAGTTCACTTTGCCAGTGCATGGTGGCTCGTGCTGCCGACCCTGCTCGGCATTCCGATTGGCCTCTTCATCCTGACGGAAGTTTCCCCGATTGTGGTCAAAGTAGCGATGGCCGCGATTATCATCGCGTTCTCGTGTTACTGCCTCTTCAGCCGACGGAAGCCTCAACTGAAGGATGACCGGTTCGCCCGGATCTTCGGATTTGGTGCCGGAGTATTGGGTGGAGCGTATGGGATGAACGGGCCGCCGTTGGTCGTCTATGGCACGCTTCGGGGTTGGACGCCCGAGCACTTCCGGGCAACTCTGCAAGGTTACTTTCTCCCCGCCAGCGCTGCTGGGCTGCTTGGTTTTTGGCTTGCTGGGCTGTGGGTGCCCGACGTGAACAGGTATTACCTGATGTCGCTTATCCCGGCGTTGCTGGCAGTCTGGATCGGGCGAGCGATTAACCGAAGAATGCACCCCGAGGCATTCATTCGGTACGTCCATCTTGGTCTGATCGGGATCGGCTTTTTGCTTCTCTTCCAGGCGTTGTGAAAACTGGAATCAGCTTTGGACCATATCAAGCCCCAAGCGTTGGAGGCACCCGGAAACTGATCGCGAATCGGTTCCATCCGTTAATGGTCACGACCGCGAGCGTGAGATTGACGAGTTCGGCTTCGTCGAAGTGCTTCCGGGCCTCCGCGAAGACTTCATCCGGAACGTGGGTTTGGCTCACCAGCGTCACCGCTTCAGCCCATCCAAGGGCAGCCCGTTCGCGGTCACTATAAACCGGAGCCTCACGCCAGGCGTCGAGCAAGTACAGACGCTCCAGTTTCTCGCCTTTGGCAGTCGCCTCTCGGAAGTGCATGTCGATGCAGAACGCGCACCCATTAATCTGCGAAACCCGCAGTTTGATGAGTTCTTGAAGCGTCGGCTCCAACCCGCTCGCATTGACCGCTGCCTGGAGACCATACATCGCCTTCAGAACTGCCGGGGACGCCTTCGTGTAATCAATTAATCAATTGGGTGCAGTGGGTTTCCAGACAGCTTGTTTGCTCTGATATGTCTTGGTTTTCAAGGAAATTTGCGAACCGACACGCCTACGGTTGAGCCGATTGGTTTCGTTAACGGTCGAATTGAGCTGGGAAAATACAGGGGCATGCC
>JAIOPV010000079.1 GCA_021413735.1 Planctomycetota bacterium
ACGATCTCGAAGAGTTACACGAGCAGTTCCACTTGGCCATCGGTCGCACGCGACGGAAGCCTCATCTGGTGCAAGCCTGCTTCGCCCAAGCAGGTTTGGAGATTGCCAGTCCTTAACATCCTTTGCGCACCGCTCAGTAGCTGGCGTGGAGTTTTGTGACGTTCGTGTTCGGATGAACCGGCATGGTCATGCGGACCGTGGTCCCGACGCAGACCTGGCTTTCGATCTCAAGAGTGCCTTGGTGCTGTTCGATGATCCGCTTGCAGATGGCCAGCCCGAGGCCCGTCCCCTTCCCCTCCTCCTTGGTGGAGAAAAACGGGTCGGTCACCCGTGAGAGCAGGTGGGCCGGGATGCCCTCCCCGGTATCGTTCACCTCGACCACCACCGCCGGGCATCTGCCCGGCAACTCGCCCGGATGAACGCGGACGGACAGGCACCCGCCCGCGGGCATGGCATCCGCGGCATTGGTGAACAGGTTCAGGAACACCTGCCGCAGGTGCTGCCGGTCGGCGAAAATCGCCGGGACTCCCGAGGCGAACTCCGGCGCAACCCAGATCTGCTGCTTCCGCAGATGGTAATCGACCAGTTCGAGCGCCTTGGTGATCTCCTCCGTGATATCCACGGTCGAGGCCTTGTCCACTCCGGCGCGGCTGAACTGGAGCAGGTTCCCCACCAACCCGGCCATCCGCTCGATCTCCTGCTCGATCACCTCCAGGGCTTTGCGCCGGGGGTCGTCCGGCGGTGTCTTCGCCAGCACCCCCTCGATCCGAAGGCTGACCGTTCCGAGCGGGTTGTTCAGTTCATGCGCGATACTCGCGGCCAGTTCCCCGACCCCGGCAAGCCGGGCCGCCTGCCAGAGCTGTCGGGTCGTGGCCTCCAACTCCGCGGTACGAGCACGTAGTTCTTCCTCCGCCCGTTTCCGTCCCGTGATGTCGCCCAGGATCAGAGTCGAACACCCAGCGCGGGCGGGTTCTCCCCCAGACGGGAACGTCACGAAGTGAACCGTTGCCCCATCGGCTCGCCGCCCTTCGACCTCGAACAGAACGCTCCCGTCCGTACCCCGCGCGGGGTTCTCGGGCACTCCCGCGGGGAGAAACTGCTCGATCGAACACCCGATAGCAGCTGCCGCCGGGCAGCCGAAGATCCGTTCCGCGGCCGGGTTGAAGCTCGTCACCCGCCCCTCACCGTCCAGGGCAACGATCACGTTCGGCGCGGACGCCATGACCCGGGCCAATTGGATCCGGGTGTGGGCGAGTTCAGCCTTCGTCCGGAGGAACTCCCGTTCCTGCGGGCTCATCTCGTTCCGCTTACACTCGGTCGCGTCACGGACGATGGTCGCCTTGGGCGAGCGATCCCGCGTGTATCGGAGCCGCGGCGTGTGCCCGGCACTTCGGTCCCCTGAGTTTCGGGGGCGGTCCGGGAGTCGCCAGTCGATGCCGTCCAAGAGGACTTCCAAGGGGAACGGCTTTTCCAGGAAGCAGACGATCTGCGCCACGTCGCCCGTGGGTCTCCGGACGTCCACGGTTCGGGCCGAGGTGAGGACGACCGGGATGCGGGCCAGCGCCGGGTCGTTTTGCATGACGGCGAGAACGCCGTCACCCCCACCCCAGAATAGTTCGAGGTTCAGCACGACGACCTCCGCGGTGCCCAGGCGGAGTTTGCTCAAGCACTCCACACCGCCCGTCGCGGTCTCGACCTCGAACCCGCGGAGGGCCAACCCCCGCCGCATCACGTCGAGCAGCGCCTCGTCACTGTCCGCGAGCAACAGGGTGGGTTTGTTGGATGCCGTTCGCATCTTCGGGGGCGCCGGGGCCAGTTGCCCCGTCATCGTCTTCATCATCGTCTCCTCGGTGTCCGCCCGGGGGTGTTTCAAAGGGTGCTTCGTCTCGGAAATGATCCGGCCGAGAGCTCGGCTTGCCGCTTCGCGGCCACTTCGTTTCGGTCCACCGCCACCTGCGGCGGAGCATGGATTCCGATCTTCACCCGGCCGGAAGCGGTGCTCAAGACGGTGAGGACGATGTCGCTCCCGATGACGATCGCCTCCCCGGTTTTGCGAGTCAGTACGAGCATGTTGTTCCCACTTGGTGTCCGTACCATCGGCGATCAAAGCGATCACTCGCTGTTTTTGGGAAACGTGCTCGGGTAAGGTCATTCACTCAGGACCTTCCCCAACACGTCGTCACGGGAGTGATGAGATCCTAAAGCAGCGATCGCTCCCACGCTATCGGGCCGCGCAGTCACCCGGCGTAGGGAATTTCCTGACGTCAGCCCGAGAAGCACTTTCTCTCTGTAGTAAAGGCTCGTGCGGTATACTTCCGCGTGGGGCGATGGAACGTCCGTGCCCCTGCCGTCACCACACGTGGCAATTGGAACGTCCCCATCGCGCCAGGGCTGAGGAGCTTTAAACGATGCGTCGGTTCCCCTCGCTCGGATCGGAATTGGAGTACGCATGAACTCCGCGGCGAACGCTCCCGACTTCGAGGTGTTGTTCAAAGCCTTGCCCGGCCTGTACCTCGTTCTCGATCCGGATCTGCGCATAGTCGCCATGAGCGAGGCTTACGCCCGGGCGACCAAAATCCGGCGGGAGGAGATACTCGGCAAAGGGGTCTTCGAGGTGTTCCCCGACAACCCGGACGATCCGGACGCGAGCGGGGTGCGGAACAGCACGGCCTCGTTCCGACGGGTGCTGTTGAACCGCACCGCCGACGTGATGCCCGTGCAGCGACACGACGTGCGCCGCCCCGAGGAGGACGGGGGCGGCTTCGAGGAGCGCTTCTGGAGCCCGCTCAATTCGCCCGTCCTTGCGGAAGACGGGTCGGTCGCGTGGATCATTCATCGCGTCGAGGACGTCACGGAGTTCGTTCGGCTCGCTGCCGCGAGCGGGGAGCAAACCCGGCTCCGGGAAACCCTCCGAGACTCCCGCCAGACCGTAATGGACCTGTTGAAAGACGCCCTCGTGGCGCGGGTCGAGGCCGACAAAGCCTGTGAGGATTTCTCGGCCCTCCACCAGCGCCTCCACGCTCTGTTGGAGGCTGTACCGGTCGGTATCTCGTTTTCGGACGACCAGACCTGTCGGCACATTACCGGTAACCCCGCGCTCCTGGCTCAGTTCGAGATGTCACCCGAAGACAACGTGTCGGCGTCCGCATCAGACCCATCCGCGCCGGGTCGGCGGGTGCGTTACTTTCAGAACGGGCGGGAACTCACGGACGCCGAACTGCCGCTTCAGCGTGCCGTCGCGACGAATGAGGTGGTTGCTCCGATGGAATTGGAAATTGAAATGCCCGCCGGACGCCGCTGGTTCGCGGAAGCCTCCGGCGCACCGGTGCGTGATACTCAGGGGAAGGTGATCGCCGGCCTCGGCGTCGTGGTGGACATTACCACCCGCAAGCGGGCCGAAGCGGATCTGCGCGAGAGTGAACGTCGAGAGCGTGAGCGGGCAGCGGAACTGGCGACGCTCATGGACGCGGTGCCCACACCCATTTTTCTCGCACACGATCCGGACTGCCGGCACATCACGGGCAACCGCGCGGCGGACGCGTTGCTCCAGAACCCGCGAGGCGCGGAGGCGTCGCTGAGCGCGCCCGAAGAAACCAAGCCCCGGCACTTCAAGGCGGTCAAGGACGGGCGCGAGTTGGGCACCAAGGAACTGCCCGCCCAGCGGGCGGCGAGGGGAATCGCGGTCGCTGACTTCGAGTTCGCCCTCATCTTCGACGACGGCACGACCCGTGCGATACTTTCCTACGCCACCCCCCTGTGGGACGACGCGGGCCGACCACGCGGGGCCGTCAACGTGCTGGTCGATATCACGGATCGGAAAACCGCGGAGCACGCGTTGAAGGCACGCGAGGCCCAGTTACACTCGTTCGTGGACCAAGCCCCGGCGGCCATCGCCATGTTCGATCGGAATATGAACTATCTCGCTGCCAGCCAGCGTTGGACGGCCGAATACGGGCGCGGCCACAGCACTCTCGTCGGGCTCAACCACTACACACTTCTTCCGGACATGCCGGACCGGTGGAAGGAGATCCATCAGAAGGCTCTCGCGGGTGAACCGCAAGCGAGCGACGAAGACCTGTGGGTGCAATCCGACGGAAGCGCGATGTGGCTGCGCTGGGCCGTGCGCCCGTGGCTGAATGCCTCCGGGGTCATCGGGGGCATCATGATCCTGACGGAGGACGTCACCGCGCGGAAAATGGCCGAGGAAGCCCTGCGCAACCGGGAGGCCCGACTGCATGCCGTCCTCGATACCGCCGCTGACGCGATCATCACCATCGACGCGCGGGGCACCATTTCCACGGCCAACCCGGCGACCTCGCGCATGTTCGGCTACACCGTGGCTGAAATGGTCGGGCAAAACGTCAAGATGCTGATGCCTCCGCCGTACCACGACGAGCACGACGGGCACCTGGCGCGGTACATGCAAACCGGCATCAAGCGAATTATCGGCATCGGTCGGGAGGTCATGGGCCGACGCAAGGACGGCTCTGTCTTCCCGGCGGATCTCGCGGTCAGCGAGGCGCTCAACGGCCACCGCTGGTTCACCGGAATCATCCGCGACATCACGGAGCGCAAGCGGGTCGAGGAGGCGCTCCGCGAGTCCGAGCAGTTCGCACGGTCCACGCTCGACGGTCTTTCGGCCCAGATCGCGATCGTCGGCCCCGATGGGACCATCATGGCGGTCAACAAGGCCTGGCGGGAGTTCGCCGTTGCCAACGGCGTTCTGCAGGAGCAGGTGGGCGAAGGGACCAACTACTTCGAGGCGTCCGCCGGAAGCGCAGGCACCTTTCCCGAGGGCGGTGCGGTCGCGGTCGCCGGGATCCGGGCGGTCCTGGCGCGGCAGGTGCCCGAATTCGTCACCGAGTACCCGTGCCACGGGCCGAACGAACAGCGCTGGTTCCTCATGCGGGCCACGCCGTTTCCCGGGGACGGGCCACTCCGGGTCGTGGTCGCCCACGAGAACATCACCCGGCGCCGGGAACTCGAGCACGAGGTGCTGGAGAGCGCGGCCGAGGAGGAGCGGCGCATTGGCCGGGAACTGCACGACGGGATCGGTCAGGAGTTGACCGGTCTCGGACTCATGGCTGGCGCACTGGCCCGTCAGTTGGACAGGACTTCCCCGGCCCCGCACCGACTGGCCACCAAACTGCTGACCGGTTTGCAACGGGCTCACGAACAACTGCGGGCCTTGTGTCGCGGACTGGTGCTGACGGGTTTGGACGCCGAGAGCTTGCGGACGGCCCTGGGAGACCTGGCCGAGCGCACACGCGAGCAGGGCGGGATCGACTGCACCTTCGAGTCCCCGGACCCGGTGCTGGTGCCGAACCCGACCACGGCCAAGCACCTGTACCGGATCGCGCAGGAGGCCATCAGCAACGCCCTGCGCCACGGGCATCCAGAGCACATCCGGATCGGGCTCAGACGCACCTCACATGGGGTGCGCCTGAGCGTCGCCGACGACGGCACCGGGATCGCAGGCGGATCGGGCGGGTCGGAGGCAAAAGGGTTGGGGATCTCGACCATGCGTTACCGGGCAAACCTGATCGGCGGGGCTCTGCACCTCAGCCCGGCCGACGGGGGCGGGGTGCTCGTGACCTGCACTGTACCTCAGGAGGACGATCGTGACCGACAAGATTAGCGCGCGGATTCGAGTGCTGGTGATCGACGACCACCCGGTGGTGCGGGACGGTCTGTCGGCGCTGCTGGGGACAGAGCCCGACCTGGAGGTGTGCGGGGAGGCCGAGGATGTGGCGGGCGCCCTGGCCCAGCTCAAGAGCGCCCGGCCCGACGTGGCGATCGTTGATGTGACCCTCAAGAACGGGAACGGGATCGATCTGGTGAAGCGGATCAGGGCCCACAATCCGACCGTGCGTGTGTTGGTGTGGTCGATGTACCCGGAGGAACTGTACGCCGAGCGTGCGCTGCGGGCAGGGGCCCAGGGATACGTTCACAAGGGGCGATCGACTCAGGAGATTCTTGTCGCTCTTCGAGTAGTGCTGGCCGGCAAGGTGTACCTGAGCGGGGACCAGGCCGACCGCCTCCTCCGCCGCTTGGTGGGTGGGAGCACAGGTTCGGAGCGTGTCCCGGTCGAGTGTTTGTCGGACCGGGAACTGGAAGCGTTCGAGTTGATGGGTCAGGGGCGGACCACGGAACAGATTGCCGAGGCCATGCACATCAGCCCCAAAACGGTCGAGACCTACCGCGCCCGGATCAAGGAGAAACTTGACCTGGACAACATCACCGAACTGATCCAACACGCCACCCGCTGGGTGCTGGAAAGCCGGTGAAGCCGCTTATCGCGTCCGTGTGGGCCATGCAACCGCTGGTCAACAAGTTGTTCAAATTGAAGTTCTCGTCGAGCGTGGCGTGTCGAGGATCATCTGCGGTGTGGCGATCACAGCCGCGGGGTCCACGCCCGCATCCTTCTTCGTGGTCCCGTTTCCTTCTCTTCTGGACTGTTCCGACTCCGGCGGAACTGGGTCGCGACCAACCGACTGCACGGAGAAGAGGTCATAACCGCACAGTTTGTGTGCCGCAATGTACCTGTCTCGCACATCGCCTTACCAAACACCCGTACCCGAATTCGGTGATCGTTTGACAGGCGATGAGCGGCTCCCCTCTGGGAGTGTGAGATGTCGGTGCGGATCAGCGGAACTCGAACGATTCGCACAAGAGCGGTATCGCGTTTGCAATGAGACTTGCTGTACCAACTCAGGAGATACATGTGCTGCGAGTCCGTTTCCACGGCCGAGGCGGTCACGGTGTGAAGACCGCCAGCCGCATTCTCGGCAGCGCCGCTTTCTGCACCGGACTTCAGGTGCAGGATTCGCCGGTCTACGGGGCTGAACGGCGTGGGGCCGCGATCGCCGCGTTCACCCGCATTGACAAACAGGTGATCCAAGAACGCGGACTGGTACTCGACCCCGATTTGATCTTGGTCGCTGACGAGACCCTCTTCACCGACCCAGGCGCTGCACTGCTCGCTGGGGTTGAGTTTGCTTCGGTGGTGTTCATCAACTCGGCTCGCGATCGTGTTTTGCTTGCCACGGAGTATGGCATCCCGTGTCCCGTTGTAACGCTGGACCTATCGACGTTGACGACCGATGTCGTGGGCCGAGGCGCTAGCTTCAGTGCCACGCTCGGCACGGCTGCATGTGCTCTGGCAGGCATCACGGATCGGAGCGTGGTGTCGCAGGCGGTGCAGAAAGAGCTGGAGTCGCTCCATCTCACACCAGAGTTGATCGCGAAGAACGTCAACGCGGCCTCGCAGGTTCTGGATCATCTCTCGGCTGTCAGCATTCGTGAGCGACCTCAAGGTCACACAGCATCTCCGATTCACCCTCCCATTCACTTGCTCGGTCCCGAAGGTACACCGGTCATTTATGCACCGGGCAATTCAGCTCGACGACACACGGGTTCCTGGCGAGTTTTCCGCCCCGAGATCGACCTCAACGCTTGCACCCGTTGTGGAATTTGCTTCGCAGAGTGCCCCGACGCTGCAATCCACCTCAACGAAAAAGCGTTTCCAGTGGTCGATTACGACAACTGTAAGGGCTGTCTCATCTGCGAAACCGAGTGCCCCGTTCACTGCATCTCGGAGCAAAAGGAGGTGCGAACGTGACAACTGGACTCGAGACAGGTTGCGCTCTGCTCACAGGGAATGCGACCGCTGCTTGGGCGGCCCGGCTGGCCGATGTGGATTACGTCCCAGCGTTCCCGATCACCCCTCAGACTGAGATCATTGAGTCACTTGCGGCCTGGTCCAGTGGCGGCGAGATCCCGGCTCGTGTCGTGAACCTGGATAGCGAACACTCGATGATCACGGCTGCGGGGGCGGCCGCGGCAACAGGATGTCGCGCGTTCACGGCGACCTCAAGCCAGGGGCTACTCTATGCGATGGAAGCTCTCTACACGGTGGCCGGGTGGCGTGTGCCGTTCGTGCTTGTGAACGTGTCCCGCGGTCTGGCGGCTCCAATAACACTGGAACCGGACCACAACGATATCCTTGCTGCGCGGGATAGTGGGTGCATCCAGATCCACGCTGAGACCTGCCAGGAAGTGCTCGACTCAATTCTCATGGGATATCGGATTGCCGAAGACCCACGAGTGCGACTCCCGGTGATCGTGAACATGGATGGGTTCTATCTCTCGTTCACGCGAGAGCCCGTGGCTCTTCCCGATCCCGCTCGTGTCCGTGCGTTCTTGCCCGCGTTTGACCCAGGCGCTGTAGCATTCCGGGCCTCGCGTCCGATTGCTCAGGGGGTCGGTGCTCTTGGTGGTCCGCTCTACACTCACTTCCGGCATCAGGCGCACTTGGCGGCGCGAAACGCCCTGACAGTACACGAAGAGGTGGCGACCGCGTTCGAACTGGAATTCGGTCGCAGTTACGACGTGATCGAGCGATACCAGATGGACGACGCGGAATATGTACTCGTGATGGCCGGGTCGTTCGCCACGAAGGCAAAGGCTGCAATTCACACACTTCGTGCGCGTGGCCGAAGAGTCGGGTTACTGCGGTTGCGGCTCATCCGCCCGTGGCCCGCCGAGGCGATCCGGCGAGAACTTGCCGGCCGTCGCGCTGCCGCTGTCATCGACCAGAACATATCTCCTGGACTTGGGGGCATTCTTTTTCAGGAAGTCGCGGCGACGATGATTTCCTCCCAGTCTCGACCGGGTGTCATGCGTTCCTTTGTCGGAGGGCTCGGCGGGAAGGACATCAGCCCAGGCGAATTTATGCATGTGGTTGACGTGTTGGAGAACTCGGGACCGGATGAGCCTACGGAACCAGAACTGCTCTATACGGAAGCGGATTGGTCGCAGATTCATCCTCTGTTAGTGATCGCGCAAACACCCGACCGGCATTCAAACGAGGAGGCCGCCCCGTGAAGGTGAAACGAGAGTTCTTCCGCAATCTCAAGGAACTTCCCACGGAGGAGTTGCTCGCTCCGGGCTCGCCGATGTGCGCAGGTTGCGGCGGACTGATCACGCTCAGGCTTGTTTTGAAGGTGCTTGGTCCAAACGTGGTGGTGGTCAACGCGGCCGGATGCCTCACCATGCTGGCTGCATACCCATACAGCCCTCTTCGTGCGTCTTGGCTGTACACGACGATGGGTTCAGCTCCTGCGGGAGCACAAGGAGTTCGCGACGCACTCGATGTGTTGATCGCTCGTGGTCGGTTGCCAGCATCGGAAGACTTGCGGGTGGTGGTACTCGCTGGTGACGGCTCCACGTTGGACATCGGCCTCTCGTCGATGTCGGGAGCGATCCATCGTGGACTGGACTTCCATTACATCTGCTACGACAACGAGGCCTTCGGCAACACTGGATTCCAGGGGTCAAGCAGTTCACCATTCGGCTCCCGCACCGCGACATCGCCCGCCGGCACGACCCAGCACAAAAAGGATCTGTTCGCTCTCTGGCTCGCCCACCGACCACCGTATGCGGCCACGGTGTCGGCCGCCGATCCGGTTGATCTGGCGGAGAAGGTCCGTCGCTCAATGCAGTTTCGCGGGCCAAAGTTGTTCGTGGGATTGGCGACATGCCCCCCGGGTTGGGGCATTGATCCAGCACAGGGACACCATGTCGGAAAGCTCGCGCTGGACACGGGCATCTGGCCTCTGAAAGAAGCGGTTCACGGCGAGGTGCGACACACATACGTTCCAGACCATCTCAAGCCGGTTGAGGATTACCTCCAGACACAGGCTCGATTCCACCATCTCTTCTCGCCTCAGAGACATGACGACATCCTCGCAACCATCCAGAATGAAGTGATAGGTTACTGGAATGAGGTACGGCATCGAGAATTTCCCCAGACACTGCTGGGCGAGCTTAGCCGGGCGGATTTGAGGTAAGCGTTCACGGGTCAAACCTCGTGATTTCAAGGCGTTTTTGAGTCAACCGCGTGTGAATATGCCCCAAACTGGAGGTGTTGGATCAGCAAACGCCTTGTTTTCAGCAGTTCGACCCGTGAACGCCTACCTGGAGCAAGCGAGTACCAGCGGTGGGGAGTTGGCGTTACCCCGAAGAGGTCACGCACAACGGAATTGACGAGACCGATCGGGTCGATACCAGCGCGCACGACGGTTGGGCGTGAGGACAGGATCGCGAGTAGCTGAACAATCTGTGGATGTGGGGTTCCCGAGATTCGCAGGAATCGGTTATTGATAGGGCATGGATGTCGCCGAGCAACTCAAGAACGACGTGCGGGAGGGACGCCTCGACTCCGATCGGCTCGTGGAGTTGCTTGTTGACTCGGAGCGTCAACTGCAAGTGGCTCATCAACGCATCGCCGAACTTGAACAACTCCCTGGCCCGACACCCAAAGTTGATGAACCGTTCTCTCTGCGATCCGAAGAGAAACGCCAGCAAGCACGCGGCAAGAAGAAACCAAAGGACAAACCCCAAGTTACATGGGAACGTCGGACCCGGGAATTGCTCAATCGTTGCCTCACTGAAAAGCGAGAAGCGTGTTAATGCATCGCATGCTGTGGCCGATTCAAGCACGCAGCAGCAGTTGGCTCCAAGTGCAATCGAGTGAGTGTCTCTGTTACATCCGCTTGCTTCGTCAGACTGCTGATACGCCGCCGAGGCCAGGACCGGCTTTGTTCATTCCAACGACGCTCTCTTGCTGACTAATGATTAGGCGACCTTACGGTTGTGGTACGGATTGCCGGGTCGCTCTGCAAAGAACCGGGCCAGGCGGTCGTCTTCGCTCAAGAAGGCGGCCCGCAACTGAAGGATGATTTCGGCACCGCCAATTTCGCCTCCCTCTGCACGGTTCCAGAACTTCTGCCGGCTCTTGACACGGGCGTTGAACTCACCAACCAACGACTCCACCAGACTGCTCGTTATCGGAAGACCTTGACGCCGATAACGCGGGTAGTCCATTCGATTCTGGTTGTTCCCCAAATAGTTCAATGCGTCCGCTACCAAACGACGCGGATCCTTCTTGTTCAACTTTTCACCAACCGGCGGAACTCCCACCTGGACCTGACACACATTCAACTCCTCAATCACTTCCACGACATCACCCTGCCAGCACGCTCGCATCCACTTCTCATAAATCGACCACCGCTGCTCATCGGTTTCACCCACACTCCACGCCGCACCATAGACGTAACACAGCACATGTAAAAAGTCCGTGATCGGCTCGAAGTCGGAAAAGTGCTCTTCATGAATGCTCCAGTTGTACGCGGCTCCATCGCCCACATAGGCACGCCGCTTCGCCTGGTAGAAGCCGCGTTCCTGGGCTTCCGCTGCCACCATCGGTCCGAACGTGTGGCACTCGGCCATACTCGCCACGCAGGTCCGCACCTGCCGCTGCGGACCCTGGATTTTCTTGGCCTTGACCTGTTTGGGCGGAGGTTCCTTTTCCTCCGCCGCCTCCTCCGAAGGGGTATCTCCGGATAACCCCTTCATCTGTTGAACCAACCGCTGCACTCGCCGAGGTTCACGAAACGATGGCGGTGGCTCCGGTTGAGGATCCTCCTTGGACACGTCGCTCTTGAGACTCACCAGGCAGGCCAGTTTGTCCTCCTTGTTCTGAGCCTGATGAACCCCTGGTCCACAGTCGGCGGCTCGCGTCCGCAAACGCCCCCCATCGACCTCGACCGCAACCACCTCCGGCGTGTCGTCCACCCGAACCGGCAATTCTTGACGAAGTTGTTGGGCGACCTTGTGGTCCCGCTGCTCAATGAGTTCACTACCGATCTCTCCAGCAATCCGCTGGACATGACGCGAACTGATCTTGATATCGGCGAGACCCAGAGCGAATGCAGCATCGGCGGCGGAGGGCAATCGTGCCGTGGCCTCAGCGATCTTCTGGAGGACGCTGGGACTGTAACTGTGGTTGTCCAGACGCAGGGAACATCGCAGGGGGGAAAAACTCCCGGCGGCAGGCGGGACACTGGCAAACCGGTTCGTGAAGGCGGAGTTGATCGCCAGAGATAGTGAGAGTTCGATCCTTGTAGTCAACCGAACAGAGTTGTCCGCATTCCGGGCAGGGCTGTTGGGTGTTGAGGGCCTTGGCTTGTTGCTCCAGAAGTGTGGCGATGGTGCCCTGTGTCAATCCCGCCGCCGCTGCGGCAGCGATTTGTTCCATGGCGTGGAAGTCCATCGGTTTGTCGGAGCCGGCCCCAGAGAGAGCCTGCTCGGCGACAGCTTTGCCCCACTCAGCGGCCAGATCACGAATTGCCTGAAGTTTCTGTGCTTTGAGCTTACTCTGAGGCATGGCTGATCCTGCCTTGGATTTCCGCGAATCTACCCAGGAGAGTTCCTACCTCCTTGGTAACACACGATTTTCCAACGTACAAACCCTGTCCTGGCCTCTACGCCGCCCACGGAGTTGCTCCGAACTATGAATCTGTGCGTTAATGGCTCGGCGAGTGTGCGGGATTGGACCGCGGGACCCGTTTCGGCACATGGGAGTGATTCGCTTCTTCTTCGCGTGTCGGTACTTCTCCGCCATTCCACGCCAGCCTCCGCGTCCTCATGCGATTGGCACGGCGGGTGCCTTTAGTTCATCCGTCTCGGCATCCCAAGTGGCATTTCGCCGGGGCACCATTCGGAGGACGAAACGATGTCGAAGCATCAAACTGCAGTGGCTCACCCGCAGGCAGATCAGCACACGATGACGTTGAAGGATTCCGATGCGAAGTTGGTAACCATCACGGGGAGTTTCTGCCACTGGGCTCCGGAGGGTCATCCGCTTCGGCACGATGGTCACGGCACGTGGAAGACCACCTTGTCTCTGCAACCTGGTCGCTACGAGTATCGGTTCATTGTGGATGGCGAGTGGCGTGACGACCCGGACTGTGCGGAACGCGTGCCGAATCCTTTCGGAACAGATAACAGCGTCTTCGAGGTGTGATCCCGAAATTCCTCGAAGCGCGGTCGATCATCACAGCGGGACCGAGGTTGCCGCGTTCGAGCAGATCGCCTATCGGCCAGAAGATCCGCCCTAACACCCGTGCAATACTTACACGAGCCCGTGACGCCGGGGCTGAGCCGCGCCGAGTGGCTTTGAACTGGCCACTGAGCGGACCGGCCTCCCCCATCGCGACGCGAAACGTGGCGTGGAGCAAATCGCAGCGGGAGTGATGCACCACCGACATGAAAGCTGGAATATGCCCACCTCGGAAGAATTGCTGGCGAAGACCCACAGACCAGCTGAAGACGTCCTGCGTCTGCACCCGTTCTATCACGGCAAGATCCAGATTGCGCCAAAGTGTCCAGTCGGTGGTCTGTCCGACTTTGCGATCTGGTACAGCCCGGGCGTTGCCGCACCGTGCGAGGCCATCCACCGCAATCCCGAGCTTGTCTATGAGTACACGAACCGAGGCAACACTGTCGCCGTTGTCTCCGACGGCACGCGGGTCCTCGGTCTCGGCGACATCGGTCCGGAAGCCGGGTTGCCAGTGATGGAAGGGAAGTCACTTCTCTTCAAGTATCTTGGCGGCGTCGATGCCGTGCCTTTGTGTCTGGGAACAAAAGACCCCGACGAGTTCATTCACGCAGTCAAGCTCCTCGAACCATCGTTCGGCGGCATCAACCTGGAGGACATCGCCCAGCCCAAGTGCTTCCGTATTCTCGATGCCCTGCGGAAGGAGATGGGAATCCCGGTCTGGCACGACGACCAGCAGGGAACGGCAACGGTCGTCGTCGCCGCGCTCCTGAACGCGCTGAAAGTGGTGGGTAAGGAGATGAGCAGGGTGCGATTCGCATTCGTCGGGATGGGCGCAGCGAACGTGGCTGTCTACCGACTGTTGCGCGTTGCTGGTATCGATCCGGCCCAGGTCGTTGCTTGCGACAATAGCGGAACGCTTCACCGGGGTCGCACTGATTTCGAGACGCGTCAAGAAACGTGCGCGGACCAGTGGCGTGTTTGTACCGAGACCAACCCCGACCGTGTCGTGGGCGGACTCGAATCGGCTCTGCGCGGGGCGGACGTGTGCCTCGCTTTCTCGGCATCCGGCCCGGGTGTGATTCGTCCCGGCTGGGTCGAGACGATGGCCCGCGACGCGATCGTGTTCGCCTGCGCCAATCCGGTGCCGGAAATCTGGCCGTGGGAGGCGAAGGCGGCCGGGGCACGCATCGTCGGCACCGGACGAGGGGACTTCCCCAACCAGGTCAGCAACTCGCTCGCGTTCCCCTCGATCTTCCGCGGCACGCTGGACGTTCGAGCGAAGGCGATCACCGACGGTATGGCACTGGCGGCAGCCGATGAACTCGCCCGATTCGCCGAGCAGCGGGGGGGGGATTGGGCCGGAGTACGTGATCCCGCGAATGGATGAGTGGGAAGTGTACCCGCGCGTCGCGGCCGCTGTGGGATTGAAGGCTCAGAAAGAAGGCGTGGCGAAAATGCCGCGAACTCGCGAGCAACTCCTGATCGAGGCGACACGGGCGATCCGGCATGCCCAAGAGATGACCCGCGTGCTCATGCGAGAAGGCTCGATCCCGCCACCGCCGCTCCTGTGAATCTGTTTGAACCATCGCGCTTCGAACAGCCGTGATCGCGCGTCGTGCTGAGGGTCTTCCTCTCTCTGGTTCAGATTCCCGCTGAGATGTGCGAATCAGTCATGTGGGGGCAAGACGGCCGTGCGGTGGTGACCGAACGCGGGGCGCCGATTCTGCGCGTGGCGATCGCCTTCGAAACTCACGATGACGAATTCCAAGGGGTTTGGCGTGTTTCGATCACTTCGCTGCTGGTCGGCACAAAGGCTGCTTTACGGGATCGTCGGTTGATATCCCAAGTTGGAATCGATCGGCGAGATGGGTCGAAAGCGCGGTGCCCGTTTCCCTTGCGGGCTCGCGCATCGGTGCCCTCCGTTGCCTCCACAGGAGTGGTGGTCAACGCGCGCTATCCTCGAGAGCAGCCCGTCTGAATCGCTCCAACAACCCCCGGAGAAGTTCGGCTTCACCCTTCAGGTTGTCCCGGAACGCTGGGGAAAAGTGAGTGTGGTGCAACTCCACTCGGGTCTCATCCAGGGCAGCCTCAAGCATATTCAGCAGCAGGGTGAGTTCATTCGAGCTGAGCGTGATGTTGGTCGTGGCCATCAAAAATCCTCCGAGAAAGTGTGATCGTCCACACAGGGTAAGCAAGACCGGTGCCGCGATACAATCTTTCGCGAATCCACGAACGGTCCATCGCGATCGCCTGCAACGCCCGCTGAGACGAGAAACGCCGTGGGGCGGGGCCGGAAAACTGGCGTGATAGTCCTTGCCCGGCGGATGATCCCTCGCGCGAAGTCGCCATTCCAATCGGGCCGGCTACCCTTCGGGGCACGCTCCAGTGGTCAGGGAAGCCGCGCGGCGTGGTGCTCTTCGCCCACGGGAGTGGAAGCAGTCGCCACAGCCCGCGTAACCGGTTCGTTGCAAGCACACTGGTCGAAGCCGGGTTCGCCACACTTTTGCTCGATTTGCTCACCGAAGCGGAAGGCGAGGATCGCGAGAAGGTGTTCGACATCGCACTCCTCCCGATCGGCTCGCTGGGGCTGCGGAATGGATCGCCGAGCAACCGGAGACTGTTGGCTTGCCCGTCGGCTACTTCGGGGCGAGTACCGGCAGTGCGGCGGCACTCCTGGCGGCTGTGAGTCATCCGGACCGGGTGTCGGCGGTCGTCTCCCGCGGGGGACGACCGGACCTGGCCTGGGACGAGTTGCCTTCCGTCCAGGCACCCACGCTCTTGATTGTCGGCGGAGATGACGAACCTGTTTTGAGTTGGAACCGAAATGCACTCGAACAGTTGAGGTGTCCGAAAGAATTGACAGTGGTTCCGGGCGCGACTTACCTGTTTGAGGAGCCGGGTGCATTGGAGCAGGTTGCCGAACACGCCCGCGACTGGTTCAAACGTCACGTGTCAGTCGGCACGAAGATGGCCGCCGGGGCGACCTCAGGGTAAATGTGCCGGTCCAGGTTCCACCGTCTCCTTTCGCGGAGTCTTACATGAACATATCACTGTCGCTGCGCGACGCATCGGTTCAGGACATCCAACTGGAACTCCTCCGGCGGACCAAGTTCAACGCTTTCGACGGCGAACGGGTCTTGCGAGTCTGCTGCGTCATCGGCACCTGTGGGTTGCCGTCTTGCTGGATCGGACCGGAGTTCCGAACTACGCGACACCGAGCGTGTTGCTGACGGCCGGGCTCATCAAGCTCCGCGACTTGCCCGACAACGTGTGGAACGCCGATACGCTGTTCGTCCTCACCAAGACGGGCGCGGCTGCCAACCAACTGGCAAAGATCGCCGAGTCCGAGGACTGGGGTGGGGAGGTCCACGACGAAAGGGAGGAAACCGATCGCGCTCTCGGCACGGGCCGCCAGGAATACGGCCTACTTTCAGTGTGGTGGGATTACTGAGAGGCGCGCAAAGAATGTTAAACTTTTGGACGTGTACAATGGTGCATGGAGACCCCAGAAGTTTCCTCCAGCAACTGGCGAGAATGGCGACGGTTGCGGGCCTGGTCACTTAAACAGCAAGGCTGGTTCCAAC
>JAIOPV010000080.1 GCA_021413735.1 Planctomycetota bacterium
CAGGTTATCCACCGATAACCTTGCTCCCGCGAAGCCGAATTCCGCAAAGGGTGCGATCCCCGAAGCGTCGCCCGACGAATACGTCTGGCCGCTCGGCGTCGTCGCCGGAGCTCCCCCGGAACCGGCCGGTAAGGCGACGCGCGATCCTTGCGAAGTCGCTCCCGCTTCGGCGGGCGATCATGCGGCGATCCAGCAATTATTGTCGGCCGTGTTTCACGCGCCGTCGCGAGAAGAGTTTTCCGCATCGCTGGAAGACCCGCTCTACGAACCGTGCGACCGGATCGTGCTGAAGCGCGGCCCGCAATTGCTGGGCCACGTGCATGTGGCGCAGCGTGTGATGCGCTTCCAAGGGGAATCATTGCCGGTGTCGGCTTTGCATCGCTTGGCCGTGTTGCCCGAGTTTCGCAACCGCGGCTACGGGCTGCGCCTGCTCTCGCAAGTCGACGCCGCGATGAAGGCCGAAGGCTCGGTGCTGGGCCTGCTCACCACGCGGGCACCGCACTTCTTCCGTCGCAAAGATTGGGTCGTCTGCATGCGCCACAGCCACGCGGTGGTCGGCGCGCGCGACCTGCTCGCACAGCTTTCGGCGCGCGGCTTCGCGCCGCACGATTCCGACGACACGGTCAACATCCGTCCGTGGCGGCACGTCGAACTCCCGTCGCTCGTGCGTCTTTACGCCGAAGAGACCGCCGCGGCGTACGGTCCTTACGAACGTACGGAGGCCTACTGGCGTTGGCTGGTCGGCCGGCAAGCGGCGGAGAACATCTTCGTGGCGCTGGCCGGCCCGAAGCGTTTTGACTTTGATTTCCACGACGATTCGATCGTCGGCTACGTTGTGCAGCGCGACGACCGGATTGTCGAAAGGGCTTCTTACACCGCCTGTTGCCGACGCTCCAAGACCGTGCCACGGCGGCGCAACAAGCCCAGAATCCACGACGGTCCACTGGTGTGCCACAAAGCCGCCGTTGGCACCTGGTCCAGTCACGACCGCGTAGTTGCTGGACCCAATCGGCCCCGTCGGGCTGCTGGCGGTCCACGTGTTAACGCTCTTGCCCGTATCACTCGGGCAGAGGAACGCCGGGTAAGTACGGCAGATGGCCGCGACCTGGACCGCACTGTAAACCCCACTGGAATTAATCTGGGGTATGGAAAAGTCGATCGCGGGGAGTTCCAGGTATGGCAGCAATTGGGCCTGTGGGGACCATCCTTCCCATGGAGCTGTCCCTCCGGCACGATCCTGGTAAGCGACGAGCGAGGGCAAGGTTCCATTCGCGTCGTGATAGTTGTGAAAGGCGATGCCGATCTGCTTGAAGTTGTTCGTGCATTTAATCCGGGCCGCGGCCTCCCGAACTTTCTGCACGGCGGGCAGCAGCAACCCGATCAGCACGGCAATGATTGCGATGACGACCAGCAGTTCGATGAGCGTAAAGGCGCGGCGAACAGTCACGGGCGAACTCCGATTTTGTGGTCGACGAATCTGTGTTGTGGTCGAAGGAATCCGGATTGAAACCAAGCCTCAGAAGTCGCCGAGAACCTCGCCGCCGGCACGTGTGACCAGCGAGGCCAGGAGCGCAGGCGTGACGCTCGACCGCAGCAAGCGTGTTGATCCATCAGCCATGGCCACATTCGCTCCATCCGTGTGGAACGAATAGAAGCTGAATGCGTTGTGGCAATTGATGACCTGCCCCGAACACGGGTTGTCCGCTCCGAAAAAATTCACGACGGTAATGTGCGACAAGTTGATCACGCAATCTTCGCGGGCCCAGGCACAACCGACGAAGTTGCGGGTGGGGTACACGTCTCCGACTCCTTTGAGCATGGTGTTCGGCCACCCCGCGGATTCGCCGATCAGAACCGTGTTGGATGTCCCATCCGTGATGGCCGTGAGCGGGGAATAAGTCGTGTCGCTCATCGCCCCAGTGTACGCATTCCCCGAACCGATAGTGATGCCGTGATTGGGGTAAAACGCCGCATTGATTCGGCAGGCTGAGTAATCTGTGGTCTTGATGTTGGGGCTCAAGCTGCTTGACGTGAAGTTCCTCTGGAAAGGCACGGATGGGCATTGCAGAAGCTTGATCTGCGTCTCCATCGCCGGGATGTTTGCTGGGTCCGAGTACGCTTTCGTAAGGTCGTACTTGACGTTGCCCGCCTCGATGTAGGGGAGGATGTAGGGCCAGCAGTTGGCCCAGTTCGCAACGTACATGGGCGGCAGTGCTTGCCGATTATCATGGAAGCTGTGTAGCCCCAGGGCCAGTTGCTTGATGTTGTTCTGGCACTTGATTCGCGAGGCCGCCTCGCGAACCTTTTGCACCGCGGGCAGCAGCAACCCGATGAGCACCGCGATGATCGCGATCACCACCAATAGCTCGATAAGCGTGAAGGCCCCTCGGCGTGACGTTGGGCGAAACATTGGGCGACTCGTGGGGAAATACCGTGGGACCGCGGATACACAACGAGAACGCCGGAGCCTGTCACGAAAAGCGCCGAGCTTCGGCGCAAGCAAAGCAAGCAACAGAATCGATCTTGGCCGGCGTCCGATCCCTCAAGGGTTGCGCGTGACGTTTACGGATTTCAGAAGTCACCGAGAACCTCGCCGCCGGCTCGCGTGCTCAATCCTTGCCAGGTCGCCGGTTGAATTCCGTCGGTGATGAATTTCACGGCACCGTCGCCAAGCACCACGTTGACGCCGCCCGAATGCCGACTGCGGGCTGCGTACCACCACGCGCGGCGTGCCTGGCAACTCGGGCGAGTGTCGTTCGGCTGAAGGTAGCCCTGATAGCACCCGCCGTACACCGTCTCGGACCACGTTCCGCCGGTGAAGCCGCTCCGCCCCATTGCTGGGTCGCTGGCCGAGGGGGACGCAGCCGTGTTCGCCCACGACAGACAGTTCGCGTCGCTGAGTGTAGCCAACCCTGTGCGATACAAGCCGACCATCGTTTTGACATCCAGTTTCTCCGGCGGCTGGGAAGTATCCGGCCCATTCCCCAGGGTCCACTCGCTCATGAACATGGTGCTACTCAAACCGTCGGACATCTCGGCGAACCGCACCTGACGTTGCGGGACGATCGCCCCGCCTGTGTCGAGCCGCGTGTTGTTGGCGTCTTCCAGCATGTGCTGGCCGCCGTTCGCGCCGGAACCTGAACACGCGACGTAGTTGTAAGGTCCGTAGAAGCCGGGAAAATATCCGAGCGGGTGCAGCGGCTTCATCGAGTCACTGGGGCACAGGAGCCCGGGGATTACCTGGGACACCCTCGCGACCTGGACGGGATTCAACCACGGGGCGACCCCGAGGGCCATTTTTTGCGAATAGTCGATCGGCTGCTGCTCGATGTATGGCAGCAGTTGCGTGTGGTAAGACCAGCCCTGGAGGGGGTCGGTCGAGCCGTTGTTGACGACGCTCAGCGGGATGGTGAGGTAGGGCAACTTCTCGTTGGAGTCGTGGAAGTTGTGCAGCGCAATCCCGAGCTGTTTTAGGTTGTTTTGGCACTTGATGCGTGCCGCGGCATCCCGAACTTTCTGCACGGCGGGCAGAAGCAACCCAATTAAGATCGCGATGATCGCGATGACGACCAGCAACTCGATGAGCGTGAAGGCACGGCGAGCATTTGTTGGGCGGAACAAAGCTGACCCTCGGGTTTCCAGGTCACTCACCGTGACACGCAAACAAGAACGCTGGGGCCTGTCACGAAAATTACGTAATCGGTGTAAATGACGTTCTAAGCACAACCTGCGATCGAGACCAGGTTTTGCTTGAGGTCGCCAACCGGGAAAGAACTTGTTCGGCAGAGTTACCGCAACGCGTTGGAAAACAAGCACTCGACACGATACCAAACGAGGCACACGGCGTGGGTGCTGTAGATCCTCAGGAGATGACGAGGAAGTGAACGGCGCCAAGGAAATCGCGGCATTGCAGCGGATGACTGCCGACCAACTCAACCGGGTGTACGCCGAGTTGTTCGGCGAGACCAACACCGCGTCTGGCTCTTCCGACGAATTGCCTGGCGACTCCAGGCTCTTGCCGAGGACGATCTGTCCGGACGGGCACGCGGTCGGGCAACGGAACTGGCAAGCGATGCCGACTTTCGAATGAACCCACCCACGCTCAGGCTGCCCGCTCCAACCAGTACGGACGGCCAGACGCGGGCGAAGGAGGTACTGTTTGAGGCCGACGACCGCCTCGCGCCGCCGGGGACGGTGCTGACCCGCAAGTACGAGGGCACCAACGTGCGGGTGAAGGTTCAGTCCGGTGGGTTCGAGTACGCGGGCGAGGTTTACGGTTCCTTGAAAGCTGTTGCCAAGGCCGTCACCGGCAACCACTGCAACGGGTTCAACTTCTTCCGACTCAACACGAAAGGCGGCGCCGCGTGAGCAAGTCGATCTCCAAACCCCAACACCTCGAACCACGAGCCACGGTGATGTTGGTTCGGTGTGCGGTTTACACCCGCAAGAGTACCGAGGAGGGGTTCAATTCCATCGACGCCCAGCTGGAGGCCGGCGAGGCATACGTTCGCAGCGAGTCAGCGAGGGGTGGGCACTAAACCCCGATCATTACGACGACGACGAGTTCACCGGAGGCAACACCGACCAGCGCTCTGTCGGCTGCTGGTAGACATCGAAGCGGGGAAGATCGATGGTCCCCTTAGGAAGGCGAGAATCTCTACCCCGAATTACCCCGAATGAACGTCAAATACCCCGAATCCAAGCACATCCACGCATCGAATGTCACTTGACGCAAAACGAGCAGCCGATACACTTCACCCTGGAAAACAAGGCGTTTGGCGTGTTTCCGAGGGATTTAGACACGGGATTCACACGGACGAAGTCACAGGTTCAAATCCTGTATCGCCCACTGACTTACGACGACGGGTGCACGCTTCAGTGCACGCTTCGCGGTAAGAAGTGAGAAAGAAACCCGGCCACCCGTTGCAGCGGATGGCCGGGTACACGTCGCAGCAAGCCCTTCGGCTCACCACCACGCTGGTTCGGTGATCCCCGAGTTGGAGGGCAAAAATCATGGCTCAGTCTCCTCGTCCGTGGTTCCGTAAGCAGACCGGCTGGTGGATGGCACAGGTTGCCGGCAAGCAAGAGAAACTCGCTCGCGGCAAAGAGAACAAAAAGGCCGGCGAGCAGAAACTCCGCGACATCCTCACCCTGCGTGAGACCAACCCCGAACCCGACAGCGGTCGACTCACCGTCGCCGCCGTCATTAACCTCTACATCGAGTCCGCCAAGTCCCGAATCAAGCCGACGACGCACGAAGAGCGGAAGCGGTACTTCCAATCGTTCGCCGAGACGCACGGCTTCCGCGTCGTCAACGATAAGGAGTGCCTTCCGTACCACCTCACTTCGTGGCTCGATTCCAAACTGGAGTGGGAAAGCGATTGGACGAAGAACCACGCGGTCGCGATCATCCACTGCCCGTTCAACTGGGCGGCCAAGCAGCGACTCATCCTCGCCAATCCGTTCCGCGGAGTGGCGCACCGGCCGGGTTCCCCCCGTCGCCCCATGACCGATGATGAGTTCGAGCGGCTTGTTGTTGCCGCAGGTGGACGCCAGGTGAAGGTCGGACCCCACCCCGGCGACCGGTTCGTCGAGTTTCTCCACTTCCTCCGGCTAACCGGGGCTCGTCCGTGTGAAGCGCGAACGCTTCGGTGGACCGACATCAAACTCGACGCCGGGGTGGTCGTACTCACCGAGCACAAGACGTCCCAGACCCAGCGGGTACCGAAGCCGCGGGTGATCGCTCTCGACGAGGAGATCGTCAAACTGCTGATCGCGATTCGTTCTCGAAACGAGCCGGGCGAACTCGTGTTCTACAACCACCGTGGCACCCCGTGGAACCGGTCGAGCCTCTCGCTCCGGATGCAGCGGGGTCGGATAAAGGCCGAGATCCCAGCCGACGTCACGCTCTACGGCTTGCGGCACGCATTCGGCACGCGGGCGATCATCAACGGCCTGGACATCAAGAGCCTCGCGGAGTTGATGGGCCACATGACGACGCGGACGACCGAGCACTACGTTCACATTGCGGGGAACGTCGCTCACCTTCAGACCGCCCTGCAGAAGGTGAACGGCCGTCTCACGCCTTCCCCTGCTTCTTCCACGCCGCAAGAAGCCGCTCCGAGTCCAGATTCGCGAAGGTCTTGAGCTCCTTGTGCTTCCCCTGCACGGGCACTGCGGGCTCGCCCGCGGTGCTGTCCACGGTCGCCCGTGCGTTGTACTCATCAATCGCGTCAAGTGGTATCACGATCTTCCCATCCCCAGGTCCGACGCGTCGGTGACGGAGTTTCTTGGCGTTGCAGAGAGCATAAACGCTGGCGAGGCTGAGGCCCAATCAGGGGGCAGCCTCCTGCACGGTAAGCGGTTGCCGATTCATCACATCTTCCCCGGCCACGACAGGCGTGTCCTCGCGCATGGAGGGTTCCTCGGTCAAAAGGAATACTGGTTCGGCCGGCGACCTTCGCCGGTCGGTCAAATCCTTTTGGGGAGCAGCCTGGTCCGGATAAAAGACCCGACGTGAGGTAACCAGCTCTCGATTCAGGACCGACGAGGCCGCCTGAACCGGAAAGGCGTGGCCGCCAGGACACACGGTCATCTGCTGGCGGTTACCCTGCTCTCACCCTCCATAGGTGACGTCGAAATAGTAGGCCAAACTGACTTGTTTAGCAAGAGAAGGTATTCTGTAAACTGTTAATTTTCAACATCTTGCGTCGCGATGGGAACGCTCGTGGACGAGTCCATCCACTCGTTCCTGGCGCTCGACGTCCGTGAGTGTCGAGTACCGTCGCTCGAACCCGAGTTGCCACACCCGAACCATCCCGTCCCCGCACCCGGCTGCCAGCTGACCTGACGGGGCGAAAGACAGGCAACCCGGAGCCGCAGGACACAACTGTGGGGTGTTCGCACCAGCCCCGTTCTCCGAAGAGAGGACAGCAACCTCGGACACTTTCTTCCCGGACTGCCCTGACCAGACCCGGACGAGCCCGTCAGCACAGCTCGTCACAACGTGTCGACAATCCGGACTGATCGCCAGGCCGTCGATGGTGAATGGGTGGTCTTCAGACCGCCAGAGTTCGGCACCGGATGGCTGTCTGCTCACGCGGAGTTCCCGGTTTTGAGCCTCGGCCCACACAGTTTGCTCACCGTCGTGGGCAGAAACGCCGTCGAACTCCACCCCGTATTCCGCGATTGCGTCGTAGGGGAGTGGCTCCCGCGTCTTGACATCCCATCCGCCCAGTTCAGCCCGCTCCGTGCCTTTCCAGATGAGCCAGCGACCGCTCTGGACGAAGGCGACACGCCTGGTGACGTCGTCTTCGAGTTCCCACTCGTGTTCCTTTCGCCCGGTCGATACGTCCCAAAGGCTGACGGTCAGGCCGCCCGTCACGAGAAACCGGCCATCGGGAGCGAAGGTCAGGCACTGCACCATCGGGTGGGCGTCGAGTTGCCGGAACTCTGTCCAGCCCTCACTTCTCCACAACTTCACGAACCGCTCGGCGTCCGTGGTGGCGAGGAATCGTCCGTCTGGGCTGAAGGCCATAGCGAATAGTGCCTGCGTCGAAGCCTGAACCTCGGCGATGGGCTGAAGCGATCGGGAAAGGCGTTTGACCCTTCCGAAGAGTTCCACGGCAGAAGTCACAGCGGGGTGAATGTCGGCGTCGTCTGCCGTCACAAGTCGCCTGGTCGCCGCATCGAGTTGGTCATCCAGGTCCGGCGGCAACAACCAGTGTTCACGCGCAGCGACGAGCATCTCGAATGCCGGCCGCACCTGATGCTCAGCTCGTTGCCTGCTATTCTCGATGAAGTCCTTCGTCTCCGGACAACCGCCAGAGAGATCGGGGTCACGAGCTGCCTGTGTGAAGAAGGCGGCGTCGGCTTCGACGACCGCCTTCAGATCCTCGGCGGCTGCCGTCCCGTTGCCGCATCGCGACAGCAGTTTGGCCCGCCAGTAGCGTGCGGCGTGGAGATGCTCGTTGTGGCTCAGAGCCTTATCACACTCATCGATTGCGCCGTCGATGCCTGTGCCTGTTGCGGAATCCGCTGGCATCTCCGAGAGGACGATAGCGGCCAGCAACCTGAGTTCGGCAGCTTGAGTCGGGGACGCCGGTAAAGCACAGTCCGCGGCGCGACGGTAGCACTTCAACGCCCGCGTGCGGGCATCCGGCCTGTCGCAGTGCCGGTGGTAAATGTGCCCGAGGGAACGGTAGACGGTGAAGTCGTCGTTGATGACTTTGGTCGCCATCCGGAAGTACCGCCGGGCCGTCGAATAATCTCCCCGTTGGTACGCTCGCTCCCCGAGCAGACGCAGCTTCCGCGCCTCGGTGGCGTGTCGTGAAGCGCCCTGCTCGGCCAGCCTGCCGAGGGTCTGGGTTTGGAGTTGGAGGAGCCAGAAGATCTCCCCGGCCCTTTCGTCGATCTTCGAGCCGAGTACCTGTAATCCCCGATCAAGCTGATCGAGGCGGATTTCGATCTGGCCGCTGCTCTCGTCGATCGTCTCGATCAATCCATTGAAGCCTTCCCGGAGGATGTCGGAGACGCGGTGGTTGATCCCCCCGGAGATGGCGAAGCGAGCGATCCCGTCCGCGATCCCGCTTGGAATGAGCCGAAGGAGTGTCAGTTCGCCTGCTCTGGCGGGTGCCGTGGAGTGCATCAACGGAAGACAGACTTCGTCGGGAAGTCCCACGATTGGTCTCTCTGTTGGAGGTGATTTTTGAAATCGTCCTTCGTGCGGAAAATGGGAGGAACCAGCCTGTCGATCCCGGGCGTTCCGGTGACAGGCGTCGCGCAAAGACCGTTGAGTAGACGCCAATCTACATCGGTTATTGCCTAATAACAATCTGTTTTAACATATTGTGTCGGCGGCTCCCCCGAGGCGATGGAAACGGGGGAGGTTGCATGGCCCGCCGAAGACCGATCAATCAGGCCGAGATCGTCCGATCGTTCGCCGAACGACTCCGGCAGGTTCGTCTGGCCCACGGAATGACACAGGCGGCGTTGGCAACTGCCGCTACCGTCCCGGCCTCGTACGTGTCGGACTTGGAACAGGGGAAGGTCGCTCCGGGAATCGATCTGGTAGCTCGGTTGGCCGTGGCACTCGGGGCAACCGTAGCCGACCTGTTGGTGACAGGTCCATCGGAAGCGGGTGCCGACGTCCGTGTGCAACTCCGTCAAGCGTTCGACGCATTGGTACGGGACGCCGACCCCGACGTGCTGGCCGCGCTCGCGTCGGTGCTTCCCTTGCTCCGCGAGTTGACAACCCGCCGCAGGTGATCATCCGGGTGGAACACGCTGCCGGGAGTCGGGAGGAAGTCCGCAGGCTCGGGCTTGTTACTGAGCGGTGCGCAAAGGATGTTAAGGACTGGCAATCTCCAAACCTGCTTGGGCGAAGCAGGCTTGCACCAGATGAGGCTTCCGTCGCGTGCGACCGATTGAGGTGCTGACGATTTGACGGACAGCCCAACTGCTTAAGATGGTCATCGCGAGAGGAGTTCAACGATGCCTC
>JAIOPV010000102.1 GCA_021413735.1 Planctomycetota bacterium
CGTTGTGCCCAGGTTTGGGCGACGTCCACGTCAGGTCGGGAACGAGTGATCACGTCGGGCACGATGGCATCCTCCGAGAAAGGAACGAATGCCATCCACGATAAACTACACGTCAATTACGTGATCCACCGAGCGCGTACCCTGACTCCAGATCTGCCGCAGGTCTTCCTTGAGGTAATAAGCGATTGACAGGGGTTCGTTCAACTTCAAGGCATCTCGCAGGCGTTGCTCCTCGTTACGCTTGACATCGAGGTTCTCCGGGTTCTTCAAGAGCAGCCAACGAGTGCCTTTGAGAAGCTTGCGATCCGAGTCGCTCTGGGCCTGGTTGTAGAGTTCGCGACGCAGGGCACTGAGCTTGTCGTTGAACAGCTTGACGACGTGGAAGTGGTCGAAGACATGCACGGCGTGGGGAAGGTTGTCGCGGACGGCCTTGATGTAGGCTTTGCCCATATCGGTCGCCACGGCCTTGAGCTTGGCCCGCGACGCTCGCAGCCGCTTCCAGAATGGCTCCAGTGCCTCGACACCCTTGCCATCGCCGACGAAAACCACGGCTCCCGAAATGAGGTCCAAGACCACGGTGAAGTAGCGGTGTCCCTTGCCGATGGCGATCTCGTCGATGGCGATTTGCTTCAACTTTCCCAATTTGGGTGTGCCGAAGCGACGCTGGAGCGACGTGGCCTGGATCTCCTTGATGGTGTCCCAACTCACCTGCAAGTGTTCGGCAACGGCCTTGATGGTCATGTGTCGCGACAGGTCCAAGGCATACCGTTCAAAGGAGCGGGTGTAGCTCTTGCGGGGGGCGGCGAATCGCAACTTCACCTGACGTGTGTTCTGACAGGCGAAGCAGAAGACGCGTGGCACGGCAAATTGAATTTGGACGGGTTTGGCACCGATGGGCACGGTGCGAAATGTCCGGGTGATGCTGCCTTGCGAATACACCTGATCGCTGCCGCAGTTCGCACAGCAGAGTTGGTCGCGGCTCGTGGACATGCTGGTTTCCTCTTGGGGTCTGTTTCGTAACCACAAGAGTGGCCAGCATGTCCGCGTTTTCAAGACCCTCAATACGCTTCTGCCGGAAGAGCCGGAAAAAGGCCTTGAATGGTGTCGGGAAGTGAAGCAAGCCGAGGTACGTTCCTCGGCTTGCTCGTCGGGATGGAGCGAGTTTAGATTCCTGCGATGGTGACGCCGCCGTTGAGGATGTTCAGCGAGAAACCACCGGTTTGCACAACTCCGGTCAGCGGTGCGAGATACACGATCCCCGAAGATGCGGTCTCGGTGATGATCGCGATGTTTTGCAAGAGTCCGGTCGCGGCAACGTGCGTGATGGCGTGATCCACGACCGCCTTCCCGGTCACATACGTTCCCGCATCCGGACCCGTGCTCACAATGCTCGCCGCCCCCTTCGAGGCGTGCACATCGATCGCGTACACACCAACCCGAACCTGTCCGTTGGCCGGGTTGGTCAGCGGATCGGACGCCGTGAACACCAACTCATCTTTGCCGTCGCCGTTGGAATCGACGAATGAAACGCGACCATCGCGGTTGATTGCCTTCGCCGCGCCACTCAGACCCGCGAACGGCGAGAACGCGGTCGAGCCATCCGCCGCGAGCGGCAGTTCAGTCAGCGCCGCTCCCTTGAGTTGAAGCACCTTCACTTTGATCTGTTGAATCGACGCGTTCTTGCTGTTCACCGGACCACCGCGAGTGACTGCGACTTCGTCGCCACCCACACCATCCACATTCCCCGCAGCGACGATCACGCCCTTCGTGTAGCCCTTGCCGAACGGCGTCTGGATGCCGCCGATGATGGTGTTGCTGCCCACTGGCGAAGCGCCGTCGATCACCACCAATCGACCGAACTCGACCTGACCGGACGTGCCGCCATTGCCGCCGCGAGTCCCTGCAACGATGTCGTCGTGCGAGTCGCCGCCCACGTTGCCAACTGCGATGTTGAGGCCGTTCGTGTAAACACCGTTGCCGCCGTCCGGTCCGTCGTGGTTGGTGAACGGCGTGAACGAGCGAATCAACGTCAGCGTTCCCGTCGCCAACGCAGCACCGTCGTACACGAAGACCTTTCCTGCCTGAGATGTCGTCAGGCCAGACACGCCAGCGGGGTTCGCAGCGGCGACCGCGAGGTCGGGAACCGTGTCGCCGTTGAACTCGCCAAGCGCAACGGAGACGAGTCCCGTGTAGCCCGAGATCGGTGACACGGTCTGCAGAACAGTTCCTGCCTTGCTAACGAGCCGAACGCTTCCGTTCGAGCCGCCCACCGCGAACGCTGCGAGCTCCGGCTCGATGTTGGCGACGTTGAACGTGGTGCTCGGTCCCGCCGCGGGTGCGAGGTTTCCCGCGGTGTCGCTGGCCGTGCCTGCCGCGAGCGAGATGCCCAGAGTGCCGGCACCCGTGATGTTGCTGATGGTCACCGTCTTCGACAGGCCGGGCCCGCCGCTCACTGTGACCGTGCCGTTGGCAGTTCCGGTCTTGTTCAGGGTGACGTTGGCCGCAGTCAGGGTGTTGGTGTTGAAGTTGGTATCGCCGTACAGGATCGTGTACGTGATCGGTCCCGTCGTGGCTGTGGACGCTGACGGCAAGCTGATGCTCACCGTTGGCAGGATCGTGTCGATCAGGAAGTTGTTCGCGTTCGCCAGCGAATGACTCTGCGGAATCGTGAGTGCGACGTTATTGCCGCCGCCATCTTTGAGTGTGCCGCCACTGAGAACCAGACCGGTCGAGTCGAGTGATTGAGTGTTCTGGCCGGCAGCGACTGTGTAGGTGCCGCTGAAGCTCGAGGCATTGCTGAACGGCGCGAGAGTAACAGTCGCGCCGTCATTGAGATTTACGATCAGGTTGCCGCCACTGAGCGTCACGGGTTGGTCGAAGTTCACGGTCACATTGATTGTGCCACCCTCGTTGTATTTTCCAGTCGGTGTGGTCGAGGTGATGCCTGTCAATTTTGCCGGTGTGCCTCCTCCTCCTCCGCCTCCAGTTCCTCGAACTGTGAATGTGGCCGTGAAGGGAGCGGATGTCACGCCAAGCAAGTCAACAGCCTGGAGAGTCGAGAACGATTCCGTGCCCACGAAGCCGACCGGGGGCGTGTAGGTAAAGGTGCCGTTTGCGTTAACGACCAAGGTGCCGCCAGCCGAACCGATATTCGACCCCGGGTTCAACACCGTGTCCGTGAGCGAATTGGAGAGTGCTCCGGTGAAATCCGGATCCGTGAGGGTCGCGAGGACGCCGGTCGCCCGACTGCTGACTGTCAGCGGTACGCCCGCAGTGGTCGTGTAACTGGAATCCAGGACCGAGGGCGGATGAGCGATGGCGACGGTGATGAAGCCGGCTCCGTAGCTCACGACCACCTGGAAACCCGTTGGGTTGTTGAGAACGTTCGCAGCCGGCAGGATGTTGCTGGCCGCGTTGGGGGCGTTGCTGAACCTGCCGATCAGAGGATTCGCCCAGATGAAAGGAGAGGCACCGACGCCGTTCACAAACTTGCCTGTGAGAACGCCACTTTGAGCCAGGCCGAGCAGGTCGATGTTGAGAATCGACGTGCCGCCCAGTGTCACCTGATTTGCCCCGGCGGTGCCCTGGAACTGATCCCAGTCGGCGGTGGTACCGAAGCCGGCAATGTGGAGATTGAGGATGCCGCCGGCGCTGAAGTTCGGCGTCGTGGCCGTGCCTGCGTTCAGGTAGTCGGCGTTCGAATTGGCTGGGTTAAGGGCTGAAGCCGGCAGACCAGGGTTCACGGTGCCGCCGTTGACTGTGATGCTGCCCGCGGTCAGGGTGTTGGTCGTCGAGTGGACGCTGCCAAGGGTGCCACCGGCATTGACCACGATGTTCTGGGGCAAGTTAACGACGTTGGGCGCAAAGGTGCCGCTATCAA
The DNA here is from genome assembly GCA_021413735.1 of Planctomycetota bacterium. Lineage (GTDB taxonomy): Bacteria > Planctomycetota > Planctomycetia > Gemmatales > Gemmataceae > Gemmata. Next base: position 3,881 of record JAIOPV010000102.1, read on the forward strand.
TCTGAATCGATCCGGTGTAGCCACCGCCGGGGAGGGTATTTAACGACAAGACGCCGGTGCCCGTCATGTCCAGGATCGCACTGCTGCCGTTAAGGACCGCTGCGATGAGGAGGTCAACCGAGCCACTGCCACTGGCATTGGCGGCGAGGCTGGACGGTGTCTTACCGACGTTGAACGTCGTGGTGCCGCTGGCCACCCCGCCGGGCGCAAGTATCAGCCCACCGGTGCCGGCAATCTGCGAAGGCTTGAAGTTGATCACGGTCGGAAGAGTACCCGTCAGCCCAGTTGCGGGTGAGAGGCTGACGCCACCGCTTGTGACGCTTCCCGTCACCGTGAGACTGGCAGGTGCATTCGCGAACACAGTTGCAGCTGTATGGCCGCTCTTGAGCGTCAAGTTCCCGACACTCTGGTTGCCGTTGAGCAAGAGTCGGCCAGTGCTGTTGACGGTGACGTTGCCTGGGGTCGCAGCCGTCCCGATGTCTTGTGGACTGCCCGAAGCCACGATCACCTGATCCGCATTCTGACCACCTGCGTTATCGCCAATGACGAGCGGGGTGGGAATCGCGTTGCCAGGACCACCCACATTGAGAGTCAGAGTCCCAGACGTGACCCAAGTAACACCGGTATACCCCGCACTCGCGGGTGTGCCATCGAGCATCACGCCGCCAGTGTTTGCAGTGGGTTTGGCGTTGATGGTCAGGTTGTTTCCAACGGCGATCGGGGCTGTGGTTAGCTCAAGCGGGTTACTCCCAGCGGCCGTAAGAATGCCTTCGACGGGAGTCAGGGCACCATTTGCGGGGAACGGGGGAGTTGCTGGCGTCGCAGTCGTGCCGAACACGATCTGACTGTTCGCGCTGCCGTTTCCGAGAATCTGGCCCGTGTTGGCGCCTGCGTTCATCAAGCCGCCGCTGCCGACAATCAGGCGGAAGTTGCCGAGAGTGATGCCGAAATTGTTGAGATTGAGCGAATTGACGAACGTATCCCCCATAAGGATGGCATTGCCAGTCAGCTTGAGGTTCTCTGTCCCGTTGCCTTGACCGCCATTGGAGAGGCCGGCAAACGCTACGCTCGCCCCAACCGCGATTCCGTTGGCTCCGTGTGTCGCGAAGTCGGTGGCAGGCGCTGCGCCGTTGCCAACGACCGCGAAGGGAAGGATGCCGTTGACGAGAGCGGCGCCGGCACCAAATGCACCGAACTGGATCTTGTTCGTGGTGCCGATGTTCGTGCCGAGGAACGTCGCGGTCGAGCCAGGGAAACGGTTCAAAGTGCCGACCGTAACCGTGTTGTTGGCGGTCCCGAGCTCCACCGTGTTGGAGCCGATGACGCCTGGTGCGGCGTTGCCGAGGTTCAGAGCGGCGAAACTTTCAGTGGAAGGGACCGCGTTGGCATTGATAATCAGACTCCCGCCGTCGAGTTCGACGGTTGCTCCGATGCCGAGGCGATTGTTGACCAAGCCGGCTTGGTTTTCGACGCGGAGATAGCCGCCCTGGGACACGACATATTTGCTCGTGGCCGCCATCGTGCCACTGAATGCGAGGATGAATTGGGAGCCAAGAATGTTGGTGACGCCGGTATAGCTACACGTGCCCGTGACAGTGAGCTGGCTGGGGCTGCCGATGGCTGTGGTTGGGGTGCCGACAACCGTCAAACCTCCCGGGCCGCTGATCGTGGGACTCCTCAAAATTGTGCCGCTGTTGGCAATGTTGATGGAACTGCTCGTTTGCAAAACGATGTTGCCGCTGTAAATGCCGCCGGAAGGGAACAACATTGCGCCGTTACCCCCGAAGCCGTCGCCATTGAGGTTCAATGGGTTCGTGATGAGATTGACCCCAATCTGGAGGGTGCCGCCGTCGTTGACAGTCACGGCGCCTGTGCCGAGCACGGTTGCATTGCCCTGGGCGATCAGATTGCCGCCGTTGATGGTCGTGCCGCCGGTGTAAGTGTCGGCCGCGGAGAGTGTCAGCGTTCCGGGGCCATTGGCGACGATGCCGCCGGTGCCCGTGCTGTTGCTCAAGACAGCGGTGTTGTTGAACGTCAGATTCCCAAAGCCGGAGAATGTGAACCCCACATTCGCCAGGTCGACAGTCCCCGTCACGGCTAGGAGATTCGTGGCAGTCCCGCTCGGGTTGACAACGTTGATGCCGACGCTGCTGGTCGCAGCCGCGAACGAGAGCGGAGCGTTGATCGTATTTGTGCCAGCGATGTTGGTAGTGTCGTGAATCGCGCTGGTGATACCAATGGTGTTGCCGTTGATCGTCCAGCCAGCGGACAGGAACGTGATGCTGTTGAAGGCTGTGCCGGCAGTGAGGTCGTTGGTGACAGTACCGGGAGGAGATGGACCGTTCAGGGGGAAGATGAGGCGATCGCCGGCGCCAGGCGTGCTGGTCAGACCAGTTAAAGCGTCGTTCCAGTTGTTGGCATTCGAGAATAGGCCCCCGCCCCCACTTCCGGTCCAGGCGAATGTTGCCGGTGTGATGCGATCATCGAGTATTTCCAATTGCGGCCAGAAGATCCGCTTTTGGTGCAGAATAGGTCGGCGGAACGGGCCCGGAGAGATCCACCGTTGGTGCAATTGACGAAGCCAGAACCTCATGATGAGAACTCGGAGGGGTGGAGGATAGCGGTTTCACTCATCCGGGAGCGTAAGCCAGTTTCCACGAGTTCTATGCTCTGTCAATCGATTTCTACACGTGGAATCATGTGGACGAAGGAGAGGAGCTTGGTCGCCTGCTTCTCCCGATTTCGAGAAATCATTCGGGTGCAAGCGTGACGGTGCTGTTAACTCGTCGGGCGTACTCAGGGAGAGACTCTGAGACTTTTCCGGAGAGAAAATGAGGGTCCGAGTGTAACCCAGTGGGTTGCGCTCGGACCCCGAGTGTGCTCTCTCGAAACAGAGTATTTGACGAACGTGCCCGCGATCACGAAATGCCTTGGATTCTTGGGCAAAACGAAGGAACCCCCGAAGATGTTCTCCCAGGGTGCGCAGTCAACCGGTGTGTTCCGAAATTCCGTAGCCGATCAGTCAGCTCCCCGAGACGAACACTCCTCGAAATTACTCGATGATGTCGGTGAGAGTATTTTTGAAGCCGACAGCGATCAACGCCCGGGATTTCAAGCGTTTCGTGCGAATTGGCTGCCGACACAGGAGTCTCAGAGAGCGTTGTTCATAGCCTTATCGGCGACCGAGTGAGACGCTCCTCGAACTCAAAATACTCTCGCGTGTGTTAACCAGATTGTTCCTGAGTGCTGTCGACAAAACTGACACTGGAACGGGTTAACAGCACGAGCAAACTGAGCCCGCACATTGCCGTCCCCGTCACGCACTTCGTCCCTTCGTACGCAAGAGCTGACCTTCGCGGGACGATTCGATTACGTGCGAAAGACTCCGAGAAACCCCTCTTGAGCCAGCCGCCTCCACCCCAGACGGCTGGCATGGGCATCGACCACCCGGCGCACGTCTGGCCACACTGGGTCTGGGTATGCGCGGAACGCCAGCAACCCCCCAGGCTTCAGGACCCGCAGCGCCGCGGCGACATCCCGCTCGATGGTCACAGCGTCATGTGGGGTGTCGAGCAGCACCAGACCGAACCGCCCGCCGAGCCCCCGGCACACAGCGCTCTCGTTGCCCTGTCGAAACTCGACTTGGTTGGCCACTCCGAACCGATGAACCCACTCCATCGCCTCGGACTGGTCGGCAGCATCCGCGCTCACGACTCGCCGCGCCGACTGAGCCATGCACACGGTGGTTTGTCCGTACGCGGTCCCCAAGACAAGCACATCACGACCAGTGGCCATCCGCCACAACAGTTCTCCTTCCTCAACCGTGAGCTCTCCGGGAATCGCTTCGGGCGGTTGGAAGCCGTCCCCCACTGTCAAACAGAATTCCAGATCGAAGTCGGGGGCATAAGCGTCGGGTGTCTCGAAGGCTGAGACGCACGGGGCGTGTTCGACCAAGCACGGTTGCGTGTACCACAGCGGAACCTTAAACGCGGCGCACACGCTCAACAATCGGGTGTCGTGTCCGTCCGGAAAACGGTCCCACCGCTGCAAGGCTGCGAGGACGAGCCGGCGGGAAAGGAGCAACCCCTGCGTGCCCCAAACCCGGTTCCGCGTCCACCGCACGCTGGAGCCAGAGTATCGCGGCCTCGCAAGACGGTAGCCAAGGTGCGCTTCTCGCCGCTCCCACGGGTCGGCTATCAGATCCGGGAGGAACAGCCCCAGGTAGTCGCACTGGTCGCGACGGATGAGTGGGTTTGCAAGCAGGTTGTGCCGCAGATGGCGGTTGACCCGCACGTCATCTTCGAGGATCAAGGCGAAGTCGCAACCGTCGGTCGCAGCCGCCTCCAACGCCCGCTTGTAATTTCGCGCCCCTGACTCGCGACTCGTCGGCCACTCGGCAGGTTGCATCACGATCAAAGGCTCGGTAGCCCAGTCGCTGGCCCGGATGCTGGCCAAGGTCTTTTCCAAGCTCGCCGCGTTGGCTGGGTAGGTGACGACGGACAGACACACGCGGGGAAACTCGACCGACAAGGCGACCGAGGGAGGGCGGATGGGTGGATTGGGCGAGGCCGGTTGGCCGTCGGACCGGTCGGTTGGAGCGCCAACTGGTGGGGCATCGGCAGTTTGGATGCGGATGCTGAAATCGGCGTGCCGTTCGCGGTCTCCGCAGGCGTCCTCCCACCCGAGTTTCGCTGCCCCGACCCGCCACAGGCGGATCGACGTATCCGCCACCACCTCGAACCCGGCCGCATGCACACGTAGGCAGAACGCGGCGTCCTCGGCCGCGAGTACGGTCGCCGGGTCGCCAGTGGAACCCGGCGCGTCGAAGAACTTGGGTGGTGTTCCGGTACTCGTCGCGATCGCCTCAAACACAGCCCGACGGACCAACGCGAAGCCAAGGCCGCACCAAGTTACCTGCGTCTGGCTGCCGTGGCGGCCAAACCGCACCCCCGTTGTCCCTTGTGGGAATTCGCACACCAAACTGGGGCGACCTGACCAAGGGTACACGCCGCACAGAACCGGCAGATTGGCCGCACGCAGTCGTTCCACGTCGGCAGGGTGGAACGCCACGGTCGGGTCGAGCCACAGAAATTCCGCGAACCCTGCGGTCAGGGCGTCAGCGGCCAATCGGTTGCGGAGGCCGGGGGGCGGGACGGATTCTCGGCCGCGGCGAACGGGGTAGCCACGGCGGGCGAGGTCAGCGAGAGCGTCTTCGAAGGGGCGGCACGCGACAGCCCCAGAGGGAACGAGTACCACGCATGAAGGAACAAAGGGAGGCACGATTGACTCGTTAAACTTGCTCGTCTTTTCGAGCATCGTAGTGCGGTAGTCAGTGACTTATTTGTTTGATCAACCCGAGCAAAGCACGGGTGGCACCTGATAGGCCGCTTACGCAACCTCTCAGTGTTGGTTGACGGAATGAAACAAGCACATTCTCAACTGGACCCAGTCAAAACCAGCAAGAAATAGGAGTAAAGAACCCGGCAGCGGATCGAGAGTGTTTCACCCCTTGCGGCTAAGGCCCCAAAACTGAGCATTTTGACACCAGGTCAAGGGCGCCCTAATTTTACCTAGCAGAGCAACAATGGCAGCCTGATCGAGTTAGTCGTACTGTTCGACTCCTCTCGCCCGTTCGTCGGTTTTTCCTGGCTCATCGCTCCGAGGCAACTCCTTTTCTGCCGCCCGATCCCGGGCACGCGAGTCAAGGTCCCCGAGGTGAAAGTAGGCATCGCCCCGAAGTGAAAGCGCCCGTCGTTTCGAGAATGGAGCGGGGCTTGTTACTGCGAGAGTGAGTTCGCGAACCGCCTCGCCAAAATATTTTCGAGCCTCGTTTGAGTGCCCCTCATCGTTGCATTGACATGCTTTGTCGAAAAGCATACTTCCCCTTCCGGTGTGACCTTCGACCCAACCGCTCTCGATTGCCTTGGTGAAGTGATCCCATGCGGCACCATGGTACTCGATGAGTTTCGTGGATAAGAAATTGCCGAGGTAGAGGTGTGCTACACCGGCAATATGGGGGGACTGACAGCACGCCTCCCAGTCCGCAACTGCTTCATTCGGCTTGTTCAGATCCAGATAAGCAACGCCTCGGAGAAGCCGCAACTCTGGGTCTGGGTTGGCCTCTTTTAACCGTTTCGAGCAAAGTTTGATTACACCGGAATAATCTCCGAGATCATACAAAGAGTAGGCCTCCCGGACAGTGGAGGAACGGTTGAATCGTATAAGCATCAGAGTTCCTCAGGGATTGATAGCCAGTCATTATGGTTCGAGCGGAAAAACCATCCCATTCCCGTATGTGGGGATTGTCTGAATCGAAACACGAACGGGAACCGCAGCGACTTGTTGGAAGTAATAAGCCCCCAATTGATCTGCTCTCGTAAAATTCTCAGTCCCAATTGCATAGTTAATGCGTTGGTGGAAACTTCGGTGGATGGCTCGGCCCGCAGAGCTATCAGGGTACAGTTGGCTGTACTGAACGGTATCGACATCGACAACGATCGACTTTGGACGTGCCCATGGAACCGGCGGGCCATTTTGAGACCATTGCCGCAACCGCTGCGAGCATCGGTGCGATCCGCTGAGTTCGCCACAAGGGGCGTACTCCGTGTAAAAGCCAACCACCCGCAATTTTCCATTTGATGCATTTCGCCCATATCGGTTCAGACCTGCAAGCAGCACTTCTTCAGAATGAAGGTTCGTGAAAGTGCCCCCCGAAACCGCAAGAGTCTCCATAGTATTCAAATCGGCAGCGGTAAGTTGAATGGTCCCACTTCTCACCACCTCTCCGTCAGAAGTAATTAGGTATCTGCGAACTCGGTCAGCGCCTGAATTTGCCGCCCAGTATTCGGTGGCCCCACTCGCAGTCTTCACAGCAACAACTGCGACGTTTCGTCCTGTTGTGACCTCATCCAAAATTCTGTGTTTGATCACTACAGACACAAGGGCGTTGTGTGAATCGAATTGAATTCGTTGGGCATTATTCAGGTATGCGTTGTGAGCCCACGCTGCGAACCCCCACCCTTCGTCTCCCACGAAATACGTGTGGTAGTCTGCAACTCGGAGGTTGTAGACTGGCTCCCACTCCTGGGTGTCATAAACTTCTTCAATGGTCGCCAACTCACCGGACAGGGTTGCGATCTTATCGCCTTGGTGCAGAGATCCGGCTGCTGTCCACCCCTCCCCTTCAATCCAGAACGGGTGCTCGGGCGTCGTGCGGATCACCTGGCCACCCGCGTGGATGTGCAAGATGCAACCGGTCCGCTGGAACGTGTCCTCGACGACCTTCCACGCCACGTCTCCAGTTGGGTTCGATTCGTGCCGGCTCGCTACTTCGTCGCCACGTTGGATCGTTTCGACCGCCCGCCAGCCTGTCTTGGTGAGGAGTTTCGTTCCGGCTGCGAAGCACCCGGTGTTGAGTGCCTTGCACGCATCGTGGAGGATGTCTGCGATCACTTTATCTTCGAGCGCAGACGTCGCCGTGATCACCGCCTGGTTAGTCGGCAAGGCCGTCGGCGCGATTGCGTCCTGCTTGGCCTTCAGGGCAGGGAGCGGGTTCCCCGCGCCCTGCTGCGGCTTCGTTTTGACCGCATTCTTCAGGCCTTTCGCCGCCGCGATCAAATCGTTGATGTGCTGCGTGGGGGACCCGTACTCGTTTGGCGTGTCCCGGTCCCCAAAGCTGGCTGCGTTCAACTCCCCGATATACTTGTAGACTCCAGGGTTGGTGATCTGGGCAATCTTCACGACCGCCCCGACCTTGTCCACCTCGGCTACCCACAGGACGTACGTGTTGTCTTGGTAGGTAAACTGCCGCTCGGGAGCAAGCTTGCCGTCGAACAGTTTCGCGTTGGTTCCGCTCACGGCCGGGAGTACTGCTGCCGCGGCCTTCGCCACCGCCGTGCGGATCGCCGTATCCACCTGGGTCGGCACGAACTCCACCGCGCGCCGCATCTGCGTCGGTAGACTGCCAAGCCCGAGTTGCGACGCCGCGAAGTTCATGAACACCGGGATCGAAGCGTTAAACCCATCCAGCAATTTCTGCTTTACCGCCGCAATCGCGGCAGTCGGATTGGGGTTGCTGAGGTCGTCGATACAACTCACGAACTTGTCGAACAGAGCCGCCATCTGGCTCGCGTTCGAGACAACCCAGTTCAGACCGCGGGAGAGCGACAAGATGAGATTCGCGCCAGGCACGAACTTGGCCGCAAACTCCACGCCCGCCCGCGCTACACCCTGAGTGATTTTCGCCTTGACTGCGGATTCGAGGTCGTTCACGAGGTTATCAACATTCAACCCGTTGCCGATCTGGTTGAGCATGTCCAGCATCTGCGTCGGGTTGTTCGTGTCGATGTTGTTGAACCACCCGGCCACCTTCTCCAAGGCCGCCAGATTCCCGGCTCCGAGTTGCTGTTGGATCACCTGGTAAACGTGGTCCCAAGTCAGCCCGGAGTACTGCAACAGGAACGACGTCAGGGTGTTCGGGTCCGTGATGTTGGACAGGTCGGGGAACTGGCTCAGGGACGAGCCTCCCAGGAGCCACGAGTACAGCTTGCCCACGAATTGATCGGTCGGTAGCTCCGCAACAAACGCACTGACCGCCTGCGCGAACCCCTGTGTGAGAACATTGAATACCTGAGACGGACCGGGGCCAGTGACGATCGCATCGACCAGCGCCTGGCCCTTGCCCGCGAACTGCGTTGCAAAACCCCGGATGGCCGCGAAGGCGTCGAGCCCCTGCTGGACGTAGGTCGCAGATAGAGGGGTATCTAAGAAGACTCGCGGACTGCTCCAAAAGTCATTGGACTCGATCACTTGGCCGTTGTGGACGAAGCTGACGCCCATCCAAACCTGGATCTCGCGATCCTCGAGGTTTAGCGGTCCGCCCTGGAAGCCGAATTTACCGTCCGCTGACGGGTAATCGCCCGACGCCTCGGGGATGAGGTTGAAGTTGCGGCTGCCGATCGAGAACTCTTCAACGTCGTAGGTTCTCACATGGTAAATATATGTCACATCGTAGCCATTCTTCGCCGCAAACGCCTGAACCACGGGGTCCAGCGTGAACTGGAATTTGACCGGCGAGGTCGTGCGGGGGATGTTCTTCTGGACGGACGTCGCTAAATAGTTCGCGTACTCCGGCGGTGGATCGACACTGATTGCCGGGTCGTCGCTGCTCATGCCCAGCGTCCCGTAGATCGGGTACGGGCGCATCACCCCCAAGTCCCCTGCACCAGAGCCGGCCGCAACCACCCCCACCCCCGTGAAATGTTGGGATTCTGTGTGTTCTACGTCGGTGACCATCGCCTCGAAATGGATGTACGTGACGGAGGCTGCGTCGTCATTGTCCAGCTTATGGTTCTAGGTGGTTTGCTTTTTGCCGTTTTTCACCAATTGAAAGTGTTACTAGTCGTAGTAGACGTCGACCCCGTCTTTCGCCAGGGTCGCGGAGGGATAATCAGAATACGAGTAGATCGGGTTTTGGAAGCTGAAGTTGAAGTTCGGTGGCGCGTTGTTCACGACCACCGGCACCTGGTAGTCGGTGCTGAGCCCCCACTCGTCCTCGACGCGAATGACCGCCGGGTACGTCCCGGATTCCGCTGCGTCTGGGTCGTTCGGGTCGTTGGGGGTGTCCGTGTATCTGTGGTTAAACGTCACCGACCCGTCGGGGTTGGGAGTATAGTCGCCGGTGCCGGTGGCTGGGTCGTAGGTCAGTTCGTCGAAAGTGCCGTCGCCGTACCAGTCAGCATAAATGGTCACCAGGTCGAGGGTGTCCGGATTGAGGTTGTGGACCGTGAACGTCGCCACGTCCCCTTCCGTGATCGGGCTTGTGACCGTTGCCGTGGCAGGTGGTGGGACGTCGTTGACCGTGACGTGGAACCAGCCCACGCCCGTCTGCCCGTCGTCGGCCGTCACGATGACCTGCACGTCATACTCACCTGCGTGCTCAAACACGTATCCGCTGTCAGTTAGGCCCGTCGCGTCTGGGTCGATTTCGTAATCGGAGCCGTAATCCTCCGTGAAGTCGTCGAAACTCCACTGCACGCTCTCGATCCCATCCGCCGAGTGCGCACTCGCTTGCAGGGTGACCGGCACCCCGACCGTCACCGTCATGTCATCCGGCACGGTCACATCCGGCGGCGGGTACTCCACCGTGACATGGAGTGTCACGACCGTGGTCACGACCGTGTCGTCCGTGACCCGTGCGGCGACGGTCCGCGAACCTACGGTATCGAACGTCGCATCAACGAACGTGTCGATGCCTGCGGCGGTATTCGGCTGGAACGTGATGCCGTCGTAGTTCAGATCCCACTCGATGCTCGTGTAGTTCCGGTCATCCGGAAGCCAGAACTCGGCCGGTTCGCCCACGAGCGCGGGATGGGAGTCGGTCTCGATCGACAGCGGTGGGAGCGGGTCATCGTTGAGAATCGTGCCGCTTCCTGTACCCGCCGTCGTCGAGATGGTTGCGCCCACGGGATCTGAGAGAACCAGTGAGAACGTCTCGTCGTCCTCGAAATCGCTGTCTCCAACAACAGTCACGCTGACGGTCTGGCTTGTTTCGCCAGGTGCGAAGGTGAGGGTTCCGTTCGTTGCCGCGTAGTCGTCGGGAGCCGTGGCGGTGTCATCTTCGGTGGCGTAGCTCACCGTTGTTGTGTCCGCGCTCGGTTGTGAGAGACTGACGGTGAACGTAAAAGTCGTCGAGGTATCCGTTCCCTCCGGCGCAGAAACGTCGTTGATCGAGAAAACGCGCGAGCCGTCGTCATTGACGATCGTGCCTGTTCCTGTGCCCGAAGCGATGGTGGCGTTGCTCGCCTTCGACAAATTCACGGTGAACGTTTCGTCGGATTCGTCCACGATGTCGCCGATGACGTTCACCGTGATCGTCTTACTCGTCTCGCCGGGTGCAAACGTGACAGTTCCAGTTACGCCGGTGTAATCGCTGCCATCAGTCGCTGTCCCATCGGCCGTGGCGTAATCCACTGTCGTTGTCGCACCACTCGCTGCCGACAACGTGACCGGGAAACTGAACGTCGTGAGCCCCGAGTTCCCTTCCGATTGTGAGACATCGCCGATCGTGATCGTGGGTGAGGTATCGTCGTTGAGGATCGTCCCAGTTGCGTTTGCTGCCGTGGGCGACAGGGTCGCTCCCGTGGCTCCGGTGAGGTTCACGGTGAACGTCTCGTCGTCCTCAAGCAACGTGTCTCCAGCAACCGCGATGGTCACGCTCTTCGAGGTTTCGCCCGGAGTGAACGTCACCGCTCCGGCTGCTCCCGTATAGTCGCTCCCGGCTATTGCAGTGCCGTCTCCGGTAGCGTAATTCACCGTGGTCGTCAGGGTGCTTGGGGCCGATAGCATCACCGGAAACACTAACAACGTGGAACCCGAGTTCCCCTCGCTCTGGCTCACACTCCCAACGGAGACGACGGGCGGTGCGTCATCGTTCGCGATCGTACCAATGCCTTGCCCAACCGTGATCGTGGCGTGGGTTGCGTTGGAGAGGTTCACTGAGAATGTTTCGTCAGCCTCGAAGAGGCTGTCGCCATTCACACTGACGGTTATTGTCTTTGAGGTTTCACCCGGCGCGAACGTGAGCAGGCCGCTCGCGGAGGTGTAATCGCTGCTCCCGGCGGTGCCGTCAGCCGTGGCGAAATTCACGGTGGTCGGTAATCCACTGGCGGCCGACAACGTTACCGGGAAGCTAAACGTCGTTGCTCCTGAACCACCTTCCGATTGAGAGACCCCCCCGATCAAAAGCGACGGCTGCGGGTCGTCGTTGATGATCGTGCCTACGGCTGAGTTCGTGGCGAGCGTCGCGTTGGTTGGGTTCGAGAGGTTGACGCGGAACGTCTTGGAGGCTTCGTAGGTCGTGTTGCCATTCACCGTGACCGAGATTGTCTTTGTTGTTTCGCCGGGATTGAAGGTGAGCGTTCCGCTCGTCGCGGTGTAATCGCTTCCCGCCGTCGCTGTGTCGTTGGCGGTTGTGTAATGCACCGACACTGCCTGAGAACTCGGATTCGACAACGTGGCCGTGAAGGTGAATACTGTGCTCCCGCTGTTGCCCTCGACTTGCGAGACGTTGCCGATGCTGATACTCGGCTGGTCGGCGCTCACCAGAGTGACAACCGCGTCCAGTGCGGTGGCGTCGTTGAAGTAGCTGTTCGATCCTCGCCCGACGCGGTAATCCACTGTGTCGCCCGCGTTCAGATGCACCGTCAGCGGAGTGGACATGCCAACCCCGACGTTGTTCGTCACAGCCGCACCAAATACCTCAACCCCTTTCACAAGAATGTGAGCGTCTGTTCCGCCGAAGGAACTATCGCGACCCGCGAATGAACCGGTGATTGAGTACGTTCCATCGGTTGGAACAATATATCGGGCAATCCCATATTCGCCGTTCGGTCCCGGATGCAGCGCCAGCTCACCTGCACCAAGTGTCACAGTCGAAAAGAACGTTTGTGGCTGGTCCGTCACGTTCTCGAACGCACCGGGGACGTTGTTCGCCACCCCCCAACCGAGGGCACCAGGCGTGAGGTTGAATTCCGTGCCCGGAGTGAACCCGCCATTCAGAGTCGGCGATGAACCGAATGCCCAGCCATCGTTCGGATTGGACAGCGGCGAGAACGCATCGGCCGGATTGTCCGCGATGGCAGGCGGTCCGCTGACTGGCGTGATGGTAGCGTTCAGTGCGGTAGAGTCGTTGAAGTACGTTCCGTTCGTTCCAAATCCAACCACAAAGTCCACCGTGTCGTCGTCTGCGAGATACACGACCAACGGTGAGTGCATTCCGATTCCGGCGTTGCTTGTGACGTTCGCACTGAAGGCTTCCACGCCATTCACAAGGATGTGTGTGTCCGTTCCACCATAAGAGTTATCGCGACCCGCGAACGACGCGTCGACTTCGTAGTAACCAGCGCTTAGTGCAATGAACCGTGCGACTGCTTTCTCGCCGTTCGCGCCGGGATGGAGTACCAGTTCCCCCGGAGCCAGCGTCACGGTTGTGGCGATGGTCTGCGTTTGAGTTGTCACGTTCTCGAATACGCCCGGAAGGTTGTCGCCGGTTCCCGTTCCCCATGTCGCGACACCGGGAGCCAGATCGACGCGACGTCCCGGCGTGAACGTGCCGCCAAGAGTCGGAGTTGAGCCGAAGATCCACGGACCATTCGGATTGGACAACGGAGAGAAGTCCGTTGCCGGATTGTAGCTTGTGGGTTCGGTTGGTGGAGAGACTTCGGTGATGGTGGCAGCCAACGCGGTGGAGTCGTTGAAGTATGTGTGGTTGGAACCCCAGCCAACACGGTAATCAACGGTCTGGCCTGTTGCTAGAAACACCGTCAGCGGAGCCATTGCGACGCCAGCCGTGGTCGTGATCATGGCTCCAAACGCTTCCTCGTCATTCACAAGAACGTGCGCATCCGTGACACCCAAGCCGGTATCGCGAGCTGCGAAAGTCGCATCGATTTGGTAGTAGCCACTGGACGGTGCCGTAAACTCGACCGCCGCATACGCTCCTGTCGGACCAGGATGCAGGGCGAGTTCGCCAGAATGGAGAAGAACTGTTCCCCCTATCCCGATATCGTGGTCGGATGGATTGTGGAACACTGCAGGCAGATTTGGAACACCCCAAGCATTGACATCCGGTCCGAGATCCACCGAACCGCCAGGAATGAACTCACCGGCCAGCCAGCAATTCCCCGTGATGGCAATTTCGGCTTGGAACGGTTGTTTTTGAGCGACGATTGTCGCAAACTGGCGATCACGGGCGTCCCGTGCCAATTACAGGATTTGAAGCATCGCCATCCGAGGCGTTGTGATGAGCCAGGAA
>JAIOPV010000103.1 GCA_021413735.1 Planctomycetota bacterium
CGCCCGTCCCGAGTACGGCGATTTCTGGGCGAACAAGTGGACCGACCTGCTGCGACCGAACGCCTACCACGTCGGCATCAAGGCGACGTACAACCTCGACCAATGGCTGCGCCAGAGCTTCCGCAAGAATCAGCCATACGACCAGTTCGTGCGCGAACTCATTGCCTCGAAGGGCAGCACGTTCACGAACGGTGCGGTGGTGATGTACCGCGATCGCCGTGAACCGGCGGAACTGACCACGCTCGTGAGCCAGTTGTTCCTCGGCGTCAGGCTCGATTGTGCGAAGTGCCATCACCACCCGTTTGAGGTGTGGGGGCAGGACGACTTCTACAGCTTCGCGGCGTTCTTCGGTCGAATTGGTCGCAAGGGTCAGGGCATCTCGGCTCCGATTTCTGGCGGCGAGGAGGTCATTTTCCTGGGCGATGGCAATGGTCGCCGAGGCGGAAGCACGGTTAAGCACCCGCTGACGGGCAAGGAGATGACGCCGACGCCGTTGCTCGGCAAGGCGCTTGACATCGCTCCCGAGAAGGATCCACGTGAAGTGCTCGCCGAGTGGGTGACGGCTCCAGAGAACCCCTACTTCGCGAAGGTGATCGTGAACCGCGTGTGGGCAGACCTGATGGGTCGCGGTATCGTCGATCCGGTGGACGACATTCGCGCCACGAACCCCGCGAGCAACCCCGCCCTGCTCGACGCACTCGCAACGGATTTCCGTGCGAACAAGTGCGACCTGAAAAAGCTCATCAAGACGATAACGCTGAGTTACGCTTACGGCCTGTCAACGAATCCGAACGACCGCAACGCGGCGGATCTGCGGAACTATTCGCGCCACTATCGGCAGCGTTTGCGTGCCGAGGTGCTGCTCGACATGGTGAGCGACATCACCGGCGTGCCCGAGAAGTTTGACGCGCTGGCACCGGGGACGCGGGCGATGGAAGTGTGGACTGCCCGTTCGCAGTCGGTGTTCCTCGATAGCTTTGGCCGCCCGGACCCGAACCAGGACCCGCCGTGCGAACGGACCCCGGACACGACGGTAGTGCAGGCATTGCACCTGATGAACTCCCCGAACTTGTATCGCAAAGTGACCGACGACTCGGGTCGGTGTGCGACGCTGGCGAAGTCTGATAAGAAGCCCGCCGAGTTAGTGGAGGAGTTGTATTTGTTGGCGTATGGCCGCTTCCCGACGGAGAATGAACGCACGGCAGCGGTGAAGCGTTTCGAGAAGCCCAACGCGACTCGCCGCAGCGTGACCGAAGATCTGATGTGGGCGTTAATCAACACGCCCGAGTTCGTGTTCAACGATTGAGAAGCACCCGAATGGGTTTTGTCTTTACCCCGAAGGGGTTGAACAACTTAGCCCGGGGCAACGCCCCGGGTTCAAACAACAACACGAAATGCACCCTGCAAGGGTGCGACAACAGAGCGAAGCCGTGTCGCAATCGCTTGCCCGAAACGTGGTGCATCTGGTGTTCAGCACCAAGAATCGCTCGCCGTTCATTCGGGCGGAGGTGAGAGACCGTTGTTCGCGTACCTCGCAGGAACGCTGAAGGAGCTGCAATGTCCCGTAATCAAGGTTGGCGGGATTGAAGATCACGTTCACTTGTTGTTCGTGTTGGCGAAAACGGTTGCGTTGTGCGAGGCAGTCAAAGAGGTCAAACAAGGTTCGTCGATTTGGGCGAAGGAAGAAGTGGATCGGAATTTCTACTGGCAAACAGGCTACGGTGCGTTCTCGGTGAGCCTGTCGAATGAAGAACGTGTGATCGCCGACATCGCTGAGCAGGAAGAGCACCACAAGAAGCGAACGTTTCAGGACGAGTTTCGAGCGTTCTTGCGGAAACACAAAATCGAATGGGACGGAAGGTACGTGTGGGATTGATTCGGCGTGCTTTGTCGCACCCTTTCAGGGTGCGGGGTGGTTGGGGTCGCGTGCCTGGGGCGTTGCCCCAGGCTAAGTTGTGCGACCCCTTCGGGGTAAAACCCAAAACCACAATAGCCCACTGCCCACCGAGTTCTGCTTCCCGACCGGATGTCTTTACCCCGAAGGGGTTGCACAACTTAGCCTGGGGCAACGCCCCAGGTTCGAGCAGCAAAACAAAATGCACCCTGAAAGGGTGCGACAAAAGCACAACACACCCGAGTTTGTGTTCAACGATTGACGTGCATCATGACCCCGGCACAGGAGATGTTCGCAGCCGTCGAAGCGGCAGATACCCAGAAGGTTGCCGCGTTGCTCGACAAGCACCCGCAGTTGTGCAACCTCGCCGAGAAGACCGGCAACCGGTCGAGTCTTCTTCATCTGGTGGCCCGCAGTGGGAAACTCGACATTGTGGAGTTGCTGGTAGTCGCGGATGCGACACTAGACAAACAAGATGCCAGCGGTTTTGCACCCCTGCACTACGCCGCAGGCGAGGGGCATCTGGCGGTGGCGCAGGTGCTGGTCGAGGCTGGGGCAAGGCTCCGCATCTGGGCCAACGGCGGACGGATGCCACTGGATCACGCGATGGGTTCCGAACACCATGAGGTGGCCGATTACTTGCGGTCGGAAATGATCTCACGCGGTTTGGATCTGCACAGTTGAGAAATGAACCTCGCTCGGAAGTTGTGATGTGTCCGAGTTCCAACGATTGGCGACAGGTGCTCTGTGTGGCGAGTCGTGGTCGTGATGGTCTGGGTCTTGCGTCGCCTCGGCGTTCAAGAGGCGGGTGGGATCTTCACCGAAAAGACGCAGCGACACTTACACGAAGCGGAAGCGGTTGAAGTTTTCTCCCTTGGAGGTGCGAACGCCGGAGACGGACCGTTCCATAATGCGCCAATTCTGGGAAGCGCAGTCATCACGAGCAAGAGAATGCGGAAGCGACTCCTGAACCGCATCCTCCTCGCGAACCGGTACAACATTGGCGGTTTCTTGTGCCTTGGTGCAGAGTATGGCGTTCGAGTTCGATCAAGTGGAACGATCATTGACCTGACCTTCTGCTTCGACTGTCACAAGGTCTGGGTCAAGGGTACGGAGAAGTATGATGACTGCGGAAGCACTGTGGGTTTTCCGATTACACTCCTGAACACCATCCTGAAAAAAGCCGGTGTTCCGCTTCCTCCACGACAACCACACTGAACGATCGAGAGGTGCACATGCCCACAAATACGAACTGTGCCGGCGTTTCTCGCCGGGATTGCCTTCAGCTCGGCCTCGGCACGCTCCTCGGCGGGGGACTCGTCACCGCCCTGCGGGCTCGCGGGTTCGCGGCCGAAGCCGTCAACTCGCCGCAAGCCAAAGCGAAATCCTGCATCCTCATTTGGATGGACGGCGGGCCAACCCACTTCGAGACGTTCGACCCCAAGCCGAACGCCCCCGAAGAATATCGCGGCGAGTTCCAAGCCATTCCCACCGCCGTGCCGGGCGTCCACTTCTCCGAGCACATGACGAAGCTCGCGGCCAGCCTTGGCAAATACGCGATGATTCGCTCGATCCGTCACGACCAAGGCAACCACGGTGCCGGCAACCACTACATGATGACCGGCGCCCCGCCCCGCATTCCCGTCGGCTGCGGTGCGTTCGTCAGCTTCCACCCGAGCATGGGATCGGTGGTCGCGGCTGAGAAAGGCGCACCCGCTGGCCTTCCCGCTTACTTTTCGATGCCGGCCATGACGCGATCTGGCGGGCCGAACTTCCTCGGCGCGAAATACGCCCCGTTCGTCGTCGGCGACGACCCCAACGGCAACGGCTTCAAGGTTCGCGACGTGGTCCTGCCTTCTGGGCTTACCGGGAAACGATTCGACGACCGGGCTAACGTCCGCACCGAGGTGGACACCCTCAAGCGAGTCATGGACAAGGCCGCCGCAGACCCCGCCACCGCACTCGACGAACACTACAAGCAGGCCTACGACCTGATGAACTCGAAGGAGGCACAGGCCGCGTTCGACATCGGCCGCGAGCCGAACAAGACCCGCGACCGGTACGTCCGCAATAGCTTTGGCCAGCGGTTGCTCCTCGCCCGCCGGCTCGTCGAGGCCGGGGTGCCGTTCGTGACCGTTGACGATGGCGGGTGGGACCATCACTCCGACCTGTTCGGTGCCCTCCGCAAACGGCTGCCGGCGTGGGACCAATCGGTCGCCTCGCTCATCACCGACCTGGAGGAGCGAGGCATGCTCGACAGTACCCTCGTGATCGCGCTGGGCGAGTTCGGGCGGACGCCGAAGATCTCGACGCTGTCGGGCCAGGCGAAGGCGGGCCGCGATCACTGGGCGAACGCGATGAGCGTGCTGTTCGCCGGTGGCGGCACCCCCGGCGGCACCGTGATCGGGGCGACCGACCGAAACGGGTTCGCCGCCGTCGACCGGGTACTGTCGCCGGAGAGTTTCGTCTCGACGGTGTACACGAAGCTGGGCATCGACCCGGGCAAGATCCTCTACAACCAGCAGGGCCGCCCGGCACACCTGGTCAGCGAACCGACGCCAATCAAAGAGTTGATGTGAGAAGAGGATTCACCGCTGAGGGCGCGGAGGGCGCAGAGAAAGACATGAGGACGAAACGAACTCAGGGTTTCAAACTCTCCTGGTTTTCTCTTTGCGCCGTTTGCGCCATCTGCGGTGAATCCTCTGCTGCCCCGCCTGCCGTTACGCATCTCTTCCCCGCGGGCGCACAACGCGGCACCACCACCGAAATCACTGCAGCCGGCACGTTCGAGCCGTGGCCCGTGAAGGTCGCGATCAGCGGCAAAGGCGTCTCCGTTGTCGCGGCGAAGGACAAAGGGAAGTTCGCCGTCACCGTGGCGAAGGATGCGATTCCGGGCATCTACTGGATGCGTGCCCACAACGACGACGGCGTCAGCGGGCCGCGACCGTTTATCGTCGGAACGCTGCCCGAGATCAGCGAGAAGGAACCCAACGACGAGTTCCAGAAGCCACAGGCGATTCAAGGCAATGTTGTCGTGAACGGGAAGCTGGAGAAGTCCGGCGATGTCGATTGCTTTGGGGTGTCGCTCAAGAAAGGGCAAACGCTCGTGGCGTCGCTCGAAGCGAATTATGTGCTGAAGTCGCCAATGGACGCGATCATGCAGATCGTCTCCACCGATGGTTTCACGCTCGATGAGAACCACGACTTCCACGGCCTCGACCCGCAGCTCGCGTTCACCGCTCCGAAGGATGGCACCTACGTCGTCCGCGTCTTTGCGTTCCCGTCGCAGCCAGACTCAAGCATCCGGTTCTTCGGCTCCGATGCGTGCGTGTATCGGCTCACGCTCACCACGGGGGCGTTCGCGGATTATGCGGTGCCCACTGCGGAAGGTGTGCGGATTCACGGCTGGAACATCCCCAAGACCGGGAAACTCGTCGCGGTGCCGAAGCTGGAAGCCGACGAAACCCACGCCACGGTGTTCGATCCAGAGATCGCGAATCCGCTTCGTTTCCGGGTCGAGACACATCCGCAACACGCTGCACTTGAAGCTGAGCAACGGACACCGTTGGCCGTGCCGTTCTCGCTGACAACGCGGCTATTCTCGCCGGGGGTAGCCTCCCGGAGCGTCGTAAGCCTCAAGAAAGGGCAGGCGATCACGGTGCAGGTGGAGAGCCGCGTACTCGGGCTGGCCGTGAATCCGGTCATCGAGATTCTCGACAAGGATCAGAAGCGGGTCGCACGCACGGAACCCGCAAAGCTCGGCGGTGACACCGCGTTGTCATTCACGCCGACAGTCGATGGGCAATACACGATTGCGGTGACTGATTTGTTCAGCGGCGGGGGCGGGCCGCGAGATATCTTCGTGCTTCGCGTCACGCTGCTAGAACCCGATTACGAACTGTCGGTGTTGGCGGATCGGTTCACGCTCGAAGCGGGGAAGCCCTTGAACATTCCCGTGAAACTCGCTCGCAAGGGTGGGTTTGCGAAGCCGGTGGAGGCCGTCGCGGAAGGGTTGCCCGAGGGCGTGAAATTCGAGATCACACAACCCGCGAAGCCCGACCCGAACACCATTCAGGTCACGCTCACAACCGAGAAGCCAGTGACGGCTCCTTTTCGGCTTCTCGGCAAGGTCAAGGACGAACCGAAGCTTACCCGAGTTGGCGTTGCGCCGCTCGCCGAGTTTGAGATCACGACGCCCGATCTGTGGATTGCGGCTGGTGTCGCGCCGCCACCCAAAAAGAAGAAATAAGCCTTGCGAGCCGTTTTCATTTTTCGACACTCGCCAAGCGGGTTCCGTGCGAATACGTTCTTCCCGAGGCAGGGCGCGAGGCCGCGTGTTGCGGTCGCTCAACCCAGCCCACCAGAAGAGGAATCAGATGCGCGCTCTCATTGGGGCAATCGTGGTGCTGGGGTTCGCCGGGTTCGCCACGGCGGAAGAGAAGAAAGACGGAAAGATCGACGCCAAGAAGCTCGTCGGCAAGTGGGAACCAGCCGACGAGAAGGCACCGGTCACGATCGAGTTCACCGACAAGGGCAAGCTGATTCTGTCGATTGACGTCGGTGGCAAGTCCGAGAAGATCGAAGGCACCTACAAGCTCGACGGCGACAAGCTTGAAATGGTGATGTCGTTCGGCGGTAAGGAAATGAAGGAGACGGTTACCATCAGCAAGTTGACTGACGAAGAAATGGTCGGCAAGGACTCGAAGGGCAAGGAAGAGAAGTTCAAGAAGCTCAAGGCGAAGTAAGGTCGCTTGATCGCGATGCAACCACGAGCCGCGGGGTCATGCCTCGCGGTTTTTCGTTTCCACTTCGCAGTGGTCCGCGTAACCTTTCCGTTCACGGACGAGCCAGTTTCGCCGTGTACCATTTTCAGGAGGAAGCGATGCGAGTGTTGCTGAGTGCGGTCGTGATGATGGCGTTCACGGGGCTTGTCGCGGCGGAAGAGAAGAAAGACGAGAAGCTCGACGCCAAGAAGCTCATCGGCAAATGGGAGACCGCGAAGCCGAAGAAAGACGAGCCGGCTGAAGTGATCGAGTTCACCGAGAAAGGCGAACTCATCATGCATCCACCGGCCGGTGGCAAGGGCGAACCACTGAAGGGCACTTACAAGCTCGAGGGAAACAAGCTCCTCGTGACCCTCAAGCTCGGCGACGACGTCGTGAAAGAGACGATGACCATCAGCAAATTGACCGATGACGAGCTGGTCAGCAAGGATTCCAAAGGCAAGGAAGACACGCTCAAGAAGATCAAGGCAAAGTGACGCGAGCGTCTACTGAGTCCCGAGCCGCGGGGTAATGTACCTCGCGGTTTTTCGTTTCTACTTCACGACCGGTCGCGTACCCTTCTCCTACACCGGCGACTCGTTTCGCTGGCAACCCGTGGAGTCGCTATATGCGTGCGTTCGTGGCGGCAATCGTTGTGTTAGCGTTCGCTGGATTCGCAACTACCGAAGACAAGAAAGACGAGAAGATCGACGTCAAGAAGCTGATCGGCAAGTGGGAACGCGTGGAGCCCCCTGCAGACAAGGCGTTCAAGATCGTCCTCGAGTTTGCCGACAAGGGCAAAGTCACGATGACTATGACTATTGACAAGGACTCCGAAAAGTCGGACGGCACCTACAAGTTGGACGGAAACAAGCTCGAACTTATGTCGACCGACGTAGGCAAAGAGAAGAAGGAAACGCTGACCATCGTCAAGTTCACCGACGACGTACTTGTCACCAAGGACTCGAGGGGCAAGGAAGACACCTTCAACCGAATCAAGCCGAAGAAGTGACGCCACACGGGGCACGCGGCGATTCCGTAAGATAACGGTCGCCGCACGTGCCCCTGATTGCCAAGACAATACCCATGTCCGACCGCCAACTCCATCTCCTCTCGGCATCACGGATGCCGACCTCGTATCCGCTGCAACTCTCGGCAGACGAGACAGCCGCGTGGATTCACGGGTACGCCGCACTGTGGCACCCCGCCGCGCTGTTCGGAGCGTCGCAGCCACCACAGGCGTCGGTCAGCTACGACCACGATAGCCCGCGCGAGGGAGCGATTTACTGCACGCCACGCGGCCCGCACCTGTTCCAACCCGACGACTGGCGAAGTCGGGTCGAAACGGTCGGTGCCCACGTCTTCGACGCTGCCGCGACACGAAGCGAAACCATCGGCAACCTGCTCACGGCACTCCGTGAAAAGGGCGAGCAGAACCCACTGCTCGACGCTCCGCCCGACGTCGTGCGGCTCTTCCTCGGTCTCGGTTACGGCTACCTCGTGCTCGATAATCTCTTCGAGGCGGCAGACCACACTCGCCTCCTCGACGCGATGGCGTTCTGGGGCGATGTCACGGCGGCAGTCGAGGCAGCGGCACGAAACGAGCCGTTTGTCGATCACCTGAAAGCAGCCGCCGAGAAGTTGCAGCAGGCCCGCGAACAGCTTCATTCGCAGAAGATGCACTGGCTCGACTTCGTGCAACTCGATCCGCTGAACCTCGCTGCGAAGTGGCCCGAGTCGCTCGCGGCGGGTTTGCCGGTCTGCGTGTGTGCTGCGGGGGAAGTGTTCGAACAACTCGCGGAACAAGCCCCCGAACGGTTCGCGGAACTGAAGGCGAAATTCCTTCCCGATCTGCCCACGGCTGTCGATCTTTGCTGTGGTGCGTATCGCGAACGCGAAGACGCATTGATGCCGGCGGAATCGCAGTGGTGGAATCTGCAAACGGCTCGCGGCACCGTCCGGAAACTCTTCAACGCCGACACAGTGGTTTACGCCCGCAAGACGAGCGCATTCCACCCGCAGTTACCGGGCTGGCTGCAGCACATGGGCTTCAAACACGCCGTGCTCATCAGCCGCGACGGAGCCATGATTCCGACGCTTCGCTCGACCGCTGTGAACTGGCCCGGTCCCGATGGGAAAGCGGTCGATGCGTTCTGTCGCGAACCGCTGCCCGCGAACGATCCGCTGACGTTCTTCAATCTCGTCTACCACATGCATCAGGCGACGAGCATGGACTCGGCGCCGACGGTGGCACTGGTCCACAAGGGGGAACCGGCGTTCGATTCGTACGGCGATCTGCTCGCGCTCGCAGAGTTGTGCCCGGTCTTCGGCGAGTTCATCAACCTGAGCCGATACTTCACCGACGCCACGAGTGGCGACTACATCGGGACGCAGCAAGCCGACGAGTTCTTCAACGACTACCTCGATGACCGCGTCACGAACCAGAAGCGCACGGGTGCGGTGTCCGGCTTTGCACGGCATTTGCGGTTACGCCGTCGGCTGGATTCGGCTTACACGCTTGCATCGCTGCACTGTTCCGTGACGCCGTCCCCTGGCGAAGAAGAGGCGAAACTGCTGTCGGAACTCGGGGCAATTGAGACCGAGATCGAGACGCAAGGGGTGAACGCGGACGCGACGCCATCAGTTCGCCTGGAATCGCTTGAAACGACGTGGGCGAAGAAGCTAGCGGCTCGGCTGCAAACGCGCTCAGCCGACGGGCAACCTGGTTACCTCATCTTCAATCCGTGCGGATTCACTCGCCGCGTTGCCCTGGAATTACCTGGCTTCCGTGGCAGAATCGACGTCGCCGATCCCGTGAAGGCCGCCGAGTTCAACGCGGACATGGCTCGGCTTGTGGTCGAAGTGCCGTCGCTCGGTTTCGCATGGATACCGCGAACGGGCAACGCTGCCGCCCCCAAACAGCGAATGAAACTCGCCGAGGGGCTGACCGTTCGCAACGAGTTCTTCGAGTGCGATGTCGATTCCACGACCGGCGGCATCCGTTCCTTCCGCGACATGCGAACCCGTCAGACGCGATTCGGTCAGCAGCTCGTGTTCAACCCGGGCAGCAAGATGGTTGCTCGCAACATCTCCGTCACGAACAGCGGCACGGCACTCGGCGAGATCGTCAGCACGGGCGAACTCATCAACGACCGCGATGAAATCCTCGCCACGTTCAAGCAGCGATTCCGGGCATGGCTTGGGCGACCGGTGCTGGAACTGCGCATCGAACTCGATGTGAAGCACGAACCGACCGGTTACCCGTGGCACTCCTTCTACGCCACTCGTCTTGGCTGGCGCGATGAGCGAGCCGTGCTGTTCCGTGGCGTCAACGGCTCGAACACGCAAACCGGCGTCACGCGACCTGTTTCCCCGGACTACCTCGAAGTCAGGCTGAGTTCCGAGCGTTCGTTCGTCTTCACGGGCGGGTTGCCGTTCATTCAGCGGCACGGAAACCGCATGGCCGACGTGATTCTCGTGACCGAAGGCGAACAGGCTCGTTCGTTCGATCTGCTGCTCGCGACGGATCGCGACATCCCGATGCAAACCGCTGCGGGGTGGGTGTCCCCGGCCCCGATTGTCGAAACGGAGAAAGGCCCGCCGCACTTCGGCACATCTGGCTGGCTCGCTCACGTCGATATGCCGAGCCTGATCGTGACGGCACTGCAACCGTGTGCCCCCGGGGACGGAGCGAATCGCGCCGTGGCTGTGCGAATGATTGAGTCGGCTGGCTTCGGCGGTGCTGCGGAGATGCGATTCGCTCGAGATCCGTCGCGTGCGGCGTCTATTGATGGCGAGGGGAAGTCGCTTCAACCGCTGACGATGACCGGCGACGCGGTTCAACTGGAGTTCTCGGCTGGTGAGACGCTCCGCGTGAAGCTCGAATGGGAATGACGAGAAGAGGATTCACCGCAGAGGGCGCGGAGAACGCGGAGAGAAAACGAAGACAGAGATTGAATTCTCCTCGTGGTTTTTCTCTGCGCTCTCCGCGCCCTCTGCGGTGAATACTCTTCAGTCTTCGTCTTTCTGGGTCTCTTATGCCTGATTGGTTCGTTGCGTTCTGGGTTCACCCGGTAACGCTCCTCGCGGTCGGCGGGGGAGCGGGTGCGAACGCTCGCTATTGGCTGGGTCATTGGGTTGCGATGTGGGAGATGTCGCGTTTCGATACCCGACTCGAATTCCCATTCGCAACGATGTTCATCAACGTCTCGGGATCGTTCATCTTGGGGTTGCTGGCAGGGTCGTTTCTGAATCAGCCGACGCCATCGGAACGGAACTGGTATCTGCTGCTGGGCACCGGTTTCTGTGGCGGCTATACCACGTTTTCGACGTTCAGTTACGAGACGTTCAAGCTGATGCAGGACGGGAAGTTGGGGCTTGCCCTGGTGTATTCGTTGGGGTCGGTCGTAGCGGGTTTGGTCGGCGTTTGGCTCGCGTTGAAGCTCGTCGGCCAATCGGATGCGTGAGTCGGTTATTTCACGTCTGGCGCGGGAATCTGGCGGGTGGGTTGGCCGTTACACGTCGAAAAGTTATACTACCAGTCTTCGACCCCAGAAACCGTGTTGGGGGTCTTTCTTCATTTGTAGCCGGAGGGTTGGCTTCAACATGCAACAACTGCACGTGATTGCCGAGTCCTCGAAGGAGGCGTTGTGGCTCTTGTAGACGTCAAAGTCCTGCTGGAAGCGGGCGTCCATTATGGCCACCGGGCCAGCAAGTGGAACCCGAAGATGCGGCCGTACATTTACGGCAAACGTAACCTCATTCACATCATCGACCTCCGGGAAACCGTCCGCGGATTGCTCCGTGCGTACAAGTACCTGGCGCAGGTTGTGTCCCGTGGCGGACTTGTGATGTTCGTCGGCACCAAGCGGCAGGCGAAAGAAATCGTCGAACGCGAAGCGGGCCGGGCTGGTATGCCATTCGTCAGCGAACGATGGCTGGGCGGCACCCTGACGAACTACCGCACCATCCGCAACCGCCTCAAGCGGCTCCAAGAACTCGAAGCCATGTGGCTCCCCGCCGGCAGCAACCCGGCCAAGGAAGACCTGAACACCTACATCGCCGGTCTCATGACCGATGCCGGCAAACTCGATCCGGCACTCGCACCGGACACGTCCGACATTCGGACGCACTCGAAGAAGATGATTTCGACCCTGAGCCGTGAACTGCTCAAGATTCGGCGGAACCTCATGGGTATCCGCGACATGATCAAGCTGCCAGATGCGCTGGTCATCGTCGGGCCGAACAAGGAGCATATCGCGGTCAAGGAAGCGAAGCGAATGGGCGTCACCACGATCGCGCTCATCGACACCGACAGCGATCCGGACCCCGTCGATCTGCCGATTCCAGGCAACGACGACAGCATCCGCTCGATCGAAGTCGTGATGGCGAAGCTGGCCGATGCGTGCCTCGATGGTCGTGCGTCGTTGCCGCCAGAACAGCAGGCGATGATCAAGCCTCGCATTGTGGCACCACGCAACCCAGCACCGGCCGCGCCAGTGGAGTCGAACCCGGCACCGGCACCGGCTGTCAGCTAATTCGGAGTGGTCGGTGGTTGGTGGTCAGTGGTCAGTCGAACCCTTGCGTTCCTGCTTACTAACCGCTGACCACTGACCACCGACCACTTGAAATACGGAGAAGAGATGAGTACCCCCGTTACCCCGCAATTGATTAAGCAACTCCGCGACCGCACCGATCAGCCGATGGGCCTGTGTCAACAAGCCCTGAAGCAGAGCGACGGCGACATGGATAAGGCCATCGCGTGGCTTCAGCAGCAGAACTCGAAGATGGGCGTGAAGCGGGAAGCGAACGAAACCGCTGAGGGTCGCATCGGCGTGTTCTTCGATAACAGCGCGAAGGTTGCTGCCATCGTCGAAATGCGATGCGAAAGCGCTCCTTCCGCCAAGAGCGATCAGTTCATCGCGCTTGCCAACGACATCGCCAAGCACGTCGCCAGCAGCAAGGCTGCTGACGTTGCCGCGACGCTCGTGGAACCGTTCGCGGGCAAGGGCAGCGTTCTCGACCGCATCAACGACACGGTTGGCGTGATCCGCGAGAAGATGATCCTTCAGAAGTTCAGTCGCCTCGCGGGCGGCGTCTTCGGCAGCTACGTTCACCACGACGGCAGCGTCGGCGTGATCGTGGAGTGCAAGGGTGCCGCTGCGAACGACGACGTGATTCGCGACGTGGCCGCCCACATCGCGGCACTGAACCCGCCATACGCGAATGTTTCCGACGTGCCCGCCGACGTTCTGGAAAAGGAAAAGGCGTTGGTGAAGGCCGACATGGACGCCGACCCGAAGAACCAAGGCAAGCCTGCGAACATCCTCGAGAAGATCTCCGAGGGTAAGTTGCGGACGAAGCTCGCCGAGATCGTGCTGAGCGAACAGCAGATGGCGAACGAGATGAAGTATCCAAAAACGAGCGTCGGCGCGGCACTGAAGAAGGCCGGGCTGGAGCCAGTGAAGTTCGTCCGATACAAGGTCGGTGCCGTTGCACTCTGACCCACATGCGTAGCCGCGACCGAAGGGAGCGTTCTCACGCTCCCTTCGGTCGCGGCTACGCGAATCAAATAAATACATCCCACACACCGAGACCGAGATGCCACACACACCGAGCGCCTGGAAACGGCTCCGCAAAACCGAGAAGCGTCGCAAGCAAAACCGCGTCGCCGCCAAGAAGATCAAGGTTCAACGCAAGGCTTCCGACGTTGCCGTGAAGGCAGGCGACGTTGCCAAGAGCGCGACTGAGTTCAAGACGACGCAGGCGATGCTCGATCGCTCCGCTGCGAAGGGCTACATTCACCCGAACAAGGCCGCCCGGCTGAAGTCGCGGTTGGTGAAGCGTCTGCGGGCTGCCGCCGCCGCGCCACCCAAGGCCGACGCCGCCAAGAAGTGATCGTGTTGCGAGCAGCCGCCCTACTGGGGCGGCCGCTAATCGCGGTTGGTTCAAATCAAACGTGCAATTCCGCTTTCATGCCCAACACACTTGCGTAACGCTTTCGGATTGGCGCGATGTGTTCCGCCAGGAACTCCGTCACCTGCTCAGGTGAGCGGCCAACGAACTCCTGTGCACCCTGCGAAGCGAACTTGGCGAAGTCCACTTGCTCGAAGCCTTTCGCACCCTTCAAGAGCTCCAACAGTTCGGCGGTTGAGCCTGTGCCGGCCTTCACCTTCGCGGTGACCGCGTGGCTATGCGTCCGCACGACCTCGTGAACGTGCTGACGGTCGCCGCCCGCCTGCACCGCCGCCATCATCAGGTTCTCGGTAATCATGTATGGTAAGTATTCGCGCACGTTCTTGGCGATCACTTCGCGGTTCACGACCAGTCCGTTCGCCAGGTTCAGTGAGATTCGCAAGATCGCATCAGCCGCGAGGAACGCCTGCGGAATGTACAACCGACGGCACGCGCTATCATCGAGCGTGCGCTCGAACCATTGCGTCGCGGTGGTGTCAGCCGCCATCGCTGGCAACCCCATGATGTAACGCGACAGCGAACACATGCGTTCCGCACGCATCGGATTCCGCTTGTACGCCATCGCTGATGAACCCACCTGATCCGCCTCGAACGGCTCGTCGATCTCCTGCCGATGGGCGAGCAGTCGCAGGTCGCTACCCCATTTGTGGATCGTCTGAGCAAGCCCGCCGAGGGCGTCGAGAATCTGCGAGTCGAGCTTGCGGGTGTAGGTTTGACCGCAGACCGGCACAACCCGCGAGAACCCCGCCTTCTTCGCGACAAGTTGATCGAGTTGCTTCACCGCGTCGTGGTCGCCACGGAACAGGGCGAGGAAGCTTGCCTGCGTGCCGGTGGTGCCCTTCGCACCGCGGAAAGGTAACTCGTCGCGCCTGCGTTCCAATTCTTGCAGATCCAGCACGAGATCGAACAGCCAGAGGCTCGCACGCTTGCCCACAGTCGTGAGCTGGGCCGGTTGGAAGTGCGTGAAGCCGAGCGTCGGCTCGTCCTTCCACTGCTCCGCGAACCGCGAAAGAGCGTCAATTGCTGCCGCAAGCGTTTCGCAGAGTTGGTTCAACCCCTCACGCATCAGGATGAGGTCGGCGTTATCCGTGACGTAGCACGACGTCGCTCCGAGGTGGATGATGTCGCGAGCCTTCGGGGCCACTTCTGCCAGCGTCTCGACGTGCGCCATCACATCGTGACGCTTCTTCTTCTCCCACACCGCCGCACGGGCCAGGTCGATGTCGTCGAGGTGTGCCCCCAGCTCCGCGATCTGTTCGGGGCGAATGCGAGGCGTCTTGCCGTCGTCGCCGGTCATGCCGAGTTCGGATTCGGCCTCGGCGAGCCACAGCCAGAGTTGCCGCCAGGTGCGGAACTTACGCATCGGTCCCCAGCGCTGGCTCATCGCCTTCGAGGCGTAGCGACCGATCAGCGGGTTGTCGTAAACGTCGTGCGGAGTCGTCATAACTTGAATGATTTTCGTGAATCTCGCGCTTTCGCGATGGGAAGTTAGCCTTCGCCCCGTCGCGAGCGCTGCGGATGCGCCAAGCCACACAGGGTGGCGTTCATTTTACGTTTTACGCTGCGAACTGGCGGTGCCTCGCTTCGCGTTTGGCGTTCATAGCGCAGAATGAAGCGACAAGGAAAGTCGGCCGCACCGGTCGGCTGTCGTAATGGAGTAACGACACATGCTCAAGAAATGGCTGCCCAGGTTGGGCTTCGCGGTTCTCGCCGTCGCGATGTGGAGCGGTTCACCGAGCACCGCTTCCGCTGCCGACGACCCCACACTGCCGAAGTTCTTCTACTATCCATACTACTACTACCCGCACAGCTACTGGCCGCAGAACAGCCCGCAATGGCCCGAAGCGAAGGGTCAACCTTATGTGCGCCCGCCGGCGTACCAGGCCTACCCGCCGTTCAAGGAGCCAGGCTGGCGCTACGAACTGTGGACCCCGATGAAGTACTACCGCGGGAACCACTTCTGGCTGGATCAGTTCTAATCGATATTGATTTCGCCGCTTGCGGCGTAGCGCTCTGAAATCGCTACGCCGCAAGCGGCGAAATCATTCAGCCAAATCAGTGCGAATGCACCGTCTTGAAGTGTTCGGCGACCCGTTCCATCATCACGTGCCAGCCGCAATCATGACACGGCGGCGCGGTCGGATAGCACTTCGCACAATACAGCGGCCCGCCGTGCAAGAATTGACGGTAACGTTCACGGTCAGCAACCGGAGCAGCTTCCAAGCTCAGCGGGAAACTGACCGCCGTCTTGCACTTGTCGCACGGGCGAGTTGTGTTTGAGCCGATCACCGTCTCGAAGTGATCGTGAATGCCCTTATCGACGACACCGGTTCCGGTGCAAAGCGGACACGTCATGCCGAACTGAGCAAGAATCGCCTTGCGAATGAACTCGCTCTTGTTCGGCAACTTATCGAGGAAGTCCGCCAGTTCGTCCTCGACCTTGAACGCAACGATCTGCGACTTCTGCGGCTTCTTCTCTTTGTCTGTCTTCCGGGCCATGGTTGCTTCCGGGGACTGAACACGATAATCACACCATCGTAGTACTTCGTTCGACCTATCGCAAGCGGAACGGCCCGTCTCCCGTCTCTGCTCTTCGGAGGTGCCGCTCGGCTCGCGGCACAGCGCTGGTGATGTCGCCGCGATTGGTGAAATCGCACAACATCCACCTCTCTTTCGCTGTATCCGGCTCGGCTCGCCGAACCTCCGAAACACGAACGGCGACCACCATGGTCGCCGTTCGCCAACATCAGGAATCACCGATCCGTTCAGCGTTTCGTTCGTCGGACCGGCCGGCGACGTGGCTTGGCACCCGAGAGAATCCAGTTCTTCAGCAGCGTCATTTCCTTCTCGGTCGGCCTCGGCTTGCCTTCTGGCGGCATCTCGCCCTTCTCGATGCTCACGAAAAGGCCGCTCTTCTTGAGGTCTCCTGGGACGATTGATTTGCCAATCCCCGAGGGGCTTTTCATCAGTTTATCGTAGGTCGTGACATCGACGTCATCCTTCGGTTTCCCGACGGCTCCGTGACAGTTCGCACAGTGCGTTCGCAGGATGCCCTGCACTTCCTTGAACGTAACGGCCTTCACGATCTCGGTTTTGGGTTCTTCCTTCTTCGGTTCAGGCTCGGTCTTTGGTTCCGGTTTGGGTTCAGGTTTTGGCTCCGGCTTCGGTTCTTCGCTCTTGGGCTCTTCCTTCTTCATCTCAGGCTTCGGCTCTTCGTTCTTGGGCTCTTCCTTCTTGGTGTCCGGCTGTTGCTGGTTGTTTGGGACCGTGATCGGGTTCGGCTTCGGGGGTTGTGGCTTCGGCTCCACGAACTTCGTGGGCGTCGGTTCCTTTTCCTTCTTTGCGACAGCCGGACGCGGCTTCTCGTAGCCGGTCACAATTCCGAAGAAAAATCCGACGAGGATCAGGAATCCGTAGACTCCGATCGCGGCCATTTGGCCGTTCTCCGATAACCGCCGTGGGTTGGTATCGATGGGTTCGTCCACGGATTGCGGGTCGGAAGTCATGTGTCACCCGGTTGTTGGGGCGTGGGTGGAAGGTGGTTTTGTGCGTGCAGACCCGGAGGGCGAGCAGTCTCTTCAGTTTCGACGCAGTATCGCCGAATGAGTTCCCTGAATACGCTACCATGAGAACGACGCCCGGACAACTCTCCAAACCGACGATCGTGACGAGGAACGACTCGCTCACCGATGTTCGACACCTGGCGAACCGCAAGCCGAACTGCCCGGCCCCTCTGACGGAGAAATGCTGTGTTGAAATCATTGTGAGCGTCGAAGCGTAAGCTCGGCGGTGGGCGTAAAACACCCGTCGGCCGAGCGAAATCCACCGTCGGCCAGACGGCTCGACGTTCAGAATCCAGCCATTGGCGGAACAACAAATGGAGCCCGGCATGAATCAGCGAACCGAACTGACTCGCCGCGAGTTACTGGAAACGGCCGCTGTCGCGAGTGGAACCATTGCCTGTGGCGTTCCGGGGCTGGCGGGAGAACCGGAAGCCAAGGCCGGGCTACCGCAAGTCAAACCCGAGGAGTTGGGAATCGACCCCAAGCGTCTCCAGGTCGCATACGACCTGATGGAGAAATGGACGACTGGAAAGGACGCTCCCGTGCCTGGCGGTGCAATCCTCGTGGGTCGCAACGGCAAGGCGGTGACCCCAAAGTTCTTCGGCCGACAAGGGCCGGAAGCTGATGCCGGGCCGATTCGCCGCGACGCCATGTTCTACATGGCATCGGTCACCAAGCCCATCATCTATATGGGGGGGATGCTGCTCGTCGAGCGAGGACTACTGAACCTCAACGACACGGTCACGCGATACATCCCCGAGTTCACCGGCGGAAACAAGGAGGAGATGCAGGTACTTCACCTGTTCACCCACACCTCAGGGTTGCCAGACGAACTCCCGAACAACGCAGAACTGCGGCGGCAACAAGCCCCGCTGAAGAAGTTCGTCGAGAGTTCGATCAAGGCCGAGTTGCTATTTCGGCCCGGCACCAAGTTCAGTTACCAAAGCACGGGCACAATTCTGGTAGCCGAGATCATTCAGCGGCTGTCCGGGAAGTCGATCCGCGAGTTCGTGCAGCATGAGATCATCGAACCGCTCGGGTTAAAATCGACTGGTCTGGGTTCGCAGGGGTTCGCTGCGGAACGTCTCGTGCGAACGACGGTGCCGGAGTACCAGAAGGACCAGAAGGGAGACTGGAACAGCACATACTGGCGGGAGTTCGGATCGCCGGCTGGCGGCCTCTTCAGCACCCCGGAAGATTACGCCGTCATTTGTGCTCTGATGTTGAACGGTGGCAAACTGGGCGGCGTTCGCCTGCTATCCCCCGCCACGGTTCGCATGATGACCAGCAACCGTATGGACGACCTGCCAGACTTGCCCGAGTCGGTGCGTCGCACGCAGCCGTGGGGTCTGGGTTGGCGACTCAATCACCTGGGAACCCCGGACAGTTGGAGCGATCTTCTGGACCGTCGGGTCTTCGGTCACACAGGGTCGGCAGGCAACGTCGTCTGGATGGACCCACAAACGCAAGGCTTCTGCATCGTGCTGACGAATTACCTCCGAGCCAGGGCACCATGGCGATTGGTTCATCTGTCGAATGCGATCGCAGCGGCATTCGAGTGACAGGGCAGTCACGTCATGCTGCCGTTCGGGCTGCGGTGCGGGCTCGCCAGCGCAGCAGTTCACCCATGACGAACACCGGCGATGTTGCCAGCGCGATCACGAGCCAATCCACAGCATCCAGCGGAGTCGTGCGGAACACTTCCCCGCCGAATTGCACGAGCAGAATCTGCCCGAACAAGATCACCGCTGCGATCAACAGAAACGCCTTGTTTTGCAGCAGTCCGTCGAACGCCGAGCGAGTCGTTCCCAGGCACCGAGCGTTGAACAGATTCCAGAACTGAAGCAGCACAAACGCCGAGAAGAAGATCGTCAGCGAACGCAGATACTCCGGCGACTTCTCATCTCGCATTCCCGGCAGAATGAACAACAGCCCGAGCAGCAACATCAGGAACACGCCGCCGACGCCGAAAACGAGCCGTGCCATCTGCGGCGTCACGATGAACGCTTCCGGATGTCTCGGCGGTCGGCTCAAAACACCCTCGTGCGGCGGCTCGGTTGCCAGGGCCAACGCCGCGAACGTATCCATGATGAGGTTCACCCACAGCATCTGCATGACGGTCAACGGCAGGTTCACGCCGACGAACGGCCCCAGCAGGGCGATCCCGAGCGCGACCACGTTGATCGTGAGTTGAAACACGATGAATCGCTGAATGTTCTCGTACAGCCCACGACCCCAGCGCACGGCGTTCACGATGCTGCCGAAGGAATCGTCGAGCAGCACGATGTCGGCTGCTTCCTTCGCGACAGCGGTGCCCGTCTTGCCCATCGCCAACCCGACCTTCGCGTGATTCAGAGCCGGAGCGTCGTTCGTGCCGTCGCCGGTCACGGCCACGACTTCCCGCTGATCTTGCAACAACCGCACGAGGCGAAGTTTGTCCATCGGTCGAGCACGCGCGAGGATCTTCAACTTGCCAACCGCTGCCGCCGCCTCGACATCGTTAAGTGCCCCGAACTCTGGGCCGGTCATTTCTGAACCCGGCTCCACAGTGTCGCCGATCAAGCCGATTTGCCTCGCAATTTCACGAGCCGTATCCGGAGTGTCGCCGGTCACGATCTTCACGCCGATTCCCGCACGCCGACAGGCCGCGACCGCTGCGGGCACCTCTGGGCGAATCGGGTCAGTGATGCCGACGTACCCGATCCACGTGAGGGCAGACGCCATCGGCTCGATCGGGGCGGAGACATCCGTAACGGCCCGATACGCCAGCCCAATGGTCCGCATCGCACGGCCTTGCAGTTCGTGCAGTCCCTTCAAGATCGCGGCACGATCATCAGCGTGAAACGGCTTCAGCCCCTCGGACGTCAGGATTGTATCGCACTTGGCCAACACGATTTCCGGTGCGCCCTTCACATGAATGATGCCATGCCCAGCGGTGTCGGTGCCGACGGTCGCCATGAACTTGCGTTCGGTGGAGAACGTCAACTGACTCGCCACTTTGAACGCGGTTCGCGGAGCGAGATAGTTCACGCCCTGCTTCTCAAGCCAGAGAAGAAGCGCACCCTCAGTGGGGTTCCCCAGAGCACGAACCACGCCATCCTCGTGAGCGAGTTGGGCCGTGGTGTTCACCGCGAGGGCATCGATAACCAACGCGGCAGGGCTTCCCGTCGTGACGCCGGCAACCGTCTGACCTGCGAGAGTCGGAACGCGAATCTCGGCGACCGTCATCTGATTGAGTGTGAGTGTGCCGGTCTTGTCGGAACAGATGACGGTCGCGGCTCCGATCGTTTCGCAAGCGTGCATCTTCCGCACGAGCGTATTCTGGGCGGTCATCTTCCGCATGCTGTACGCGAGGCTCAGCGTCACGCTCATCGCCAGTCCTTCCGGCACGGCCAC
Organism: Planctomycetota bacterium; assembly: GCA_021413735.1. Classification (GTDB taxonomy): domain Bacteria; phylum Planctomycetota; class Planctomycetia; order Gemmatales; family Gemmataceae; genus Gemmata. Next base: position 20,592 of record JAIOPV010000103.1, read on the forward strand.
GACGATGATGACGACCGCGATCATGAAGAAGTTCAGGATTGCCGTGCCCGCTTCCGCGGGCAGCCACTCGCGCGGACTCGACGGCAACCAACCCATCACAGACCCAAGGCCAACCCCGACGGCGAACACGAGCGCCCCGGCACCCAGAGCGATGCCCCACCGAGCGAACGTGTCTTCGTCGAGCCATTCAGGCGAGTCGAGATCGCGGGAACGTCGGCACGCGAGGAAGCCTTCCCAGGTGATCTTGAGCCACACGCGGACGAGTGCGACACCGATTGCGGTGAACAGAATTGCGACGAACGCCCACTGTCCGCGAGTGAGGTTGAGCGTATCGGTTGCGGCTCCGCGTGCGATCAGCGCGAAGAACGTGGCCGCCGCGATGCCCAATCCGACGATGCCGATGATCTTGCTGAGGCGTTCGAGTTGCTCGTTCAGCGGCGTTGTTTCGCCGGATTCTTCCGCGGCGGCGCGTGCTGTTTTGCCGATCTCGGTGCCGTCGCCGACCGCAGTGACGCGAACGATGCCGTGCCCATCGACGACCATCGAGCCGCGGTTGAGTCGGTGCGGCGGATACGCGTGGTCCGGCCCGTGAGCGGCCGCGGCTTTCTCGGCGGTCGTCTTGGTGACGGGCACCGACTCGCCCGTGAGTTTCGATTCGTCCACGAGCAGCGCGACGGCCTCAAGCACTTCACCATCGCACGGCAACTCCTCGCCGGTTTCGGTCAGGAGAATATCGCCGACCACGACGTCCCGGCGTGGAATGGTCGTGAATTCGCCGCCGCGAATCGCGTTCACGGGGGTGTCGTCGTTCACTTTGTTGAGGATGTCGAACTCGCGGTTCGCCTTGAATTCGTTGACGAACGCGAGCGTCGTGGCGAGCAGGATGGCCGCGACAATGGCGAGACCTTCGATGAACTCGCCTTTGAGTGCGCCGACGCCAATCTGAATGATCGCGGCGATGATGAGGATGCGGATGACCGGATCCTCAAACTTCGAGAGCCACTGCTTCCACCACGGGTCACGCTCGGGTGGCGTGAGCACGTTCGCGCCGTGAGTCTTGCGACTTTGCTCGACCTCGGCGGGTGTCAAGCCGGGGAATGGCATCGTGGACGGAGCAGTATTGGAAGCCATGCGTGTGCTCGTCTCTGGGGAAATCTCGCCGCTTGCGGCGTTGCGTTTTTATCGGGTATGGCGCAACACCGCAAGCGGCGAGAACAGATCACCTTTGGGGTATTCGCCTCGGTGGTTCGTCAATTTCCGCCGCTTTGCAGGGATTCTCTCAAGTCACGATCCCTTGCATGTCGATGAAGAACGGTGATGCGTCGTACCGGGAGGAGAGCGATGATCCACCGGCGTTGGGTTACCGGAACTGCAATTGCTGTGTTTCTCCTCGTCGCGGCTGGCTTCGTTCACAAGCCGAGTTCGGCCAAACACCCACGCCCCCGGTCGGTCACGCCCGAAGCCACTCCGACACAGCCGAAATCACCTGTCGTCAGCGTGAGCCTCCGCTACGCTTCGATTACTGACGCAGATTTGAAGCAATTCAAGTGCCTACCCCATTTGCAATCGCTCGATCTCACTGGCACCGCGATCACAGACGCGGGGCTTGCCGAGTTATCGGGGCTCAGCGGGTTGCAATCGCTCAACCTCGCGGGCACGCAGGTCACGGACACGGGTCTCGGCGTGTTGAAATCGCTTCGCAATTTGAAGTCGCTCAACCTCGCGTACACCAAAACATCGGACGCGGGCCTGAAGTCGCTGGGCGAGCTTTCCGGGTTGCAGTCGCTCGACCTTGTTGGCACGAAGATCACCGACGCGGGTTTGCTTGAACTGCGGCAACTTGCCGATTTGCAAACGCTGAACCTCGGCTTCACGGCGGTCACCGATGCTGGGTTGATCGAACTGCGGAGACATCAGCATTTACAGACGCTCGATCTCGCGGGCACCACGATCACGGACGCCGGATTGCCCGAATTGCATGGGCTTCTGATGTTGGAGACGCTGAATCTGAACTCCACGGCGATCACGGACGCGGGATTAGCGCAGT
>JAIOPV010000104.1 GCA_021413735.1 Planctomycetota bacterium
TCCGCGCCCTCTGCGGTGAATACTCTTCTGATTTGCTGGTTGTAACTTCACGAGGTTGCTATGCCGGCTGAACAATTCGAGTTCGCGATCGTGGGCGGCGGCAAGGGCGGCAAGTCGCTCGCGATGAAACTCGCGTCGGCTGGGCGACGTGTCGTGATGGTCGAACGCGGCATGATCGGCGGGACGTGCATCAATGTTGCGTGCATTCCGACGAAGACGATGGTGAAGTCAGCGAAGGTGGCGGAGTTGGCCCAGCGTGCGGCCGAATTCGGCATCCGAGTGACGTTCGACGGGGCAAGTCCCGAAGGTGTGCGGAAGCGTAAACGCGACGTCGTGGCCAGCATGGTGGCGCGGAATCAGGCCGGCTTCGACCGCTCTGGAATGACGCTGCTCATCGGTGACGCTCGCTTCACTGGCCCGAAGACGTTCGAGGTCAAACTCAAAGACGGTGCCACTCGGCAGATCACCGCCGAGAAGGTTTTCATCAACACGGGCACTCGGCCGTCACATCCCGCGATGCCCGGCCTCGCAGAAGTGAAGCCGCTCGACAGCGAATCGGTTCAAGAACTCGACCGCCTCCCCGAACACCTCATTATCCTCGGCGCGGGTTACATCGGCTGCGAGTTCGCGCAGGTGTTCCGGCGGTTCGGTTCGCGAGTCACGCTCATCGAACGGGGAGCACGCTTCCTGCCGCGTGAAGACGCCGACATCGCCAACGAACTCCTCGGCATCTTCGCACATGAAGGGATCGAAGTGGTCACCGGCGCGACCGTCGGGCGAATCAGTGGCGAGTCTGGAAAGTCTGTGAAGGTCACGATTCACACTGAATCGGCTGAACGCACGTTTGTCGGCTCTGACTTGGTGGTGGCCATCGGGCGAGTGCCGAACACCGAAGAACTGAATCTCGCTGCAACTGGCGTCGAAACCGATTCGCGTGGCTTCGTTAAGGTGAATGCGAAGCTGGAAACGACTGCCGCGAATGTGTGGGCGTTGGGCGATGTCAACGGCGGGCCACAGTTCACTCACGCTTCGTTCGACGACTACCGCATCGTGTACGCGAACCTCAACGGCGGTAATCGCACAACGACCGACCGCATGATGCCGTACTCGCTGTTCACTGATCCGGAGCTTGGTCGCGTTGGGCTAACTGAAGAAGAAGCACGCAAACAAGGCCGGGGTATCAAGGTCGCGAAGTTGCCAGTGTCGGCGATTCCGAGAGCGGTCACGATGGGCGAGACTCGCGGCTTGTTGAAGGCTGTGATCGACGCGGACACAAACAAGATTCTCGGCGTGTCGGTTCTGGCGGCTGAGGGTGGCGAGATCATGGCGACCGTTCAGATCGCGATGCTCGGCGGCTTACCGTACACGGCTCTGCGGGATGTCGTGCTGGCCCACCCGACAATGGTAGAAGGCTTGAACGATCTCTTCGCTCGCGTGGAGTGACGCGACCATTGCCCGAGGAGACTATGAGCGATTCGCGAGAAGACCTTCTTCAAGCCACATACGCCGCCCGAGATGCATACCTCCGCCAACTCGGGGAGGTTGATCCGTTTGTCCTCACCCACCTTATCAACCCAGCCTTCATGGGTGGACCCAAGTGGCCCAATCTGCGACAGGCAATGCGGGTGATTCGCAACGGAAGCCACACCATCATCGTGAGCGATGGTCTTGCTGACCCGTTCGACGAGAACCCGGAACCGAACGTCGGGTTTGGATTGGAAGTTTTGCTCGAAACCTCGGACGCCATCGAAGGCTCCGTTCAGAACGATTGGCCGTTCTGGATTGCATACGATGTCGCTCAGCAATTCGCCAGCCACGGGGGCGTCCGAGAGTTGATTGACGAACTTGGAATGGTGTCAATGGAACTCAAGGCCCGCTTCGGACCGTCGGAACTCACAACCCCCGCTGGGAGAATCGGGCTGCTGTTCGGAGTTCCCGGCCCGAACTTGCAGACTGAATGGACGTTTCCCGCGGGGGCAGTCAAGGTCGTGACGATCAAGGTCCTGCACCCACAGGAGTTGACGGTCGCTGTAGACGAAGGCGAGGCGGGTCGCAAGCGCCTCGCAAAGCTGTTTGCGAAGGATCGAACACACCACATTTCTTCGGCGAGCCGCCTTTCGGTAATCTGATGCAACCAGACCACAACCCCACCGCGTATGCAGCTTCCGTCGGACTCGATCCGACGAAGTTGCCAGCGCACGTCGCGATCATCATGGATGGCAACGGCCGCTGGGCTCGCGCTCAAGGCAAGGAACGAGTCGAAGGGCACGCACGCGGTGCAAAGTCGGTCGATGAAGTGACCGAGGAATGCTGCCGGCTCGGCTTGGGGCAACTCACGCTGTACTGCCTCAGCTCCGAGAACTGGAAGCGACCGAAGCCCGAAATCGACTTCCTCATGGCGCTGCTGAAGGAATACCTCCTCGCGGAACGGGCGAAGATTCTCGCACAGAACATCCGCTTCACGGTCATCGGTCGCCGCGACGGACTGCCCGAGGAAGTGCTCGCCGAGATCGACGAGAACACCCGCCTGACGAAAGACAACACCGGCCTGACGCTGTGCCTTGCGATCAACTACGGTAGCCGAGCCGAGATCGTCGATGCGGTGCGAATTCTCGCCGAGCGTGTGAAACGCGGCGAACTTTCTCCCGAACAGATCGACGAAGCCGCGATTTCCGGGGCGCTTTACACAGGCGGTATGGCCGACCCGGACTTGCTCATCCGCACGGCGGGCGAAATGCGTGTGTCGAACTACTTGCTCTGGCAAATTTCCTACGCCGAGTTATGGGTGACTCCAAAGTTCTGGCCCGAGTTCGGCGAGGCACTGCTGCACGATGCTTTGCGTGACTACGCCAGACGCGAACGACGGTTCGGTGGCCTCAAGTCGGAGACACGATGACCGATCGGCGTGACCGATGATCCGCACACGGGTCATCGTTGGAACCATTCTCGCCCTTGCTGCTGGCGGAATCCTCATCGGGGACGATCACCTCGTTCCGGGCTGGTTTCCGTGCCTGTTCGTCTGCCTGATGGCTCTTGGTGTGATCGCTGGTCGCGAACTCGTCAGGCTTATTCCCTCTCCTTTCAAACCATCCGAGTGCCTTGTTGTTACGGGCACTGTGCTGTGCCTCGCGGCGAACTGGGTTCCCTTGGCGGTCGGTTCGGGTACCGTGTGGCAGCTTGTCGTCGTGGTACTCGCGGCGACGCTCATGCTGGCGTTGCTTCTCGAAATGCATCGCTTCACCGGTGAGGTTGGCGTGGTCGTGCCTCGCCTCGGAACGACGATGCTGGCGGTGAGCTACCTCGGCGTGCTACCCTGCTTCTTCGCCCAGATTCGATTCTTGCCGCACCCGCACGCGAGCCTGTTGTTGGCGCTGACGATCTTCGTGCCGAAGTGCAACGACATCGCGGCGTTCTTCACGGGCACATTCCTCGGCCGTCACAAGATGACGCCGGTGCTGAGTCCGAAGAAGACGTGGGAAGGCTTCGCAGGCGGAATGCTCGGCGGCGTCGCGGTGGCGGTTGGCGTCCATTTGGTGCAACCGATCTTTGGGGGCACCCTTGAAGCGATCGGATTCGGGTTGGCTGTCGGAATCGCGGGGATACTCGGCGACCTCTCGGAATCGCTCATCAAGCGGGACTGCCAGACGAAGGACGCCTCGAAGAGCATCCCCGGTTTTGGCGGCCTGCTCGACGTCGTGGATTCGGTGCTGTTCGCGGCCCCCGTGGCGTATCTGTGGTTCAGTTGGAAGTGAACGTGAAGAAATCCGATCACCTGACGGCGAGATTCTTGTCCTTCTCTGCGTCCTCTGTGTTCTCTGCGGTGAAACTCTTGGACCCCACTCATGGCTGATTCGAGCGTAATTCGGAATCTGACTCTCGAAAGCCGGGATGAAGCGGTCATCCTGTTTGGCCCGAGGGATGCGTACTTGCGAACAGTGCGAGACTCGCTCGGCGTGAAGGTTGTTGCGCGTGGCGACACACTGCAAATCGAGGGGTCGGCGACGGCTGCCGAGCAAGCCGAACGAGCGTTTCAGCAACTCCGGCAGCTTCTTCGCAAGCAGGGGAAGTTGACCGCCGAAGACGTGAAAAGCATCATCGAAGTGGTTCGTGGCAGCACCGACAAGAGCGGAAGCGTCACCACGATGGAATCGGGTCGCGCTCTCCGCGCACGCACCGACGGCCAGGGCCGGTATGTGCAGGCGTTGCGTTCGCATGATGTCGTGATTTGCGTTGGACCAGCGGGCAGCGGCAAGACTTACCTCGCGGTGGGCTGGGCGGTGAGTCTACTCCGCAGCAACGCGGTGAAGAAGATCGTGCTTGTGCGGCCTGCAGTCGAAGCTGGCGAACGCCTCGGCTTCCTGCCCGGAGACCTCGTGGCGAAGATCAGCCCGTACCTTCGCCCACTGTTCGACGCCCTCGCCGAAATCATGGACGCGGAGACGGTGAAGAAGTACATGGAGAACGACATCATCGAGATTCTGCCGTTGGCGTATATGAGGGGAAGGACTCTTAACAACTCCGTCATCATTCTGGATGAAGGCCAGAACGCGACGGCGACGCAGATGAAGATGTTCCTGACGCGAATGGGGCTGAACTCAAAGATCGTGGTGACCGGCGACACGACGCAAACCGACTTGCCGAAGACGATCAAGAGCGGGCTAACCGACGCACTTCAGCGGTTGAAGGAAGTTGAGGGTCTGGCAATTGTTCATCTCGATCAGGTGGACATCGTTCGCAATCCACTCGTGACGCGAATCGTGAAGGCTTACGACGAAGAGACGCCACGCGGGAAACGGGCGACAACGTAAAAAAGTACTGGTCTGCCGTTGCGGTCGGTGGGCTGTCTTCGGTTACAATAGCCACCCGTTCACCTGTGACCGCGTGAGCTACTGATGCCGAAGACACCCACGGATGGGCCTGCCCAGCCCCGGCTATTCGCTGCCAATTTGTTCGACGGATTCGGTCCCTCCCGGTTTCGGCCCGCGAACGAACCCGTCGTCGGTCGCAAGTTCCGCTCGAAGCAACCGTCTCGCTTGAAGAAGCAAGTTCGCACACATGCCCCCCGCACACCCGGCGTCTACGGCATGATCGACGAACGCGGTCGGCTCGTCTACATCGGCAAAGCGAAGAACCTTCGCGCTCGGTTGCTCAGCTACTTCCGCGAAAACAGCCGCGATCCGAAGGCCGGGAAGATCATTCGGCACACTCGCGTGTTGGTGTGGGAGCAGATTGGCGACGAACTCGCAGCACTGCTTCGCGAACTCGAACTGATCCAAACGCTGCGGCCGAAGTTCAACGTGCTCGGCGTGCCGGGCCATCAACGGCACCATTACATCTGCGTTGGCAAGTCACCGGCACCGTATGTGTTCGTCACGAACAAGCCGACTGGCAAGGAACTCGGTGTGTACGGCCCGCTCGTGATCCGCCACAAATCCGAGGACGCCGCCCGTCGCCTGAACGACTGGTTCAAGCTCCGCGATTGCCCGCAAACCGTGCCCCTCTCGTTCTCGGACCAGCCAGAATTGTTCTCGCAAGATCACGCCGCGAAGTGCCTGCGATTCGAGTTGGGAAGCTGTCGCGGGCCGTGTGCCGGGGCGTGTTCACGCAACGAATATGGCGTTGGCGTGCGCTCCGCGAAAGGCTTCCTTGAGGGCCGCGACCGCAGCATCCTCGCGAAATTGAAACGCCTGATGGACGATGCCGCGGCAGGGTTTGAGTTCGAGAAAGCGACCGCATTGCGTGATCGCCTGCAAGCACTCGAATGGCTCGACGCCCGCCTGTCGTTGCTGCGGCAAGCACGCACGAAGAACTCGTTCGTGTATCCGCTTGAGGGGCACGATGGCCGCGAACGCTGGTACATGATTCATCGCGGTCAGGTGCGAGCGGTCTGCTTCACACCCACCACAGACACGGAACGCTCTGCTGCGTCCGCACTGATCGCATCAACGTTCAGCGGTGGCGTGGCATCGCCAATCTTGATTGGCGGTGCGGTGGATAGCGTGTTGTTGGTTGTGGCGTGGTTCCGCAAGAACAAAGGCGAAGACGCCAAACTCATGACGAACCACGCGGCAAACGAGAAGTGTGTCATCGCGTCCGTTTAGCGGTCGCCGCAACGCGGCCGCGCCGTCACGTCGGGGTGTGTCACTTGATTCCGGAGTGTGTTCGTAAGTTCTGTGTCGCATGAATTGGAGAGCAGAATCGCAAGCTATTTGGTTGTCGTGTGATGCGGCGACCAGCGTCGTTCTGATCGAGTTTCTTCCGTACGAATGAGATGGTTCCGGGTCTGAAATGGTTGTTTCCCAACCACCGAGCAACGCCGCGACGATGCCCAATACGAATGGCACCATGAACGCCACGATTTGCAACGAATAGTTCGCGATCTTCGAGCGTGTCGTGAGGGAGATCATCTTGCTGTCGATGCGGCCACCGAAGACGGTAGTTTCGCCGCGAGCCAGCAACCGATCGTGCCAGCGTGTCGGTTCGTTGGGTAAGCCCGCCGAGCCCCGAGCTTCCCGCAACGGACTGCCAGCGATGTGCTTCTCGGCGTACATCGACCCGTAAAACGCCAGCACGATCGCGACGAGCGACATGGCGAACCCGCTCCACGCGAGCGGATGCATCGGCAACTTCTTCGCACTGCCAGGCGCTGTCATCGACTTGCCCTCAACTCTCGTTGTTCGTTGAAGTTCAGTTGTAGGTCAGGCTTTCGAGCCTGACTTCGCAGACCGAAGGCCGAAGAGTCAGGCTGGAAAGTCTGACCTATTTTTTCCGCCGCAACGGACCACTAGCCCGAACCCATCCGCTCGGGTAACGTGTCGGGACGACTTCCTCCCCGAGCTGCGAATGACTGCCCTAACCGATCCACTTTCTCGCCCGCCAGCCTCCCCGTGGAGGTGGTGGGTCTGCATCCTGCTATTCTTGGCCACCACGCTGAACTATATGGACCGCGTGGCCTTGAACCAGATGGCAGTCCGCATCCAGAAGGCACTCGACCTCAACGATAAGCAATATAGCGAACTCGAAAGCGGCTTCTCGTTCGCCTACGCGATCGGGGCCATTCTCTCCGGCATCGTTGTCGACAAGGTGAATGTTCGCTGGGTTTATCCGCTGATGGTGCTGGGCTGGTCGGCTGCCGGCGTGCTCACCGGGTACTCAACTGGCTTCGCGTGGCTGTTCACGTGCCGCGTTATTCTCGGGCTGTTTGAAGCGGGTAACTGGCCGTGCGGCATCCGAACGACGCGGCTCGTGCTGCGTTCCGAGGAACGCTCCTTCGGCAACTCGCTGTTCCAGAGCGGCACCGCTGTCGGGGCGATTGTCACCCCGATGCTGATTCTGGTAATGCTCAATCGTGCGGATGCCGCAGCAGGACAAGAGAACCACCCCGATAGCTGGAAGATGCCATTTGTCGCAATCGGCATTCTCGGCATCGCCTGGGTGGTGCTGTGGTTTCTCACGGTGCCGGGTCGCTTGCTCGACCCCAAGAGCGGCCCCGAAGCGGCATCACATGCGGGGGCAACACGGTACTGGGACGTGTTTCGCGACCGTCGCTTCTGGGCGTTGCTCGCGGCCGTCATTGCGATCAACGTCTGCTGGCAGACCTATCGGATGTGGTTCCCGAAATATCTGCAACAGAAACGCGGCTTCTCCGAAGCGGACATGAGCACGTTCATGACGTGGTTCTACCTCACCGCCGACATTGGCTCGTGGACGGTCGGGCTTCTCACGCTCGTGATGGTTCGCAAAGGAATGAGCAACCACACGGCCCGGTTGCTCGTGTTCGCGGGATGTGCGGGGTTGGTGTTGGTGTCGTTTGCGGTGCCATTTCTCCCGATCGGGTGGCAACTCATGGCATCCGTGCTGATTTTCGCGTTTGGGTCGCTCGGTCTGTTCCCGACGTACTTCGCATTGAGTCAGGAACTGTCGGCTGCGCACCAGGGGAAAGTGAGCGGAACGCTCGGCGCGGCAGCACATATGTTCCTGGCACTTGTCGTGTACAAGATTCAGGGACACGTTATCCAGGACACAAAATCGTACGACGAAGTCTTGGCCGTGGCGGGGTTGTTCCCGTTGCTCGCGTTCGTTTTGATGCTCTGGCTGTGGCCGCCCAGTTATGAACCGCCGCAGGATGCGGTTAAGGCTTCTGCGTAGATGCTCGACCGCGAATTGATGTGGTCCGCTCGCTCGGCGCGCGGTCCCGAAACTCGCAAGCCGCTCGCGGAGCGAGCGGACCACATATAGCACCCACGATTTCTCGCTTCGGGTAAATTTGGGGGTGCGACTCGCGGTCGGAACTCGGTACACTGTGGGCAAGCCCGTTATTGGACAGGCGGGTGTCCGCAGTCATTGGATGACCGCACATGATCTCACTTTCCCCAACACATCACGCAATCACATCAATCAGGAGCAAGCACGCACGACCAGCGAAAGCGGTCGTCATCGGAGCCGGTCCGGGTGGCCTTGCTGCCGCTCTACTGCTCGCACGCGGGGGAATGCAAGTTCATGTTGTCGAACGGTTGCCGCGAGTCGGCGGGCGTTGTTCCTCAATCGAAGCCGACGGCTTTCGCTTCGACCTCGGGCCTACGTTCTTCCTGTATCCGAGAGTTCTCGAACGCATCTTCTCGCTGATCGGACGCGATCTGCACACCGAAATCCCGATGGTCAGGCTCGACCCGCAGTATCGCATCGCGTTCGGGAGCGGCGGCCAACTCGATTGCACCCCCAATGTGGCTCGCCTCGAAGCCGAAGTCGCGAAAATCAGCCCGACCGATGCCGCGAACGTCCGCCGCTTCCTGTCTGAGAACCGGGTGAAGCTCGAAAAGTTCCGACCGACGCTAGAAAGTCCGTTCCTCGGCTGGCGTGACCTGCTGAGCTGGGATCTCATCAAGCTGCTGCCGATCCTGCGACCGTGGCAGTCGCTCGACAAGGAACTCGGCCGCTATTTCACCGATGAGCGAATCCGCCTCGCGTTCTCGTTCCAGTCGAAGTATCTGGGCATGTCGCCGTTCAACTGCCCGAGCCTGTTCTCGATCCTGTCGTTCCTCGAATATGAGTTCGGCGTCTGGCACCCGATCGGCGGCTGCGGTGCGGTGAGCGAAGCGATGGCTCGCGTGGCTCGCGAAATGGGCGTGACCTTCTCGCTCGGCGAAGAGGTGCAAGAAGTGCTGTTCGACGGTCGGCGAGCGGTTGGCGTGAAGACCCCCGAGGGCGAGTATCGCGGCGATTCGCTCGTGATTAACGCCGACTTCGCACACGCGATGACGAAGCTCGTGCCGAATCATCTGCGCCGGCGCTGGACCGACGCGAAGATCGAGAAGAAGAAATTCTCCTGCTCGACGTTCATGATGTACCTTGGCCTCGAAGGCAAGCAGGACGACGTTCCCCACCACACGATTCACTGCGCTGCCGACTACGCCACGAACCTCGCCGACATCGAGCAACGGCACATCCTCTCGGAAGACCCGTCATTCTATGTTCAGAATGCGAGCGTCACCGACGACACACTCGCGCCGAAGGGATGCAGCACGCTCTACGCACTCGCGCCCGTGACGCACCAGCACCCGAATGTCGATTGGGCGAAGGAGAAGCCCGCGTTCCGTGCGAAGCTGCTGAGTCAACTCAAGAAGATCGGGATCACCGATATCGAGAAACGCATTCGATACGAGAAGGTGGTGACGCCCGCCGACTGGGAGCATTCGTATTCGGTGTATCGCGGGGCGACGTTCAACCTGGCGCACACCTGGCAGCAGATGCTTCACTTCCGCCCGCGAAACCGCTTCGAGGATCTGGATGGCGTGTATCTCGTGGGCGGCGGCACGCATCCGGGTAGCGGCTTGCCGGTGATCTACGAATCGGCCCGCATCACAAGCCGATTGTTGCTCGGAGACATGGGCCACGACGCCGACTGGCTCGGCAAGCCCGGGGCGAAGGAAGAGGCTGTTGCGGTGCCTGTGGGTTGAGTGAGCTAGGAACGATGAGTGCCGAACATCAGGAGGAAGCAATGGAATCCACGAACGAAGAACGGAATCGTATCGGCGTGATCGGCAGCGGATTGGCCGGGTTGTCGGCAGCGTGCGTTCTCGCAGCTCGCGGCTATCAGGTCGTCGTATTCGAGAAGAGTCCGTGGCTCGGCGGCAAAGCTGCCGTGCTGAACGAAGCCGGCTTCCGCTTCGACATGGGGCCGACCATCCTGACGGTACCGTCGGTGCTGAAGCGAGTCTTCAGCGAAGCCGGCCGCGAGATGGCCGACTACCTCGACCTCATCCGCCTCGATCCGCAATGGCGCTGCTTCTTCAACGATGGCTCGGTTCTCGATCTCGTCGAGAACGTCAGTGACATGGCGTTGTCACTCGACAAGCGGTTGCCTGGCACGAACGCCGGCGCCGACTACAGCGACTTCATCACGTACTCGGAACGCTTGCACCGCATCTCGGAGAAGTATTACTTCTGGAAGTCGATCGGCGGCATCGGCGACATGATCGACCCGAAGTTCGGTTTCTCCCTCGCGATCCTCAGCGATGTGCTGTCGATGCGAATGGGTCGGTCGGTGGCGAGCACGGTGCGGAAGTACAACCCGGACCCGCAAGTTTCGCAGATGCTCGACCACTTCACGCAATATGTGGGGTCGTGCCCAGAACAGTCGCCGGCCGTGCTGTGCAGCATCGCCCACATGCAGACGCAGGAAGGCATCTGGTATCCGCGTGGCGGAACACGAGCCGTGCCCGAGGCGTTGGTGAAGCTTGGCGAGGAGTTGGGTGTCGAGTATCGCACCGAAACCGGCATCGCTCGGGTGTTGGTCGAAGGGAACCGCGTCACGGGTGTCGAAACCGAAGCCGGCGAAGTGATCGAACTCGCAGCGGTAGTGTCGAACGCCGACAGCGTGCGAACACACCGCGAACTGCTGAGCGAGTCGGCCCCGCGAGTGTCCCGCAAGTTCGAGCGTCGCCGCAGCTACGAAGCTGCCTGCTCGGGCGTCGTGCTGTACCTCGGATTGAACAAGGCTTACGACCACTTGCTACACCACGATTTCGTCTTCTCGCGTGACCCGCACGAGGAGTTCGACTCCATCTACCGCAAGGGCGAGCCAGCTCCGGACCCAACGTGCTACCTCGCGTCCACGGCACGCACCGAACCCGAGACCGCTCCCGCTGGCGGCGACGCGCTATATGTGTTGGTTCACACGCCATACCTGCGACCGCACCACGACTGGAACAAGATGCTGCCCGAGTATCGTCGTGTGATCCTTGAGAAGCTCAAGACGACCGGGAAGATGCCCGACATCGAGAGCCGTATCGTGTACGAATCGGCACTGACGCCTCAGGACATTCACGACCGTTACCGCGTGCTGAACGGCGCGATCTATGGGCTTGCGAGCCACGGCAAGTGGAACGGCGCGTTCAAGCCTGCGAACCGTTCGCGTGACCTGCAAGGCTTGTACCTCGCTGGCGGGGCAGCACATCCCGGCCCCGGGATGCCGATGGTGCTGATGTCCGGCTGGATCGCGGCGGATTCGCTCGATCAGGACAAGATCGCTCCGAAGGTCGCGTCAGTGCGATGCTGAACGATCGGCTAACTGGCGGCGTGGAGTTGCCGCGCCGCTGGCTGTGGCTGTTCCGCCTCTTCCGGTGGTACTCGCGCCGCTATGTCCGCAAACACTTCCACGCGGTTCTCTTGTCGAAGTCCGGACACGCATTCCCACCCGTTGAACGCGAACCGCTGCTCATCGTGTTGAACCACCCCGCGTGGTGGGATCCGATGATCTGCATGGTGCTGTCGAACGTTATCGCGGACCGCGACCAGTTCGCCGCGATCGACGCCGAGGCCGTGAAGCAGTACGCGGCCTTCAAGAAGATGGGCTTTATCCCCGTGGACACCAAGTCGCTTCGCGGAGCTGCCGAGTTCGTCAGGCTCGGACTCAGCATCCTCTCGCAACCAAACCGCGTGTATTGGGTCACAGCTCAGGGGCGTTTCACCGATGTTCGCGAACGCCCGCTGGCCATCAGTGCCGGCGTCGGGCATCTCGCATCGCGAATGATGGCGGGCGCGGTGTTGCCGTTGGCGTTGGAGTACACGTTCTGGACCGAACGCACCCCGGAAGCACTTGTGAGGGTCGGCGAGCCGCTGCGAATCGCAGAGCATCCTGGGCTTTCGGGCAAGGAATGGACTTCGCTGATTGAATCGACGATGACACAGAATCTCGACACGCTGAACGCGGAAACGGTGTCGCGCGATCCCGAGAAGTTCACGGCATTGCTCGCGGGCAAGGTTGGCGTCGGCGGGCCATACGACTGGTGGCGACGCTTCAAGGCGTGGATACGCGGTCGGAAGTTCGACCCGTCGCACGGCAAACACTAAATGAGAACGCGGCCTGCCGCGTTCTCATTTACCAAACGGAGAAGTTGCCGTGATCGAATTCGCGTTGTTTTGCCTCGGCTGCGCTGTGGTGCCCGCCCTGCTGTATTTTTGGAACACGTTCCTGTTCCGCGAGCCGCCGCTGCTCAGTGACAACGCGGTGTCACTGCCAGCAATCTCCGTGCTGATTCCGGCACGAAACGAAGAACTCGGAATCGCCGCGTGCCTCGAATCGGTTCTCGCGTCGCGGCACGTCGAACTCGAAGTGATCGTTCTCGATGACCATTCCACCGACCGCACCGCCGAGATTATTTGCGAGATGGCAGCGAAGGATTCGCGTCTGCGATTGGAACCAGCTCCGCCACTTCCTGCGGGTTGGTGCGGCAAGCAAGCCGCGTGCTTCGCTCTCTCGAAGCACGCCAAGTACGACACCTTTACGTTCCTCGATGCAGACGTGCGACTCGAACCCGAAGCACTCCCGCGAATGTCGCTCTTCCTCAAGGAAAGCAAGGCGGAACTCGTCAGTGGCTTCCCGCACCAGGAAACCGAAACGGCTCTTGAGTGGTTGCTCATCCCGCTCATCAACTGGCTGCTGTTGTGCTGGCTGCCGATCTGGGGAATGCGACACTTCCGCTGGTCAGCGTTTGGGGCGGGTTGCGGGCAGTGGTTCATGACCACCCGCGACGCTTACGAGAAAGTCGGCGGCCACTCCACAGTGAAGTCATCGCTACACGATGGGTTGACGTTGCCGCGAGCTTATCGGCGTGTGGGGTTCTTCACCGACATCTGCGACGCGACCAACCTCGCCACGTGTCGCATGTATCGGTCTGGTTCAGCAGTGTGGAACGGTCTCGCGAAGAACGCCCGCGAAGGGCTGGCATCCGCGGGGCAGATCGGTTTCTGGACGGTGGTGCTTCTTTGTGGGCAGGTGCTGCCGGTGCCGTTCTGTATCTTGATGTACTCGCAGGGAGATTACGAGTTGGGTGTCGTCTTCACCGTCCCCTTAGTTGTGAACTTTTTCGTTCGCTTTGCACTCGCCCGACGTAGCCGTGAGATGGGGCCACCCATCTCATTTCACCTACTGGGCATCCTGCTCCTGCTCGCGATCCAGTGGTATGCGATCTTCAGAGCGGTCATCGGCAGGCCAATCGGATGGAAGGGTCGCTCGCATCCGAAGCAGGCCGCGTGAAGCTCACACATCTAGCGATTCGGCATCGGCGTGCTCGGCTCGCTCCATGATGAACTTGTACCGGTGTTCCGCGTCCTTGCCGAGCAGTTCCTGAAACGCTTGATCCGCGTCGAGGCCATTCTCGGGGTCCACCTTCAGCAAGATGCGGTACTTCGGGTCGAGCGTCGTGCGTGCGAGATCCTTCGCGTCCATTTCGCCCAAGCCTTTGAAGCGTGTCTCCTCGACCTTCGCATTCGCCCGCAACCCGGCCTTGATCTCAGCCTTGTGTGCGTCGTCGCGTGCCCACAGCGTTTCCTTGCCGACGTTGATGCGGAACAGCGGTGGCTGCGCAAGGTATACATGCCCCTTCTTCACCAACTCGTGCATGTGCCGGAAGAGGAAATCGAGGATGAGCGTGCTGATGTGGCAGCCGTCCGAATCGGCATCCATCAGCAGAATAATCTTGCCGTAGCGAAGCCCTTCGTAATGGAACTTGTCGCCCGCCCCGGTGCCGATGGCTGTCACCAAGTCTGCGATTTCTTGATTCGCGAGCGCCTTCAGCGTGGTCTGGTCTTCGCAGTTCAGAATCTTGCCTCGCAGCGGCAGCACGGCCTGCGTCACGTTGTTGCGGCCTTGCTTCGCGGAGCCGCCAGCCGAGTCACCTTCGACGATGAACAGCTCTGTTTCTTCCCAGTTCGTCGATTTGCAGTCGGCGAGCTTTCCGGGCAGACTCAGGCGTTTGCTCCCCGGTGCCTTACGTTTCACTTCGGTGACCGCAGCTCGACTCGCTTCTCTCGCTCGCGCTGCCAAGACGATTCGCCCGACGATGGCATCGGCAGCCGTCTTGTTGTTGTTCAGCCACGCCTCAAGCGCTGGGCGAACGAAGTTATCGACGGTCGCTTCCATCTCCGGATTGGTGAGGCGGTTCTTGGTTTGCGATTCGAACATCGGGTCGCGGAGGAACACCGACAGCACCGCGACAACTCCCTCGCGAATGTCGTCAGCCGTGAGCTTCAGCCCCTTCACCTTGATGTCGTGCGTCTCGATGTAGCTGTTGATCGCCTTGCGAACGGCACTCTTCAGTCCGTTCTCGTGTGTGCCGCCGTTGGGGGTGCGGATGCCGTTCGCGTAGGCCCGGTAAACTTCCTCGGTCGATTCCGTCCACTGAAGTGCGACCTCGATGCGGTCGCCGGTCTCGCGGTTGGCCGAGAAGATCGCTTCGGTCACGCCGGGCTTCTGTGCATCGCTCACGAGCTTCGTGAGGTATGCCGACAGGCCGCCGGGGTTCGCGAGTTCGATTGTTTCGCCAGTCACCTCGTTCTTGTAGGTGATGTGCAGACCGCTGTGGATGAACGCCGTGTCTTCGAAGCGAGCTTTCAGCGTGTCGGAGTCGAACTTCACATGCTTGAAGATCGTGTCGTCAGGCTCGAAATAGATGCTCGTGCCGTGACCGCGGAACGGGCCGATCTTCTCGATCTTGCCGAGCGGCGTGCCCTTCGCGAACGACTGCTGATACTCGAAGCCGTCGCGTTTCACGGTGGCGACGAGCTTCTTCGAGAGCGCGTTCACGACCGACGCGCCGACGCCGTGCAAGCCGCCTGTGGTCTTGTAACCGCTGTCGACTTCGCCGAACTTGCCGCCCGCGTGCAGCACCGTCAGCACCAACTCCAGACCGCTTTTCTTGTGCTTGGGGTCGATGTCAACGGGGATGCCGCGACCGTTGTCCGTGACAGTGAGTGCTGTGCCCGACTTGTGCAGCGTGATCTGAATGTGATCCGCGTGCCCGTTGATGTACTCATCGACGGAGTTGTCGAGAATTTCCCACGCGAGGTGGTGCAACCCCTTATTATCGACGCCGCCGATGTACATGGCGGGCCGCTTCCGGACGGGTTCGAGCCCTTCCAGAACCTGGATGGATGAGGTGTTGTAGGACGATGTCGATGTTGGTCGTGGTACAGGCAGTGCGCTCATAGTCGTCTAACCCTGGCTCGTGTCCGTTTGCTATCTTCGCCGCAAGTGGCGAATACGAGATGTTTCAACTCACTCGTCGGCCTTCGGCTTGGTCACCCTTCCTTCGACTTCGTCCCAGTTCACCAACTCGATCGCTGGCGGCACCACTCGCGTGAAGCGGGTACGCTCGCCGGGCTTCCCGCCGAGACCGCCGCGTTTCTGGATCTTGATCGCCCCCGGCCCGAAGTCCTGATTCTTGCCCTTCTCCGTTTCCAGCACAATCTTGTCGAAGCGGCCGCCAACCAACACGCCGCCGACACATGTCTCGCCGTCTTCGAGTTTGATGCCAACCACGCCGCGACCCACGCCCGACAAAATGCTCACTTCCTCAACCGGGAAGTGGATCAGATGCCCGCTACTCGCTGCCAACATTGCCCCGGATTCGTCGCCCACGAGCCGCACGAACACGACCTTGTCGCCTTCGTCGAGCTTCACATAGCGGCGACCCGATTTCGTGGACTCCGAACGGAACGCCGTAAGTGGCAACCGCAGCACGTTCCCCGCACTCGACGCAACGAGAATGTACGGTCCAGCGGGCGTGTCGCCCTTCGCGGGAAGATCGGCGGCCGTGAATCGTGGGTCGGTCGTGACCGCCCCGACCACCTTCACCTGATCCGCGAGCTTGAAGAACTTCGTGATCGGTTCGCCGTAGCCCGCAGTGGCTGGGACTTCGTTCATCCGCATCGTGTAAGCGGTGCCGTCGTCGGCGAAGAACACGACGTGATCCAGCGTACTCCCCGGAATCACCGAGACAACCTCGTCGCCTTCACGAACGCGGGTCGATTCCACAGCCGCCAGCCGACCGATTCGCTTCAGCCAGCCGTCGCGAGTCAGCACGACGTTCGTGTTTTCGCGAACGATGTACGCTTCTTCGCTGAACGTCAGCACGTCCTCGTCGGAAGCCATTCGCGTCTTGCGGCGCTCGGGGAACTTCTCGACGAGCG
The DNA here is from genome assembly GCA_021413735.1 of Planctomycetota bacterium. Classification (GTDB taxonomy): domain Bacteria; phylum Planctomycetota; class Planctomycetia; order Gemmatales; family Gemmataceae; genus Gemmata. Next base: position 16,471 of record JAIOPV010000104.1, read on the forward strand.
CTTCGAGTTCGCCCTTGATGACGCCCCACAGTTTCTTTTCGGAAGCGAGGATCGTCTCGATACGGTCGGCTTCCTTCTTCTTCTCGGCCAACTCCTCAAGGATCTTCTTGATCTCCAACTGAGCGATCTTGTAAAGCTGCGAATCGAGGATTGCCGTAACCTGTTCGTCGTCGAGTTTGAAGGTCGTCTTCAGTTTCTCGGCGGCGTCGGGCTTGCCACTGCTCTCGCGGATGATCTTGATCGCTTTGTCGAGCGCATTGAAGATGATCGCGAAGCCCTCCAGAATGTGGATTCGCTTCTTCAACTGCCGCAACTGATACTCGAACCGCCGACGCACGGTGATGAGCCGAAAGTCGAGGAAGTATTGCAGCATCTCCTTCAAGCTCAACCCATCGCGTGGCACCAGTGCCTTGCCGCCGGGACTCGGCACCAGGGCCGTCATGTTGTACGAGTACGTCTTCTGTAACTCGGTGTGCTTGTACAGGTAAGCCATCACGAGGTTCGGGTCAGTGCCAGGCTTCACCTCCAGCACGAGCCGCAGGCCGTCCTTCTCGTTCGACTCGTTCGACTGTCCCGTGAGCTGCGGCAGCTTGCGTTCTTCGATGATGCTCGCAACCGTCTTCTCAAGTTCGCCCTTGTCGATGCCGTAAGGAATCGACGTGATCGCGATCTGCGTGCGGCCCTTTTCGAGCTTCTCTTCCTTCCACTCGGCCTGCACCTTGATCGTGCCGCTGCCCTCTTCGTAGATGCGGCGAAGCGTGCTGCGATCGGTGATGATCTTTCCGCCAAGCGGGAAGTCCGGCCCCTTCACCTTCTCCATCAGCACGGCAACCGTTGCATCCGGATTGTCGATGAGTGTGATCGCCGCCCGCAGCACTTCCGAGAAGTTGTGTGGCGGAATGTTCGTCGCCATGCCGACGGCGATGCCCGAGGTGCCGTTCACCAGCAGGTGGGGGAACTGCGCCGGCAGCACGACTGCTTCCTGCCGCGTCGAGTCGTAGTTGGCCCGAGTATCGACCGTTTCCTGATCGAGTTCGTTCAGCAGATACTCGGCAGCCTTCGTGAGTTTAGCTTCGGTGTATCGGTCGGCGGCGGGCGGATCGCCGTCAACGGAACCGAAGTTCCCCTGACCATGAACCAGCGGCACCCGCATGATCCACGATTGCGACAGGCGAACGAGGGCGTCGTAGAGCGCGAGGTTGCCGTGCGGGTGGTAGTTGCCCATCACGTCGCCGACGATCTTGGCGCACTTCAGCGTCTTCTTGTCGAACGTCAGGTGAAGGTCGTGGTACATCGCGTACAGGATGCGACGTTGCACTGGCTTCAACCCGTCGCGGATGTCTGGCAACGCACGGCCCGTGACCACCGACATCGCGTAGTCGAGGAACCGTTTTCGCACTTCGGTTGCGATCGGAACCGTCTCGATTGTTTCCGCCATGAGTGCAATTGCCTCAAAACACAACTACTGAACAGATGAACAGAAAGATAGCACAGGGCCGCAAGTCAGTGAAGGTCGGTTTCTGTTGTCGCAGCACGGCACAACCCCCGCAGGGCGGGGGTTGTGGGAGGGTGATCGCGGGTTCCGTCAGTCGGCTTACTTCATCGGAAGCAGGTTCGGAACCTTCACTTCAGCCGGAGCTGGGTACGCCGCCAGCGACCTCGCCACATGAGCATGATACTCAGGCGACACGTCCTCGAACCCCTTCAACTGCCAGAACATTGCGAACACGCGGCCGATCGGGGTCTTCACGCAGTCGATCAGACCGTTGCGGACCTTGGTGATGGTATTCGCGTCGAGAGCACCTTTTCGATAGACCACAACCGCCGAGGGAAGCAGTTCGGACTGCGTCAGGATGCGGAGTTGTTTGAATGCTGCTGGCGATTCTTTCTGAAGCGAGAGCAACGAGGAAATATCGACAAGCGCTGCGTCGGCTCGATCGTTAGCGACTTCGCCAAGCGCTTCGTGCGGCGTCAGGCCAGCTGGCTTCGCGGGGCAGCAATCGCCTGGGGGCAACTTCTCGCGAAGCCGTTCGAGGTACATGTAGCAATGCGCCTTCGACGACGCAGGCACTACGATGCACGCACCCTTGAGTTCCTTCGGGTCCATCACCTTCGAATCGACATGAACGACCAGACAAGCCTGAACCTTCCCGCAGTTCGGCACCGTGGCGACAAGCGGAACAAGGCCAGGGGTGTCCTTCACCCAGGCGTACTCGAAGCCGTGGAAGATGCCGATGTCGATTTTGCCGTTCGCGATCTTCTCGGCGAGAACCTTGTAGTTCGGGCACACTTCGACGGAGCCTTTAACTCCAGCTTTGTCCTGAATCATCGTCTGGAACGGCTTGGCGGCGGCATCCACCATCGCCTTGGGCACGTCCTTGAACATCGGTTGCGGCAGACCAATCCGCAACTCGGACAACGGCTCCTCGGCCCCGACTGGTTGGATGGTTGCTCCCAGTAAGGCGAGCATCCCGGCGAACACACCACAAGAACGCACCACGACAGCACCCCTTTGTTTGGAACCCGCCCGCAATCTTGATCGACGTATACTCAAGTGTTTCTCGCCCGTTCCGAGAGGTATGGCCTCATCGTCCGGGGAATGCTGGCTGAATGCCGCCAGCAGTGATTCGTTCCAGTGCCGACAACGCGAGCAAGTGTTGAAGGACCGCTTCGAGGAACTCTGCCTGTGCCGTCGATGCCAGGACTTCAGCTTGAACGATCACCGACTTGTCCTTGACGTTCGGACCGTTCGACCGAGCATTCTCCTGGATTTGGAGGGCGAGATCGAGTTGCCCCTTAAGAGAGTTCAACTTTTCCGTGGCGAGTTCAAACTCGTAGTAACCGTTCTCGGCTTCCAGTTTCACAAGGCTCTGGGCACTCTCGAACACGGCATCGGCTCGTTGGCTGAACGCCATTGCACGACAAACGCGATCGAACTTGCTACCGACAAGCTGCGGTGGGAGTTCAAGAGTCACGCCGCCTGGCCGGTATTCCTTGCCTCTCATGGCCTGCGGGATGTCTTTGGAGTGGATATCCGCACCCGAGCCGAAGGTCGGAACCTTCCGCTTGAATGGAATCTTGCCCTGTGCATACACTTCCAAACGGAAAGCATCAACCCCGGCTGACGCGAGAGCCAATTCTGGCCGTCGGCAGAGCGCCTGCTCGACGACAAATTTCTTGTCGAAGGCAGCTTTTTGAGCCATCAACGGCAGTTCCGTGTCCTTGACGCGGAACGGGAATGTTTCCTCATCCACCGCCATTACCTGACGAAGCGCCGCCATCGCTTGTTGCCTTCCAATTCGAGCCTGCGATTGCTTTTCGCGAACTTTGAGAAGGCCCGATTTCATCAAGAGAATCTTCGCGAGGGTCAATCCTTCGAGCTTCTTGGGATCAGGCTCGGTCTTCAGGATGCTTTCTGCGATCTTGATGAGTTCCACGAGTTGGTCCCCGAGATCGGAGGCCACAGCTTCGGCCTGCTTCGCGTAGACGGCGGTGTAATACAGCCGCGTCACGTCTTGCACGATCTCGTTTTGTGCCTTCTGATATTCAGCTGCGGAAGCCGCCAGCCCCCGCTGGGCCTGCTGCTTGCGAATCTCCAGGTCCGGGCTGAGAATCGTCGCGGGTGTTCCAAATTTGAGCAGAGCGGCGTAGCCCGCCTCGGTCGCGGCCATGCTCGCCTTCACGGCCTTCAGCGACGGTTGCCGTTCCAACGCCACGGCGATGCATTCTCCGAGCGAGAGGAAGTTGCCCGTTTCAACCACTACCGGAGGCATATCGACTTTGCCGCCGTTCTTTTCCTTCTCCGCTGTGATCGGGATCAGGTTCTGGAACCGCACGTGGTGATGCGTCGGCGCTTGCGGTGCCAGGATCGTCGGGTTCACCGCGAGCGCAGACATGACGAGAGGCGGTGGATCTCCCGCAGCTTCAGCGGTCCGCAGACCGATGGCGGAGCCACCGAGGAGGAATGCGAAGATCATTCGTGTAGCAAGTCGTGGCATCTGCCGGTTCCTCTCACGGTGGTGTCGCGGTGCGTGCGATGTCCGTGCGACTACGGTTTCCATCGGTCCCACCCCAACTCACTCTGGACGAGCAGACCCCCAAACGCTGTACAATCCCATGTGCGAGGTTCCGGCCGTTCCGTTTGTAACGGGCAAACCGGCACACTGAATCCATCCGAGCCCGAGCGCCAAGCGAGGGACGAGGAAGACCCTCGCTTGGCGCTCGGGCTCGGATCAGGAAAACGGATCAACTGAATTTGAGATGAATCCTCTCATCACGGGAGTCCGATGCACCAGATGAGTCCCGGAGTTGAGCGAGCACTCGCGGGTGCCCAGGTGTGGGCCGGACGTCTGGGATCGCCCATGCTCCGGCTCACGCACTTCGTCCTCGCGCTCATTGATGATGACGAAGGCCGCCCCGCGTTACTGCTCGAAAGAGCAGGGCTTTCCCTGGCCGATATCCGCGCAAAGCTCACGCAGTACAGCGATTCCCCCGAATCCCCAGACGAGGCTGCCCTCTTCACCACGGCTCGTGAATGGTCGATCGAACACCGGGATGATGCGCAATTCCTCACCGATGCTTTCCTCATCACAGTGTTGAAAGCCGATCCCGCGTTCGAACGCGCCTCCGCCGCACTCGGTCTCGACGTGAGCAAACTTGAATCAATCCTGATCGGTCGAACAGAAGCGCAACCGGAACCGACGGCAATTCCGGCCCAACCTCCGGAACCTGCCCAGCCTCTCGCCGTTCTTACCGGGCCAGACGCCCTCGGCGAACTGGACGCGGCTCGTGTGCTCGACGTCAACTTCAACCGTGCCCGAGAAGCGACCCGCGTTCTTGAGGACTATTGCCGCTTCGCCCTGAATGATCGCTTCTTGACGGAGCAGGTGAAGCAACTCAGGCACGCTCTCGGAGCAGCCTCGGCCCGTTTGCCAGCACACGTCTTGCTTGCCGCACGCGACACGCTTCGAGACGTGGGAACGAACGTCACCGCGGGCGGTGAGTACGAGCGACGCACGCCAGCTCAGGTGGCCGTTGTGAATCTGAAACGCCTGCAGGAATCGCTTCGGAGTCTGGAGGAGTTTGGCAAACTGTTTGGATCAGAACTTGGTCGTGACCTCGAAACACTGCGATATCAAACATACACCCTGGAACGGGCGATAGCGGTCGTGGGGCGAAACCGTGAAAGATTGGGCGAGGCGAAACTCTACGTTCTGCTGACAGGTTCGCAGTGCGTTGCGTCTCTGGATTGGACCATAGAACAGGCTGCGGCTGGTGGAGCCGATGTTGTGCAATTGCGAGAGAAAAATCTACCGGATTGCGAGCTTGTCGCACGGGCGCGAGATGTTCGTCGGTGGACGCAAAGGGCCAACGTTCTCTTCATCGTAAATGACCGCCCCGACATCGCCAGGCTCGTCGAAGCCGACGGCGTTCACCTGGGGCAAGACGATCTCACGGTGCGCGACGCCCGGCGTATTCTTGGGCCGAACGCGATCATCGGAGTCAGCACGCACACGGTCGAACAGGTTCGGCAAGCCGTTCTGGATGGGGCGGATTACCTCGGCGTCGGTCCGGTGTTCACGTCGAAGACGAAGGAGTTCGATCACTTCCCCGGATTGGATTTCGTGCGAGCGGCGAACGCGGAGACATCGTTACCAGCGTTCGCGCTTGGGGGAATTGGGCTTCAGAATGTGGGTGAAGTTGTAGCTGCGGGTGCGAGGCGAATCGCTGTGGGTTCGGTGATTGCGTCAGCGGAGGAGCCAGAGCCAGTCGCGCGATTGCTGCGGGCGGCGTTCTCGGAGTCGGTGTTCTGACGTCTCCGTGTGGCTCACTTCTTTTGCGTCAGGTCGAGTTTGAGTGTGTTGCGGCCGGGTTTGATCTCTTCCGTCAGCTCGGTCTTCTTGTTGTACCATTCTGGCACCATCTCCTCGGTCAGTTCGATCACCTCATCCTTGCCGTCGAACCCTTTCTGCGTCCGTTTCCCCGCTGATTTTGAGGCGCTCACTTCAACCTTGTATGTGCCGGGTTGGAGTTTGGTCTGGAAACCCCCGTCCTTGATGACCCCACCACCTCGAACTGAGCCGTCGGTCTTGACGAAGACGATGCTGCCACGCGGGATGGGTTGCCCGTCGAATGTCACAGTCCCGGAGACATCCCCCTCGCTGTCGCCTCCACCACATCCTGTGATGATGGCACATACGCCGAAGCAAACCGCGAATCGGAGAGCAGGTTTCATCGGAATTCACCGGTGCATTTTTCGCAAGCCGCAGCGCTCGGATTGTCCAGGATGCTTTGTCGGGGAGCAAGCGGTTTCTCAAACCGGCTACTTTCAGCAATCGTGGCCCGGAATCCAGAAACAATGACATCGGTATGAATTAGGCACCACAAGCACAGACATTAAGCAGTGACGTGAAACGACCCTGAAATATCACCTAATTCGAGCTTGTTTCCGTTTGGCCTTGGAATTGCACTTGCACACTTTACGTTCAGTATCGTTTTTCTTGCGACCATTCGCGGCACACTCTTCTCACCTTCCGGGAGGACAGGGAGTTCGCGTGTTCCGCTTTCCGGGAAGGTCAACCGTGGTCAAGCACGAAGAACTCGTCGTCAAAACGCTCGGGTCGTGTCGCATTGACTCCCCGATGCTGCCAATTCTCGCGGGCCGCCAGCGCAGCTACAACAACGTCGACGAAGACGACCGAGTGTTGTTCGACGACACCGCGTCAGCTCTTGCAACTCGCGGGACCGAGCCGGGGAGCGTTCCCGGCTTCGAGCCTGCCGGCCCCCGCCGCAAGATCTTCTTCGACCCCTCGAAGACTCGCGCCGGTATCGTCACCTGTGGCGGCCTGTGCCCGGGCTTCAACGACGTCATTCGCGCGCTGGTGATGGAACTGCACTTCCTTTACGGGGTGAAGAAGATCGTCGGTTTTTGCAGCGGCTATCAGGGCTTCATCGCGAAGTATCAACGGCCGGTTCTCGACCTGACGCCGCAATCTGTCAGCCAGATCAACGAGCACGGCGGCACGATCCTGGGCAGTTCTCGCGGCCAACAAGATCCCGTCGAGATGGTGGATTGCCTCGAACGAATGGGAATCAACGTTCTGTTCGTGGTCGGTGGCGACGGCACCCTTCGCGGAGCGCACGCGATTTCCGAAGAAGTGACAGCACGCGGCAGCAAGATCGCCGTGGTTGGCATCCCGAAGACCATCGACAACGACATCAACTTCATCGACCAGAGTTTCGGCTTCCAGACGGCGTTCTCGGAAGCCGGGCAGGTCATTCGTGCGGCCCACGTCGAGGCGAAGGCCGCTCCGAACGGTATCGGACTCGTGAAGGTGATGGGCCGACACTCCGGCTTTATCGCGTGTTACGCCTCGCTCGCCCACAACGACGCGAACTATGTGCTGATTCCTGAGGTGCCGTTTAAACTCGATGGACCGAAGGGATTCTTCAGCGTTTTGATGAAGCGTATCAAGGCATCTGGGCACGCGGTGATCGTTGTTGCCGAAGGTGCCGGGCAAGACCTGATGGCGGCCACGAACGAGACCGACGCTTCGGGGAACAAACGTTTCGGCGACATCGGCTTGTTTCTGAAGCAGAAGATCACCGATGCGTTCGGCGAAGCGAACATGGAACTGAACCTCAAGTATTTCGATCCGAGTTACAGCATTCGCAGCGTGAGGGCAAATGCCTTCGACAGCGTGTTCTGCCTGCGGCTCGCGCACAACGCCGTTCACGCAGCGATGGCCGGCAAGACCGACGTAGTTGTGAGTCGCTGGCACGGGCGGTTCGTGTTGTTACCGATGCCACTGGCCGTGCGTGATCGGCATGTTGTCGATCCGAACGGCGATTTGTGGCTTTCGGTGATTGAGTCGACCGGTCAACCGTTCTCCTTCGGGTGAGTCTCGTAAGCTGATTGAGATGGAATTGTGTTGTGAGTGTGGTGAAGGGGAGGGATATGCAGGCAGCGAATCAGACGGCGCTCGGGGCAGACATCCGATTGCTCGGCGATCTACTCGGTCAGGCCATCCGCCGATTGGCCGGTGAGCCTGCATTTCAACTTGAAGAGGAGATTCGTGCGGCTGCGAAGGAGCTCCGCACCAACCCATCACTTGCCCGTGCCCGCGAACTGCGGGACCGTCTCGGGCAACTCGAACTTCCAGATCTCCGCACGCTGATTCGCGCGTTCAGCGTCTACTTCGACCTCATCAATCTCGCGGAACAGCAAGCTCGGGTGCGGTCGCTGCGTTCGCGTGCTGCGACGAAATCCACAGACCCGCGTGCCGAGACAGCCGAGGCTGCGCTGCGGCAGATTCGCGACCGTGGAATCTCGGGGGAAGTCGTCGCCGAGCATCTGGCCACCGCCCTCGTGGTACCTGTATTCACGGCGCACCCGAGCGAAGCACGCCGCCGAACTATCCTCGAAAAGCTCGCGGCTGTCGCTCAACAACTCGACAAGATGGAGTACGGCAACCTCACGGACGCGGAGCGACTGGAAGCAATTGCGGTTGTTGCTGAGGAAGTGGAAGGGTTCTGGCTGTCGGACGCCGTGCGGGTGTCGCGGCCAACCGTTCTCGGCGAAGTGAAGCAAGTGCTGGGCATGGTCGAAGGGCGTTTGCTTGATGTGGTGCCGCGGGTATATCGCAAACTCGATGCAGCGCTCGACCGCGTGTATCCGGGCCGAGCGTGGCACGTTTCGCCATTTCTGCGGTTCGGTTCGTGGATCGGCGGCGACCGTGACGGACACCCGAACGTCACACACGATGTGACTGCCGCTGCCGTGCGACTTCAACAGGAAACGATCCTCCGCAACTACCTTGACCGTGTCGAAGACCTCGGTCGCCGGCTCAGTCACTCGGATGAGTTCCTGACACCAAGCCCTGAGTTTCGGGCGTCGCTCGCGGCGGATGCAGAACTGTTCCCTGATGTGCCGGTCGCGCCGCATGAACCATACCGTGCGAAGTGCCGATACATCGCTGCGAAGATTCAGCAGACACGCGAGTTCGTCACGAACCACTCGCTCGATTGGGCTGCGCCAATCGAGCCACCGCCACCCGGCATCTACATCGGTCAGAACGCACTGCTCGCCGATCTGCGGGTGATCGAAGACGATCTCCGGCGTGTGGGGGCAACCGCTGCCGCAGATGGACCGGTTCGCGATGTCTCGCGGTTGGTGGAAGTGTTCGGCGTTCACATGGTGCAGCTTGATCTTCGCCAACACAGCGGTCGGCACGCTTCGGCTGTCGCTGAAGTGTTCGTGGCTGCCGGGATCAGTGACAACTACCTGTCACTCACGCCTGATGAACGGTTCGATTTGCTCGCTATGGAACTCGAAAGCCGTCGGCCGCTGGTGCCGACGCATCTGACATTCACGCCGGAAACAGCGGAGGTTCTGCTCACGTTCCGCACGATGGCCGCGATCCTCGAACAGCAGTGCCCCGAAGTCCTCGGGCCGTACATCATCAGTTCGACGACCGAACCCGCACACCTTCTTGAGGTGCTGTTGCTCGCGCGAGAAGCGAGACTGTTCCGCCCAACCGAGGGCGTCAGCCTTGTCGACATCATTCCACTGTTTGAAGCGCTAGAACCGCTGCGTTCGGGACGCGACATCATGGCGAAGCTGTTCGCGCTGCCAGTGTATCGCCGCCAACTTGAACTGCGTGGCAACCTGCAAGAAGTGATGATCGGGTACTCGGACAGCAACAAGGAAAGCGGCTTCCTTCAGTCGGCGTGGGCGCTTTACCGGGCACAGGAAGCCATCGCGGCGTTAGGGCGGTCCAGTGGAATCACGATTCGATTCTTCCACGGTCGCGGGGGAGCGATTGGTCGCGGTGGCGGCCCAGCGAATCATGCGATCCTCGCACAGCCGCGTGGGACGGTCGATGGTCGTTTGCGAATGACCGAGCAAGGCGAAATGATCGCGGACCGCTTCGGGCATCCGGCGATTGCCGAACGGCATCTTGAGCAGGTGCTGAACGCTGTGCTGCGGACCAGCTTTCCCGGTGAAGAAGGGCAGCCCGAACCGGGATGGTTGACGGCTCTCGACGGCCTCGCGGACGCAGCTCGGCGAAGCTATCGCGCGTTCGTGTACGATAACCCAGAGTTTCTGACGTATTTCGAGCAGGCGACGTGCATCGGTGAGATTGCCCGCTTGAAGATCGGTTCCCGCCCGGCTCGCCGTTCGTCTGCCAGCAGCATCGACCAGTTGCGAGCGATCCCGTGGGTGTTCAGTTGGATGCAAAGTCGGCACACGCTGCCCGGTTGGTTCGGGCTTGGCAGTGCCGTGCGTGAATTGCTGACCAAGAATCCGCTCGGCCTGGCGATGCTCCGCGATATGTACGCCCGTTGGCCATTCTGGACGACCCTCATCGACAACGCCCAGATGATTCTGGCGAAGGCGGACATGACCATCGCAAGGCTGTACGCCGACCTCGTGGACGATCAGAAGCTCGCGTCTCGTGTCTACGACCGAATCCTGGCCGAGTATCACGATTCGTGCGATTCGGTTTGCCAGATCACGGGTCAATCGACGCTGTTGGAACGGTCGCCGATTCTGAAGACGTCGATTGATCGCCGCAACCCGTATGTCGATCCGTTGAGTTTCATTCAGCTTGTGCTGCTGAAGAGATTGCGTGCGGGCGGCTCACATACGACCGAACTTGAAACGGCGGTGTTAGAGAGCATTAACGGCGTTGCATCGGGACTGAAGAACACGGGGTGATGGGTCGGGTTGTTGTTCATCTCGCAGGCGTCAGCCCGAAGAAAGCTCGGGCGTTGCGACTCGTGTGGTCTTGAATCTCCGCAACGCTGACGCCCTTCACATCGGCGAGGAGTGCCGCAGTGTGAGCAACATACGCCGGTTCGTTCCGCTTGCCACGAACTGGCTGCGGTGCGAGATATGGGCAGTCCGTCTCCACAAGCAAACGATCGAGCGGCACCTGCTTCGCCACATCTCGTAGATTCTGGGCCGTTGGGTAGGTCAGCATACCCGCGAATGAAACGTACAGCCCCATTTCGAGACACGCCAGTGCCGTGGCAAGGTCGCCGCTGAACGAGTGCATCACCGCGCGAACGGGTCCGTGCTTCGCGAACTGGGCACGCAGCACTTTCACCACGTCGGCCTCGGCCTCGCGGCAATGAATCACAAACGGCTTGTTCAGTCGGCGTGCGAGTTCGATGTGCAGATCGAAGAACTGCTCTTGCTGAGCGAATGGAGTCTTGTCCCAATACCGATCCAGTCCCGTTTCGCCGATCGCGACAACCCGAGGTTCCGTCTCCGCGAGCCGCACGACTTCTTCCCAATCGCCAGCTTTCGAATCCGCCACGGAGTTCGGCTGAATGCCGACCGCCGCGACCACAAGCGAATACTTGTTCGCGATGGCAACCGACTCGACTGACGATTCGCGATCAATTCCCAGGCACACGACACGTTCCAGCCCGGCGGCCGCAGCGCGTTCCAGAACGGCCGGCAAGTCTTTGCTGAAGCGCCCATCGAACAAGTGTGAATGCGTGTCGATCAGCATAGGTCGTCCGTTTCGCGGTCACTTCGTAGCGAACACGATGGCCGCGTGCTCGGTCAGCCGGGTCAGAGGATTCCACAGCACGCCGAGCGTCAGCAGGGTCGCGGAAAGGACCACGAGGTAGGCGGCACTCGCGAACGATGTCGCAATCGGTGTTGTGTCGGTGGGTTCTTCGAGCAGCATCGCACGCACGATTTTCAGGTAGTAATACGCGCTCATGGCGGTGTTCACGGCGCCGACGCCAAGCAGCACATAGAACACGGTGCCGAGTGGAGTGTGCCCCGCAGAGGTCGCAGCTCGACCACCTTCGTACACGGCCTCGAACACCTGAAACTTACCCGCGAAGCCCGCCAACGGCGGCAGCCCCAGCAGCGACAGTAGGAACAGCGTGAACGTGACCGCGAGCACCGGCGACCGCTTCACCAATCCGCGGAATGCATCGAGATTCTCGCTGTCGGTCGCGTTCCGCACAAAAGCGACAACCGCGAAGGCTCCGAGGTTCATCATGATGTACGCCGCGAGATAGAACAGCACGCCTGAGGTGCCGGCGACAGTACAAGTCGCCACCGCGAGAAGCATGTAGCCCGCGTGCGAGATGGTCGAGTACGCGAGAAGCCGTTTGAGGTTCGTTTGCCCGAACGCGGCCAGGTTCCCGAACGTGACGGTGACGGCTCCAATCACTCCGACCATCAACCCCAGCGATTCCGGCACGACCCAGGCGACATTCGCCGCGTGAAGCGTCAGCAGCACTCGCAGTGTGAGCGCGACCGCAGCCGCCTTCGACGCGACCGAAAGGAAGCCCGCGACTTCAGCCGCCGCACCTTCGAACACATCGGGACACCAAAAGTGGAACGGCACCGCGGCGAGCTTGAACCCCAGCCCAACCAGCACGAGCGAGAAGCCGGCCACCACGGGAAGATCGAATCCGCGATGATGGATACCCGCAGCGACATCGGGCAGATACCCGGTGCCGAAGATGCCTGCGATCAGGCTGATTCCATACAGCATGATGCCGCTGGCACCGGCGCCGTAAACGACATACTTCAACGCGGCTTCGCTCCCGACCTTCTTTCCCTTGAGGAACCCTGCGAGGGCGTAACCCGGCAAGCTCGCCATTTCCACGGCAATGAAGATCATCAGCAAGTGGTTCGCGGATGCCATCAGCAACATGCCGAGAGTGCCGCCGAGCAACAGCGTGTGGAAGTCGGCGGAATCGCTTGCGTCGGGGATGCCGGTGAGCTGCGACAGCAGAACTGTGAGCAGCGCTGCGAACAGGATAAAGCACCGAACGAGGCCGCCGAATGCATCCGAACTGAGCATGCCGCCGAAGTATGGCCCGCTCCACTGATCTCCGTTCACCTGAAACACGGCCGCAAAGAGGGCAACCGCAACAGTGGCGACAGCAAGCCCGCCGAGATGCACGCGATCGAGCACTGGGAGGAGACGTGCGAGCAGCAACGCGACGATTCCGACGCACAGCACAAGTTCCGGGAGGAACATGAGCAAATCGCCGGCGACAGCCGATTGCAGCGAATCAACCTTGACTGCAGTGGGAAACATCACGAAGCCCTGGCGACTCTGGGAGTGAGTCGTCAGCGTACCCGGCGCGGGGCGTGGTGGCTACGATTTCCCGAGAACGTGCTCGACGACCCGACACCCGCGAACGCGAACCTGCTGCGGGTCGCGGCAATGCGTGAGGATGTCGTCGTTGTCGCAGCCCGCATCTTGGAGGATATCCGCGAGAATCGGCATCGCGTGCGAGTTTTGGGATTCAATCTGCGCTGGCGATACCAAAAGACGCAATTCTCCCTGATGAGTTTCCACCGCTGCCAAAATCTTCTCGTTCACGGAATTGGGAAGTGCCCCAATCACGATCGCCTCTCCCCGTCGCACAAGCGAGATTTGCATTTCCTTCATCGCTGCGAACAACTCCGCCAATGACAATTCACAGAGGTCTCTCCGCGTGCCGGCAAATCAGTCGATGAACACGTGTGTGGACGCGACCGGCTTTCGAGCAATCTCAGGGATGAGAACGTTTCGGAACCCTCAGCCGCGACTTGGCGCAATCCACCACATGCGATTCGTGTCGGATTGGTCGCCGGAGTGTTGATGCTGCCTGGGTTCTTGCTGGGGTTAATGGTGGCTTGGTGATTCCGTTTCCGTCCGATCCTGTCGCTGCGGGCCTCGCGGGTGCTGTGCTTAGCGGAACAATCGGAGCCTGGATCGAATCCCATGATTGAGGCGATTCCACTCGACTCGTCAATCCTTCATGTACCACGGGACATTGATCACCGTCACCCGCTCCAGTCGGCTGAAATAGAGGTATCCCTTGATGATCGCGGCAGTCTGATTGTGCAGAAGGTAGTGATACCATCGCCGCTCCACCAACTCGGGAACAACGACCGCGATCGACCGGCCCGGGTGGGTCCGCGCCAGTTCGGTGATAAACTCGATCAACGGGGCATATAGCCGACGGTACGGGGATGTCACGACGACCAATTCCGGGCTCGTGACACCCGCGTTCCGGCACGGGTCGCACACGAACTTCGCCCACTCCTCCTCCAATGCCTGGAGTCGTAATTCGTCCGCCGCGATGTGCAGCGCATAGACATTCGGCGAAATTCTCATCGCTACCCGCAGAGCCTTACGTGTGATTCGGGACCATCCGCGGACCAACAGCACGACCAGCGGAGGATCGAGGCCGAGCGGGTCGAGCGGTTCATCGGTCGTAAGCTCCCGTGCGACCGCTCGGTAGTGTCGGCGGACTCCCACGAAGGCAACCACCAACATCGTTAGCAGCAGCACTGTTACCCATGCACCGTCTGCGAACTTAGCAACCAGAACGACCAGCAAGGCGGAGCCAGTGCCGATCGCCCCGAGAGCGTTCACGATTGCTGCCCACCGCGATCCACGCCCACCGACCTTGATCCAATGAGCAACCATTCCAGTCTGGGACAGTGTGAAGGCCAGAAACGCTCCGACCGCGAACAGCGGGATCAGGTGATCGGTCACGCCGTTGAATGCGATCAAGATGACGGCAGATAGTGCCGTCAGAACCACGATCCCACGGGTATACACCAGACGCCGACCACGATGGGCGAAGCCATGCGGAAGGAACCCGTTCTGTGCGACTGCACGGCAGAGCCGTGGGAAGTCGGCGAAGCCAGTGTTCGCCGACAGGCACAACACAGCCAATGTTGCACCAATGGTCACGTAGTAAACCACTCCCCGTCCAACGATCGCCGCGACGAGTTGGGAAAGGACACTGTCGTAGCCAGCAGTCCCCGGCTCGGTGGCACCGATCCCGTAAGCTCGACAGAGGTAGGCGATCCCGATGAGCAGGCTGGCCAGGATGACGATGATAGCGGTGAGTGTCCGCCGAGCGTACCGAACCCTGGGCTCCTGAAAACTGGCAACCCCGTTGCTCACAGCCTCGACTCCGGTCATTGCAGTACATCCGCTGGCGAACGCCTTCGCCAACAACCACAATCCGACTGCTCCGGACGCTGGTGAGACTCCGGGCGGCGGCAGGATTGGTTCGGGGCGTGCATCGGCAGTCATCACCTTCCACAATCCAACTGCCAACACGCCGAACAGAGACACGATGAACAGGTACGTTGGGAGTGCGAACGCCACCCCGGATTCCCGTGTTCCTCGCAGATTGACAATCGCGATAAGTCCAAGGACGACGAGGCATAGGCTCAGTGTGTACGGTTGAAGATCAGGTATCGCGGATACCAAAGCTCCGATTCCGGCAGAGATCCCGACGGCCACGACCAGCACATAGTCGATCATCAGGGCCGCTGCGGCGAGCAACCCTGCTCCCACACCGAGGTTTTCCTTGGCGACGGTGTACGACCCACCGCCTGTAGGGTAGGCAGCGATGGTTTGTCGGTACGACAAGTAGACGAGGAAGAGCAACCCGACGATCAACAGCGTAATTGGGCCGATGTACTCGATCCCGACTGCCCCAAGAACAAGAAGAACTGTCAGGGCCGCCTCGGGGCCATACGCTGCCGACGCAAGTGCATCCAGACCGAGGATCGGGATCCCGGCCCAGGTTCCCACGCCCTGCCGTTCCTCTTCCTCAGTCGCCAGAGGCCGGCCGAACAACCAGTCGTGGAGTGCCATCGAGGGTCCGAAAGAGTGATGTTGGGTCGCGAAAGACCGAGGGTCGCCAATTATTGCAGCAGGTCGTCACGGTAGTGGCGAATCGCCTCACCCATCGTTACTCCGGGGCTGTGTCCACCACAACGATGTCCACACCCGGAACGGTTCGCACCAGGCGATCAAGTACCGATGAGCCGAATAACCGCTTGTACCACGGTCGTTGTGGTCGCCCGACCACAACATGGGTTATTCCATACTCCTGCACGAACGCTGCTACCGCGGAGGGAAGGTCTGGCCCCTGGAACGTCATGGGAATGCCCTCGAGTTGTTGAGCCAACGCCAGCGAATCGGCGATCCGGCGTTGAGTTGTGGCGTCTACACGTTCAGTGCTCTCTTTGGGCGTCTGAACGTACACGGCGTACCACGGAGCTCCGAACCGGTCGGCCAGTCGCGCCGCCTTCCGCATCAGTCGCAATGCGTTCGGGCTGCCGCTGCTAACGCACACCATCACCCGTTCCGATGTGTTCGCGGTCGTGTCTCGGTCGCGTTCCTGCCGCTTACGGTCGAGGATGTGGGCGACCTGCTCCAGAGCAATTTCGCGAAGTTGGTTCAGGTTCGGTTCGGTGAAGAAGTGCCCGAGCGCTCGCTCAATGCGTTCGGTCGGGTAAATCTTTCCCGCCCGCATTCGCTCCTGCAAATCCTCGGCTGGCAAGTCCACGTTCACGACTTGGTGTGCCTGCCCCAGAACGTGATCGGGAACCCGCTCCTTGACTTTCACGCCCGTGAACCGCTCCACGGTGTCATACAGGCTTTCGAGGTGTTGAATGTTCATCGTGGTGATGACACTGATCCCGCTCCGCAGCAGTTCCTCCACGTCTTGGAAGCGTTTCGCGTGCCGGCTCCCCGGTGCGTTCGTGTGTGCGAGTTCATCCACGAGTGCGACCATCGGGCGTCGTGTCAGAACCGCATCGAGATCCATCTCTTCGAGTACCACGGCGCGGTATTCGATCTTGCGGCGTGGCACCTGCTCCAACTCGCCAACCATGGACGCGGTGTCGGCACGTCCGTGTGTCTCGACGATGCCGATGACGACATCAACACCCTGCTTCTTGAGCCGCTGACCTTCTTGCAACATCTCAAAGGTTTTCCCGACGCCGGGCGCGAACCCCAGGTAGACCTTAAGCCGACCCCGCTGCTGTTCTCGTAGCATCGCCAGGAATCGCTCAGGACTCGGTCTTGCGGCATCACTGCTCACGATGGCCCCCTTCCTCGCCTACCCAGGCGGGAAGCGTAAGTCGGAACGTTGTCCCTTTGCCCGGCTCACTCACGCAGGTGATGTCGCCCTTGTGAGCGCTGACAATCTCTTTCACGATTGCGAGCCCGAGCCCTGTCCCAGTTTCGTCGCTCTGACCCGGAATGCGGAAGAATCGGTCGAAGACATGCGGCAAATGTTCAGCGGGGATGCCCACCCCAGTATCGGACACGACG
This sequence comes from Planctomycetota bacterium, assembly GCA_021413735.1. Classification (GTDB taxonomy): domain Bacteria; phylum Planctomycetota; class Planctomycetia; order Gemmatales; family Gemmataceae; genus Gemmata. The sequence goes on from JAIOPV010000104.1 coordinate 33,588, forward strand.
AGTGTCACCCCGTTGTCACTCGCTTCTGCTGAAAGCGTGACTCGGCCGCCTGCTGGCGTATAAGTGATGGCGTTGTTCAGCAGGTTGTCGAGTGCCTGCCCGATTCGAGTCGAATCAACCCCCACCGACGGTAATGGTTCGCCCGCGACGACGTGAACCTCGACGTGCTTGTCGTCGGCCCGTGCGTGTACCGTATCCGCTGTTCGGCGAAGCAACTCGATTGGGTCTTCGGCCTGGAACGATTCTCGATCCTGTGGCCTCTGAAGACGCGCAAGGGCGAGCAGTTGCTCGATCAACGCCAGCAACCGTTCCGCGTTATCCCGGGCGTCAACGAGCAATTCGGTTTGCTTCGGTGTGAGCGGTCCGACGGTTTCTTCGAGCAACACGTGAACCGCGAGTCGAACCGAGGTCAGCGGAGTTTTGAGTTCGTGGCTGACGGTTGCCACGAGGTCGGTCTTGAACTGATCGAGCATCCTGAAGCGGGTCACGTCGGTGAGGACCACTGCGGCACCGAGAGTGTTGCCCTCGGGATCGCGGATTGGACGAACTTGCGGGAAGTACGTCCGCTCTTCACCCGCGAGCCTGAAAGTGACAGCCTGATCAAACTGCTCGGGCTGGTACGCCCGTTGAATCTGGAGTGCCTCCGCGACGGGCAATCGGAGTGATTCGGGCGGTTGCCACGTCGTGCCAGGTTCGCTCACAGACCCCGGGGCCACACCGAGGAGACTTCGTGCCGCGGGGTTTGCGAGTTCGACCCGCCCACTTGGGTCGATCACGAGTACGGGATCCGGGAACGAGTCGATGGTTGCCTGAGCGGTCAGTTGTGCCCTCATCAACCGATCGAGATTCGACCGTCGATACTTTCTGAGTTCGCGCGTCATGGTGTTGAACGCAACCGCGAGTTGGCCGAGTTCATCCCGTCCGAACACGGGTACGCTCCGGTCGAGTTGGCCAGACCCGCCGATTGCGTGTGCGACTTCCGTCATCGCTCGAATTGGGCCGAGGATCGTGTGAACCAAGTACCAGCCGATCCCCGGGACAAGCAAGGTGACAACAACCACGCTAACGCCGAACGCGATCAGCGATGAGCGGGTCGTGGCCCGTGCGTCGTCGCGTGCTCGTTCCATGCTCTCCCGGTTAATCCGCAGGATTTCTCCCGAGACATTCTTGATCTCTTTGAACCGCCCAAACAAGCCTGGGTCGCCCGGTTGCGGATAGTAGATTGTCGTTCGACTCGGCGCACCTCGCGGCAGGCCAAAGAACGCCACGCCACGCCGGTGATAATCCTCCTTGAGTGTTCGTAGTCGGGCGACAAGGTCGTCCTCGGTGGGATGGATTGTGATGTTGTTTTCCTCAATGCGGAACTGCTCCTCGAACGCTCTCCAGTTTTCATCGAACTGATCCTTGGCCGCCTTTTCGTGTTCCGGACCACGGTCAATCTGTGCGAACTGGAACGATGAATCGATCCGTTCGGTTGCTTCATTGAGCTGGAACATGGCCTGAACGCTGGCGTAGTTCTCCTTCAGGATGGCGTCGATGCGACCGCCTGTGCGATCGAGTTGGAGAAAACCCGCGATGCCCAACCCGACGAGAAAAACGACAAGCGGAACGAGGGAAAGCAAAATTCGCGTGCGGAGTGTCATGGGTTGCCCTTTGGTGGTTTCACACCCCGTTTTCGCTGTCCCAGTCGCAGGTTGAACGGATCATTCGGTGTCAACATGGACTGCTCCGGGTTGCAGATTGCAATCTCGGTCATGCAAGTTGCAACCGGGTCTGAATCGTCTGAAAGCGACTGGATCTCGCAAGTTCAAGAGTTTCAAGCACTTCTGGGAATCGGCAGTCAGCGGCACGTGAACTGCCAAGGGATAGTCACGCAATTCCGCTGCCGAGGATTCCGCGATGGACCTGACAACCTGGCTACCGATTGTCGTGCTCTTGGGTCTTGCGACCATGGGGCTCATGTTCCTGTTCGTCCGGGCCTGCGACAAAGTCTAGGAGTTTCACCATGTTCCTGTCGGTGCTGGCTGTATTGGCAACCGCCTGTTTGTTCGGTTGCTTCTTGGGGCTACTGGTGGAGCTCATGACGATGCCGGTGCCACCGAAGAAGTCCTGATTCCCATCGTCTCATTGAGGGCAAGCCGTGATCTGGCTGACTGTACTCGTGACCCTGTTCCTGTTCAGTTACCTGCTGGTCGCGCTCCTGCGACCCGAGAAATTCTAGATTCCCGCGCGTGCGGTTCGGCACACCCTGCTCCCACCGGTGTGCGATCCTGACCCCGAAGACCTTACGAAGAGTAACCCGCCATGTGGCTTCTACCCCTACTAATCGTCGGCACGACCGTCTTGCTGTCATTCCCGCTGGGTCGATACTTGGCCTGGATCATGGACGGCAAGTACAAGGCCCCGGCCGCGCTGCTGTGGATCGAGCGACAGATCGACACCGGCCCACAAAACTGGAAGCAGTATTGCTACGCGATGCTGTTGTCGAACGCTGTGATCTTGCTGTGCGGATTCCTTGTGCTGGCCACGCAGCCGTGGCACCCCGTGTTCCTGAACCCGGACAACAAGGGGATGCTTTCACCAACCACGATCTTCAATACCGCTTGCTCATTCCTGACCAACACGAACCTCCAACACTACTCGGGTGAGGTTCACCTGAGCTACGCGAGCCAGTTGTTCGCGATCATGTTCAAGCAGTTCATCACCCCAGCGATCGGGCTGGCGGCCCTCCTGGCCGTGATCCGTGGACTGCGTGGGGACGACGATGTCGGTAACTACTTCCTTGATGTGTGGCGTGGTGTGATCTACGTGCTGCTTCCTCTCAGCCTGATCCTCGCGGTAATACTGATCGCCGGTGGCTGCCCGATAACTCTGGAAGGCAACGCCCAGGCCATGACTGTCCAGGCGGCGGCGATGGGAACCAACGATGACGGCAGCGCGAAGCCGCAGGGGATCGCCCGTGGTCCGGTCGCTGCGGTTGTCGCGATCAAGCAACTCGGCACGAACGGAGGCGGGTTCTTCGGCGTGAACTCGGCGCACCCGCTGGAAAATCCAACGGCGCTGACGAACTTCGCCGAGTGCGTTGCGATCATCTTGCTGCCGATGGCTTGTCTCGTGATGTTCGGGCGGATGATCCGCGATATGCGGCACGCTGGTATTGTCTTCGCTGTCGCGCTGCTCCTGCTCGGCACGTTCACGGCGTGGGCGATTTACCACGACACCACGAAGCCAAATCCGGCACTGTTGGCCCACACGGAGAAGCGAGTCAAGGTGCCCGGGGTGGAGGAAAAGGTGATCTCTTCGCTGGGCGCGCTACCCGTCGATCAGTCCGGCCTTGGGAACCTTGAGGGCAAGGAACTCCGCTTCGGACCATCTGCCGGGGCGACGTGGTCTGCGATCACCACCTGCACGAGCAACGGTTCCGTGAACTGTATGCACGACAGCCTCAATCCGAACGCTGGCCTTACGCCGCTCGCGGGGATGTGGCTGAACTGCAACTTCGGCGGGGTCGGGGTCGGGCTCATCAACATGCTGGTATACCTCGTCGTCGCCGTGTTCCTCGCGGGGTTGATGGTTGGGCGGACGCCCGAGTACCTGGGGAGGAAGGTCGAAGCTCGGGAGATGAAACTGGCGATGCTCGCCATGCTCATCCACCCACTCATGATCCTCGGGCCGACCGGAGTGTTCGCGGCGCTCGAATGGGGGAAGGGCGCGACCAACAACCCAGGCGCGCACGGATTCAGTGAGATTCTCTATGAGTTTACCTCCGCGAGCGCGAACAACGGCTCGGGCTTCGAAGGGTTGGGCGACACCTACGGGTTCAACGACGCGAAGGCGAACCCGTCGGCACCGGCGACCTACGCTCCCCATTGGGACATCGCGACCGGCCTCGTGATGGTGATCTGCCGGTTCATCCCGATCATTGCGCCGATCGCATTGGCGGCTGGACTTGCTCGAAAGAAGAAGACGCCGTTCACGAGCGGCACCATGCGGACGGACACCGCCACGTTCGGGTTCGTGCTCCTTGGCACGATCATCCTCGTCGGGGCGCTTCTGTTCCTCCCCGCCGCAGTCTTGGGTCCCGTGGCCGAACACTACGGACCAATGCCGTTCGGACGGTAGTCAACACACGGAAATGCATCACGAGGAGATTTTCCGTGTTTCGACACCTAAGTGTCATCGTGATCCTGGCGGGGTCGAATGATGCGGAAGGCTCGATGACCTCGATGCATCAGCGTGACGCGGATCGGGGAATGCGAACTGTGGCGAAGGCCGTGTGGCAGACAGTGCCGACAATGCCACACCCCCCGTACCGGATGACCCCCGACACCGAGGTTCTACTTGACAGCCGCCCGGCAGACTACAGCTCGATCACGGAGGGTGCCCAGATCGAGGCGATGGAAGTAACGCCGGAGGGATTGATCCTGAAAGTCCGCTTCCGCACCCAGGCTGGACGACCGCCATTGAGGGATCCCCGTTGATCCCGAGCCCGCCACCTGGCCCCAGGCCGGTCGCGGCGTACAACCCCGAACCACCAACGAAGCTCGATCCCTATGACCACTATGACCCAACCTCCGACCCTCAATCCGAACGAACTGAAAGCTGCTCGGCGACTGAGTCGCAGCCAGGGGTTGTTCGCTCCCGATCTGCTGAAGTCCGCGCTCGCGCGCGCATTCGTGATGCTCCGTCCGGACATCATGTGGAAGAACCCCGTGATGTTCACGGTCGAAATCGGCACCGTGCTGTCGGTGGTCTACACGGTCTACAAGCTAATCGACCCAGGTTCGACGCTCGCCACGTTCGGCTATCTGGTCGCGCTCGACGTGTGGTTGTTGTTGACTGTGATTTTCGCCAACTTTGCCGAGGCGTTGGCTGAGGCCCGCGGCAAGGCTCAGGCCGATGCACTGCGGAAGACACGCCAGGAAACTCCAGCGTTTCGGCTTGCCCCCGATGCGGCACCGACCGACGCACTCACCGATTCCGCGACGATCGAGGAAACTGTTTCCACCGCTCTCCAGGAAGGCGACCTGGTCGTCGTCACGGCGGGCGAGTTCATTCCGGGCGACGGCGAGATCGTGGCCGGCGTAGCGAGCATCGACGAGTCCGCGATCACCGGTGAATCCGCACCCGTGGTGCGGGAAGGCGGGGGCGACCGATCCGGTGTCACCGGTGGCACACGAGTACTGTCAGACCGCGTCGTGGTCCGCATCACTGCCGCTGCGGGGAAGTCGTTCCTTGATCGAATGATCGCGTTGGTGGAAGGTGCAGCCCGGCAGCGGACACCCAACGAGATCGCGCTGTCGCTCGTGTTGTCGGCGTTCACGCTCATCTTCCTGATCGTGGTCGCGGCCTTGTGGCCGATGGCCGCGAACGCCGAGTCGTACATGAAGGACTACCTTGGGGCCGACGTCAAGAGCCTTGGCACCGACATCCCGACTCTGGTGGCTCTGCTGGTGTGCCTGATCCCGACAACGATCGGTGCCTTGCTCGCGGCAATCGGCATCGCGGGCATGGATCGCGCTCTGCGAGCGAACCTGATCGCCAAGAGCGGCAAGGCCGTCGAGGTCGCGGGTGACATCGACACACTACTGCTCGACAAGACGGGCACGATCACGCTCGGCAACAGACGCGCGACGCGGTTCGTGCCGCTGGACAACCTCGCCGCGAGCGAGGTCGGTTACCTCGCGGCTCTCGCGAGTTCCACGGACGAGACGCCGGAAGGCAAGAGCATTGTCGATCTGCACCAGAGGACGCCTGGAGCGGCTACAGCCATCCCTTCACCGGGGGCGCGGTTCGTTCCCTTCACGGCTCAGACCCGCATGAGCGGTGTGGACACGCCGGATGGTCGGAGCATTCGCAAGGGTGCGACGGATGCCGTGCTGAAGCACATCCGGGCACAGGGCGGAACTCCGCCCATGTTGCTCGACGAGCAGGTGAATGCCGTCGCTGGTCAGGGTTCGACTCCGCTGCTGATCGCCGACGGGAACAAGATCATCGGGATGGTAGTTCTCGAAGACATCCTGAAGCCCGGTATCAAGGAACGCTTCGAGCGTTTACGAAAGATGGGCATTCGCACCGTGATGGTGACCGGTGACAACCCGCTGACGGCGAAGGCAATCGCAGAGCAGGCCGGCGTGGACGACTACATCGCGGAAGCGACCCCCGAGGCCAAACTCGGGTACATCCGCAAGGAGCAGGCCGGCGGGCGTCTCGTCGCGATGATGGGCGACGGCACGAACGACGCGCCGGCGCTGGCTCAGGCCGACCTCGGCGTCGCGATGAACAGCGGTACCCAGGCGGCGAAGGAAGCCGGGAACATGGTCGATCTCGACAGCGACCCGACAAAACTGATCGAGGTCGTTGAGATCGGGAAGCAACTGCTGATGACTCGCGGAGCGCTGACGACGTTCAGCATCGCCAACGACCTGGCGAAGTACTTCGCCATCGTCCCGGCGTTGTTCGCGAGTACGCTGCCGTGGCTGAAAGCGCTGGACTTCATGCAGCTGACATCGCCCACATCGGCGATCCTGTCGGCGGTGATCTTCAACGCGATCATCATTCCGCTGCTGATCCCGATCGCTCTGAAGGGCGTGACGTATCGCCCCGTGGGTGCCGATGCGTTGCTTCGCAGGAACTTGCTGATCTGGGGACTGGGTGGGGTGATTGCCCCGTTCTTCGGGATCAAGCTGATTGACATGCTCCTGGCGGCTTTCGGACTGGCGTGAGCCGCCCGTTGGGGCGACCGCTCAATGTGAACTTCTAACACCATGGTCTGTCATGAAACATATTCGCGCAAACTTACTGCTCCTGGGCCTCACCGTCATGGTTTGTTGTGTCGCCTACCCAGCTAGCCTCTGGGTCGTGGGTCAGGTCATCTTCCCGAGCAACGCGGGTGGAAGCCTGATATCCGAGAAGGTAAAGGGGCCGGATGGGAAGGAAACCGAGGTCGTCAAAGGCTCGCGGCTGATCGCACAGCCGTTTACGAGTGACGAATATTTCTGGTCGCGACCGTCGGCGGCGTCTTACAACGCGACCGCTTCGAGCGGGAGCAACTGGGGAGCGAATAACCCGAAACTGCGAGATCGGGTTGCCCAGCAACTTGGGACGATGGTCGTGTACAAGAAGGGGAGTCGGTCGGCCGGTAGCGGTGTGGAACCTCGCACCCCACAGCAGGACATCGAAGCGTGGTTCGCGGCGGCTCCGGACCGGGTCGCTTCGTGGGCGTCAGACATTTCGGTCGCCCCTGGAAACTGGGCGAAGACAGACCTCGCCAACGACAAGTATGGCCTCCAAGGTGAGTACATCCTCGTGTGGACGAAGGACCACCCCGAAGTGATGGAGGAGTGGAAGAAGGCGAACCCGACGAAGACTGACGAGCCGAAGCCCGAAGACCTCGTCGGACCATTCTTCGCGAGTTTTGCGAAGGTCAACCCTGCGAAATGGCCAGGTGTCGTGGAGGCAAAGGAAGCCAATGGGACGGCGGTGAAGCGAATCGAGCCGGTGTCGTCGGACTCCGCGATCTCGGCGAACTTCTTCGACCTGTGGGTAAGTGACCCTGCGAACAAGGAACACGTCGCGGACCTGGAGCCGGTGATCGCCGACATGGTGATGGCGTCCGGGTCGGGGCTCGACCCGCACATCACTCTGCGAAATGCGATGTCCGTTTACCAACTGGACCGTGTTGCCGCAAAGCGGACACCGGCCACCGGAGATGCAACGAAGACACGCAAGGACATCGAGGAGTTAGTGAAGAAAGCGTCATTCACGCCTTTGTCGGGGCTTGTTGGCGAACCGCTTGTAAACGTGCTGGAGGTGAATGTCGAACTCGACAAGAAGTTCCCTGTGCCGCCCGCTCCGGCAAAGATGCCGTGAGTTCTCCTACCTGATCGCTACGGAGAATTCAGTTGCATACCCCAGCGGAGGGAAATGTCCCTCTGCTGGGTCTGCCTACTCCATTCCGGACAGACCCGAAGCCCTGTCATTCATCTCGGGAGCAACGACATTCCGCCAACCGACCCGCTCGCACTTCTTGTGGACCCGTCCAGGCAGAGCAAAAAAACCGAAACTGCGTAACGATTTGCTCACATTCGGCGGTAAAGTGGCAACACTTCACGGAGAGCCGCCATGCAAGGTCGTGTTCCAGCCACCGATTTCGACCGGGCATGGCAGGCTCAAAAACCCGTTCTCAGCCGACAGGCCACTGTGCTGTTCGATGACCCGCGACTTCGCCCCGCTCCTTCACCAGATGATCTCCTCAATAAAAACAAGCCTGTCATCGAGGCACGCTGGCCAGTTGCTTCTCCCGAAGCGCCCGCTCAGTGGTTCCTTGTTGAACTCACTCGTGAACTTCTCGGCTTCGGCTGGACCGTATACGATGGGACACTTCGAGGCATGATCCGCCGGAAGGTTTGGTCCGATGCCGACGTGGATGAACTGCTTCAAGGCGCTGCCGCGACGTCCATCAAACGGCTTCCAGAACTGGTCACTCGCCCACGGCCACTCTTTGGGTGGTTGTGCATGTTCGTTCGACAAGAGCGGGTCGAGTGGCTACGACGCGGAATCGGGAGGCTCACGTTCGCACCCTACGGCATTCCTGAACAGGCCGACACCGGGACGACGCCCACGCAAGCGGAGCGGCTGGCCCGCGTCCGCGACATGTACGAGCAGGTGCTCGCCAGCCTCGAAGCTGAAGATGCGGAATTGCTGGGGCTCACTGCGGCTCAGGGACTCGGTCCCAGTCAAATCGCGAATATGATTGGAGTCACCGACGTCAACGCCCGGCAACGCATCTTTCGTGCTCGCTGTGCGGCGGCTCGCGCATGGCAAAACCTCTTCCCCCAGGCTGCGGCTGAACTGGCCGAGTTTGGAGTCTTCCCTCCCGGAATCATCGCCTCATGACCGGAGATCACTCGGATGACTCAAACGACCTCGACATTCTCGATCAGTTCCTCGCCGCGTATGCGAACTCTCCGGACCGGGAAGTCACACTCACGCAATGGCAACAAGACCATGCCCACCTGAACGACGAACTTCGGCTTCTGGCCACGTTTGAGACACTGACCGCTCTTCGCGTTCCCAGAGAAATCGGTGGGGTGGAGCTCTTTGGGCTCATTGGTCGTGGCGGGATGGGACTTGTCTATGAGGGGGTGGAGCGGTCGGTTGGTCGGTCGGTGGCCGTGAAGCTGTGTCCCGCTGTTGGCGATCCGGGTGGTCGCGACCGGTTCTTGCGAGAGTGCCGCACACTCGGCGAATTGCACCAAACGTCGATCGTGCCGATCCTGAGTGCCGGCCGCGAAGGGCTGTGGCTATACTGTGTCATGCCTTTGATCGACGGCGAATCACTGGCTGAACTAACTCGTCGTGCTCGATCCACCGGGACAGGTCCGCTACCGCCGCTGCCAACGCTCATTGTCCAGACCGATTCCTCGTCGGCTGAAAATGCGATTCCGAATCCGGGCAAGGAGTATCTGCGTTCCGTGGTCGAGGTGATTGTCCTTGCAGCCGAAGCAGTCGGGTATGCCCATCAACGCGGTGTCTGGCATCTCGACATCAAGCCCGCCAATCTCATGCTTGAAGAAGCCGGTCACTGCTGGGTGATCGACTTCGGAGTGTCACGCAATACGAGCCTCGATCCACTGCATCACACGGGCCTGACAATGGCCTATGCCGCACCCGAGCAGTGGGTCGGTGAGGGTGACGCACGTTCCGATGTATGGGGCCTTGGGGCAACGCTGTATGAATTGCTCGTCCTCACGCGGCCGTTCCCGGATGAGCGGATGCAGGCGGACACAGCTCACGGACCTCGTTGGACTCCAAAGCCTCTGCTCGCACTTTGTCCCGATGTCCCCAGAGACCTCAATGCAATCTGTCTCAAGGCTCTCGCGGAACAACCAGACGAGCGATACCAGACGGTCGCTGCATTTGAGGCTGATTTGCGACGGTGGTTGAATGGCGAGGAACCCGTTGCACGGCCGTGGTCGCTATTGGCCCGCGCGCGAGCCTTTGCCCATCGTCATCAGGCCTGGGCTGTGGCGAGTGTCGCTTGTATCGTCGGGATGGTGACAACTCTCCTCCTGATCGCGCGAGGTGAATATCTCGATGCGAGACGTACCGCAGCAGAGGCCGAGGCGGTCGCTGCTCGCGCCAATTTACAACGCGAAGCCGATGCCCACACGCAAGCCCGCGTCTGGAATCTTCTCGAACAAGCCCGTGATCGTCTCACCAACCCAACCGCGGGCCGACGTGCAGATGTCCGGCGATTACTCCTCGCAGCCGCTCGTGAGCAGCAGAGCATTTCCGATCCGGTTGCCGCTGGAACGCTCGCCACGGCTGTGCGGTCCCGGTACGTCGAGAGTCTGGGGCTGCTTGATGCGAAGAACTCGGTGCCCAAAACCACACACATGCTACCCGCGTCGGCGTTTCACGACTGGCCGATCGACATTCACCCCGACGGGAAGAGCCTCGCGATCGGAACGACTCGACGCCCGATCCTCTGGCGAAAAGGTTGTGAGCGTCCCGAAGTCACTGTTGAGGACGCGCATGGTCCAAGAAGCCGGGTCAAGTTTGGGCCTTGCGGTCGGCATCTCGCGGAACTTCGCGACGACGGCTCGCTGCGTCTTTGGGACGCAACCGCAACGACGATGATTGTTGAGCTGCTGGCTCCTCGTGGAGAAGGTGCCGTTCGAGCTGTCGCGTTTGATGCGGAGGAAACGCGGATCTGGGCCGCGTGCGCCGACAGTCGCATCACCTCGTGGGATCTGGCAACGCGAGACAACACGCGAGACTGGCCAGTTCAGATGAATCCGAAGCTCCTGGTATCCGCGGCGGCGTTCTCGATCAGTTCGGGCCTGGTTGCGCTTGGCGATTCCACAGGCACGGTTGTGGTACATGATGCGAATGGGGCAGTGGTCACTCGAATCGGCACACCAACGGGTCGGAAAGTTCAGGCGTTGGCGTGGTCCCCGGATGGCCGTCGGCTCGCTGTTGGGACCGATGATGGGATCGTGCAGGTCTATCGGCGGAATGGGTTGCCGATTTATCGGGTGTCCATTTCTGCCTATGGGATTGGTCACCTCACATTCAGTCCCGATGGGAGGTGGTTCACGTCGCATTTTCGCAACAATGCGATGCAAGTCCGAGATTCCGCGACAGGACAACTCGTGCTCACGGGTTCGCTTCCCATCTGGGGCTTTGCTCAGGATGGGAAGACGTATGCGGCTGGGAGCACCAACGAGATTGCTTTTGGGGAGCTGCTCCCTCCGCAGGGGATTGACCGTTACCAGGGACATCTCGCGGCAGTGGAGCAACTCGCGTGGGCGCCCGAAGGACAGCGATTCGCAACGCTATCGAGCGACTTTGAAGTGCGAACATGGGATACCACACGCGCTGGGTTGGCGGTCGCAGTGTTTCCTGTTCCACCGTCGGCTGGATTCTGGGCCACCCAGTCGGCGATGGCACTGGGGCCAAAGGGACGGCAGATCGCCTATGCCAGCGGTGGCCGGGAACGTTCACGTGTGATCGTGAATGAGCTTGCCACTGCGAAAGAGGTTGCTTCGTGGGACCTTCCCGGCGGCTTCGAGAAGCTGTGTCCGATGAACGAAGGACAGTTCCTCTCCGTGCGCGAAGAGATTGGTGAGGGATTTCGAAATGTCACAACGATGCGACGGTTGCTTGAGATTGGGAAGCCGTGTCCCGCGGGACAAGTGATTCGCACGCCAGCCGCGTCGGACCGCTCGCGATTCATCGACCACTGGCTTTCACAAGATGGGCAACACTATCTGTGGGCTGGTCCACGGGAACCAGCCAATGATCGGCGAGTCGAACTCTATGAGGTTCATACCGGGCGGTTGGTCTGGCAGATCATGCCACCGACTGCACCCAACGACCTCGCGCCGGACTGTCTGCTCTCGGGTAATCTTCAACATCTTTGGATACGGGATGGGAACCCAAAGACACTTCATTACGAATTGCCGCCGAGGAAACCGCCGACTTCCGTGAACGATGTGTTGTATGTCGTTTCGGCCGATCAACGCTGGGTGTTAGCGGGATCTCTCGCTGAAAATGGCATCCCTCGTGCTGCCGTGCTGAGGCGAGGACTGGATGACGAGCCGTGGATCGAATTTCCCTTCCGAGATGGAAACGCCCCCGCCGGTGGGAGATACCTGTTCAGTCCGGACGGGAGGCATCTCGCGTGGGGAGCTGCCTCGGGGGCCGTAACTGTGATTGACATGTTGGAACTCGAAACGCAGGTCAAGCAGTTTGATGTCGAGATCACACCCCAGAAGTGACCGGTCCAAGCCGACAAAATCTGCGATTCGTGTTGTACCGCCTCGGACTTGAGTTCCGGTAACGGGCGGGCAATCGTGTGAAATCGACGCTCGACTGCGATCAACTCGAAGTCAGAGATTCGATGGGAAAGGCAATCAAGGATCGCGAGAACAGTCCCCTGGCGGTAAGGGGAAGTCATTGACATCCAAGACCGGCGGGTTCTCTGCGGATAGCACCGCGGAGGCTCAACTGGTGGCAACACAGACTCGACGACATTCAGTCAGAGTGTGCGTCCTGGTGGGTGGGCGGAGTGAGCAACCAAGGGGCGATCTGGCCGATCGTCAATCATTTCTGCGAACGCAACTGGGCCTCCTGTATTCTCAAGCACTTGAAATTCAGTAACGGAGTGCCATAGCAAGATGTACGATCTGGGCAGGTGTCATATCGTTCCCAAAGGTGTTCTCCCAGCCATTGGGCAGGCCAAAACAAGCGGGAGTGCAACCGTGCCCCAGAATCTCACACCAGCCGACTTCGGCCGACTCCTGACACGGGCCGTCGCCGCTCCACCCACCCTTCTGGCTGCCCTTGCCATCACCTATGTCGCCCAGGTCGCCTACCTGCTATCCGCAGCCCGGTGGGTCGATCACACTGACCAGGTGATCGCTCGGGCCCAGAACGTTCGCGGGCTCCTCGTGGACGGCGAGACGGGGGCGCGGGGATACCTCATTACCGCAGACCCCGTGTTTCTCAAACCTTACCAACTCCAGGGAGAACAAAGTGGGGTGGCCTTCCAGGAGTTGATCGAGCTGGTGTCAGACAACCCGGTCCAGGCGAAGCGATTCCAGACGCTCCGGGACGATCTGAGCGGTTGGCGGGGGAGGGCAGAGCAGGTCATCGCATTGCGACAGGCGGGGGGCGACTATCAGGCTGCGGTCGGCACCCTTGAGGGCAAGCGGCGAATGGACGCCATGCGGGAGCAAGTCGCCACCATCATCGGGGTTGAGGAACGCCTCCGGGATGAGCGGACGAGGACCGTCCGAGTGGCGACCTGGGTCATCGTGGTCTTGAGCCTCGCATCGGCTGCGACGGTCGCAGCTGTCCTGGCACGCTCAACCCGCCAGCAACTGGTGAGGGTGGCGGCAACCTACCAGCAGGCTCTGGACGGGGTGGAGGCACAGGCTAAATCGCTGCGTAAGGCCGTTTATCGCCTCGGGACTCTCCACGAGATTGATCGCACCATCCTTGATGCGCACCCGATCCGAGAGGTGACTCGCTTGGCTCTCCACAGAATGTCGAACGGCGTCCCAAGCGAGAATGCTGTCGTGGTGGCACTCAGGTCTGACGGAGGCGTCAGTCAGGTGATTTCTCGCGACGACTCTCCACACGACGGCGACATCACTCGCGCCTTGGAGGAATCCCAACCTTCGGAATTCGTTGGACAGTGTGGAATCGAATCGACAGCAGACCTCTCTGCGGTCGCCGGGCAAAGCCATCTCCAAAAGAGACTCTCAGAGGCGGGACAGAGAAGTTGCGTGGTGGCTCCGGTCTCCATCGGGGAACGGAAGTTCGGCATGTTGATTCTGGCTGACACCCGCGTCTCGGCATTAACCGATGAGCACCGAGACGTTGCCGAAGAAGTGACGCGGCAGTTGGCCATTGCTTTTCAGCAGACCGAGTTGCGCGAGCAGATCCGCCTGCACGCTGAAGAACTTGAGCGGCGGGTGGATGAACGGACCCGCGAACTTCGTGAGGCCCTCGACAACGTGAAGCAACTCCAGGGGCTTCTTCCGATCTGCGCCTGGTGCAAGAAAGTCCGCAATGACCAGAACTACTGGCAGGACGTCGAGCACTACGTCGTCGCCCACACGAACGCGCGGTTCAGCCATGGAATCTGTCCGTCATGCTTCAAGACCAACGCCGAAGGTGATGAGTAGGGTTAGCGCTGCGGCAGGGACGCCGAGCGAACGGCAAAGTGGTTCGTTCACACGGAAGACGCGACGCCAGATCACTTCGGAGTCGGTGGGTGCATCGCCCATTCCTCCGGCGTGACCGGTGCGCCGGGCCGAGCGCGCTGAACGCCGTCCACGATCACGCGATCTTCTGGCTTCAGACCCGCCATGATTGCGACCATCGACTTGACTGCTCGGCGAGCCGACGCGGGCGGACCCTTTTCCGGCGGCGGACCGGGATTCGGGTTCACGACAGCCCAACTCGGAGCCACGACACCGGGTTCCGTTTGCGGCGTCTTCCAGACCGATGGCCCGAGCGTCACGATACGTTTTTCGACGAGATTATTCGGCCCGACGATGTAGAGGAACCGCCCCTCTTGACCGGTCATCAGAGCGTCTTCCGGGATAACGAGCTGCGGTCGCGGCGGCCCCTTCGGCACCCGAACCTGAACGAACAGCCCAGGGAAGAAGACGCGGACCGGGGAAGACTGCCGGAATGGGTTGTCGATCACGCCGCGAGCCCGAACCGTGCCCGTGCTAATGTTGATCTTCGCCTCGACATAGTCGATGTTTCCGGGATACCAGGTGGTGTCTGGGCCCGGGACGCGAACCGTGATTGGAATAGTTGCAGTCGGCGGACACGGCAAATGCAGCCTCTCCGCCTCCCGGAGGTAGTCCATCATGTCTTTTTCAGGCAGGTCGAAGTAAACGAACAGCTTGTCGCACCTGATGATGACGTTCAGCAGCGTGGGCTCGCTCTGGCCGACGAGGTTTCCTTCATCGACAATCGTGTGCCCGATCTGCCCGCTGATTTTGGCTCGCACGTCGGTGTAGCCGAGTTGAATCTCCGCGGTGTGGAGAGCCGCTTCCGCCGATTCGACTGCGGCGGCAGCCGCTTCTCGTGCAGCCTTGGAAGCTGCGAGTTGTGCCCGATTCACATCGACTGACGCTCGTGCTTTGTCGTAATCGGTCTTTGACCCGACCGACTTGTTCACCGCGTCCTCGACCCGCTTCAGGTCGGCATTCGCGAACTCGATCTGAGCTTCCCAGTTTTGGATGTCCGCGCCTGCCTTTGCAACATCGGCCTTCGCTTTCGCGACATCCGCTTTCGCTTTCGTCTGTGCGGTTAGATATTCGCGTTTGTCGATCTCGTAGAGGAGCGTGTCTTTCTCGATCTCCTTGCCGCCAGTGAAGTTTACCTTCGTGAGAAATCCCTTCACGCGTGCACGCACTTCGACGGTTTCGATGGCGTCGAGGTGGCCGTTATACTCCCAGTAATCGCTGACTGGAGCCGTTCCGGGCTTCACGACTGTAACTGGTGGTGCCTTGGGTGCTGGTGGAGCTGTTTTGGGAACGCCACAGCCGACCACCACGATTGCAGCGAGAAGCCCCGCGAGTGCGGGAATGCGGTAGCGCGACATGGACACCCTCTGAACAGTTCAACGGGAAGCTCGGCATCCCGGCACGGGGCTGATACCTAACCAACACCCAAAGCTTACAGGGAAGACGCGCGTGGGTTCAATGTGGGTCCGTTTGCGTGTCGAGTAACGCCGCGAGTGCCAAGGTTCCAAGACCGTAGAAGGTATATTCGACATCGGTACAGTCATCCCACAAACCGCCACGGAAGCCGCCAATCGGCCGCTCGCATTGCTCAGCGTAAGTACGCACGGCGGACCAGTCGAGGCGATCCGTCGCGCCGAGTTGATCGAGAGTCCAGCCACCGGTGAAAGTCGAAAGCAGATCGGCGGCGGGAATGCGGTCGTTCGCACGCATTCCCCCCTCGAACGGTGACGGCAACGCCGCCAGGAAGTTCGCCGTGCCGATACGGGCTTCGTCGTCGAGCTCGCCCAGGATTTGCAGCAATCCGACTCCAGCAGCTGTGGGGTTCGTGCCGCTGCGTTTCATCGCGGAGATTTCGACATAGCCGCCATCGGGGCGGCGACGCGACTTCACAAACGCGGCGAGTTTCGCCGATTCTGGAATCGGGCGGTCGAGCAGTTGCAGGCATAGCACGACGAGGAAGCTGGTGTAGGTGCTGCCGTAAAGTGCGGCTGGCGTCTTGCCGTACCCGCCGTCGGGACTGCGGAACGTTTCCAGCGTTGCCGCGACGCGATCACGCCAATCGGGCGGCGCATCGGCGAGCACATCGGGACCGCCGCCAATCGGCACGAGATAACAGCTCACGACCAGCGAAAAGAAATCGACGACACCCGCGGAACCGAGCATCTTTGTGCGGAGGAAGCCAGCCGCCTTGCCGCACACGTCCGGATTGAGTGATTGCAGCACGGCCAGCGAACGCAGCGCGAAGCCGGTGTAGTAGAGGTCTGAGCCACCCTCGCGACCCGAGAAACCGCCGTCGGGGTTTTGCTTATCGAGGATGTACGTCGCGTTGCGTTCGCGAACCTCGGCGGGCAACCGTTCGATACCGTCAAGCAGTCGGTTCGTGAGGCGAGTGAGGTATGGTTCGACTTCGGGCACGGTTACGACTCCAACTTTGCCCGGATGTCGGCGGGGATTTCGAGCGATTCGATTTTGTCCGGCGCACTCGTCCGGCAGAACACCGCCGTGACGCGACCGACAGCTAACAGTTCGCCGCGTTGATTCGTGAAATCGAAGCGATAGCTGACAGACTTTCGGCCGAGTTTTTCGATCGTCACGGCGATGGTCAGCACATCCTCGAAGAACGCAGGCTTCTGGTAATCGCAACTTGCGGAGACGCGAGGGAAACCGAGTTTCCCGTCGTGATCTCGCCAGTTCACGGTGAGGCCGCGTTCGCGAAGGAACGCGGTTTCGGCTGCTTCCATGAAGCGGAAGAAATTAGCAAAGTGCATGATGCCGGCCATGTCGGTGTCACCGAACTCGACGCGGCGTGTGGCTTGGAATGGCGTCATAATTCCATCTTACGTCTTGGGGTGCTGGCGGACTCGGCGTGAGTCGCTACGCTGTCCGCATGATCGTCACGACCGAGGAATACCATTCCGCTTTCGTAGCCTTCCGAGCAAAGGCGGTTCGCGGCGTGCTGGACACGGGTCGTTACCGGATGCGTTACTTCGTTTGGGGCAGCGGGCCGCCGGTTGTGTTCGTTCATGGCATGGCCGATCACGCCAGCGCGTTCGTGATGTCCATGCATCGACTCGTTGAGCGCTTTACCTGCATCGCGTATGAGCTTCCGGATGGCCTCACGGATGGGGCATATCTCGCCCGCTACACATATCAGGATTACACAGCGGATCTGCTGGCATTACTCGATCATCTCAGCTTTCCTCGCGTTGCGGTCGTCGGCTCGTCGTTCGGCTCAACGATAATGCTGGCCAGTCTCGCCACCGCACCGGATCGGTTCACGCATGGTGTGAGCCAGAATGGATTCGCATACCGTCCGCTCACTCGCTGGCAACGGCAGCTCGCGCTCTCTGCGCGATTCTGGCCAGGCTGGTTTGCGGACTGGCCCGAAATCTATCGTTTTGTCACCTGGCAGGTTGAACGACCAACGCTCTCGATTTTGCCCCCCGAAGTCGCACGGTTTTATCTGGCCAACGGTGGCCAAACACCAATCCGTGCTTCGGCGATTCGTTCCTTGCTGTTCGGTCGAACCGACCTCCGACCGTTGTTGCCGAGCATTTCGATACCCATGTTGCTCCTCACGGGCGACCACGATCCACTCGTGCCTCCCTCATGTGCGGCGGATCTTGAACGCGGGCTTCCCAATGTGCGGCGAGTCGAGTTCGTGAACTGCGGGCACCATCCGCAATACTCCCATCCAGGCCCGATGTCCGACGCGATAGCAACGTTCCTTGCGTAACTGCCAACATTCCCGCACGGCCACGGGTTCCTTACACTCCCATCAACACCCCGAACCTCCAACCGGGTCGGCGGATCATTTGAGACGCACCCACGCGAGGCAACACATGGCAAAGCTGCGGATCGGCCGGGAAATCCTGAAAAACGCCCTCGATCGGGCCGTCCTCTCCGAGAGCGAGAAGGCGACCATCGACAAGATTCTCACCGCGACCGCTGCCAAGGGGCCGGTCAACACCGAAGTGTCGCAACTTCCGCAATCGTGTCTCAAAGCGCTCCTCGATGATTCACGCCTCACGCCAAATCAGCGTGCCGTGATCGTCATGTATGTCCATGGCATGAGCGGCAACGCCGGACCGCAGCGCGAATACGTCTACAACTCTGTCGTGGCGAACCCCGTCGAGTTCGGTTCCACGTTCGCCATGCTCGGCAGCAAAACGCCGAACGCCGAACTGTTCCTGAACGGTCGCTGGTACCCCATCACGCTGAATGTGCAGTTCTTAAACGACAACCGTGAGGGCAATCACCTCAGCAAAGGCGTGATGCTGCACGGCACGCTTTCGATGTGCGAAACGGCGTTCGGCTTCAGCCGCTACATCTACCCGGATATGTTCCTCGACGACAGCGGGATGCAGCGTGAACTCACGGTTCTCCAGGTGCTGAATCACTTCGGTTACCGTGGCATTCAGGCTCAACCCGGCGAGTTCAACCTGAAGTTGCTGCGTGCCGAGCGCATGAGCCGGGAACGCGGGAAGCTCGTTCTCGTCGCGGGTCCCGTGGTTACGATCTCGAATCGCTGGCTTCCAGGCCCCGAGAGCCGGGCGCTCGGCACGAAGGAGATGCCCCGCAAGTGCGTCATCGAGGCGGAACTGGAAGTCGCGGAAGAACAACGCAATTACTACGCCCCGTTCGGCGGCCAGCAAGAAGGCATGAGCCGGCTGCCGTTCGTGCGTGTGTTCAGCCTCGATACCAAGGGGTACGTTTACGCTGACGTTGACGACGTTCTGAGTTACGAGTTCGACACACAAGCCATGTCGAAGCTGCACTTGCCGCCCGACATGCTGCGGGTGTTGAGTCGCGTGTTTCTGACGCCGGTGGAAGGGCTCTTCGGCGACGTCATCAAGGGGAAGCACGGCGGCGTGGTGATTCTCGCGGCTGGCAATCCGGGTGTCGGCAAGACGCTCACTGCGGAGGTTTACGCCGAGCAAACCCAACGCCCATTATATGTGCTAGAGTTGGGTGAATTAGGCACGAACGTGCAGCAACTCGAAGAGAATCTGAACCGCGTGTTTGATCGCGTGGCTCGGTGGAATGCGGTCTTGCAATTCGACGAGTGCGAGATCTTCCTCGCCCAGCGGAACGACGACCTGGAACGCAGCGCAATCGTCGGCAGCTTCCTGCGATTGCTCGACTACTACCAGGGAATTCTGTTCCTCACCACGAACCGGGCCGAGGTTCTCGACCACGCGGTTCGCAGTCGGGTGATGCTGAAGTTGTCGTATCCCGATCTCGATCAGGATGCCCGCACGGTGATCTGGCAGACCATGCTTCTTGCGGCTGGCATGACGCTTGCAGAAGGAACAATTCATCAGCTTGCGGAGACCGTGCTGAACGGTCGGCAGATCCGCAACCTGACGCGGTTGGCGAAGATCCTCCATCCGGGCGGTTCGGTGACGTTGGCCGAGATGCGGGATGTTCTCCGATACGGCTGTGCGTAACGAGTCAACAAGATTCCGTGTAATAATTGCCGCTCAGCGCGGCATACCAAATAGCCAACTGCGGGGGTTCGCCGTGTCCTCGAAAGTGATGTGAGCCGAGAATTCACGGATTGTCTCAAGTTCACGCGCAAACTCGATCACGACTGACCTTCATTTATTGAGTCGCCCACGGTACTAAGCCTCAAGAGTTATGAATCCAAGGAAGCAGGTCGGCTATCGAATAAGGTGTAAGGGGCAACGCAAGACGAACCTGAAACTTCGCTCGAGTGTCCGTTTAGCCCGCTAACTTTGGATAACTCAACTGAGGTGGACAACCCGATCTAGAAAATCCATGCTGCTGTGACATTCACGGACAGCGGGCGCTTCTAGAATGGGAATACAGGCGGGGTGCTCACGACCCCATCACCACACACCGGGAGCCACGATGAGCAGCACGCCCAATCGCGCAACCAACCCGGCTGGGAAGCCGCGGAAAAAAGAGCTTGCACTCGATCTCACGACCGCACGACAGATGCTCCCGCTCGTGAAGAGCATCGTCTCCGATATCCTGAACTCTCGGCAGGTACTCAGTCGCCTGACGCCCGAACAAGAGCGGCTCGATCGACACCGCCGAGACCTCGTCTGGCAAGAACGCCAGCGTCGTTACCAGGTCACGGACGAAATTGCCGCCGTCGAAAAAACCTTGACTCACGCAGCAGGCGAGCTCGCTGGGTTGGGCGTGAACTTGGTTGACGAAGACGCCGGCGAAGTGGATTTCCCGACGAAGATCAACGGTCGGCCAGCCGCGTTCACCTGGAAATTCGGCGACACAGCCGTGGGGCATTGGCACTACCAAGGTGAAGACCAGCTTCGCCCGATCCCAAATGAGTGGGATCAATCGACGCCGGCCACGCCGATCCGATTCCGAGGCCAGCCGTAAGAATTGGCACAATCGGTAAAACCCGAACAACACACACGGGCGACCATCTTGGTCGCCCGTGTGGCGTTGTGCCCGCTCTCATCAGTAGGATGATCGCATCACCCTCGGGAGAATAGTCATGTTGCGCTTACTCGGCGTGTGCGTCTGCGTTTTCTCGTTCGGCATCGTGTCTGCTGCGGATGAGCCGATCGTGCCAAAGGAGTCTGCGGCGCTCTTCAACGGCAAGAACCTCGACGGTCTGACGTCTTGGTTGAAGGAAACGAAACGCGAAGACCCGAAGAAGGTGTTCCGCGTGACCGACGGGCAGATTCACATGACGGGCGACGACTTCGGGTATCTCGCCACGGAGAAACCGTACAAGGATTACCGTGTGGTGGTGGAGTACAAGTGGGGCAAGAAGACCGACGGCGGGAAGTACGTTCGCAACTCGGGCATCCTGCTGCACGGCACTGGCCCGGATGGTTCAGCTTCGGGAACGTGGATGGCTTCGGTGGAGTGCCAACTCGCGCAGGGTTGCGTCGGCGATCTCATCACGATTCGCGGCAAGTACGAGAAGGGAACCACGATTCCGGTTTCCCTCACCAGTGATGTGGTGATCGGCAAAGACAAGAAGCCGCGTTGGAGCGAGGGCGGCACGAAGACGGTTTTCACAGGTCGGCAACTGTGGTGGAACAAGCACCAGCCAAACTTCGAGGAATTGCTCGACACACGCGGCAAGGACGACTTGGATAGCCCACTCGGTGAGTTCACGAAGGTGGAATGCGTTTGCGACGGCAGCACGATCACGGTGATTGTGAATGGCACGACGGTGAACAAGGCTTACGACGTGACGCCAGCCGCAGGGAAGATTCTGTTGCAGTGCGAGGGCTTCGAAGTGTTCGTCCGCAAATTCGAGATTCACCCACTGAAGAAGTGACCGCTCGTTTAGCGGTCCCAACGGGGCAACCGGCTACGACTTCCCGAGGATGGCATCGACGACCCAGCAACCGCGAGCGTGCGGCTTCGTGCTGCGGCAATGCTCCTGAATGAGCTGGTGATCGCAACCAGCATCCATCAGCGCATCGCCGAGGATCGGCATCGTGGCGAAGTCACGTTCGGCGTAGATGTGTGCCGCCAGTTCTCGCACCGTTGACGTGAACCACTCCGGATTCCACTCAAGCGACACGAACGGATTCGGAGTGACGTCGCGGAAGCAGTCGCTCGCGGGAGCACTGGGGTCTGAGAACTGATCAGAAGGTGGAAGGCTCGGAATCTCTTCGATGCAGACGCGTGCATCATCAACCCGCTGGGAAGTTTCTCGTCGTTGTAGCAAGGCTTCGACGCCGCCTGGCTTCACTCCGGTTTCGGCCCACTCCTCGCCGCAGGTGAGGGCGGCCCAATCCCTATCGTGCGATTGCAAATCCAGATGGCCACGCGACCAGTGGCAGACACTCAGCCGTAACTTCCGGAGCGAGAGCTTAATCCCAAGCAGATCCGTGCAGGCTTGGAGCATGCTGGCCCGGCTCGTCGCTTCCCACTCGGCGGCCCCGAAAGGCGAGCCGATCACGTGCACTTCCCGATCAATGTGTGGACACCGAACAACGTGCCCGAGTTGGTCCGCGTGGTAACACATGGGAACGCCGGAGCCGCACCCACAGGGAAACATCATGACCAGTTCGGGTACTTCCATTTCCGTTCCCTGAACGCTCGCGGGGCGAGCCTGATGGCCCGCCCCGCGTTTCTATTCGTGCTACGCCGCAAGCGGCGATCTCAGATCAGTTCCGGAAGTGCGGTGCCGTCCGTTAAGTGTTGCGGGCGACCCGTCGGGTCGTTGATCGCCGTCGTTTCCGGGTTCAGCCCGAGGTTGCGATACAGCGTCGCGAAGATGTCGCCGAACGTCACCGGCCGATCCTTCGCGTAGCCACCCGTGCGCTCCGTGCTGCCAATCGCCTGACCCGTCTTCATGCCGCCACCAGCCATGATCGCACAACTCACCGCCGGCCAGTGATCGCGACCCGCACCGTTATTAATCTGCGGCGTGCGGCCGAACTCACCCCACGCAATCACCGTCACGTCGTCGAGCATGCCGCGAACTTCCAGGTCTTCCACGAGTGCCGTCAGGCACTGATCCAGCTTCGCACCGTGATCGCGAACCAGGTCGAAGTTCTTGCCGTGGCTGTCCCAGCGACCGTAGCTCAGCGTGACCACCCGTGCCCCAGCTTCCACCAGCCGACGAGCCATGAGCAGGTGTTCGTTCACCGTCGGGGCACCATCGTACTGGAACTGATACGGCTTGCCGTCACCGTAGCGGTCCCGCGTCTTCTGGCTTTCCTTCGACAGATCCATTGCCTCGACCAACTTGCTCGACGTCAGCACGTCGAACGCTCGAGCCGTGTGAGCGTCGGCACCGCGAAGACCGCCAGCGGCATCCATCTCACGCTTCATATCGTCGAAGCCCGCGAGCAACTTCTTGCGGTCCGGCAGGTGATCCTTGTTCGCAGCATTGAGAACCATGTTCGCCATGTCCGGACCCGACGGCCGGAACGGGGCGAACGTGCTGCCGAGGAAGCCCGTTTGGCCAGGGTCGCTCCACGGGCCGTGCTGCGTCTTCTCGGCCATGCCGATGAACGGCGGCACGCTCGGATCGACGTTGCCTTGCAGCTTCATCACGGCGCTGCCGAGACTCGGCCGACCACCCAGCGGAGCCAGCGATTGTTGCGGCCAACCGGTCGTACACTGGAAGGCGTCGTGTCCGCCCTTCGCGCCGACCACGCTGCGAAGGAACGCGAACTTGTCTGCCATCTTCGCGATGCGGGTGAATGTCTCGCCGATCTGAATGCCGGTCACATTCGTCTTGATCGGGTTGAACTCGCCGCGAATTTCTTTCGGCGCTTCCGTCTTGATTTCCCACATATCCTGGTGCGGTGGTCCGCCGCCGAGGAAGATGTTGATGACTGCTTTGTGACTGGTTCGCGGCAGGTTGTTGTCCTGCTTGGCAGCAGCCTCGGCTCGCATGATGTCGGCGAGAGTGAGGTTCGCAGCACCGAACGAGAACGTGCCGACTTTCAGGAAGTTCCGGCGGCTAATGCCGTCGCAGAACCGCACGCGGCCGAAGGGAATGTTCATCATTTCAAGGCACTCCCAGAAGGTGAGGGAGAAGGCGGGAAGGTAAGGCAGGCAGAACACCAGGGGGCAGCCGAGGTTTCGCACACTTCGACTGATATTGCGAGGATACTCCCGTTTTGGGCAGTCAGCAATACAAAAGAGCGGAAACGAACTGAGTGCCGCGTCGCCGAATCAGGAGTTCGCATGTATTGCCCGTTCGTCGCATCCGTGATCGTGCTGGCCATCGCCACGGTTGCTTCCGCGCAGCCGAAAGCCGTGTTGCCGAAATTGCCGGACGAGAAAATCGTCGAGGCCTGGGAGAAGGCGGGTGCCGAACATGGGTGCATCGAGTGGGATGACTCGCCCTATCGACGGCAGCGGATGACGGCGCGGACCCGGCCAGCCGAAAAAGCCGGTGAGATCCCCGCGTTCCTGATCAGTCCCGAGACCAAACTCGCGTCGCTGAAGGAGCCAACGGTCCCGTTCGGGCTCTACCTTCGGAAAGAAGTCACCGATGCACAACTCAAAGCGCTGCCGACGTTCAAGAACCTCCAATACGTTCTTGCCTACGGGCAACCACTGACAGACGCTGCCGCGCCGGACCTCGCCCGCCAAAAGGGGCTTCGTTACATCGACCTCGGCCGAAGCAAGATGACCGGAGCCGGGATGAAAGACCTCGCAACGCTCCCGGCACTGGAAACGCTGCACGTCGATTCCATCAAGGTGACAAACGATGGTCTGACGCATCTCGTCAAGATCAAGACGCTCCGCGACTTGAATCTCGACGAGTCCGGCGTCACCTACGACGCCCTCGCGGAACTCGTCGCGTTGAAGAACCTCGAAACGCTGGGCTTGCTCAGTGTGAAAGAGGCGGCCGGCAAACCCGCGGGGTTTGGGGACTGGGTCACGAAGTTGCCGAAACTTCTCGAGTTCCGCACGTCGACCCTGAGCGACGCGGAGATGAAGCACTTCGGTGGCATTCCAACACTGCGGAGTCTGGCTTTCGATGTGGGCTCGGTAACGAATGTCGGGTTGAAGGAACTGACGCGTGCGAAAGACTTGGAAACCCTCACACTGTCCGACGCGAAACTGACGAACGCCGGGTTCAAGGAACTCGCTTCGTTCGGGAAACTTCGTCGGCTCGTGTTGTCCGGGTCGAACATCACTGATGCGGACTTGAAAGCCTTCGCGGGAATGACTTCGCTCCACGAACTCATCGTCCGAGGGACCAAGGTGACCGACAGCGGCGTCGCGGACTTGAAGAAAGCCTTGCCGAAACTCAGGATTGAAAACTAACTGCGGTTGTTTACGCTCCCGCCTCGCCAGGAATTCCCACATGACATCCGCCGATCTCCCCGCTTCCGTGCTGGAACAACTCCGCAAGTTCGACACACCGACCGTGTGCAACGTGCTCGAACTCTTTGAGTGCCGACCGCGAACGGCCGGCTACATGGATGGCCGCATTCAGGCGTGTTACCCCGCGTTGCCGCCGATGGTCGGATTCGCGAGTACTGCCACCTTCCGTGCAGGCGCTCCGCCCCGTGGCGGCGACACATACATGGGCCTCGGTAATCAGGTCGAGTTGATCGCAAAGAACGCGTTGCCGAAGGTCGTGGTGTTTCAGGATCTCGATGATCCGGCGGTGGCGGCTACGTTCGGCGAGATCATGGCGACGACGTACAAGGCGTTCGGCTGTGTTGGGCTCATCACGAGCGGGGCCGGTCGCGATCTGGATCAGGTCGAGCCGTTGAAGTTCCCGTGTTTCACGTCGGGCACGATGTGTTCGCACGGCTATACGCAGATCGTGGAGTTGGACGTGCCGGTGCGGGTTGGCGGCGTTTGGGTGAATCCGGGCGATCTGCTGCACGGCGACCGCAACGGCGTGACGACGATCCCAATTGAGCTGGCATCGCTGGTGGTTGAAGGCTGCGTCGGCTTTATGGCGGCTGAGGCAGTGGTGCTGAATTACCTGAAGGCCGGCAACGTGACAGCGAAGGGTTACATCCCTGCCCGAGACGAGTGCAAACGACAAATGGCGGAACTGGGAAAGACGCTGCGAGCGAAGATGCCGAAAGTTGAGTGAACCTGGTGTGATTGACAGGGGTCTGTTTTGCCGATAGCATTCTCGTCGGTGAAGGGCCTCGTCGCCAAGTGGCTAGGCAACGGTTTGCAAAACCGTCAACCCCGGTTCGACTCCGGGCGAGGCCTCTGTCCTTCGTTGTGTCTGGTTCGGTGTTGTCGATCGCGTTCTTGTGTTTGAAACGGCCTCGTCGCCAAGTGGTAAGGCAACGGTTTGCAAAACCGTTATTCCCCGGTTCGAATCCGGGCGAGGCCTCTTGCTCATCTCTCCCCCATCGGCTTCGGTCTCCTGCGATAATTTCAGACGGAAGATGGTGGACGGCCCTTCGGTGCAATCCAAACAAGCCATAAGATCAAGCCGGTCCTGAGCGTCACTCAGACCGGGCCTGTTATCCCGCGGAACGGTGAAGTTCAGCGGTGGGGCAACGGTGAACTTGACCGTCTGGATCCATACCGTAATGACCTTTTCGTTTGGATCGGATGCCCTGACAAGGGGAGAGCCCACGCTCGACGGGCGATACAGATGGATTGGCCTGCCGTGAGTTACATGGTATCCTGGGGCTTTTCCAGCCCAGGAACCCAACCGTGGCAAAAAAGAAGGCTTCCGTCGCAAAGAAAATGGCACCGGAACCAACCATATCACCGGAAGCCATTGAAATGCGAGCGGATCAGTTCCTGCTCTGGCAGACTTGGTGTGCGATTCTCAAGCACAATGCCCACCGCGTTCGAGACGCTCGCCTTAACATTGAAATTGCTCAACTCTCGATCACATTCTTGGTTCCGAATCCTGAAACACTTCCACTCGTCATCCAGATGTTAGTTCTCGATTTCGATGATGATGAGGTCACGGCATCTTTGACAAGTTTCACTCGAAAGACAATGCGGGCGCAAGGAGAAGGATTTACCTTGTTGCGAACTGCCACATTTAACTGGACTGCTTCGTCTCCTTCCTTTCCCCAATTCCTGGCGGATTTCGACCTGAACTGCCCCATGACACCCCCGGATTCGCTTCCACCGGGTTACTTCTACAGCGCCGACTGAAAAGTGATCGGCAAATGCAGCCCAGTCGCGGGGCGAAGCGGAAATCGCGGTGAGGTGGTGAAACGCCCGGAGTGAAGCCGGGCGATGCCGTTTGGTATCACTGGGAATTGTCTGCGGGGTCTGAGGCGGTCGCCACGGCATGACTTTAGCTGCCTCATTCCTTCGCCCCAAGATTCCAGGAGATCAAGCCATGTTCCGGACAATCTCGATCCTCGGCTTGTGTGTCGCGTGCCTCATCACGGTGGCAGTAGCAGCCCTCTTCGGGCTGAGGATTGCCACCGACGAATCCTTTTCAGTGGTGGATGTCGATCTGATCCTCTTCCTCGTCGTCGTCGGACTCATAATAGGCGGCGTCCACTACGGCCGGAGGCGTGAGTTCCGACACTAAGACTCAGAGGCTGTTGCAAAATTAAGCCCGTCGGAATTGGGAACCGATCACGGCACAGGCGATGAGCATGAGGGCTCCAGGGGAGGAAGGGAGTATCCCTCCCTACTTTTCAGTTTTCGAAACTGGGGAAGGCACAGGAGCAGCAAGCGACGCATTACGACCTGTCTCTTAAAGAAAGTCGAATGCGCCGGGGTAAATTGTGGAGTGATGGAGTGGTCTTGGTGGGGCAGGCGTTCTTGCCTGCCCGAGCTGAACAAGGCAGACAAGAATGCCCGCCCCACCAAGGACAACAAGCAGAGAAACACCTGCTGCGCAACGCTTAACTTCATTTCTGTTTCGCCAACTCCGCGAGCATTTCGAGCAGGTTGTTGGTGATGATAACGGACGTGTCTTCCTGCACCTTATTGGTGCCAAGCCACGTTTCGTATCCGCCGAGTTTGTGCTGCTCCGGCGTCGGGAGGTAGCCGTTGTATCCGTTGGCGATGCCCACGATGATCGAGCGAGGGAACGGACTCCGACGCTTCAAATCGAGTCCCGTTTCGACGAATGTCTCGAAGGGGATTGCACAGATTGCGATGTCACCAATCCGGATCGCTTGCAGCGGTACTCTCAGCGTCTCGTCAGCCTTGGAGAGTGCAATTGCACGCTGGGCGTATGGTTCGGCGAGCGGTGGCAGCTTGGCTCGTTCAGCTTCATCCGTGATGCCAACGATCGCTTTGGCTCGCTCAAGTTGCTCGGCAGTGGGTTTGCGTAAACGAAGCGTGATCTCGCGCTGGATCATACCGAGGCTGACATCCGACTTATGGGCAGGGATCTTGTTCCGGGCATGCCACGCCGCGTCAGCGGTCTTTCCTGCGACGATCCGAATTTGCTCGAACGGCTCGCGGGGTGGTCGTGGTGGAGTAACGTTGAAGGGGATATTGTTGATGTCACCCGATGTTCCATTCGACAGCATCGCGACGAATCCATCCGAACCATCGGCCTTCGCACCAATGCGTGTTGGCATCAGCCGGGCGAACTCGCCGAAGTAATCAGCCGACGCCATCGCCTTCGGAATGCCGCCGACATAATGCAGCGAGTAGTTGGCGTAGATCGCGAGCGGCTTGCGGGATTTCGCATCCTGCACAGACAGCACACTCACATCCGGGTCCGTTGAACCAGCCGCCTGGAGCAACACATCAGGGCTGGTGCCTGGGTTCATCTTCACGAGATCCTTGCCGCCGAACGGGTTCAACGGCATCTTGTCGGGCTTCAGAAACCAGCGTCGGTTGAAGACCTCGTCGGGGAGGGGGTGAGTTGCGGCGCCGATCGCAGCGGGTCGAAGATCGCTGTGCGCGCGGATGATTGCCTCTGCGATTCCCGCAACGAGAATCTTGCGGTACGCAACCGCCTCCTTTGGGCCGTCAATCACGTTCGAGGGCGGCGCACTGTGCGTGTGCGTGGAAGACACGAGCATCCGTTCCGGGAGCAGATCGCACTTGCGTGACGCGAGTAACTTGGCTTCGTCGATCGCTTCACGCGCGACACCGAGGTTATCGACGATCACGATTGCGAGTTTGGTCTTTCCGTCGTCGAGAACCAATGCGCGAGCGTGAAGTGCGTCGTGAGCTTTTTCAGCCATGTTCGGACCGAACCCGCCCGGCATGTTGACGGGGAAATCCTTCGGGGTGATGTCCACCGCAGCGACACCAGCACGCAGCACGGAAGCATCTTCAGCGCAGGCGAACGGCGCTGGGAATACCAACGCCGCAACAATTGATGCAAGTGATATCCGGAATCGTCGGACTGGCAGCATGTCGCTTCTCCTTCAGGGCTGTTGAGCGTCGGTGACCTGCGGTCACTTTACGAATCCTCGGGGGACGAAGAGGATACTACTTCCGTTTGAGTACGCGGTTGAGCGTACCAGACCCGTGAATGTTCAGGTTCTCGATTGTGACAGTGTCCGCGATGCGGTCGGGACCGATGCGAAAGGTCACACCGCTGAACCCGGCCGCTGATTCGCCTTCGGGCTGGTAAGTGAACGTATCGCGGTCGTAATGTGCGAGCGGAAACGCTCGCAGTTTCGGACCGAGTTTCAGCACAAACTTCCCGTTCTCCTCACCAACGACGACATTGCCAACAAAGTCGTTGTGGTAGGTTCCTGCGTAACTCGCAGTCGGCAGTGGCAACAACCGGCCTGCTGGTTCCTTCTTGTAATCGACGCGGGTGCCGTAGTTCGGCCTGGCCAGTTCCTCGAAACTGGGTGCCACGGTCGCGAACCAGTCTCGCTCGGTTTTGCCAGTGCGGGCCAGATCAATGAAGCTGAACGCGATCGCCTCAGGGACACCAATCGGCGCGCTGTTTGTGAGTACGACGATGCCGAGTTTCTCGCTCGGAACGAGCACGATGCACGTCGCGGCACCGAGGTCGAACGCCCCGGAGTGGTTGAGCGTCAGACGGCCCGCTGAGTCGTGACCGACGTTCCAGCCGAGTCCGTAGAAACTGGTTCGGTCGGTTGGTTTGTTCGCGGGTACGCTCACGACTTGCGGCTTGTGTGTCTCGGCGAGTGCGTCGGCCGCTATCACTTGCTTGCCATCGAATTTGCCGTCTGCGAGGAGCAGTCGCATCCACACAGCAAGATCCCGAACGGACGAACTCGCCCCTCCGGCCGGAGCCTGAACGTCTGGTTGACGAGTGAACTTACTGAGCGGTGCGCAAAGGATGTTAAGGACTGGCAATCTCCAAACCTGCTTGGGCGAAGCAGGCTTGCACCAGATGAGGCTTCCGTCGCGTGCGACCGATGGCCAAGTGGAACTGCTCGTGTAACTCTTCGAGATCG